>NZ_WQNH01000099.1 GCF_009812055.1 Chelativorans xinjiangensis | reverse complement strand
GGGGGAATCGGTCTCCCGCCAGCCACCGCAACTATGAGTATATCAGATGCGGCGGAGCTTGAGTTACAAGGGGGGCGCGAAGGGGCGCGACTTGTCCGAAGGCTGCACAACGCTTCCAAACGCGCATCATCCCCGCCAAGGGAGCGGAATGGCAACGTTTTTCTTGCATCGCCCTGGAGGCGGTGGGAACATGTTCTCAACACGTTACGAAACCGACATGGTGCGGCGGTAGAGCGGGATAATCTGGGAGCCACTCGGGAGTACGATCATGAGAAAATTTGCAGTTCTGGCCTTGAGCACGTCGGCTCTGGCGCTGTCGGCGGCGCCGTCTTTTGCCGACTACACGCTCAATATCCTGCATATCAACGACTGGCACAGCCGTATCGAGCCCATTAACAAATACGATTCGACCTGCTCGGCCGAGGACGATGCCGCCGGTGAATGCTTCGGCGGCGCGGCGCGGCTTGTCACGGCGGTGGGCGACCGGCGCGCAGCGCTCGACGGCGAGAACGTTCTATTCCTGAATGCCGGCGACAACTTCCAGGGCTCGCTCTTCTACACCACCTACAAAGGCGAGGTGGAGGCCGAGTTCCTGAACCTCATGGAGACCGACGCCATGGTGGTCGGCAACCACGAGTTCGACGACGGCGAGGACGGACTGGCGGCCTTTCTGGGTAAGGTCGAGTTTCCCGTGCTCGGCTCCAACGTGAAGGCGACGGAAGCCTCCGCGCTCGGCGACCGGGTGCAGGAATATGTCGTCCTCGACGTCGGCGGCGAGAAGATCGGCATCGTCGGCGCCGTGGCCAACGACACCGCCGAGCTTTCCTCGCCGGGCGAGAACGTCTCCATCATCGAGGACGTCGAGGGGATCACCGCTGCCGTCGAGGCGGTTGAGGCGGAAGGCGTGAACAAGATCATCGCGGTCACCCATGTCGGCTACCCGCGGGATCTCGCGGCCATCGCCAAGATCCCGGGTGTGGACGTGGTGGTCGGCGGCCACTCCAACACGCTTCTGTCCAACACCGTCGACGGCGCCGAAGGCCCGTATCCCACTTTTGTCGACAACCCGGAAGGCTATCGGGTGCCGGTGGTCCAGGCGAACGCCTATTCCAAGTATCTGGGCGAACTGAACGTGATCTTCGACGACGAGGGCACGGTGAGCCAAGCCACCGGCGACGTGCTTCTGATCGACGCCGCGATCGAGCCGGATCAAGAGGTGGCGGCGCGCGTTCAGGAGCTTGCCGGCCCCATCGAGGAATTGAAGACCACCGTCGTCTCCGAGACGGCCGCCCCCATCGACGGCAGCCGCGAGAGCTGCCGGGCGAAGGAATGCGAGATGGGCAACCTGGTGACCGATGCCATGCTGGCGCGCACCAAGGACCAGGGCGTTGCGTTCGCCATCACCAATGGCGGGGGCTTGCGCGCCTCCATCGACGCGGGCGAGGTGACCATGGGTGAGGTGCTGGAGGTGCTGCCCTTCCAGAACACGCTCGCCACCTTCCAGCTCAAGGGCGCGGATGTCGTCGCCTCGCTTGAAAGCGGCGTCAGCCAGCTCGAGGAAGGCGCCGGCCGCTTCCCGCAGGTCTCGGGCCTGCGTTACACGTTCGACCCGTCTGCCGAGGCCGACAGCCGCATCACCTCGGTCGAGGTCATGGACGGCGACGATTGGGCGCCCATCGACCCCGACGCCACCTATACCATCGCCTCCAACAACTTCATGCGCGGCGGCGGCGACGGCTATGCCCTTTTCGCAGAAAATGCCGAGAACGCCTATGACTACGGGCCGGGACTGGAACAGGTGGTGGCCGACTATCTGGCCGAGAACAAGCCCTACCAGCCCTATACGGATGGCCGCATCGCGGAAGCCAGTGCAGCGATGGCTGAGGACGAGCCGGCCGAGATGGCCGAGGACGACGCCATGACGGAAGAGGGCGGAGAGATGGCCGCTTCCGAGGAGCCGATGGAAGAGGCCGACGGCGAAGCCGCGATGGCCGAGCCGGAGGCCGAAACGGAAGGCGAGATGGCGGCCACGGAAGAACCCATGGACGCCACCGAGGACGCGGCCGCCATGGAAAATACCTATGTCATCATGCGCGGCGACACCTATTGGGACCTCGCGCAGAAGTTCTACGGCGACCCGGAGAAGTGGTCCACGCTGGCGGAGGCCAATCCGCAATTCGGCGAGCGCAGCCTCGTCGTCGGCGCCACGCTGAACGTGCCGCCGGCCGAATAGCCTGCCGGATAGTGTCGGTGCCCAGCCTTTCGGGCGGGGCATTCGTTTTGCATGCGGCCAGAAGCGTCATTTGCGAACGGCTTCGCTAACACTACATTCCGGCGACACTGGGCGCCCCTTCGCGCCCCCCTCTGTCCTGCCGGACATCTCCCCCACGAGGGGGGAGATTGCGCCGGCCACTGGCGCGGGCGCCTTTACTGCAATGCAGGCGAAACCGTCTGCGACGGCCAATCTCCCCCCTTGTGGGGGAGATGTCCGGCAGGACAGAGGGGGGCGCGAAGGGGCGCCGCCTCCTCGCGATTGATCAAGCCAGGTACGATGCCTGGAAGGAAAGCCCACCCCGCGTATGACCGACCCGAAAGCCACCACTTCCCCTTCTTCTGACCAGCCTCGTGTCCACACCGGCAAGGTCGGCGTCCTGCTCGTCAATCTCGGCACGCCCGACGGCACCGACTACTGGCCGATGCGCCGTTATCTGCGCGAGTTCCTATCGGACAGGCGCGTTATCGAGTGGCCGCGCGCTGTCTGGTATCCGGTCCTCTACGGCATCGTGCTCAACACGCGGCCGAAGAAATCCGGCGCCGCCTATGCCAAGATCTGGAACCGCGAGCGCGATGAATCCCCGCTGCGCACCTTCACCCGCGCGCAAGGGAAGAAGCTGGGTGCGGCGCTGGCGGACCACGAGCATGTGATCGTCGACTGGGCCATGCGCTACGGCAAGCCCTCCATCGAGACGGTGACGAAGAGCCTGATGGAGCGCGGATGCGAGCGCATCGTCGCCTTCCCGCTCTATCCGCAATATTCGGCCTCCACCACGGCGACGGTGAACGACAAGGTGTTCGAGGCGCTGACGAAGATGCGCTTTCAGCCGGCGCTCCGCACCGTGCCGGCCTATTATGACGAGCCCGTCTATATCGACGCGCTGGCGCGCTCCATCGAGCGCCATCTGGCCTCGATCGATTTTACGCCGGAGGTGGTCGTCGCCTCCTATCACGGCATCCCGCAAAGCTATGCGCGGCGCGGCGACCCTTATGGCGAGCATTGCCATGAGACCTCGCGCCTCCTGCGCCAGCGTCTCGGCTGGGGGGAGGAGAAGCTCCTCACCTGCTTCCAGTCGCGCTTCGGGCCGGAGGAGTGGCTGCAGCCCTACACGGACAAGACGGTGGAAAGGCTGGCACGCGAGGGCGTGAAGTCCATCGCCGTCTTCAACCCCGGCTTCGTCTCGGACTGCCTGGAGACGCTGGAGGAGATCGCCATCGGGGCGGGCGAGATCTTCCACGAGGCCGGCGGCGTGAACTTCACCCACATCCCCTGCCTCAACGACAGCGAGGAAGGGATGGCGGTGATCGAAGCGCTGGTGCGGCGCGAGCTTTCGGGGTGGGTTTGAGGTCCCGCGGCCTGCCATTTTCCATCTCGCGGCGCGTCCACCGCTAGGCTACACTCCCGCCACAATTGACGGGCAGCGCCCTCACCCACAAGCCCAAAATGGCATTTCAGGAGTATCCAATGTCTTTTTCAGGTTTCGATATTCTCATTCCCGTTCTTGTCGTTCTCGTCCTTCTTCTGCTCTTCGCCGGCATCAAGACGGTGCCGCAGGGGTATAACTACACGGTGGAACGCTTCGGGCGTTACACGCGCACGCTGACGCCGGGCCTCAACATCATCGTGCCCTTCATCGACCGCATCGGCGCCAAGATGAACATGATGGAGCAGGTGCTCGATGTGCCGACCCAGGAGATCATCACCCGCGACAACGCCACCATCGCCGTCGACGGGGTGGCCTTCTTCCAGGTCTTGAGCGCGCCGCAGGCGGCCTATCAGGTGGCCGGGCTGGAGAACGCGATCCTCAACCTGACCATGACCAACGTCCGCTCGGTCATGGGCTCCATGGATCTGGACGAGCTCCTGTCCAACCGCGACACGATCAACGAAAGGCTCCTGCACATCGTCGACGAGGCGGCCAGCCCCTGGGGCATCAAGATGACCCGCGTCGAGATCAAGGATATCAACCCGCCGGCGAACCTGGTCGAATCCATGGCCCGCCAGATGATGGCAGAGCGCAACAAGCGGGCGCAGATCCTCGAAGCCGAGGGTTTGAAGCAGTCGCAGATCCTGGAGGCCGAGGGCCGCCGCGAGGCCGCCTTCCGCGACGCCGAGGCGCGCGAGCGCGCAGCCGAGGCCGAGGCGCGCGCCACCCAGGTGGTCTCGGAAGCGATCGCCCAGGGCGATGTGCAGGCGGTGAACTACTTCGTCGCCCAGAAATACACCGAAGCGCTGGCGAAGATCGGTTCCTCGACCAACAACAAGATCGTGCTGATGCCTTTCGAGGCCTCCTCGCTCATCGGCACGCTGGGCGGCATCGGCGCGATTGCCCGCGATGTCTTCGGCGAGGACGGCAAGACCGTCCGCCCTGCCTCCCCGGCGCGCCCGCCCGCCGTCGGACCGGACCGCGGCTGAACGGAGGCCCGCCATGCTGATGAGTATCCTGAGCGAGCTGGGCCCCTGGAACTGGATGCTCCTGGGTTTCGTGCTTCTGGCGCTGGAGATACTGGTTCCCGGCGCCTTCCTTCTGTGGATCGGGATTGCCGCCATCCTCACCGGCGCCCTGTCGCTCCAGCTCTGGAGCATGGCCTTCTGGAGCTGGCAGATACAGGTTCTCGTCTTCCTCGCGCTGTCGCTCGCTTCGGTCTATATCGGCAAGAAGCTGATGGACGCGCGGCGGGGGGAGGAAACGGACGAACCCCTGCTCAACCAGCGGGCCAAGCAGCTCGTCGGCCGCACCGCGGCCCTTGAAGAGCCGATCACCGAAGGCCGCGGTCGCATTCGCCTGGGCGACACGCTGTGGCGCGTCTCCGGCCCCGACCTTCCGGCCGGCACGAGGGTGCGCGTGGTGGCGGCGAAGGGCGGTGAACTGCAGGTGGAGGCGGTGTAAAGTCTGCCGGTCGTCGACCCGCGCAACGCCCCGGCTCTTTTTTGCGGCAGCAATGGCTCGATTAGCGACCATTCAAAATCCGTCAGATCAAACCGGCGACGTATCACAAGGCTCCCCTCCAGAGCCCTGAATCAACCACTTGCTCACCTGGCAAGCAGTTTCATGAGTTTACGGTCCAGACGACGCCTTGTAGATTGGACACATGGCGCTCAAACGGATGGACAACGTAGGAATCGTCGTCGATGACCTCGAAGGGGCGATTGATTTCTTTCGCGAGCTCGGCCTCGAGCTCGAAGGGCGGGCCACGATCGAAGGAGAATGGGCCGGACGTGTCACTGGACTGGGCGATCAGCGCGTCGAGATTGCCATGATGCGCACGCCGGACGGCCACGGCCGGCTCGAGCTATCCCGCTTCCTCACGCCGCCTGTTGTCGCAGATCACCGGAACGCCCCGGTCAACGCCTTGGGCTACCTCCGCGTCATGTTCACCGTGGACGACCTCGACGAGACGCTTGAAAGGCTCCGCAATCGCGGCGCGCAGCTCGTAGGCGAAGTCGTCCAGTATAAAGACGCGTATCGGCTCTGCTACATCCGCGGGCCTGAAGGGCTTCTTATCGGACTCGCCCAAGAACTCAGCTGAGCGCATCTCACAAAGGCCCGTTGTTAGACTAGTGCGCATCCATAAACCGCTGTTTTTGCGAGTGTTCAAGGTCGTTTGGCGGCTCAATCCATGGTGTTTTTGCGGCACGTGA
>NZ_WQNH01000098.1 GCF_009812055.1 Chelativorans xinjiangensis | reverse complement strand
AGCTGGTGCGGCGGCCGCGGGCGCGCTCGCCTGGCGCGGCGCGGCGGACGCCGGCTGCTTGGGCGCGGCACGCGCGAAGGCATCGCCCGCAAGACCGCCGCGAATGACCAGAGGGCCGGGATCGAAACGGCGCCTGTCTTCCTTCTTGACGGCGGCCGTGCTCTCGAAGGTCACCTCCGGCTCGCCGATGATCGAAACGGAAGTGCTGATGGCGACGGGCGCTTCGCCCGGTACGGCCCCCACCTCCATCGCATCGAGCTCGAGAATGGAGGAGGCGCCGGCATGACCGGCCGCCAGAACGGCAGCCATCACCAATGGCCCGATAATGCGTATCCTCATTGCGAAATCCCCCGCCCGCTTTCACACGGAAAGGTAGCATCGGGGGATTAATAAACGGGTGATGGGAAAGGCGGCATTCTAAAGACCATTGTTCGTGAATACGCCCGGCACTTGCCCGCAAAGCGCCGGCAGGGTAGGCACCGCTCGGAAAAGGAGACGCGTACCCTTGGCCGAGATCCTGCGGCAAGACCGAGCACTGGAGGAAGCCTGCCGCCTGCTGGCGGCCGGGGAGCCGGTGGCCATCCCTACGGAGACCGTCTACGGGCTGGCCGCCGACGCGACCAATGGCGAGGCCGTGGCGCGTATCTTCGAGGCCAAGGGCCGGCCGCGGTTCAACCCCTTGATCGCCCACGTGGCGGATCGGGAGATGGCCGAGCGCATCGCCGCCTTTTCGCCGCTGGCCGCGCGGCTGGCCGAGGCATTCTGGCCGGGACCGCTCACCCTGGTGCTGCCGCATCGAGAGGGTTCCGGTGTTCACGCGCTGGTGACGGCCGGTCTCGACACCGTTGCGCTGCGCTGCCCAAGAGGTTTCGCCCGTGACGTCATCGCCCGCCTCGGCCGTCCGCTCGCCGCCCCCAGCGCCAATATCTCCGGCCGCGTCAGTGCCACGACGGCGGAAGCCGTCAACACCGCGCTGGGCGACCGCATCCCGCTCGTCGTCGACGGCGGGCCGACGCCGGTGGGCCTTGAATCGACCATTCTCAAGGTGACGGACGAGGGCCTGATAATGCTGCGGCCGGGCGGGATTGCCGCCGAGGAGATCGAGCGGGTTGCCGGAACGCTGCTTTCGCGCGATGCGAAGGGGATCGAGGCGCCCGGCATGCTCGCCTCCCACTACGCGCCCCACGCCCGCATGCGGCTCAACGTGGCCGAGGTGATACCCGGCGAGGCACTGCTGGCTTTCGGTCCGGCAAGGGCGAAGGGGGCGGAGGCGGCGGCGCAGGTGCTGAACCTGTCTTCCTCGGGCGATCTGCGCGAGGCCGCGGCCAATCTCTTCTCGCACCTTTCGGCGCTCGATGCCGCCGGTGCTGCAACGATTGCCGTTGAGCCGGTGCCGATGGCGGGTCTCGGAGAGGCCATCAACGACCGGCTGGTGCGCGCTGCTGCCCCGCGTGACAGACAAGACGGGGAGCGCTAGCGTTGCCGCCCATGGATGCAAAGCCCGTGACCCTCGATCCCGCCATTGTCGACCGCTTCGTCGCGATCGTCGGCAAGCGCCATGCGCTGACGGTCCCGCAGGACATCGCGCCTCACGTGGAGGAGCCGCGCGGGCTTTTTGCAGGCGTCACGCCGCTGGTGCTCAAGCCGGGCAGCACCGAAGAGGTAAGCCGCATCCTGAAGCTCGCCACGGAGACTGGCACGCCCATCGTGCCGCAGGGCGGCAACACCGGGCTCGTCGGCGGACAGATGCCGGATGCGACGGGCCGGGAGGTCGTACTTTCGCTCTCCCGCCTGAACCGCATCCGCGAGATCGACTTGAGCTCCAACACGGCCGTGGTCGAGGCCGGCGTCGTTTTGCAGACCTTGCAGGAGGCCGCAAGCGCCAACGACCGGCTGTTTCCGCTGTCGCTTGGCTCGCAGGGCTCCTGTCAGATCGGCGGCAACCTGTCGTCCAACGCCGGCGGCATCGGCGCGCTCGCCTACGGCACGGCGCGCGACCTGTGCCTGGGGCTGGAGGTGGTGCTGCCGACGGGCGAGGTTCTGGACGACTTGAGGAGGCTCAAGAAGGACAACACCGGCTATGACCTGAAGAACCTGTTCGTCGGCGCCGAGGGGACGCTCGGCGTCATCACCGCAGCCGTCGTGAAACTCTATCCGAAGCCGAAGGGGCGCGAACTCGCCTGGGCCGGCGTCGCCTCGCCCGTCGCGGCCCTTGCCCTCTTCGAGACGGCCAACGACAAGGCCGGCAGCGCGCTCACCATGTTCGAACTGATGGAGCGTACGCCGCTCGACTTCGTGCTCAAGCATATACCCGGCGTGCAGCCGCCGCTTTCCGGCGAGCACCCTTGGTATGTGATGCTGGAGATCTCCTCCGGCCGCTCGGTCGAGGATGCGCAAGCGCTGATGGAAGAGGTGCTGACGCAGGGGCTTGAAGCTGGGCACGTGGCCGACGCCGTGATCGCCCAGAACGAGGCGCAGGCGCTCGCCCTTCGCCATCTGCGCGAAGCGATGTCGGAAGCGCAGAGGCCGGAAGGCGGCTCCATCAAGCACGACATCTCCGTCCCCGTCGCCGCAATCCCGGAGTTCATCGTCCGGGCGGGGGAGGCGGTTCAAGAGGTGCTGCCGGGAAGCCGCGTCGTCTGCTTCGGTCATATGGGCGACGGCAACCTGCACTATAACGTGTCTCAGCCGGTGGGCATGGACCGCGCGGAATATCTTGCGCACTACCGCGCCATGAACGATGCCGTCCACGCCGTGGTGCGCGAACTGCACGGCTCGTTCTCCGCCGAGCACGGCATCGGGCGGATGAAGCGCGACGAGCTGATCGCCACCCAGTCGGCGGTGGCAACCGACCTGATGCGGCGGGTGAAGAAGGCGTTCGACCCGGCGGGGATAATGAACCCGGGGAAAGTGATTTAGGGACACTGCCGACGCTGGAATTTACTCTTCATAGACAAACCTTTCCCGCATCTTTCACCTGGTCGCAAAGCGCTAACCAACTGGCAAGTCAGCAAAATTTAACCGACTTTCTAAGGCCGGAAGTAACACCCGCACGCTAGTCTCCTTCTCCATAAGAGGCCGCAAAAGCGGTCCGGAGAGAACCCGGAAGACGGGCTCTCAGGAGTAACAGGAAGGCAAACAAGAATGGCGAGTGGTCTCAAGCCGGTATGGGCGGGCCGCCAGATGCGGCTCGACCCGTTCCGCCTGCCCCAGGCGGTCAGCTACGCAACCCAGGACGATTTCGGCGAGGTGACGTTCACCATCACCAAGCGCGGCGTGCGCATGCGCCGACTGCTCGACAAGAGCCAGCTTCCCGTCACCTTCGCCCTGCCGCCCAGCGCCTTTCGCGGTGTCGCCGCGCGGGCCATCGAGGAAGAGGACGGCCTGGTGACGGTGACGCTGGAACTGCTCCACATTGACCCGATGCTGTCGGTCCCGCTGCTGGTCGCCGGCGATCTGGACGACGTGGCCGCCGACTGGCGCGCCTGGGCGGACGCCTATGGCCTGCCGATGCTTCTGGTGGAGGCCGACGGCGTCGCCCGCACCCTCGAGGAATCCCTTGGCCAGGTGAAGACCGAGCCGCCAAAGGAGCGCCGCAAGGGCCGCGTCGTGCGCCAGCGCCGCCCGCGCTTCCTTGCCCGCCGCAAGCAGGGCGCGCTCGGCTTGCGCCTTGTGGTGAACGGTGACGAGATCATCGCCCGCGATTAGAGCGACGCACTAGCAGAGATCGGGGTGCACGGCATCCCGCCCTCACACCATCTCAGAAATAAGGGCTGACCGTCGCCCACACGCCGCCGCCCAGAAGGCCGAGGAAGATCAGCCAGCCGACCACCGAGTTGGACTGGAAGAGCGCCAGGCACTGGTCCGGGTCGTCGATGTCGAGCGTGCGCACCTGCCGCGCCATGTGCGCGCCCGCTGCCACCAGCCCGGCCAGTGCCGGCATGGGGACGGCAGCGTTGGCGAAGGCAACGGCGAAGAAGAGGAGCGCCATGCCGTAGAGGCCGATGAGCCAGGGTTTCGTCTTCTCTCCGAAAAGCCGCGCTGTGGAACGCACGCCGACGATGGCGTCGTCCTCCTTGTCCTGGTGGGCGTAGATCGTGTCGTAGCCGATCACCCAAAGGATGGAGCCGCAGTAGAGCAGGAAGGGTGCCAGCGACAGGTTGCCCAAATGCGCCGCCCACCCGAGCAGCGCACCCCATGAAAAGGCAAGCCCCAGAAAGAGTTGCGGCCAGTTCGTGAATCTTTTTGCGAAGGGGTAGACGGCCACCACCAGGAGCGATGCGCAGCCGAGAAGAATGGCGAATCCGTTGAACTGCACGAGCACGAGAAGGCCGACAAGCGCCTGCGCGAGGAGGAACGCCCAGGCCTGGCGCCGCGACACCTGGCCGGAAGGAAGAGGCCGCGAGCGCGTGCGCTCCACCGCCTCGTCGATATCCTGGTCCACCAGGTCGTTGTAGGTGCAGCCGGCCCCCCGCATGGCGACCGCGCCGACGAGGAAGAGCGCCAGCAGCCAGAGCGACGGCAGGACGCTCAGGAGTGGCGCGCCCGGCTCGGCGCCCGCACTCGCCGCCATGGCGAGCGACCACCAGCACGGCCACAAGAGAAGCTTCCAGCCGATCGGCCTGTCCCACCGCGCAAGCTGTGCGTAAGGCCACGCCGCGCGCGGTAGGAGCCGATAGGCCCAATGGCCCGACGGCGCATCGGCCACGCGGCCCCGTGCCTGCCGTGACTGGATGATGTCCATGCCCTTGCCTTTCGTCGCTGCGTCCCTGTGGAGTGGCAAGGCGCGGGCGCGCCGTCAAGATGCCGGCGGTGATTGGCACGATGATTGGCGTATAAAGCCCGGATGGCTTTTCACTTCTCTCTGGACATGCCGAGCGCGCGCTTGACCTTTGGCCATTTCGGCCATAGCCCGTTGCCGGCAGAGTGGATTGAAGCAGGGCTTTGGGCGACATGAAGGTTCTCCTCATCGGTTCGGGCGGTCGCGAACACGCGCTGGCCTGGAAGATCGCCGCTTCGCCCATGCTGGAGAAGCTTTACGCCGCTCCCGGAAACCCCGGCATCGCGCAGCACGCCGAGTGCGTGGCGCTCAGCGAGAAGGATCACCGGGCGGTCGTCGACTTCTGCCGCGGCCAGGCGATCGATCTGGTGGTGGTGGGGCCCGAGGCGCCGCTGGTGGCAGGGCTGGCCGACGACCTGATCGCCGCCGGCATTCGCGTCTTCGGTCCGACGGCGAAAGCGTCACGCCTGGAGGGCTCGAAAGGCTTCACCAAGGACCTGTGCAGCCGCTACGGAATTCCCACCGCCGCCTATGCCCGCTTTGCTGATGCAACCCACGCCAAGGACTATGTGCGCAACGTCGGCGCGCCCATCGTCGTCAAGGCGGATGGGCTTGCCGCCGGCAAGGGTGTCGCGATCGCCATGAGCGAGGACGAGGCCTACGCGGCCATCGACGACTGCTTCTCCGGCCTCTTCGGCGCCTCCGGCGCGGAGGTGGTGGTCGAGGAGTTCCTGGAGGGCGAGGAGGCGAGCTTCTTCTGCCTGTGCGACGGCAAGACGGCGCTGCCCTTCGGCACGGCGCAGGACCACAAGCGCGTGGGCGAAGGCGATACCGGCCCGAACACGGGCGGCATGGGCGCCTATTCGCCGGCGCCGGTGATGACCGAGGCGATGGTCGAGCGCTGCATGCGCGAGATCATCGAGCCGACGCTGAAGGGTATGGCGGAGATGGGCGCGCCGTTCACCGGCGTGCTCTACGCGGGGCTGATGATCACCCCCGACGGCCCGAGCCTTATCGAATACAATGTCCGCTTCGGCGACCCGGAATGCCAGGTACTGATGCCCCGTCTCAAGGACGATCTCCTCGCCTTGGTGAAGGGCGCCGCCGACGGCCAACTCGCGCACATGTCGGCGCGCTGGCGCGACGAGGCGGCGCTGACCGTGGTGCTGGCGGCCGACGGTTATCCCGCAGCCCCCAAGAAGGGCAGCGAAATCAAGGGTGTCGAAGCGGCGGGCGAGGAAGGCGTCGAGATCTTCCACGCAGGCACGGCGCTCCGCGACGGCATGCTCGTCGCCAATGGCGGGCGCGTATTGAACGTGACGGCGCTGGGCGCGAACGTCACTGCAGCGCGCGAGGCGGCATACCGCGCCGTCGACCGCATCGACTGGCCGCAGGGCTTCTGCCGCCGCGACATCGGCTGGCGCGCCGTCAAGCGCGAGGCGTCGGGTCTCTAGAGCACGTCCTGTTTAATCCGGGTCATATCCTGCGGCCCTGAAGTAGTTGGCGCATTCGGCCGGCGTGAAGAGGTCGATGATA
>NZ_WQNH01000097.1 GCF_009812055.1 Chelativorans xinjiangensis | reverse complement strand
CCGAAAACCGCTTTCTCTTCATCTGTCCGTCCTTCAAACGTGGCCGGACGCTAATCCAAACTGGAGGAAATTACCCGTGGCAGGTCAAGGGTCGAGCGCGGCAAGGGCGGGCGGTATCGGAACGTCATGCTGTCGACCGATCTGCTTACCCTGCTGCGCCAGTGGTGGAAGGTCGGGCGCCAGCAGGGTGCAATGCATCGCGACGGCTGGCTGTTCCGGGGCAGCACGCGATGAAGCCTATCAGCACCCGTCAGCTTCATCGCATCGTCGTCGAGGCGGCACAGGCCGCGGACATTGCCAAGCGGGTCGGGCCGCACACGCTGCGTCACAGCTTCGCCACCCACCTTCTGGAGGACGGCGTCGACATACGGGTCATCCAGGTCCTGCTCGGGCACGCCAAGCTCGCCAATACGGCCCTTTACGCCAAAGTGGCGACCCGCACAGCGCGCACGGTGACGAGCCCGCTGGACAAGCTCGGCCTGTTCAAGGTGGGATAGATCTCGCCCGACGGCTGAGCCGTGCGCGCCTCGATCGAGGTCGCCGACATCTTCCGCATCGCGAGCCCTGCGTACCGCACCGCCCACGCTGGGCACCTGAGCCTCGCCCAGCTTAAGGTGATGTCGGCGATCGAACACTGCCGCACCGCAGCCCTTGGCGGTCACGTCGAGGCCTGCGAGGACTGCGGCCACTGGCGCATCGCCTACAACTCCTGCCGCAACCGGCATTGCCCGAAGTGCCAGGGCGCGGCCGCGCGCACGTGGCTTGCCGAGCGGGAAGCCGACCTGCTGCCGGTGGGCTACTTCCATGTTGTGTTCACGCTGCCGGCCGAGGTCGCCGACATCGCCTTCCACAACAAGGCGTTGGTTTACGGCCTGCTGTTCAAGACGGCATCGGAGACGATGCTGACTATCGCGGCCGATCGCAGGCATCTCGTCGCCAGGATCGGCATCACCGCCCTGGGGCTCGGCGCTAACCCACCATCCGCATGTGCACATGATCGTGCCGGGTGGTGGCATCTCGCTCGACGGGAAGCGCTGGGTATCGTCACGACCTGCCTTCCTGCTTCCGGTGAGGGTGCTCGGCAAGCTCTTCCGCCGGCTCTTCCTGACCCGGCTGATCGCGCTTTACGACGCCGGGCGGCTCGCCTTCTTCGGATCGATGGTGCACCTGGCCGAGCGACGGGCCTTCCTGCGCCACCTGGCGCTGGGGCGGAAGAAGCGCTGGGTCGTCTACGCCAAGCCGCCCTTCGCCGACCCCGAGGCAGTTCTGGCCTATCTGTCGCACTACACGCATCGGGTCGCGATCTCGAACCGCGGCCTCATCCGCTTCGACGCGAGCGGCGTCACCTTCCGCTACAAGGACTATCGCAGCGATGGTGCCGATCGCCAGCGCGCCATGACGCTCTCCGCCGACGAGTTCATCCGTCGCTTCCTGCTCCACGTGTTGCCGAAGGGCTTCCATCGCATCCGCCATTACGGCCTGCTCGCCGGCGGCTCCCGCAAGACGAGCCTCGCACTCGCCCGCACGCTGCTCGCGGCCGCGCCTCCCGCCACGAACGATCCGTCGGAGGAACCGGACGACTTCCGCCCGCCATGCCCGTGCTGCGGCGGACGCATGATCGTCATCGAGACCTTCGAACGATGGAGGCAGCCGCGCGGACCGCCGGACAAAACGGCGACGAACCGGGAGAACTCTCCATGACCCGGTATGGCATGGGTCCAGCCTTCAGCCGCAGGCACTCAGCCTCCGGCAACGAACCCACGCGCGTCCATGGTGATCGTCGATGCCGACAGGGCCGCGTCCGACCGCGTGCCGAACCGACAATACCACGCGGCCGGAAGACGAGGCGGTCCGTCCGCACCAGTCCACGCGCTTCCCGACGGCGGTCGCGCCGTCCCCGACACCAGCCCAAATCCGAAATCCCCATAGCCATCGTCTGCGGCCCGCGGGTTCGTTCCTCGGGGACTTTCGTACGCCTGCCGGCGCCCGAAACTCTTCACGTCAGCGGAACGGCAGCTTTTCGCGATATCATCCCGAAAGCTGCCGTCCGCTGTCGGCCCAAGAGCCGCCTTTGCGCAGAAGGACTAGAGAGCTCGCGGCAGGGTGCGCTTCTGCGCGGTTCGCGTTCGCGTACTGGTCACGTGAGAGCGCCTAACAATGCAGCCTTGCAGGGTGCCTGCGCACCCGCGCCAGTCTCTCGCCATGCCATCGGCGGGTCGTCCCGGCTCCAAGAAACTGTCACCCGTCCAATCCGTCTAACTGTTACCCTTTTATCCGGTCTGGACAGAGGTGACCTTACTCCGCTGCGTCGCGCTGAGCCTCGTCCGGCGCGTCGGGGTGGCCGGGGGCGGTTTCGCAGCCGAGGTCTGGGAAGGCGAGCACGCGGTGCCCATGAAAATCGGTGCAGGCGATAAGCAGGCCGCGCTCCTCGAAATAGGCGAGTAGGCGCCGCGCCCGGCGCGGCGAGTGGCTGCCATAGGCGCGGGCTAAAGCGGCGTCGGACGGGCAGGGATCCTTGTTGGTCGCAGCGCGGGCGACCATCAAAAATATGCCCTGAAGATCGTCGGGCAATGTTTCAGAGAGCGACAGCGCCATCGCCCAAGCTTCGCCACCGGAGCTTTCATCGACGCCGGCGCGGGCTATCGCCGGCCGCCGGCGGAAGGTGGAAAGCGGCAGCGGTTCGCCGGGCACGCGGCGGATGCGGCTGCGCACCAGAAAACCCTGATAGAGCACGGCGTCGGAGCGGAACGCCGCATCGGGGTCTTCGAGGATCTCGCGCAGCACCGCGTCGATGCCGGCATCGCGCTCAGCCTCGTCGATGACGGCGAAAGCCGGCTCGGCCGGTGGTTCCGGCGCTGGCCTGGGCCGCGACAGTTGCGTCAGAAGGTCGGCTGTCGGAATCGGTTTGGGTGGCGGTCTGCGCACCACCGAACAGGCTTCTTCGGGGCCGGGCGTGAGGATCAGGTCGCGGGCGTCCTCCGGCGCCTCAGGCAGCGGCATGAGTTTCGGGCTGGTCGAGCGCGCAGTGGTTTCGACAGGGCCGATGGTGATCGCCAACGGGCGGCGCGACAAAGCCGGGCCCAGTGCGATGAAGTTTCCGCGTTGAAGTTCGCGGAACATTTCGGCTTGGCGACGGTCCATTCCGAGCAGGTCGGCGGCGCGCCCCATGTCAATGTCCAGGAAGGTGCGGCCCATCAGGAAATTGGAGGCTTCCGCCGCGACGTTTTTCGCCAGCTTGGCTAAGCGCTGGGTGGCGATGACGCCGGCCAACCCGCGCTTGCGGCCGCGGCACATCAAATTGGTCATGGCGCCCAGCGAGAGCTTTCGCGCATTGTCCGAGACTTCGCCGGCAACGGCGGGCGCGAAAAGCTGCGCCTCGTCGACCACCACGAGCACAGGATACCAATGGTCGCGCTCGGCGTCGAACATGCCGCCGAGGAAGGCGGCTGCGGCGCGCATCTGCTGCTCGATGTCGAGCCCTTCGAGATTGAGCACGACGGAGACGCGGTGCTGGCGCACGCGGCCGGCGATGCGCGTGAGCTCCGCCTCGGAGCGGGCGGCGTCGACCACTTGGTGGCCGAATTTTTCCGCCAGCGTGACGAAATCGCCTTCGGGATCGACTATGCATTGCTGCACCCAGGGCGCGCTTTGTTCCAGCAGGCGGCGCAGCAGATGCGACTTGCCGGACCCGGAATTGCCCTGCACCAGCAGGCGGGTCGCGAGCAGCTCTTCCAGATCCAGATCCAGCTCCGCCACGGCGCCGCCGGCCGCGGCGCCCATGTCGATGTTGACTTTCATCCGGCACCCTTTCGAGCACCGTCCTTAGCATCCGCCGCCACGCAGCGCGAAGCATCGCCGCAGGGATTCCCACAGGCACGATGGCGCGGATGAAGGTTGCCGGTTTGACAACGCCATCGGTGTCATCGACCAAGATCAGGTCCATCAATCCGGCAGAACAAGGGTACGTTGATGGTTTCAACCGTGACCGGCAGTTGCCCGTGCGGTACCGTGAGCTTTCGGATTAACTCGGAAGCTTCCTCTGTCGACGTTCGCGCTGCCGGAAAGATACGGGATCAACCCAGCGGCCATCTATTTCGTCGAGGGCACTGCTCTATAAGAACTGAATATCTTCAATGCGGACCCGCTCCGCGGTAACCGCGCAAAGCGTGATTCATGGGAGCCTTCTTGATGGAGGCCGCCTTTGAGACGCTATGCATTGAGCAACGATCAATTTGCACGAATTGAACATTTTCTTCAGGCCGCCCCGGCCATGTCGGGCGCAACAGCGACAAGGGCAACCGGCTGTTCGTGGAGGCGGTCATCTGGAAGTTCCGCACCGGCGCGCCCTTCCCGAACGTTTTGGCGATTGGAAGAACACTCATAAACGATTTTCCCGATGGGCCGAAAGCGGCGTTTGGGAGAGTCTATTCAAGACCTTAGCGGACGATCCGGACAACGAGTACGCTATGATCGATGCAACCATCGTCAGAGCCCACCAGCACAGCGCCGGGGCTCAAAAAAAGGGATTCGAACGAAGCGATCGGCCGCTCGCGCGGAGGATTCCTGGATCGAGAAGGCCGCTCTCGGGATCGCGCATTGTTCGATCTTGCGAAGATCAAGATGGGCAGCTTGGTCGTCGGACCAGAGATTCGAACGCGTGCGATCGCAGCAAGAGACCGGATGGCCCGTTCAATTCGAACTGATGTCCGATATCTCGGCGTGGATATTGAAGATGCGCTTGCTCTTGCAGAGGGAACGGAGATCTGATGAAAGCAGCGGCCCCTCGGCTCCGCTGAGGGGCTGTCGTGGGTGGACCTTTGCCGTTCGGTCCGACAATTGGAATGAGCAGATACCGCCCGTTTCCGACGTTCGCGGTGGGCATCGAACAAGAATTTCGACGTGGATGTCACATTGGCGGATTCTGGATCGTCATGATGTCGGAACCAACAGAAGGAGACGAACCGTGACCGCCAGACTTGATCCCTTTGCCGCGGCCCCAGAGCTCATGAAGAAATGGACCGGCGCCGGGCTCGCCATCGCCGCCGCTTCGAGCCTCGAGCCGAGCCTCAACGAGCTCGTGAAGCTCCGCGCCTCCCAGATCAACGGCTGCGCCAACTGCATCAACATGCATGCAGCGGAAGCGCGCGAGAAAGGAGAGACCGAGCAGCGCATCTACCTGCTGTCGGCCTGGCGAGAGGCTCCTTGCTATACGGACCGAGAACGCGCCGCGCTCGGCTGGACCGAGGCGCTGATGCGGCTCTCCGAAGGACGACACGAGCATGAGGGCGCCTATGAAGCCCTGAAGACTCAGTTCACCGAGGAGGAGCAGGTCAAGCTGACATTGCTGATCAACGTCACCAGTGTGTGGAACCGCATCGCGGTTGGGTTCGGCGTGTTTGCCGATCTGGCCGCCATAAAGTCCATGCAGGCGAAGGCGGCTGCCTGATGACGGGCGTCAGCCACGAGGACGCAGCAGCCAGTTTCGACCCGCTGCGTCCGAAGCTCATGCGTGTTGCCTATCGCATGCTGGGCTCCGTGGCCGACGCCGAGGACATGGTGCAAGAGGCCTTCATCCGTTGGATGAAGGCCGACCGCAGCGAGGTGCGCGAGCCCGAGGCGTTTCTGCGCCGCACGGTCACGCGCCTCTGTCTCGATCAGCTCAAGTCGGCGCGGCGTCAGCGCGAGACCTATGTCGGCCCCTGGCTTCCCGATCCCGTCCTCGAAGAGGAGGAAGAGGAAGACGTCACCTTGCCGCTGATGCTTGCGCTGGAACGTCTTTCTCCGCTCGAGCGGGCGGCCTTCTTGCTGCACGATGTGTTCGGGCAGGGATTCGAGGAAGTCGCGGCCACCCTCGAGCGCGACCCGGCTGCCTGCCGACAGCTTGCCGCCCGGGCGCGCACCCATGTCCGCGAGGCGAGACCGCGCTTCCAGGTGGAGAAACAACGTGGCCTCGAGCTCGCCGAAGCTTTCTTCCACGCCTCGCGCAGCGGCGATATGAAAGCGCTTGGCGCGATGCTGGCGGCCGATGTCAGTGTTCACGCCGACGGCGGCGGCAAGCGTCCGGCGGCCATGGAGCCCATCGTCGGATTCGATGCCGTCATGAAGGTCCATGAACAGCTGGCGGCTCTTTTCCGGGAGAACGGCTCGAAACTTGTTCGTGCCGGTTTCGTCAACGGATTGCCCGGTTTCATCACGCTGGAGGCCGACGGCGAGCTTCAGACGACCGCGCTCGAAATCGAGGACGGAAAGGTCACCGCAATCTATGTGATGCGGAATCCCGACAAGCTGAGGCATTTGCACTAGGTGTTTAGTCCCGGCATTTGATAGATTGGATCGAGCCTGAAGCGTTCGGGCTCCTTTGTCCAGCATTTGCAGATGTATTCGTAGG
>NZ_WQNH01000096.1 GCF_009812055.1 Chelativorans xinjiangensis | reverse complement strand
CGTCCGGATCCCCGTCGCCGTCGCTGTCCTCGTCCTTCGGGTTGGTCGAATCGTCGGACGTATCCTCAACCGGCGTCCCGCCCTCGGTCTCCCCCGTGGCTATGGCCGAATTCGTCACCGAGCCGCTGTCGATGTCGGCCTGGCTCAGGAGGTAGGTGCCGGTCAACGTCGCGCTGCCGCCCGGATCGAGCGGGTTGGGCACCTCACCGTCCAGCGACTTCAACAGCGAGTCCTGCACGGCGATGTTGAAGATCGGCACCTCTCCAGTGTTCTTGACAATGATGGTGTACTCGATCGGCTCGTCCTTGTTGGCCACCCCGTCACGGTTCTCGTCCACCCACTCGCCTGTCTTCTCGATCTCGAGCCTGGCGAGCTTCTTGATCACCGTGCTCGTGTTGTTCTCCTCGTTCGGGTCGGGGATGTCCGGCGGATTCTCCGCCGTGAAGGTGTTCGCCAGTTCCGGTGTCTGGTTGGCGGCATAGTCGATGGGCACCTGCATGGTCACCTGGTAGGTGATGAGGCCGTTCACCGGCATGTTGATCGTCTCATCGATGGCGCCGGTTCCACTGGGGTTGCCGCAGGCCGCTCCGCCTATGGCGGTGCAGGTCCAGTTCGACTGGGTGATGCCCACCGGCAGCGGATCCCGGACCTTCACGCCGACGGCGCCGAATGGTTGCGGATTGGAGACCTCGATGGTGTAGCTCACCTCCTCGCCCGGCACATAGGCGCCGTCCCCGCTCGTCTTTTCCACCGTCACGTCGGCGGGGAAATTCAGCGGCGTCGTCACGCACTTGGCGCCGTCGTTGCTGCCGGACGCTGGCAGCTCCGAGATCAACGTGGCGAAGCCTGGGCTCACGCCGCCCAGGTCGAACCTGTAGAAGCCGCCGGAATTGTTCGAGCCGAAGATACCGTTCGTGGAGCCGAACATGCCGCCGAAGGCGTTTTCGATGCCGGGGGCGATGCCGGTAGCGCCAAGCGTGGTAACGGTTCCGTTCGTCGGGTCGATCGCCTGGAGCTCTGAGCCGGCGACATAAAGCCGCTCGTTGTGCCACGCGAGGTCGAAGCTAACGACAGGTTCGCTCAGCTTAACGGAAGTCGCCGTCATCGTCGTCAGGTTGACGCGATAGAGCCTCTGTTCGCCATTCTCCGTGCCCACTGTATAGTATGTTCCATCGGGGCCGATCTCGCCGCTCGGGTTACTGGTCGGCAGCCCGGTCGGCACCCCGATGTTTTGCACCCTGCCGTTCTTGTCGACCCGCACCATCGTGCCCGCTGGCGGTACATCTCCGTTCTCATCCTGGAACATCTGCCCGTAGAGGAAGTGGTTCGTGGGATGCATTGCGATGGAGTTATATAAAAGCTGCTGCGACGCCGGTCCCTGCGGGTCGACAACGAACGGGTTGGTCGACGTCTCAAAGCGGAAGAGCCCCGTCGGAGCGTTCTGGGCGAGGTACATGCTCTCGTCGCAACTATCGAAGGGCACCATCACCTGCGCCCGTGCCTGCCCCCCGGCAAGCAGCACGGCGGCAAGCGGAAACGCGGCCGCAAGCGCCCGGCGGAATCCGCGGGCCGGCGGTAGCCAGTTGTAAGCAGCCGATGCTGCGCGACTGGTATCGTTTGACATTGTGCTTTTCCCTGCCTTCGCTCTTTTGTCCTCGAAAAGCCGCGGCGGACGCACCGCGCGCGGCGTGCTTGACTTCGAGGCAGGGGAAGGTTCGCGTAGTGCTGCCGGCGGCGAACGGACGGACGGACGAGCCGGCCCGCGGAAGCTCGCTGGCCAGCATCGATCGCTTACGGAAACATAAACGCCGTGCACTCCGTATCGTCCGACATGACGCCTTTCCCTGCCTTTGCCTTTTCGGCTTTGGAGAGCTGCGGCTGACGTAAAGAATACGTGGGGGCGCCGCGCGCTCTCCCCTGTAGTAGGAAAGACGCAGGTGATTCGTTCAGTTGCGATGGGGTAGGCTTACGGTAGTCGGCACTTTTCCAACCGCTTGCGCTCGGCAAGGGAAAGCGGGGAGGCCGAGGCTGCTTGGGGCAAAAAAAAGCGCCCCGCGCAAGCGGCGGGGCGCTGTCGAAGCCGAAGGTGAGGAAGCAGCGCGGAAGGGCTGACGCCCCTACTCGCGCGTCTCGATCCTGGTCTCGATCTCGAGGCGGTATCGGCGCGGCCTTTCCTTCCACATGCCGCCGATGGCGCGGCGGATATGCTTCATGCGGTTGGCGGCGAGCTTGCGGTCGGCGCCGGCGTTGACATAGGCGAGGCGCAGCACCGATTCCTCGGGTTCAAGGAGAGCGATGAGGCCCGGGAGCTGCACCTGCCACTCGGGCCTCAGTTCCAGCATGCCCGGCTCGAAGGCGGCGTCGTTGAGATCGACGCGCACCACCCGGCCGATGGTGGCGGCGAAGTTGAGACGCGATGCCTTGCCCGCCGTCAGCCGCACGGTGCGCGGGTTCTCGCTGACGATGCGGTAGCCGGTCGGCAGCGTGCGCGGGTCGAGCTTCATGACGAAGGTCGAGCCGATGCGCCCGTCCGGCAGGTCGGCGCAGGCGACGTTGAAGCGGCCGTGCTTGTCGGTGGTGATCAGGAGGCCCTTCACCGTGGCCACCCGCACGCCCGGCAATCCCGGCTCGCCTTCGTCCTGATAGCCGTTGCGGTTGATGTCGTCGAACACCTTGCCGATAACGTCGCCGCAGTCGAAGATGGGCTCGATGACCACCTCCACCTCGGCCATGCCGACATTGGAGACCACGTCCACGACACTGTCTCCCAACACCATCTGCGCCCGGTTGACGAACTTGCCGGGCTTGACGGCGGCCGAAACGCCGAGCTGCATGTCGACGACGATCTCCTCGTCCGGCGCGTACGGAATGTCCTCGAAGATAAGCCGCCGGCCCTCGATCTTCGGCTCGTGCGCCATGCCGCCCACCGTGGCGGTACCCTCGATATAGGTGAAGCCCGCCGGCATCGTGTCGATCAGCGTCACCGGCTCGGTGAGGCCGTCCACCTCCAAGGGCGCCATGGTGATGGTGTAGGGCACGCGCTGGCCGCGCCGCACTTCCGCGAGGTGGGCTGTCTTGCTCACGTTGAAGCCGGGCAGCTCCGCCACGTCGGAGCCCTCCTCCACCGTGTCGACCGGCTCGCCGTCGCGCGCCGAGATGCCGATGGCGGTGGCCGTATTGGTCACCCCGTTGGTAACGCCGGCCGCGTTCGCCACATCCTCCTGGCTCAGCGTATAGACCGCCGTGAAGACCGCATCGTCCTCCGGCGCCAGCGAGGCCACCGACGCCGGCTTGAAGGCCGAAAGCATGCCTGTGCCGCGCTTGCCGTTGAAGCTCGGGCCGGGATCCTCGGGCGCCACGTCCTTCGCCGTCACGTTGCCGACATTCTCGATGGTCACCCGGTACTCGATCTTGTCGCCGGCCCGGACGAAGCCGTCGGGCAGGATGGATTCCTTCCCGCTCACCTTCAGGCTCGAGACCTCGGGTATGGCGGTGCGCACCGGATCGTCGGGGATGCCGTCGCCGTCGCGGTCCACGTTCTCCGCATTCGTCGGGTCGTCCGAAAGGTCGGTGACCGGGTCGACCGGATTGCCGTCCTCGTCGACAGGCGGCTGGCCCGTCGCCAGGCCGTTCACCTCCACATAGCCCCTGTCGATGTCCTCCTGGGTCAGGATATGGGTGCCGGTGAACGTCTCGCTGTCGCACTCGCCCACCCCGAGCTCGGGAGGCGGCCCGCCGTCGACGATAAGCTCTCCCCCTTCGCCGGAGTCCGTCACCGTCGCCTCGCTCAGCGTCACATTGCCGGTGTTGCAGACCGTCATCGTGTAGCGGACCGGCTCGCCCACATCCATGACGCCGTCGCCGTCGGTGTCCTCATGCTCGCCCTCCATCTCCAGGCGGATCTGCGGTTCCTGCGGCAGCTCCTTCTCCGTCGGATCGCCCGGCACACCGTCCTTGGTGCGCGACTTCTTTTTGAAGTCGTTGGTGTAGTCCTCGTCCGTCACGGTAGCCGTCATCTCCGCCACGTTGGCGACGAGCCCCGCGTTGATCTCCTCCTGGGTGACCGCGTGCCAGCCGGTGAAGCTGGTGTCGTCCGTCCCGCCGGCCGGGATCGGCGCGGCAAGCGTGCCCTCGATCACCGCGTCCGGATCCTCGATGGCGATGTTGGTGATCGGGATGTTGCCGGTATTGGTGATGGTGAACTTGTAGTTGATCCGGTCACCGGCGGTGAGGCTCCCGCTGCCGTCCCGGTCGTCGAACGCGTCGAGCGCTTCCTTGACGAAGTCGCCGTCGCCGAAGGGAACCTTCGTCTCGGTCTGCGTCCCCGGCACATCGTCTTCCCCGTGCGATTCGGCCGGCGGTATCTCCTTTCCGTCGGGGTCCTTGCCCGTCCCCGTCGCGAGGTTCTTCACCGATCCGCTCTCGATGTCGGCCTCGGTGATCGTATAGGTGCCCGTGAACGTGCCGTTGTCGATGTCGCCCGGATCGAGCTTGGCGAGCGGCCCGCCCACCACCGCGATCTTGGTATCGGTGAGGGTAATGTCGGTGAGCGTCACATCGCCGATATTCTCCACCGTGAAGGTATAGGTGATCGTCTCGCCCGGCTCGGCGAAGCCGTCGCCGTTCTCGTCGTTCATCGTGCCGGTCTTGATGATGTCGAGCGCCCCTTCCCGGGGAAAGTCCGTCTCCGTCGGGTCGTCCGGATCCCCGTCGCCGTCGCTGTCCTCGTCCTTCGGGTTGGTCGAATCGTCGGACGTATCCTCAACCGGCGTCCCGCCCTCGGTTTCCCCCGTACCCTTGGCCGAATTCGTCACCGAGCCGTTGTCGATGTCGGCCTTGGAAAGGGTATAGGTGCCGATCAACGTTGCGCTGCCGCCCGGATCGAGCGGGTTGGGCAGCGTGCCTTGGAAACCGTCGATCAGCGGGTCCTCCACCGCGATATTGAAGATCGGCACGTCACCGGTGTTTTTGACCGTGATGGTGTACTCGATCGGCTCGCCTTCCTTGGCGAAGCCGTCGCCGTTCTCGTCCACCCACGCGCCTGTCTTCTCGACCTCGAGCCTGGCGAGCTTCTTGGTCACCGTACTTGTGTTGCTCTCAGGGGCCGGGTCCGGGGTATCACCTGGATTGGTGACCGTGGCCGTATTGACCAGATCACCGGTGAAGTCCAGCGGCACCGTCAGGGTGTGCGTGAAGGTGACCGAACTGCCAACGGGCAGGTTCACAGGCACATCTGCGATGGCGCCGGTGCCGCTCGCCACGCCGCATGTGGCGCCGTTCGTCGGGCTGCCGCAGGTCCATGTCGCATCGGTGATGCCGGCGGGAAGCGGGTCGTTCATCAATGCGTTCTGCACGCCGAACGGGCCGTCGTTCGACACTTCGATGGTGTAGGTGGCATCCGCGCCTGGCACGTATCCCTCCTCACCGCCATCCTTGGTGATCTGTAGATCGGCCTCGATCAGCATGAGGCCGATATCGAAGTCTGGATGATCTCCTGTCTCCGAGTCCGCACTGACGACGTTCAGAATGCCGTCAAGCGGCAGAGCGCCCGTCGTGCCATAGGTCGCGTTCGGTGTCTCGCTTACAACTGCATAGCCAGGAGGAGGGGCGACCGCAGCCACCTGCCCGAGTTCGGGCGCTGAATCGAGCAATATAAGCCTCTGCCCGATATCCGCCGTCGAATAAGCGGCATTCTCAAGCAGATAGGTGCCGTCCGCAGCGATCTGGACGAAGTCGATAACATTGTCATTCGCGCCGACCACCGCAACATACGGCAGAGGACCGGAAACGGTTTCGTCTCCCGCATCGAAGACACCATTCGTATTGTTATCTACATATATCCGCCCTGATATTCTTGCCCTCGCCATCTCGATGAGAAGATCATCGATGGCAAGATCGTTTCCCGACGCGGTCACAAAGTCCGGAGCGGAATTGAAAAAGTTAAAATATACGGCGTCGCCCACATGGTCGACAGGCAACTGAAAATTGACGGTGCGCTCAATCCAGGGGAGATAATCCTGATTCCCAACGGCGCGCGGTACCTCAGTCGAATTGTCCGGATGGGCAGCATATAAAGTGCCGGCGCCGCCCGGTTGGTCACGTACGGTAAGGCCAATATATGCGTCGTAATAATCACCCCCAGCGTCGTACGCTATGAGATTGGCCGTCCAGTAGCTCATCCGATAGGTTGCGCCCGGGACGTCGGACGTCTCGGCCCTGAACAGATAATAGGTGCCGTCTGCCTCACCGTGCCGGGTTGGGTCGGCGTTGAATATGGCCATGTACTCCGTGCCGGTCGTGTGGTCGCCGGCATGCTGCCAATTCTCTCCGGTGACGGCGTCGATGTGGTCAGGGTTCTTGACGACCGCGTAAGTGCCGGCATCTGTGGAGTTCGGCAATGCTCTGTAACTGGTGGTGCCCGGGAGCATCTGGGCACCAGGATCCTGGCTGGAGTCATCGACGCCAGTCTCGAAGGTTTCGGCTACCAGCGTTTGCCAGATAGCCTGCGCATGAGCAGTGGACCAACCCGCGCTGACGACAATTGCAGAAAATGCGAGAAGGGGAATCACCGAGGCAACTGCAAGCGAAAACGTGCCCCCCGGCGCCCGTCGCAATCCGCGGGTGGCCAGCGGCCGGTAATGCGCAGCCGGTGCTGCGCTGGTGTCGTTTGACATTGTGCTTTTCCCTGCCTTCGCTCTTTTGTCCTCGAAAAGCCGCGGCGGACGCACCGCGCGCGGCGTGCTTGACTTCG
>NZ_WQNH01000095.1 GCF_009812055.1 Chelativorans xinjiangensis | reverse complement strand
ATGGCGGGCGCTCCGAATCAACCGAGCACCCATGGAATCAGCCAACCCACAACAGCGAAAGCGCGTTAACCCGAGTTCGGGGCCCTGGCCCGGGCGCGCCCGTCGATTGACAAGGTCCGGCGAAGCCACTAGAAGCCCGCCCGCATGAGATGGCGGGGCGGTGGACGCGAGTTCCTCCCTCGGGCGGCTGAAAAAGACGGGTGCGGCCGGGTGGGTTACACTTTACGGTCGCGAAACCTTGTATGCGCAGTCCACAGGTATAAACTCTCGATCGTTGGAATTCTGACCAGGGGAAGGTCCCTTCTCACATGAGCCTCCGCATTTCCGGCAAAAACATGGACATTGGCGACGCCTTTCACAGCCGCATTGAAGAGCGGATTGGCGAGGCGGTGGACAAATATTTCGACGGCGGTTTCTCGGGCCGCGTGACCATCGAGAAATCGGGTGCTGGCTTCTCGGCCGACTGCACGGTCCATCTCGACACCGGCACTGTGCTGCAGGCCACGGGCGAGGCGAAGGATCCGCAACTGGCGTTCGACGCCGCGGCCGAGCGCATCGAAAAAAGGCTGCGCCGCTATAAGCGCAAACTGAAGTCCTACAGTGCCGCCCAGAGCGGCGACGGCATGGCCGACATGACCTACCGGGTGGTGGTGGCGGTCGGCGAGGACGAGGACGAACTGCCCGAGGACTATGCGCCCACGGTGGTGGCCGAATCGCGGCTGCCGCTTAAATCCATGACCGTCGCTTCGGCCGTCATCGAGCTCGATATGAAGGACAGCCCGGTCTTCGTTTTCCGCAATGCGGGAAGCAACGAGGTGAACATCGTCTATCGCCGGGCGGACGGCAATATCGGCTGGATCGACCCTTCGGCGGTCTCGAGCGCTTAGCCATTCCGACGGCCATCGGCCGAGGCGCGCGAGCCAAGCAGAGGATGCGAAAAATGGATCTCAGCGATCTGATCGAGGTTTCGGCGGTCATGCCGGCCTTGAAGGCGAACTCCAAGAAGCAGGTCTTGCAGCTCCTGGCCGAAAAGGCGGCCGCGGTGACCGGTCTTTCGGAGCGCGAGATCTTCGACACGATCCTGCAGCGCGAGCGGCTGGGCTCCACCGGCGTGGGCAACGGCATCGCCATCCCGCACGGCAAGCTGCCGGGCATCAAGGAAATCACCGGCGTTTTCGCCAGGCTGGAAACGCCGGTGGATTTCGACGCGCTGGACGATCTGCCGGTCGACCTGGTGTTCCTGCTTCTGGCGCCGGAAGGCGCCGGCGCCGACCACCTGAAGGCGCTGTCGCGGATTGCGCGCGTGCTGCGCGACGCCGAGACGACAGCGAAGATCCGAGGCACCAAGGACGCCGCGGCCATCCACACGTTTCTCGCCGAGGCGCCGGCTTCGAACGCGGCTTGAGCTGCCGAGCAATTCCAGGAAAAGTGGAACCGGTTTTCCGTCCGGAATTGCGACAAAACAACGAGTTGGATCAGTTCATCGATTCCATGAAACGATGAACTGATCTAACGGGCCAGATCGGCCACCAGCGCGTCGAGAACCACCATGCCGGCTGGCGTGGCGCGCAGGCGGGAATTGCCGAGCGGCGTCACCAAGCCTTCCTCGCGTAGGATCGTCACCCTCTCAGGCGCCAATGCGTGGCCTGAAAGCTGTTCGTAGCGCACAAGATCGATGCCCTCCGCCAGCCGCAGCCCCATCAGCAGGAACTCGTCCGCTTCTTCCTCGCGCGTCAGCATTTCGCCGCCGCAGACACCTGTCCCCTTCGCCTCCACGAGATCGAGCCAGGTCTCCGGCACCTTCTCGGTGAAAGTGACGACACGCCGCCCCTCCTCGATGAAGCGTCCGTGGGCGCCCGGTCCCACGCCGACATATTCGCCGTAGCGCCAGTAGATGAGGTTATGACGGCTTTCCGCGCCGGGCTTGGCGTGGTTGGATATCTCGTAGGCCGGCAGGCCCCGCGCCGCCGCCACCTCCTGCGTCACCTCGTAAAGGTCGGCTGCCCGATCGGCATCGGGCACAGGAAGCTTGCCTGCCTTGTGCAGGGCGAAGAACGGCGTGCCTTCCTCGATGGTGAGCTGGTAGAGCGACAGGTGGTCGGCAGCATGGCCGATGGCCTCTTCCAGCTCCGCCGTCCAGGCTTCCACCGTCTGCCCCGGCCGGGCGTAGATCAGGTCGAAGGAAAGGCGCGGGAACGTCTCGCGCGCGAGCCGGATGGCGTGAAGCGCGTCATCCACCGTGTGCAGGCGCCCGAGGAAGCGCAGGTCCTTTTCGTTCAGCGCCTGCACGCCGAGGGAGACGCGGTTGACGCCCGCCGCGCGGTAGCCGCGGAAGCGCTCCGCTTCCACGGAGGACGGGTTGGCCTCAAGCGTGATCTCCACATCGGGCGGCACGGTCCATTCCGCCGCGATCCTGTCGAGGATGGCGCCCACCGTCTTGGGCTCCATCAGCGAGGGCGTGCCGCCGCCCAGGAAGATGCTGGAGACCGTGCGCGGGCCGGTGCGCCGGCGCATCGTCGCAAGCTCGCGCGCAAATGCGGCGGCGAAACGCTCCTGGTCCACCGGCCGGTGCCGCACGTGGCTGTTGAAGTCGCAATAGGGGCACTTGGCCGCGCAGAAGGGCCAATGCACATAGACCCCGAAGCCCGGACCTTCGTTCATGAGACACCCAGCCGCGCTTGCGCGAATTTGCGGAAGGCGCGCGCCCGGTGCGACAGCGCGTGCGCGTCGCCGGGCTTCCAGCCGTGTTTTTCCTCCGCCGTCATTTCTCCGAAGGTGGTGGCGAAGCCGTCCGGCTGGAAGACGGGGTCGTAGCCGAAGCCGCGTTCCCCGCGCGGCGGCCACACCAGATGGCCTTCCACCTCGCCGCGATAGTATTCCGCCTCCCCGTCGGGAAAGCAAAGGCACAGCACGGCGACAAAGCGCGCGCGGCGCTGATCCGGCGTCACGGCGCCCTTCTCGCGCAGGAGCTTTTCCACCTTGTCCATGGCGACGCGGAAGTCGCGGCCGCCATCCGGCAAGGTCGCCCAGTCGGCGGTGTAGACGCCGGGCGCCCCGTCGAGCGCGTCGGCACACATGCCCGAATCGTCGGAAAGGGCGGGCAGGCCGGTCGCCTTGGCCGCCGCATGGGCCTTGATATAGGCGTTCTCCTCGAAGGCGATGCCTGTCTCCTCGGGCTCCGGCAGGCCGAGCTCGGCGGCCGAGCGCACATGGTAGCCGAACGGCTCCAAGAGGCCGGCGAACTCGTTCAGCTTTCCTTTGTTGTGGCTGGCGAGGACGAACTGCCTGTCTTCGATGTCCCTCAAGAAAGCCCCCAGATGCGCGGTTCGGCGAATTCGAGCGAATTGCCGAACGGATCACGAAAATAGATCGACCGCCCTCCGTTCGGCCACTCGAAATCCGCCTCGACGGCGATGCCCGCCGCCTCGAGGCGCTCCTTCCACGCCTCGATCTCCTCGGCGCTGGCGGCGAAGCAGAGGTGCCCATTACCGCGCGCGCCATGCGGCGGCACGGGCAGCCGCGCATCGGGCGCCGGCGGCACCTCGGTCGCGTCGGGATTGAACAGAAGCACCACGGCGTTGCCGCAACGGAAGAAGACGTGGCGGCCTTCCGCCTTGGCGATGCGCTCCAGGCCCAGCACTTCGCCGTAGAAGCGCTCGGCCTCCCTGAGATCGCTCACATAGAGCGCCGCTTCGAGTATGGCCGCCGGTTGCATGCCAAATGCCCTCAGGAAACCGCCATCTTCTGCAGTTCCACCAGCCGCGAGATACCCGTCTTGGCGAGCGCCAGCAGCGCCTGGAACTGCTCTTCGGAAAAGGGTTCGCCCTCCGCCGTGCCCTGAATCTCGACGATGCCGCCCTTGCCCGTCATGACGAAATTGGCGTCCGTCGCCGCCGCCGAATCCTCGGCGTAGTCGAGGTCGAGCACCGGCGTGTCTTCGTAGACGCCGCAGGAGATGGCGGCCACGTGGTCCTTCAGCACCCGCTCGACGGAGACCATGTGGCGCGCCTGCATCCAGGACAGGCAGTCGTGCAGCGCCACGAAGCCGCCGGTGATCGCTGCCGTGCGCGTGCCGCCGTCGGCCTGCAGCACGTCGCAGTCCACCGTGATCTGCATCTCGCCCAGCGCCTTCAGGTCGACCACCGAGCGCAGGCTGCGGCCGATGAGGCGCTGGATCTCCAGGGTGCGCCCGCCCTGCTTGCCGGAGGACGCCTCGCGGCGCATGCGGTCGCCCGTGGAGCGCGGCAGCATGCCGTATTCGGCCGTCACCCAGCCCTTGCCGGAGTTGCGCAGCCAGGACGGCACCTTCTCCTCCAGGCTCGCCGTGCACAGAACCTGCGTGTCGCCGAACTTGACGAGGCAGGAGCCTTCGGCGTGCTTGGAGATGCCGCGCTCGAAGCTGATGGCGCGCATTTCGTCCGGTTGCCGTTTCGATGGTCGCATGGTGTCGCGCCTCTGGCTGTTGGCTGGGTTCAGATCGTGCGCGGCTTGTAGCTTTTGAGATCGGCGGACGCAAAGGAAAACCGTGCCGATGCCCCGTCAAGAAGAGTTGTGTTCCCCTCTCGTCCCCTTATATTCCGGCTAGGAGGCAGACGACGCATGACCAAGCCTGTCGCGGACCAAACACTGCAGACGCTCGATGCGCGCTCGCGCGACATCTTCCGCCTTATCGTCGAATCCTATCTGCGCGAGGGCGAGCCCCTGGGTTCGCGCAATCTTTCGCGCCTTCTGTCGACGCAGCTCTCGCCGGCCACCGTGCGCAACGTGATGAGCGACCTGGAGCATCTGGGCCTCATCTACGCTCCGCACGTCTCCGCCGGGCGGCTGCCCACCCAGCAGGGCCTGCGCTTCTTCGTCGATGCCTTCATGGAGATCGGCGACCTTTCGGAAGAGGAACGCCAGGTCATCGAGGCGCAGGTGAAGACAGCGGGCAAGAGCCAGTCGCTGGAGCATATGCTGACCGAGGCGAGCCAAATGCTCTCAGGCCTGTCGCGCGGTGCCGGCCTCGTGCTCGCCGCCAAGGCCGAGACGCCGCTGAAGCATATCGAGTTCATCCAGCTCGAGCCGCGGAAGGCGCTCGCCGTGCTCGTCTCGCAGAACGGTGACGTGGAGAACCGCGTCATCGACCTGCCGCCGGGCGTGACCGCCTCGCAGCTCACCGAAGCCTCCAATTTCCTGAACGCCCACATCCGCGGCCGCACGCTGGCCGAGGCGCGGGCCGAGATGGAGCGGCTGAAGGAGGAGACACGCGCCGCGCTCGACACGCTATCCCAATCGCTGGTCGAACAGGGGCTTGCGGTGTGGGCAGGGCAGGACAGCGACGTTCCGGCCAGACTGATCGTGCGCGGCCGGGCGAACCTATTGGAGAACGTGACGGCACAGGCCGACATCGAGCTTCTGCGCCACCTCTTCCAGGACCTGGAAACCAAGGAAGGGCTGATCCAGCTTCTGGAGCTGGCCGAGGAAGGGCCCGGTGTGCGCATCTTCATAGGCTCGGAGAACAAGCTCTTCTCGCTCTCCGGCTCCTCGCTGGTGGTGGCACCCTATCACGACCAGGACTCGCGCATTATCGGGGCTCTCGGCATCATCGGGCCGACCCGGCTCAACTACGCGCGCATCGTGCCGATGGTGGACTATACGGCGCAGCTGGTCGGACGGATGCTGCGGTAGAGATGACACGGGAGGGACAATGTTCGGTCTGATCGGCAAGATGCGCGCGCAACCGGAAAAGCGGGACGCGCTCATCGATATCCTCCTGGCCTCAACGGCGGAAATGCCCGGTTGTCTCAGCTATGTGGTCGCCAGGGACGAGACGGACGAGGATGCGATCTGGATCACGGAAGTGTGGGATGACGAAGAAAGCCACAAGGCATCGCTCTCACTGCCCGAAGTGCAGGAAGCGATCGGCAAGGCACGTCCGCTGATCGCCGGTTTCGATTCGCATGTCCGCACGCTTCCCGTCGGCGGTGCCGGCCTTCCCGGCTGAACGATAACCGTTCCCCCCTTGATTTTGCGGCTCCAAACCTCGATATCCGGCCCGATTTCCGAGAAAAAGACGGACAGGCAATGAATACGCATCCAAAGGACGACAACGCACCGGAAAACGCCGAGCCCAGGGACCAGACAAGCGCGGCCGAAACAACCGCCGAAACAGTTCATGAGGCGCCCGCCGAAGGCGAGAGCAACGATGCGGGGGTGTCCGAGGCGGATGTGCTGGTGCGCCTGGCCGAGGAGAACGAGGAATTGAAGGAACGCGCGCTGCGGCTCGCCGCCGAGATGGACAACTTGCGGAAGCGCACCCAGCGCGACGTGGCCGAGGCACGCAGCTTCGGCATCGCCAACTTCGCGCGTGACATGCTCAACGTCTCGGACAATCTTCAACGCGCGCTGGAAGCGGTGCCGGCGGAGGCGCGCGAGGCAGCCGAGCCTGGCCTCAAGGCGCTGGTCGAAGGCGTCGAGATGACCGAGCGCGCCATGCTCTCGGCGCTGGAGCGCCACGGGGTCAAGCGCATCGAGCCCAACGGCGAGAAATTCGACCCGCATTTCCACCAGGCCATGTTCGAGGTGCAGAATGCGGAGGTGCCGGCCAACACGGTCGTCCAGGTAGTGCAGACAGGCTATGTGATCGGCGAGCGCGTGCTGCGGCCGGCCATGGTCGGTGTCGCCAAGGGCGGGCCGAAGGGCGGCGAGGCCGCCGCAAACGCGAAGGAAGGCAGCGAGGCCGGCACTGGCCCGCAGGATTCCGCATCCTGAGGCGGAAGCCAATCGAGCCGGGATTTGCCGTTGCCGTTAGCCGGGACGTAGTGTGCGGCTAGAGTATCCGTGTTGGTCAAGGAAGGGCAGGCGTCCATTTTCGGCTGTCTCTGAGCAGGGCGTTTGCGAGCAGGACGAGCTT
>NZ_WQNH01000094.1 GCF_009812055.1 Chelativorans xinjiangensis | reverse complement strand
TGGGTTCTCATCGCCAGCATCCGCATGCTCACGCGGCGGCTCGCAAGACCATGAAATCCAACCGATCTTTATGATTCAGGCACTGAGGACATGTTGTGCGAGCATGTTATCGATGTCGACCACACGACAATCTATCGTTGGATGCAGCACCATGCACCCGCGATGGGCGTCCAACCGCGGCTGGATGAAGGTTCAGCGGCAAGCCCCCCCTCACCACCCGCGGCACGGGCCGGACCTTGGGACGTAGTTTAACTTCGGACGCTGTAAGCAGTGACGCGGTGAATTTTCTTGTAGTGCTTCTTCATGTATCTTGGCACCCATACGGCAAGTTCATTGTAATTTTTAAACTCGAAGACACCCCAGTTAGGGTCGAAAAATTCCGGTTTCTCATTCCCCAATGCCAAGCCAACAGCGTGGCCGGCCCCGTCCTCTCCGTCCACTGCCATATAGATGTAGCGACGGTGTTTAAGGCGGGCAGAATTCAGGATTTCGGAAACTCCGCTTTCGCCAGTTTTATCGAATTCGCTGTCAATATGCATACCTCTGCGCGCCAAAAGACCCTTATCCGTCCCATAAGCTTCATAATCCAATTGAAGTTCGGCCAGAAACTTTTTAACTCCTCCTGCGCTAGAAAGCCTTGGCAATAATAAATCATATTTATTGAAATTTTTCTTCAACCAGAGAGAAACATAGGCCGCACACACACCCCCAGGCGAACTTTCATATTCCTCAACATATGTATTTGCTTCTTGAATTAATGATGTAAATGCTGTAATCTTAGGTGTTATTCCTTCATACTTCGGCGCAGGGGTTTCTTTCGAAAGATTTTCAGGGAAATTATCTGCGTACATCTGTTCCGGAATCAATTTCCCAAGCAGGCCTCCCCTGTTTATATTCCCCTTCATTTCAAAGTCTTCCAGCGCTATCGCCTCGCTTGTCCTGGCGGCGAGGGACCCGTGCACAAGCGGGATACCGCTCATCATCAAGCCCAGGCCATTACCGAGAATGCCGTCGAAGGCGGCTGCCGCGCCCGCGTCGTCGCCGCGTTGCTTTGCCTCAAAGTAGCTCGCGAGGCTGGAGCCTTCGCCCCAGGTTGCATCGGCGGCAAAGAGAACAGAACCGAGCTCCGGCCCGACAGCCGGAAGGAACATGGCTGCAAAGGCCGCATCACGCAGTGCATCGTGCGCCACATTCTCCCAATCGCCCCGCACGGCATCGATCCCCAGATTGACGAAATCGCCAACAATAGGAAACCGGGAGAACGCGGTCCTTGCGAATTCCAACCGCTTTCGCTTCAAACTCTCCAGATTGTGCAGCTGGTTTCCATCCCGGCGGTTCTCGAGCAACTTCCTGAAGTATGCGACCGCAGCATCCAGTTTGCGGGCGGAGCCTCCGCCAAGCTCCTCCACCAACCCCTCCAATGCGTCTGGTTTAGCCCGGGAGATCAGCGAGGAGTCGCCTGAGCGGAGGAGAATCTTTTCAGCCTCCAGCTTGCGGAAGACAGCGGTGGATTCCTTTATATAACTCTTATAATATATATCATAACTATCCTTTATGTTTCTGAGGCTCCATTCAATCTCATCATTATTTATATCTCCAGCAACATCTGAAGTGAAAAGATATACAATATTTTTATCGAACTTACCGTATTTTCCCTTATCAACAAGCTCCCTTAATTCATCAATTAATTTCTTTCGAATTGATTCATTATTTGAATAATTCAACCTAGATCTAATTCGATCATCCGCAAGTATGTCAATCCATCTTGCGGTTTCCAGCATTGGCTTTAAATACGCCTCAGAAATGTACCCGTCATTCCCGTCTTCATATACATAGGACGTCCATTGCTTCACCTCATCAGCCAGCCTATAGCGGTACTTTTTGGCGATGCCGAGCCATTTGCCCAGTTCTTCTGCGGCATATTCGGCCGGATGCGGCCGGTGGAGCAGAAGCAACTCCTGCTGAAACCCGATGGTCTTCACTACATAGTTATAATAGGTCTTGAGCAGTTCTTCTCCTTCCACCGCAAGAGCGGACTGAGCCTCTTCTGGCTTCAACTGACCGAGAATGATGCCGCGCGCCTTCAGGGACGAACGCGCGGCCTCCAAAAGCGTGTCCGATTTTGAGACATCGCCGCCATTTGCCTTCAGTTCCTGGGTGATGGCAGCGAACTTGGCCTGCATGGCGCGTTTGCCTCCATCCGAAGCTGGATCGAGGCCTTCCGGCAACGAGGGACCGCCATCCTTTAGCCGGATGTCGGCCAGTTCGGCCCTCATCGTAATATGCTCGATGTTGATGGCCCCCTCACCTTCATCGTCGCGAATATGCTTGATATATGCGCCCGCGAAGGTCTCGGCGGCCTTGCGGATATAGCCTTGCAAGGTGCCGTCAAACGAGCCGGAAACCGGATCGACAACCTTCTCCCAGACATACTCGTTGTCGTTGAAGTCTGTGTCGGCGAGCCGACCGAAGAATGTTATCCCTCCCGTGTGCTGGATCGCATGCAGAATATTTTTCTCCAGACGTTCGTCTTCGAAAGAGTAACGCTGCGATATTTTCTCAGCCAGCTTAGCCGCATGCTTGGAGATGGCGTTGTAATCGTCCGTATTGTTCCAGGACTTGCTGTGCTCGATGAAGAGGGGCTGCCTTCCCAGATCCGGATCCAGCTCAATGGCATGGCCTTCGGGGATCAGCGCGCGCTCAAGATGGGCCACGAGTGGCAACTCGGCGCTCATCGTTATGTACTTGAAGTTTGCGATAGACGACTTTTCGTTCACTAGCATATTGCTTGCTATTTCTATGGCCTCCCTTGCCGCCTGACGAATAAATCTATCAAGGGTTTCTCCGCCCCATGTGCGCCGCTTCACCTGAATTGGTTCGTGTACGCTTACCCCATTCTGAAGCTGAATCGTGAATTCGATTCCTTTCACACCGATATGCTCGAGAATGGCTTTTCGGGCGGCGTCATCGAAGCCATCATACTGCTTGAGTACTTTCTCGGCCCACGGCGTAGCAAGCTGGTTCTGGACCTTGGTGAACTGGTCCCGGACCCTAGTGGGGTGGTCCGCCGCGGTATCCGTAGCGCTCGTCTGATAGCTCGTTTCGACCTCGCCGACGGTCACGGTATCCAGCGTCGCTGTCGCCTTGTCGTCAGCGTGCCTTCTCTGCCTGTTCTCGGCTGAGGTCGCGCCGGCCGGATCGGGCGATGATACAGCCTCGTCGGCCGGGCCGCCGATGCCGAAAGCGATCAAATGCTCGGGCGGGAAGTCCGCATACTCGTCCTGCACACGGACATTCGCCAGTTCGGCTCTCATCCCGATATGCCGGATGTTGACGTCGCCTTCGCCCTGGGTCTCTTTGACCTCTGTGATGAAACTTGCGGCAAAGTCTTCAGCCGCCTTTTGGACATAGTCTTTCAGGGTTCCATCGAACTGGCCGTCTTTGAGATCGATACGCTTCGTGAAGGAATAATTGTCGTCGTCTAGGTCTGTATCGGCAAGCCAGCCGGAGAACGTGAGTCCTCCGGTCTCTTGGATCTTGTACAGAATATCTTCTTCGAGTTTCGCGTTCTCAAATTCATAGTACTGCCATATCTTATTTGCCAGGCTGGCCGCGTGCTTCTTTACATTTTTGTATTCGTCGCTTTCTTTCCAATCTTTATTGTACTCGATGATGAGCGGACCGTTGTCCAGATCCAGAGACGCTTGCAGCCGATGGCCCAGCGGAAGATGTGAACGCTCCACCTGGCTTTCCAACGGTAACTTCGCGCCCACGGCGATGTAGTCTACGCGAGTGCCGGTACATTGCTCGCCAAAATAATCCCTCACCTTCTCTCCCGCCTGTTTTGCAACGCGGGAAATATAATTTTTCAGCGTTTCACCGGGCTCCGGTGTTTCTGATATTTTTACCTCGTGCGGTTCATAGAATTCGTAGATATCTTTGGCGATGCCGCGAATCCAGAAGGTGAATGTGAGGCCCTCCGCACCGCGAATATGGTCGAGGATATCTCCTTTGCCGCCTTCGTCGAGGTCTCTGTATCGTTCGATTACCTTCTTGGCCCATGAGGCGGCAGCCTCAACGATGACATCAACATCGCTCGAGGTCACGCCTTCGGACCAGCCCTTCGATGGATGGCCGTACTCGACCATCGCCGCGGGCAGGGAAAGGGTCAAAGGTTCGTTGGATTCCAAATCCCTACGACCCCGCCCTGACCGTCCGTCGCCCTCAGGCCCTTCCTCCCAGATATCGGCTGCCGTCCAGGCGAGGGAGCCATGAGCGCGGGGAATGTGGAATGCGGCGAGATGCGCGCCATCGGCGCGCTCGCCTGCCGTTGTAAGCTGAGAGACGGTTTTTTCCACGTCCAGCCGCCTGCCGCGCAGATCCCCGAGATCGGCGGTCTTCTGCGCGTCTTTATTGCGATCGAGCAGGCTCCTGAAGCGCTCGACGGCCTCGTCCCTTTCCGCCTTTTCATCTTCGCCAAGCTTGTCGGCCAGGCTTTGTGCATCCCTCGCCTCTTCGTCGGCGAACAGGGCATGATCACCAGATCGGAGTGCAGTCTTGTAGGTTTCCAACTCGGCGTATTTCGCTACCGCAGAGGCGACATATTCCTCGTGGTGCGCGTTGTATCGTTCCGCAAAGTTCAGCGCCTCGATGGCGTCCAGCTTATGGCCATCTGCAATCTCGTTTAAGAACGTCTCGGCATTCTCTTCGAACTGCTGTCCCTTTCCGGGCTCTATCGTCAGAGACGCCCTGAGCTTTCCCAGAGTTTCCTTTATCCACTCCCCACGCGCGGTGTTGTTGCCGACAAGGCCAGTTATTGCTCCCACTACCCATCCAAAGGGCGTGTAGCCCCAGGGGCTGGAATTGATATCATTCGAAGCAGAGCGCCAAAAATTCTTCTTGCCGTCGGGCGACGACAGCTCGATCGACAAAAGCTTTTCGCGGTCATTCTTGGCGATGCCGAGCCATTCGCCCAGCCTGTCGGCCATATACTCAGCCGGATGCGGCCTCTGCAGAAGAAGCAGCTCCTGTCGAAGCTCGACCATGTCGGCCATATGATTATAATAGGTTTGAAGCAACTCCTCGCCGAGCGCATCAAGCGTCCTCTTACGCTCCGCGGCCTTAAGCCCGGCCAGATCGATGCCGCGCGCGCTCAGTAGCGCCTTTGCGGCTCCCACGAGGGTTTCCGACTTGGCGATGTCCCCGCCATTTGCCTCCAACTCGAGCGTGACGGCGGCGAAGACCGACCGCATTTTCTTCGTACCCTCAGCGGAGCGCGGGTCGAGCAGCTTCGCACTCACCGATGTGTAATAGGCCGACCTGTCCTTCTCCTCATTGGTCCGGCTGATTTCGATCCCTTGCGACACCCTTTCAAAGATGCCTCGCATGTCACCCATTTTCTTGAGCATCGTCCCATAGGAATCGGCACCACCTCCCTCATCGCCCCCTCCCCCGACAGCGCTCTGCAACGCGCTCCGATTGATGGGGTCTTCAACGAAGAGGGTGCCAATTTTATTGGGAGGCAGGGGAATATTACTTGCCATAACAATGCCTTATCATGTATAAATTCAATAATATTCTACATATTCGCCCAGAGATTTCAATAGTTATCCTATTGTTCAATTATTATTATAATATTATTGATGAACTTTATTTCAGATAAATCTTGGCGTTCCAAACAGGAATGATCGTCCGTGAAACTGTTGCGGCGAGATGGTGGTCACCATGTCGCGAAACTGAAATTCAGGTTCGAAAGAGGCTTGGCTTCCTTCGAACCGCATCGAGCAGGAGGGTGCTGAAGTGGCTGCCGACACCTATCGGCGCTCCGATGATCCGGACTAGGATTTTGCGAAGTAGCGCTTGCCGGCAATGTCGGGGGTCTGGCAGTGTCGATCGGCCGGGCTGAGGTGGGTCGGCTTCGGATTGTCGAATATCGGGACTGCGGGCACTCATGAATCAGCGGCAAATCCAGGCATTAATCAGCGGCAAATCCAGGCATTTCGCCTCGTCATGCGTCACGGCTCCATCACCGCTGCGGCGCAGGCTCTCAACGTTTCCCAGCCTGCCGTCAGCCGTTTGATTGCCGACCTCGAACGCAGCGTAGGCTTTCGGCTGTTTCTTCGACAGGGCGGCAAGTCGGAGCCGACCACTGAAGCCCGTGAGTTCATTCAGGAAGTGGAGCGAATGTTCTACGGGCTGGACCGCCTTGGCCACGGCGGCATCTTCGACGCTCGGCGTCATCATCCCGCCCTCCATCATTCTTATCGTCTATGGCGCTTTCGGCAACGTCTCCATCGGCGCGCTGTTCCTTGGCGGGGTGGTACCGGGAGTGATGATCGGCCTGTCCATGATGGTCTACACGTATCTTCTCGCCATCCGGCACGGCTACCCGGCCAACCCCTTCCCGGGCGTTCGGATGGTTGGAAGCATCGTTGCACGAGGGGCCGCGCCGCTGCTCATCCCGGTCCTGGTGCTTGGCGGCATTGTCGGCGGTTATTTCACGCCCACGGAAGGGTCCATCGTCGCGGTCGCCTGGGCGCTGTTCCTGACGCTGGTGATCTATCGCGACATCCCCCTTGCGCGCCATGCCGCGCCTCCTCACGGATGCCGTCATCGACTTCGCGGTGCCGCTCTTCACCGTGGCCGGCGCCGGCATCTTCGGCTGGCTGATCGCCTATCTGGGGGCTGCCGAGATCGTCGTCGACTTCATCACCGGCATGACGTCGAACCGCTTCGGCATCATGCTGCTGCTGATCGGCTTCCTCCTCTTGATCGGCACCGCGCTCAACCCGATCTCGGCGACGCTTATCTTCCTGCCGATCATCCAGGCGCTGGGCAATCAGGCGGGTTACGATCCGGTGCAACTCGGCGTGCTCAGCACCATCGTGCTTTCCGTCGGGCTGATCACGCCGCCTTACGGCATTTGCCTGCTCATCGCCTCGCAGATCGGCGAGGTGCGCCTCGGCCGCGCCATGCTTGCCGTCCTGCCGATCTGCGGGCTGACAGTGCTGGTCGCCTGACCGAGCATCTGGGCGGCGCGAAGGTCTACTTCAAGCGCGACGAATTGAACCACACCGGCTCGCACAAGATCAACAATTGCC
>NZ_WQNH01000093.1 GCF_009812055.1 Chelativorans xinjiangensis | reverse complement strand
GCGTAAGGCTTCGCTTCGATGCAGAGATGTCAAAACGGATTTCTGCGTGGGAGGATGAAGGAGGCTTGTCTGGCGAGGACGACGTGCCATGACGGCCATATGGCTGTTTCGATTTCGACAACGGAGAACACGGCAGGTTTGGATCGGCGACGGCATCGGCATCACGCCGTTCATCGCGGGCATGAAGCATCTGGCGCAGGAGCAGCGCGCACATCCGGATCAGTCTCGTCCGTTGATCGATCTGTTCCACACGACGGCCGATTATGACGAGAAGGCCTTCGCCAAGCAGAAGGCGGACGCGGAAGCCGCGAACATCCGCATGCACATCCTGGTCGACTCCAGAGACGGCCCCCTGACGAGTGAATGCATCCGGACCGCCGTGCCGGAGTGGCACGAGGCCAGCATCTGGTTCTGCGGACCGGCGGGTTTCGGGAAGGCGGATTCCTCCGTGCGCCGTGAAGTCGGCGAGCAGCTTAGCTGAAAGGCACCGCGAACTCGGCTTCGAGCCCATCAGCTTTCGTGCGAATATTGAAGCGGCCCCCCCAGACATCCGCGACGTCGCCAACGATAGCCAGACCGAGGCCGGCACCGCCTCCTGATCGGTCGAGCCGCCCGCCGCGCAAAAGAACCTCCTTCAGGTGCTCTTCAGGAATGCCGGGGCCGTCATCCGTGATGGTGATGATGACGAATCCCGCCTCCCGACGGGCCCGAACTGACACCTTTGCTCGCATTTTCAAGCAGGTTGCCGAGCGCTTCGGCAAGATCGTCCGGATCAATTCGAGCGATTGCATCTTCGGGTATATCCACCGACCAATCCAATCGTCCTCCGGCTGGCGTGCGGGCGACGACGGCCAACACCCGCTGGACCACGTCGGAAACCCGGGCGCGCGCATCGGGCCTGACGATCGCCATCCGAGCTCTGGCGAGCTCTCGGTCGACATGCCGTCGCATCGCGGTCGCCACCTGCTCGACCTGGTCCGCGATCTCTGCTTCGCCTTTCGCCCGTAGCCGCTCGACATCACCGGTCAGCACTTGCAACGGCGTCTTGAATCCGTGGGCGAGGTCACCGGCCCGCGCTCGGGCCTTTTCGACCTGCGTCTCGCGAGCTTCGAGCAGAGCGTCCACCTCCCGCGTCAGCGGAACGATCTCATCGGGAAACGATTGCCCCAGCCGTCGCGCTTTGCCCCGCCGGATCTGCGAAAGCTGCTTGCGGACGGCATCAAGCGGTTTCAAGCCAATGGCCACCTGCGCGTATCCGGCGCTGATCAGTAGAATGGCGATCACGGCCAGATAAGGCAGGAGGTCGGCAGCGAAAGCACGGCTCGCTGCCGAGATTTCACGCGAATCAAGAGCGACCGCCGCGCGCGCTGCCCCGCTGCCGAGACGAGCTGGCAGCGTTACGCTGCGCTCGAGCGCCAGCAACCCAGAGCCATCTGGCCCGGGTATACGGTGCCGGTGAACTGCACCGTCTGCAAGCACGTCCTGCGGCAGCGCGAGCTTGGCATCCCACAGCGACCGCGACCGCAGAAGCTGGTTGCCGACCTGGAGCTGCCAATAAAGACCCGACAAAGGTTCCGAGAAGCGGGGATCTGCCGGGGATGTCGCCATGACAAGGGTGCCGTCGTCGCTCCGGTCCAGGCCGCTGACGACCTGATCCAGATAGACACGGATTTCCGCCTCGACGCGGCGTTCGACATGTCGCTCAAACAGAAACGTCAATCCGATGTATGACAGTGAAAGTGCCACCAAGACGGACACCGCTCCGGCGAGCAAGAGCCTCAGGCGAAGCGAGCCCCTCGTCATTCAGTCCCCTGCGCGACCGCATAGCCGAAGCCGCGCCGCGTTGCGATGGAATCCTGCCCAAGCTTCTTGCGCAGGCGCGCCATCACCGCTTCCAGCGCGTTCGCTTCATGCGCATCGTCATCTCCGTAGAGATGCTCCAGCAGTTCGGGGGGCGACACGACGCGCCCCTTGTGATGCATCAGATAAGCCAGAAGCCTGTATTCGAGCGGCGAAAGCGTGACCGGGACGCCGTTTCTCGTAACGCGCATCTGCCGTGCATCGAGGCTCAACGGCCCCGCTTCGATCACCGAAGTGCCCAGTCCTGCCGAACGCCGGATCAGGGCGCGCACGCGGGCGAGAAGTTCTTCCATGCGAAAAGGTTTCGGCAGGTAGTCGTCGGCACCCGCATCGATGCCTTCGACACGCTCGGCCCAGGCTCCGCGCGCGGTCAGGACCAGGACCAGCGTCATGCGCCCTGCCGCACGCCATCGTTTCAGGACGGAAAGACCATCCATCTTTGGCAGGCCGAGATCCAGCACGATCAGGTCGTAGTCTTCGGTGTCGCCACGGAACCAGGCCTCTTCGCCGTCACCAACGGTTTCGACGACATAGCCCGCCGCCCCGAGCGTGGCGACAATGTCCGCCGCGATCCGGGGATCGTCCTCGACGACCAGGATTCGCATCAGTCGTCCTCGCTTTTCATGATTTCGGCAGTCATCGCGTCCACATAGACTTCCCGAAGCCGGCCTGCAGACGTGATCACCTTGAACTCATAGACATAGCGGCTGCCGTCACGATCGAACTCGACGCCAACCACTTCACCGCCAAGCTGGTCGCGCACCTGGTCGAGGATTTCGGCGAGCGGCCGGGCATGGCCCTGTTCGCGCGCCCACCGCGCTCGATCGTGATCGTGGCGATCGCTCCGGTCCTCATCGGCACGCGCAGGTCCGCCTGCCGCGGTCAGCAGGGCAAATGTCAGAAGGATCGTTCGTCGCCTGAGGTCCATATCGCAAGGTAAATTACTCCAGCAAAGCTGACAGATCGCTGACATGGATCAACAGGATGGCGTCAGGAGGCTGATGGCACAGTCCCTGCGACCGGACGGCAGAGGCCGCTCGACAATCCAAAATGGAGACCAACAATGCGCAAATCCCTACTCATTCCTGTAATCGCTTTCGCCCTGGCTGGCATTGTGGGCACGGCATCCGCCTCGGATGACGAGATGAAGATCGATGCTCCCCAGGACCAGTGGCTGACGGTCGCGCAGATCGCCGAGAAGTTCACGTCCCAGGGCTACGACGTCCGTCAAGTCAAGGCCAAAAAAGCCGCCTACGAAGTCTACGCCATCGACAAGGATGGCAGGCGCATCGAAACCTATGTCCATCCGGTCACCGGCGAGCCTCTCAAGCGCGAGAGGGAGGACGACTAATGACCGCCTTCGAGGAGAAGGCCGAAGCCGGCGGCATCGAGCCGCCGGCGACGGCCGGATCGAGCGGGCGGACGGTTCGTGTCTGGGATCCACTGGTCCGCCTGTTTCACTGGTCTTTGGTAGCCGCGTTCGTCATAGCCTGGACCACCGGCGATGAATTGGAGCGCCTGCATGAAACGGTTGGCTACGTCATCTTGGGACTGTTGGCTTTCCGTCTCGCGTGGGGATTGGTAGGGACCAGGTACGCCCGCTTCGGCGACTTCATCTATCGGCCGTCGACGGTGGTCCGGTTCCTCGTGGACACGGTTCGGTTCCGCGCCAAACGCTACCTCGGCCACAATCCCGCGGGCGGTGCCATGATCATTGCACTTCTCATCGTACTTGCCGCGGCGACCGGTACTGGGACGATAATGACGACCGATGCCTATTGGGGCGTTGAATGGGTCGAGGAGGCTCACGAGGTAACGGCGAATCTCGCGGTTGTCCTTGTGGGCCTGCACCTGGCCGGGGTCTTCATCGCCAGCATCGAGCATCGCGAGAACTTGGTGAGGGCGATGATCACCGGTCGTAAACGGCGCGAATGACGAATATTACGCAACGCCACGGCCGGAGCGGAAACTAATTCCGCCCCGGCCTCATCGCGACGTTGGATCAGAGGGCCGGCTTGGCACGAAGAAGCTCGCCGGTCACCCGATCAAAGATGGCCTTCGGCCCAAGCAAGATAGATTATTCTCCATGGATACGAGTATACACACGCCGGTCGACGGCGCTCTGGGCGGCAGGCGGGTGACCGCCAGTCATAACGGATCGCCGCCCGCGACTTTCTCATCGGCCAACGCTTCCAGAACGAAAGACGCGACGATCCGCCAGACCTCTTCGTCGTGACCGACAAGGAGGTGCCCGCCCTTGGGGTAGATGTGCAGCCTGCCGTCGGGCACGCTAGCGGCCACATGGCGGGCGGAGGCCGCGGTCCCGTAAAGATCGTCCTCGGCGCCGATGGCCTGCACGGGACAGGCGATCTTCTCTAGCTCCATCGGCGGGGGATTGCCGGCGGTGCGCGAGTCGAACAAGAGACCCTCGGCCCGGCGGCTCACCGGTAGGATGTGATTGAGGACGTCGCGCACGCGCGCCTGCTCCTCTTGATTGGCTGCGTGGACCAGAGCCGGCTCTGTGGCGAGGATGAGCCGCGTCATCGCATCCGGAGCAAGCCGAATGGCGCTCCAGAATAGGAAATCCGAGCGCAAGACGGTCATCATGACAGTCTCCGCGAGGCGGCTTTCGGCCGCCGATTCGTTCGGCCGACGGTCGGGCGCATAGGACGCGGGAACGAGAAGCACCAACGCTACGCAGCGCTCGGGTTGCCGGATCGCGAACTGCAACGCAGACAGCGCTCCCGCCGATCCGCCGAAGACGGTAACTTTCTCGAGGCCAAGATGGTCCAACAGATCGACATAGGCGTCCGCCTGCTGTTCCAGCGTGAAGCCTTCAGGAGCCGGGGTGCGCAGATAGCCGAAGCGCGACGGGGCAATCAGGCGGAAACCATGGTCAGCCAAGGGGCCGATAAATTCCAGCCCCTGATCGAAGCCGCCGCCGCTGCCATGGATGGCAAGGACCGGATGACCGCTGCCGGCAGAGGCGTATTCCATGGGCCCGAAGGACGTCTCGACGATCTGGCTCCGCCCCCGCAGGCGAGCTTCAAGTTCTCTCATGTCGCGATCGAACAGGAACCAGATTGCCGCTGCGGCAGCAGCCAATACGAGGAAGACTAAGAGCAGGCCACGCATATCATGGTGTCCTCGAACGGGCAGAAGAAGCCGCGGCCTGCGTCCTCAGGATTGCGGCCGGTGGCGACTGCAGCGCAGTGTGGGTGAACGGGCGCGGCTCACCTTGATCTACCGCAACACTGCCTTGGTTCCGGGAAGCACATTCGTCACCGCGCCTTCACGGCTGAACATCTGCTTGCGGTTGATCCCGACGACGGCGAAGAGATACATGTCCCAGGGCTGCGCATCGGGCCAGAGGGGATTGTTGAGCTGGAAGTGGAACAGTGCGGCAAGCAGGATTGAGCCGCGGGCGACGTTGAACATCGCCGTGAGGATGACGCTGACGGCAACGGAGCCGACGAGAAAGTGCATGAAGCGCCACTCGCTCTGCACCAGACCCAGCAGATAGAAGGTCGGCAGATGCCAGACGCTCCAGATCAACCGAGGACGAACCCGGCCCAGACCGGCACCATTCTTCGCTGCAAGAGCGGCAGGGCAAATCCGCGCCAGCCGAATTCCTCCACCGGACCCAGGACAAGCATGAAGGCGGTGGCTGCGAACAAGGTCCATAAACCCGACAGAGCGTCCCTCCAAGCAGCCAGCGTGCCGCCGAAGGCCGCGCCAAGGAAGAAAACGGTCGGAATGCCGAGAATGAGAAAGGTTCACCAGCCCGCCGGCATTCACCACAGCAATAGCCGCGTAAGGAACGCCCATAGGCCCGCCGTACCACCGGACTGGACTACCAGCACCACCGCCGCGACGGCCGGGGCATAGACGGCCGAGATGAACAAGGGATGGCTGGCGCTGACCGGTCCGAAGACCGCCTCGATCCGCTCCGGTATGGCAATGTAGAGCCATGAGCCCCCAGGCGAACCCGAAGGTGGTCAGCAGGAACGGTGTGACGGCGTTCACACCCGGATCGGTTGCCGCGCGGCGGTATATGGCCCGAGACGTGGCATGCTCCGAAGGCTTGACTGCCGATATCCTATCGCTCCGCTCCACGAGGCCTTTGACATGGCTCAAGCATATGAACGTCCACTGGCCGGCTACCCCGGCGCCGTCGGGATTGTGTCCGTCTGCGAGGGTCTTGATGGAAATCAACGCAAGGCAGCAGACCCGTTGATACGCATTGATGGCACTTGCTCAGCCAAGGAGGCGCAGAATGCCGGTCAAGGTTCGAAACGCCGTCATCTGGGCGTTTGCTCTCTACATCGTGTGGACCGCTGCAACATGGTTTCTGGAGGGGCGCATCCACACATTGCTGAGGCCGGAGGCCGTGGCCGACCGGCTCATCTATGTCGTAGTCGCCAATCTGGTGATTGGAATCGTCGGTGCGCTTCTTGTGCTAAAGCTCGCGATCTCCTCCGGTGGCGCGAAGCGGGAGCATACGGGTTTCGGTTCGCGCTCGCCCTCGATTCCGTGGATTGTGGTGGGCATCGCACTGGGTCTCGCCCTCTATTTCGTCCAGGGAGCGCCTTCCACGAACCCAATGGTGATCCTCAACGCCTATGCCCAGGTGTTTGTGGTCTCCGTCGCCGAGGTGCTCGTGTGCTGGGCACTGGTCGGAGGTGTCCTTCAGGGCGCGTTCGGCGGCTCCCGCTGGACCTCCGCGGCGGTTGCTGCGGTGATTGCAAGCGTGCTCTTCGGCATCTATCACTTCGCCCACAGCCCTCCGTTCGACACGATCGGGATGGTCGCGCTTCTCACCGCTGTGGGCCTCCTGACGAGTGCGTTCTTCTTCGCCTCGCGAGATGTCTACGCGACCATCGCCTTCCACAATTTTCTCGGCGTCTACGGCGTTGTGCAGGCTCTTGTCGCCGCCGACAAGCTTGGCGGTTTTGCAGCACCGCGGGTGCCGCTTCTTGCCACAGCGATCGTCTCGCTCCTCATCCTTATCGCCGCCGACGTGCTGATTGTCCGCCGGTCGCAAGCGCTGCAGCCAGGCACTGTTCGGTGACGGTCAGATAAAGCGCGTGCTCACAGCAGCGGTCTATTTCGCCGTTGTCTTCACGGTCGGCTCCGCACCTGGCGTGCTGCGCACGGCGTTTCCGGCACCGATTCCGGGTCGGGCGGCGCTTGTGCGTGCTGAGAGCCTGACCTGAAAAGAATGGAGTGATATCAGTAGGTTGTGATTCCGTCGGATTTGCAAAGATTCGATGGAGGACACGATGCC
>NZ_WQNH01000092.1 GCF_009812055.1 Chelativorans xinjiangensis | reverse complement strand
CCGGTGGAGTGGAGCATTCGCCGGCAGGAGGCTCGCGGTCGTGTCCGGCGGGCGGCGGGAGAGGGGCGTCCACTTTCCCCGAAACTGGACATCAGGATCGCGGAAGGCCGGCCAGTCGATCAGATTTGCCGCTCCGTGCGCGAGCTCGAAGCCAGCATCACGGTGGTCGGCACGAAGGCGGACGAGAATGCAGCCGACTGGGAACTGGGCGAAACCGCGCGCAGGCTGATCGATCGTTGCCACGGCGCGCTGCTCCTGATTCCTCCATCGGTCAAGGCGGCTCCCGAGGTGCGCTACCGGCGCCTGCTTGTGCCGCTCGACGGCTCGCGCATGGCTGAAAGCGTGCTGCCGCTGGCCGTGCGTCTGGCGCGCGCTGCCGGCGCGGAGCTGCTTCTTGCCCATATCATCCCGACACCCGAACTGACCGAGACCGGTCCGCTCGAAGCAGACGATCACAGGCTGCGCCAGCTGGTGGGCGAGCGCAACGAGCGCGTGGCGCGCAAATATGTCGAGCAGATTCGCAGCCGCCTCGCCGGTTCCGGGCTTGCCGCGCGCGGCCTGGTCCTGCGCAACGGCGACGTACGCAGTGCCCTGACGCAGCTTGTCGAGGATGAGCGGGTCGATCTGCTCGTCATGTCGGCTCACGGCCACAGCAGCCGGTCGGATGTGGCCTGCGGCAGCGTGGCCGGCTACATAATCACCCATGCGCACACGCCGCTTCTCGTCGTCATGGGAGCGCATGTCAATCACGGCAATCATGCCGCGAACAACCAGAGAAACGGCCGGCCGCCGCGCGGTTCCGTCGCGTGATGCTGGCGGCGCCGGAAAGCGGAGGTGATCCGCTCGTCGCAGCGGCGTGGACGCTTGCCGAGGGCCATCGCCCGTCGAAGCTGAAGCCGCACCGTGTTGCGTCCTGGGTGAAGCTCGAACAGACGATGGACTGGCTCCGGCCCCTGAGGGAGGCCGCGGCCGATACCGAGCCGCATGCCTCCAAGGCCGCCGAATGGTTGCTCGACAATGACTACCAGATAAGGCGTGCCATCCGGCAGGTCATCCGCGACATGCCGGAGGATTTCTACGAAAGGCTGCCCGGCCTGGAGAATGACGAGGACGAGGCAATCCCGCGCGTTCTGGCGCTGGCATATGGTTATCTGCACGCGTCGCATCTGCAGCTTTCGCTGGCGGCTTTCGCGCAGTTCGTCCGCGCCTATCAGGAGCGCGCGCCGCTGACCATCGGCGAGCTGTGGGCCCTGCCGACCATGCTGCGGCTCGCCTGCCTGGAAATCGTCGTGGATGCCTGCGGCCGACTGTTTCCCCTGGTGCGGCCCCCATTCGCACCGACGCGCTATGTGGATTTGTTCGACACGTTCGACGACACGGACCGTGTCGCCCGCGCCCTCACAAACCTGATCGGCATTACGTCTGTCCAATGGAAGGATTTCTTCGACCGCACGAGCCTCGTCGAGGCCGCGCTCAGAAAGGACCCGGCGGGGGTCTATCCGCGCATGGATTTCGATACCCGCGACCGCTACCGCAAGGCGGTCGAGGAATTGGCGGCGGGCGCCGATGTCACCGAGCAGGAAGTCGCCGAACGGGCTGTTTCGCAGGCTCAAGGCGTGTCGGAACAGCCTTATGTTCACGTCGGTCATTGGCTCGTCGGGGAGGGCCGGTATTCGTTCGAGCGGATGCTGGGCTACGATGTCCCATTTCGGATCGCGTGCGGCCGCTGGCTTCGCCGCCATCCCGGCCTGCTTTACGTTGCAGCACTTCTCGCCGCCTCAGCGGCAGCGCTGGTGCTGCCAATCGCCTATCTGGCGGTTTCCGGTGCGGGACCAGCCCTATTGATCCTGGGGGCTGCACTGACGGCCCTTCCGGCTTCCGTGTTGGGCATCACCTTCGTTCACTGGGTCATCACGCTTACGGTCCCGCCGCACGTCCTGCCCAAGCTGGATTTCGAGAAGGGCATCCCTGAAGACTGTCCGACGGTCGTCACCCTCCCTGTCATCATTCGCAAAGCCGATGAAGTCGGACGGCTGATGGAGAGGCTCGAGGCGCATCGCCTCGCCAATCCGGACCCGTCGCTACGTTTCGTGCTGCTGAGCGATTTCGCCGATGCGCCGCAGCAGCATGCACCAGGGGATGATAAGATCGCGGAAGCATTGCTGGCCGGCATCCGCAGGCTCAATGAACGGTACGGCAGCGCCGAAGGTGGTCCCTTCCATCTCTTGCACCGGCCGCGCCGGCTCAACCCTTGCGAAGGCTGCTGGATGGGCTGGGAGCGCAAGCGCGGCAAGCTCGAGGAGTTCAACCGCCTTGTGCTTGGAGGGGACACGTCGCGCTTCAGCCTGATCGAGGGTGATACGGAACTGCTGCGCCGCATCCGCTTTGTCGTCACCGTCGACGCGGATACGGTGCTGCCGCCGGGCGCGGTGAGCCGGCTCGCCGGTACGCTGGCGCACCCTCTCAACGAGGCGCGCTTTGACGACCGCTCGGGCAGGGTGCGCGCCGGCTACAGCATCCTGCAGCCGCGCGTGGAGATATCGCCGCCGAGCGGCAGCCGCTCGCCCTTCGCCCGTCTTTATGCCGGCAACACCGCGATCGATATCTATTCACGCGCCGTCTCCGACGTCTATCAGGACCTCTTTGGCGAAGGGATCTATGTCGGCAAGGGCATCTACGAGGTCGCCTCCTTCCAGAAGAGCCTCGAAGGTCGGGTGCCGGAAAATGCGCTTGTCAGCCACGACCTTTTCGAGGGCGTGCACGGCCGCGCGGCGCTCGTCAGCGACATCGTGCTCTATGAGGATTTTCCGGCAGGCTATGTCGAATATGCCCGCCGCTGGCATCGCTGGGTGCGCGGCGACTGGCAGCTGCTGCCGTGGCTCATGCGGCGTGTACCGGGAGTTGGCGGAGAGCGTTTCGTCAACAATCTTTCGACGCTCGACCGCTGGAAGATGCTGGACAATCTCCGCCGCAGCCTCGTGCAGCTCTCGCTGCTGCTGCTTGCGCTGGCCGGCTGGCTGGTCCTGCCGGGCAGCCCGTGGGCGTGGACCCTGCTGACGGTGGCCGCGCCCGGCGCCTATCTGTTCACCGATCTCGTCACGGGACTGGCACGCGGGCCTCGGCGCGGTGCCATGCAGGGGTTGTTTCACAGGCTGGCGGACCATTCGGGGCGCTGGGCGCTTGCCATCGTTTTCCTGGTTCATGACGCAGCCGTCGCCGTCGACGCGATCACGCGGACATGCTGGCGGCTATGCGTTTCGCGCCGGCACTTGCTCGAATGGACATCCGCCGCCCATACGGCGTCCGCCATCGACGGAGCTGACCCCCGCATGGCCGCCTGGCGCTACATGTGGTTCACGCCGGTATTCTCCCTCCTGGCAGCGGTGGCGATCCAGTTCGCAAATCCGGTGGCTCTTGTCCCGGCCGCTCCATTGCTCGCCGTGTGGCTGATCTCCCCGGAAATCGCCGTGCTCATCAGCCGTGCCAGGAAGCTGCCGGTGGAAGAGGTGCGACCGCAGGACCGGGCCTTCCTGAGGCGGCTCGCGCGGAGGACATGGCTCTATTTCGAGACTTTCGTGGGGCCGGCCGACAACTGGCTGCCGCCGGACAATTTCCAGGAAGAACCACATTCGGCGATCGCCCACCGCACCTCGCCGACCAATATCGGCATGCTGCTGCTTTCTGCGCTCACCGCATGGGACCTCGGCTACTTGGGTTCGCGCGAGTTCGCCGCCCGCATGCGCAACACGTTCGACACGCTCGCCCGGCTCGCCCGGCATCACGGCCATTTCCTCAACTGGTACGATACGCGCACGCTGGAGCCGCTGGAGCCGCGCTATGTCTCGACCGTCGACAGCGGCAATCTCGCCGTCTGCCTCGTCGCGCTGAAGGCGGGCTGCGAGGAGGCGGCAGCCGCGCCGCTTCTGAGAGCGCGGCTTTGGGACGGATTGGCCGACACGCTGGACGTGCTCGCCGAGGCGACGACCTGTCTGCCGCATAACAATGGCGCCGAACTCGACGCCCGTCGGTCCGATCTGGCCGCGCTCATTTCCAGGGCGCGCGACGACGTGACGGCATCCTGGCCGGTGCTGTCCGAAATCGTGGCCGAAGCGTTTCCGCGCTTCGAGGAAGCGCTTGCGCAAGCGATTTCGGCATCGGAAGTGCAGGAGACGGAACGGCTGCGCAACATCCATATCTGGCTTGAACGGGCGAGGCACCATCTGTTGCGTATGCAGCGCGACTTGCGGGAATTTTCTCCGTGGCTGCCGCTTTTGGAGACGCCGCCGACAGGCATGGAACAGCTTGCGCTGGAGCTGAAGCAAACGCTCTGTGTGCCTGTATCGCCGGCTGCCATCGAGGATTGCTGTTTGCAAGCCTGCTCCGTGATCGCGCAGGCGGCGGATGCTGCGAGGGGCCATGCCGCCGCGTGGCTGCGCGATCTCGAAATGGCAATCGAATGCGGCTGTGCGCGCCAGCGCGCGCTGCATGACGAGCTGATGGAACTGGCAAGGACCAGCGAAAAGCTGGCCTTCGCCATGGACTTTCGTCTTGTGTTCGACCGCGAGGCGCGGCTCTTTCACATCGGCTACAATGTCAGCGCCGACCGGCTCGACCCCTCGCATTACGACCTTCTGGCAAGCGAGGCGCGGCTTGCCAGCTTCTTCGCCATAGCCAAGGGCGATGTCGCCTTCGAGCACTGGTTCCATCTCGGGCGTCCGCTGGCGCGCGAAAAGGGCGGCCTGGCGCTGATCTCCTGGAACGGCTCCATGTTCGAGTATCTGATGCCGCCGCTGTTTCTCAGGAGTGCGCCCGAAACGCTGCTGGGCCAGAGCGAGCGCACGGCGGTTGACATTCAGCGCCGCTATGCCGAGAGGCGGAGTGTGCCCTGGGGCATATCCGAATCCTCCTTCGCCTCGCGCGATGCGGACCATAATTACCGCTATCGCGGCTTCGGGGTATCGGAGCTGGGCTTGCGCCGCGATCTCGCTCAGGATCTGGTTATCGCGCCCTATGCCACGGCGCTTGCCTTATCTGTGCGGACCGACCTGGCGGTGCAGAACTTGCAAGCGCTCGAAGAACTCGGCCTTGCCGGTCTCTACGGCCTGTTCGAGGCCGCCGATTTCACGCCCGAGCGCTTGCCGCAGGCCCGGCGTTTCCTACCCGTGCGCAGCTACATGGCGCATCACCAGGGCATGATTCTGGCCGCCCTCGACAATGCGCTGTTCGCGGGCGCGCTGGTACGCCGCTTCAACGCTCATGCCAATGTCCGCGCCATCGCGCTTCTGGTGCAAGAGCGTGTTCCCTGGGAACTGCCGCCCGAGCTCCAGGCTTCGGAATTGGCCGAGCCGCAGAGCAGGCAGAAGCCGGCGCTGCCGGCGCCCCATCCGTGGCGGCCGCCGCTCGACACTGCGCTGCCGCAAATCCATGCGCTCGGCAACGGCAGCCTTTCAAGCCGCATCAGCGCCGAAGGGGGCGGCGGGCTTTCCTGGCGCGGCCATGCGCTGACGCGCTGGCAACCCGATCCGACGCGCGACGACATGGGCCTGTGGCTCTATGTCAGGGACGAAGACGACGGCGCGGTATGGTCGATGGGGCGGCAGCCCACCGGTGTAGCTCCCGAGGAGGAAAGGATCGTCTTCCACCCCCATATGGCGGAGTTCCATCGCCGCGACCATGGCATCGGCATGCGCATGGAGGTGGGGGTTGCCCATGGCGACGACGTGGAGATCAGGCGCATCAGCCTCATCAATGAAAGCGAGGCCGAGCGCCGGCTGCGTCTTGTCTCATATGGTGAAGTCGTGCTTGCGCCGCCGCTCGATGATGAGCGCCACCCGGCATTCAGCAAGCTCTTCGTGGGCAGCGAGTATATGCCCGGCCAGCAGGCTTTGCTGTTCACGCGCCGGCCGCGTCGGGCGGGCGAAAAACCGCCTGTTCTTCTCCAACGTGTTGTCGGAGACGAAGCTGGCGTGGAGATCGAAGGTTTCGAGACCGACCGACGCAGCTTCATCGGGCGCAACGGCACCCTGCGCGCTCCGCAGGCGCTGCGCGACGGGCTGACGGATACCTCCGGATGGACGCTCGATCCCGTCATGGCGTTCGACATGAGCGTGACGCTCGCGCCGGGTGAGCGCCGGCAGTTTTCGCTTGCGACCATGGCGGCGGAATCGCGTGAGGCAGTTCTGCGCCTCGCCGATCGCTACGCCACGCCTGCCGCGCTCGACTGGGTGCTTGACGACGCGGCGATGGAAGCAGCGCGCGAGGCCCGGCAACTCGGCCTTGAGCCGGCGCGTCTACCCGAATTGCAGGCGCTGTCGTCGCTGTTGATCCGCCGGCATACGGCCTTGCGCGCCGCGTCCGATGTTATCGCAGCGAATCGGCTGGGACAGCCCAGGCTCTGGAGCTTCGGCATTTCCGGCGACCATCCGATCCTGCTCGTGAAGGCCGGTGATCCGGAGAACGTGGACCTTTTGCACGTGCTCGTCGCCGGCCAGAAGATGTGGCACCGACGCGGCATCATGGCCGATCTCGTCGTCATGCGGCCGGGCATGTCGGGGTATATCGAGCCCTTGCGGGAGAAGCTCCTGTCGCTCCTGCAGGAAGCGCAAGCGCAGGAGCTTCTGGGGCGTCCCGGCGGCATCCATCTGGTCCTCGGCGATCAGGTCGGGGAGGAAGAGCGACGCCTGTTGGAAGCATGTGCCATCGTAGTGCTCGACACTGCGCGCGGCACGCTGGAAGAGCAGCTTGTCGCGGCGTCCCAGCCGCGGCCGATGGCGCCGCGTTTCGAACCGACCGCACCTCCGCTGTATCTCGAAACGCCGGACCTCCCCAGGCCCTCTGGGCTCCTTTTCGACAACGGATATGGCGGCTTCACCGAAGATGGCCGCGAATATGTGATCCATCTGCGGCCGGAGGAAACGACACCGGCGCCCTGGTGCAATGTGCTGGCCAACGATGTCTTCGGCACGGTTGTCACCGAGGCCGGCGGCGGCTTTACCTGGGCGGTGAACAGCGGCGAGAACCGGTTGACGCCCTGGACCAACGATCCCGTCGCCGACCCGGCCGGCGAGGCGCTCTATCTGCGCGACGAGGAGACGGCCGAGGTCTGGACGCCAACGCCGAGACCAGCGAGCGCTGGGCGGGTCCATGAAGTCCGGCACGGCGCGGGCTACACGACCTGGCGAAGTGCCGCTTACGGGCTCGAGCAGGAGATGACGGTCTTCGTGCCACCGGACGACTCGGTCAAGATCATCCGGCTCGAACTGCGCAATCCGCACGCAAGGGCACGCAGGGTAACCGCCACCTACTATGCTGAATGGTTGCTCGGCGCCCTGCCGCGCGTGGCGCGGCCTTATGTCGTATGCGGATACGATCCCTCCTGTCATATGCTTCATGCGCGCAATCCATGGAACCCGGATTTTGCCGATAGGGTGGCGTTCCTGACATCGAATTTGCCGCCGCACAGCTTCACCACCGATCGTGAGGATTTTCTGGGCCGGAAGGGTGACCCGGCGCTACCGGCGGGACTTGCGCGCTGGGACCTCGGGCAGCGCGTCCGGCCGGGCGCCGACCCTTGTGCGGCCTTCCAGGTGCATATCGACATCGAGGCGGACGGCAAGGCCGAGGCCATCTTCATCCTGGGGCAGGGAAAAGACTTCGCCGAGGCTGCCGATCTCACCCGGCGCTGGCAGGAGCCCGCACGCTGCGAAGCCGCGTTCAAGGAGCTTGCAGAACTCTGGGATCGTCGGCTCGGCGCGGTGGCGGTCTCGACGCCCGATCCGGCATTGGACCTGATGCTCAACCGCTGGCTGCTCTACCAGACATTTTCCTCACGGTTGCTGGCGCGCGCCGGCTTTTATCAGGCGGGCGGCGCCTATGGGTTCCGCGACCAGTTGCAGGACGTGCTTGCGCTTCTTTGGAGCGAGCCGGAGCGTGCGCGAGCACATATCCTGAAGGCGGCAGTCCATCAGTTCGAAGAGGGCGATGTGCTGCACTGGTGGCATCCGCCCGCAGACCGGGGCGTGCGCACGCGCTGTTCCGACGACCTTCTGTGGCTGCCTTATGTGACGGCAGCCTATGTGGAGGCCACCGGCGATGAGGCGATTCTGGAGGAGAAGGTGCCGTTCCTGCAGGCGCCGCCGCTGACGGAACGGGAGGATGACCGCTACACGCGCTATGACGCGCTGAGCGAACCGCGCAGCCTGTTCGAGCATTGCGAACGTGCGCTCGAGCGTGGCGTCACGAGCGGCGCGCACGGCTTGCCTCTGATGGGCGGCGGCGACTGGAACGACGGTATGGACCGCGTCGGGCGCGAGGGACGCGGCGAGAGCGTATGGCTTGCCTGGTTTGCGGTCGCAACGATGGGGCGCTTCTGCCGGCTTGCCGGTATCGTGAAGCGTAGCGACCTCGTGGAGCGGTGGGAAAGCCGCGCGCGTGAGCTGGAGAAAGCCATCGAGGCGGCCGCCTGGGACGGCGGATGGTACCTGCGCGCGATTGACGATGACGGCAATCCTTTGGGAGCGGCGGGCGCGGAGGAATGCCGCATCGATTCCATCGCTCAGTCCTGGGCCGTTCTGGCGGGCGACAGGCCACCGCGCCGGGCACGGACCGCGCTGAAGAACGCTGGAACCGAGCTTGTTTCCGGTGAGGAGCGGTTGGTCCGTCTGCTGTGGCCGCCTTTCGACAAGGCGCCGCTCGATCCCGGCTACATCAAGGCCTATCCGCCCGGAATCCGGGAGAATGGCGGGCAATATTCGCATGCGGCGGCATGGCTGGGTCATGCTTTCGCCCGGCTAGGCGAAGGCGACGAGGCAGCCAGGATTTTCAGCTTCCTCAACCCTGCCAGCCATGCGTCAACCCGGACCGAAGCGAACCACTACCGCGTCGAACCCTATGCGGTGG
>NZ_WQNH01000091.1 GCF_009812055.1 Chelativorans xinjiangensis | reverse complement strand
TTTTCATGGAATTCTCCCTCTCCCAATCCGGGGATCATAATTGGAAAATTCCAGCTCAGAACGGTCCGAAAAGCGGGAAGCACGTCACGAGCTCAAGGCACGGAGGCTTGAGGTCGAGGTCGAGTTTGCCACCCTTGATGAGGCGCCTCCGACCATCACCCTCCATCCTGCGACTTTGGAGCGATATATCGAGACCGTGGACGCGCTTGCTGCGGCATTGGCCGACCACGCCGCTGCCACAGACGACCGGGGCCCCATCATTCAGAGCTTTCGGGCGCTAGTTCACAGCGTGGCTATCCACCCAAAAGGCCCACGGGAAGGGTTCGAGATCGAGGTGAAGGGCAAGCTTGCCACGTTGATCGGCGGCGAGGCGTTCCCCCAAGCCCGTCATAGTGGGGGACGCGTGGTAGCGGAGGAGCGCTACATCGCGCTACCCACTATCGAGGAAGCGCTGTTCCGCAACCAGCGACAAGTGGCATAATGGATAAGTCCCGTGGATGATTGCTTGTTTTCGATCCATGCCCCTGCGCGGCTTCTGAAGGAGATATGCTTTTGCCATTTCTCCTTACATTTCTGATTCCGGGAAACCCGTGCGGTGCAGAGCACCGCACGGGTGATGAGCAGGCGCGTGCGGCGGCGCTTCACGCCGCCCGGGAAGCCGCCGAATGCGGGATCGGCGGCTCGCCTTCATTGGCGAGGTGCCAGATGATGCGTTCGAGCGACTGCTCCCATCCGTCGCGCTTGTGGAGCGCGCTGCGATTGTCCCAGATGACGAGGTCGTCCACCTCCATGGCCGCCGACCACCAGTAGGGCGATTCCGCCGCATGGCGCCGGAGCTGGCTGATGAGCGAAAAGCTCTCGTCCTCGCTCATGCCCACGACCAGCATGTCGTCCCGGTGCGGCAGGAACAGGATCGGCCGCCCGGTCGTCGGATGCAGCCGTACCAGAGGATGCTGCGGGCCGACCAGCCGTTCTTCAAGAGGCTTGCTGGGAGACAGGGGAAACTCGTTGCCGGCCGGATATTCGTGATGGATGACGCGCAGGCCGGCGATCTTTTCCTTCATCTCGGCGGGAAGGTTCTCGTAGATGAGATAGGCGTTCATCCAATAGGTCTTGGGCGGGACAGCGGGCACCTTGCGGGCGTAGAAATAGGTATAGCCCGCGGGAATGGGCTTTGCCGCACCGTCCGTGTGCCAGTCCTGCGGCGCGCTGCTGCCATCGCCCAGCGGCCGTCCGTCGTTCTGCTGCACGTTGGAGATGATCTTCAGATATTCGATCCCTTCGATATGGGCGGCATCATTGTTCTTTCGCTTGAGGCTGAGGAGCGGCCCGAAATAGCGGCCGAGCTGCTCGACCTGCTCCGGCTTGAGGGTCTGCTTGCGGAACCGCAGCACGATGTGCTCCTCGATCGCGTTCCGGATGGCATCGAGAACCGCCGTATCGTTCTTTTCGATGGCCTCGGCCATGTCGATATCCAGGACATCGGCTCCGATGTGAGGCGATGCGGGTTGCAACGTAAGGCTGCTTGCTCTTCCCATGATTTCCCTCCTTGATGAGCAGTGGAATGGATGGCGCGGCGGCGCTCTCGGGCGCCGCCGGCGGTGGTGGTGCGGCTAGCGCTTCAGGAGCGCCCGCGCCTCTTCTTCCATGGATGCGAGGGCTTCCTCGGGCGTCGCCTTCAGCGTCGCCACGCCCTGCAGGTGTTGGATGAACATGTCGGCGATGCGCAGCCCGTTCTCGCCGGGCACGATGTACCAGCCGCTCAGCGCGTCGAGGTTTTCGAGATAGGAATGGGCGTTTCCGCGGCCGGCAAGAATATCCTTCAATGTCTCCGATTGCTCCATGGCTACGCTGTTGGTGGGCGCATAGCCGGTCGTCGCGGCGAGCGCGGCCTGGCCCTCGGGCCCGGCCATGAATTTCATGAAGTCGAACGCCGCCTGCTGTGCCTCGGGATCGCGTGCAAGCGTTGCGCCGATCACGGCCGAGCCGGGCACCCGCCCCTTGCCCTCCGCCAGCGGCAGCGGTACGGAGACCACCTTGAATTTCCCGCCCGCCGCCTCCTCGTAGCGCGGAATGAGGCTGCTCATGCTGACAAAGACGCCGATGCCGCCGGCGCCGAACGCCTGGCGCGCCTGGTCGCGCGTCATGTCGGCGCGCGCCTGGCCCCCATTGGCGAAGTCGCGCAGGAGCTGCAGCGCCTTCAGCCCTTCGCTCCCCTGGAAGGTGAAGTTTTCATCCGCCGCATCCATGACGGCGCCGCCAAAGCTTTCCAGCAGGACGAGCCAGCTGAAGCCGACCCCATTGTCGTACTCGAAGAAGCCGCCGACGATGTTCGGCGCGATCCCGTCGATCTTCTTCGCCAGGTCGAGGATGCCGGGCCAGTCGCGCGGCAGAGCTTCCGGATCGCCACCCGCCTGGCTCACCAGCTGCGAATTGAAGAGCACCACCGGCATGGAGACGCCGTAGGCAAGCCCGTAGGTCTTGCCGCCCAACATGCCGGGGCTGGTCACGGAAGGCGAGAACTGCGCCTTCCAATCCGCATCCGCCGCAATATGCGCATCGAGCGGCACGGCCATGTCGTTCTCCCGCAGGACCTGCAGGAGAGGGCCGGTGAACAGGACGACATCGGGCAGCTCGGCGCCCACCATACGGTCGCGCAGCAATTGCTGCTGGAACTCGGATGTCTCGCGCGGGCCGCCGATCCATTCGACCGTGACGCCCTCGGATTGCGAATTGTAGAGCGCGACGAGCTTCTCATAGAGCGCCAGGTTCTGCGCGTTGCCGGAGCCTGACAAGGTTATGGTGGTCTCTGCATGGGCTGGTGCGGAAAGCGCCAGGCCGCCGATCAGTGCAGCGGCGGCGAGAATTTTGCTATCCATGGTCGGTCCTCTCCTCAATTGTCGTGGAAGGGCGGCCTTGCCAAGCGCGTTTCCGCCGATCCGCGGTAGGGCGGCGTTTCTCGACACCGGCAAAGCCAGGGCGGGACTTGAGCTGACATGGCGGTTCAGCTATGAGGTGTATAGATGTACGCATTTATAGACACCTTTTATGAGAGTCTTGTGACAGTCCGCTTGAAGGAGCGCTTCTTTTGCGATGGCGCCGTGTGCCGGAGCATCGAAGCAGGTAGGAATGTCAGCGGACCGGAGGGAGAATCGGCGCCATGAAGAGCGAGGGGATCAGCCGTTGGCGGCAGGTCGGCGATGCCCTGATGCGCGAGATCGATCAGGGCCTGCTCGGACCGGGCGACAAGCTGCCGGCCGAATTCGATCTGGCGGAAAGGTTCGGGGTGGCGCGCCAGACGGTGCGGCGTGCGCTGTCACACCTGCGCAGTGAGGGCGTCATCGACGTTCAGCTCGGGCGGGGGACCTTCGTTTCCGAAAGAGTGTTCGAATACCGGATCGCCGCGCATAAGACGTTCGAGGAAAACCTCCTCGACAGCGCGATGACGCCCAGCCGCGATCTCATGAGCGTCGAGCGGATCCCGGCGACGAAGGGTGTCGCACAGAATCTGAAGATAGATGTCGGCGCACCCGTCCTTTTCGCGGTCACGGTCAACAAGGCGGACGAGGTTCCGGTCGTCCTTGGCCGCATCTTCTTTCCGCATGCCAGGATGCCCAGGCTTGAAAGCATCCTGGCGCGGATCAAAGCCGAGAAGCGGAGTTTCTTCCTCGCCGCCGCTTTGGCCGATGCCGGTGTGCTGCGGACCCGGCGCACATTCATCCGGCTGAAATCGCGGCTGCCCTTGGCGGAAGAGACGGAGGCGCTGGACCTGCCGCCGATGGAGACGATCGTCGAGACCAGCTCGATGAGCGCGGACGAGGAGGGCAACCCGGTCTTCTTTTCGATCATGTCCTACCGCGGCAGCCGTGTTGAGTTCTTTGTCGGCAACGAAGCTTTTGGCGAATAGCCCGGGCAGCAGAATCCTCTCGCGCCGTTGCGGCGGCTTCGGCAGGTCCGATGACCGTCAGCGCAGGAAGCGCTTTTCGTCGGCCTTGACCTGATCCATCTTCTGCAGGCGGAAGATTTCTTCGACCGGCACGATGTCCTTGTGCACGTTCTGCACGCCGCCATCTGCCACGATCCGACGGAACACGTCCTGCATCGCGGTCGCCGCGGCGCGGATGCCGTAATTGCCGTAGATGGTCATCCTGATGTTGCCGAGCGCGTGGATGCGCTGGGCGTCGAGCTCGGGATAGGCGTTGGGTACGATCGCGAGCGGCCCCGGCCCTTTCCAGGCGTGCGAGAAGCTTTCGATCTCGGCCGGATCTTTCCTCTTGGAGTGGATCAGGATCATGTCGGCCCCGGCCTCGGCATAGGCCATGCCGCGCTTCAGCGCCTCCGCTTCGCCCAGGCCCGCGATCAGGGCTTCCGCGCGGGCGATGATGAGGAAATCAGGGTCCTGCCGGGTCGCGGCGGCGGCCTCGATCTTGCCCTGGAACTCCTCGATGCGCAGCAGTTCCTGCCGGCCGTCGGCGGCCAGGCTCGTCACCTTCGGAAAGGTCTTGTCCTCGATGACGACGGCCGCCGTTCCAGCCCTTTCGTATTCCCTGATTGCATGGATGACATTGAGCGCGTTGCCGTAGCCCGTGTCGATGTCGGCGACGATCGGCAGCGACGAGCAGCCGGCGATGGCGCGCAGCATGTCGAGATGCTGCGTCATGGTGATCAGGCTCATATCGGCCAGCCCATACAGCGCCGACAGCTCGAAGCCCGAGGCCCAGAGCCCGTCGAAGCCAGCTTCCTCGGCCAGGATCGCCGAGAGCGGGCTGTGCGCGGCCATGATGTGGACGAGGCCGCGTTCGGCCATGCGGCTGCGGAGGAGTTTTGCCTTGCTCATGGGCAGGCGTTCAAAAGCCCAAAGGGGTGCCTTGGCAAGTCCAATGATCGCAAACTGAGCGGGCTGCCATCGAATTTTGCGATCAGGCTGCCCCGTCCGCGCCCGCATTTTTGCAAAGCCGCGCCAGCCAGCGGCAGAAGGCGCGCGCCAGCATCGGGTTGGCGCTGCGGTCCACCGCGTAGGCGCGGTACTGCATGCCGCTGGCCGCCCGCGACCCCTCGACGGGGGAGAACAGGCCCTGCCGGATCAGATCGCTCACGACAATCTCCGGCGCGACGAGCAGGCTTTTTCCGGTCGTGACCGCCGGCAGCGCCAGATAGTGATGATCGTAGCGCGCGCCGAGCTTGATATCGGCCGGCTTGAGGTTCATGGCGCGCAGCCAGGTGGGCAGGATGTCCGGACGCGAGGTGATGGTGAGCACCGGCAGCGACCGGACGACTGAAAGGTCCTTGCCCGGTACGTGCTGCGGCGCGCCAACGCAGACGAGCTGCTCGTTGTGGATCTCCCAATGGTCGGATGGTTCCGACAGGGCCAGGTCGCGCGTGATCAGCACGTCGAACCCGTCGGTCGTAGAGGGAAGCGACAGCGAGCTCACCACATCCACCACCGCGCCGCCCATCTCGTTCGAGAAGCCCTGCAGGTTCGGGATGAGCAGCGTGTAGGCGAAGGTGGAAAGCGACGTACGCACCACGATTCGGTTCGCATCCGCGCGGTCGCGGCGCCGCATGCGCTGGGCGGTGAAGAAGATGGAATCGAGCGGTTCGCTGACGGCATTGGCGAAGAGGCGGCCGAATTCGGTCAGTTCCGTGTAGCGGCCCCGCCTTTCGATGAGCTGCGCCCCGAGATAGCTTTCCAGCACCGCCAGGTGCCGGCTCACCGAGCTTTGCGTCGTGCCGAGCGCACGCGCGGCGCGCGTGACGTTTCTCTCGCGCGCGATGGTCACGAAGGCGCGGACGGAATTGAGGGGAAGCGCCTCGTCGTCACGGGGCATCGATCGCTCCAAGCAGCAGTCGGCATCCATCGCCGAACGTGCCTCATCTATCGAATTAAAAGATAATTGTCATCTGTCTGTCGCGTGGCCTCGATACGCGGATTTGCCTGCAAACAACTGTCCGGCGGGCGCTTCCGCGCGTCGTCCGGCGGGCGGCATTGTGAAGCAAGCGTGGCATTCAACACCGGAGATGGCCGATGAGCGGCGTGAGTTTCCAGAACGTCCAGAAATCCTTCGGTCCCGTTTCGGTTCTTCGCGATGTCTCGCTCGATATCGCCGACGGCGAATTCCTGACGCTGTTGGGCCCGAGCGGCTGCGGAAAGTCGACGCTGCTGCGCATCCTGGCGGGGCTCGAGGCGCAGGATTCCGGATCGGTGTCGATCGGGGGCAGGGGGGTGGACGGCGTCCGCCCCAAGCGGCGCGATATCGCCATGGTGTTCCAGTCCTATGCGCTCTACCCGCATATGACGGTGGCTCAGAACATGGCGCTTCCGCTGCGCATGCGGCGCCTTTCGCCATGGCAGCGGCTGCCGGTGTTCGGGCGGCTGCTGCCGGGAACCAAGCGGGCGGGCGGGGAAATCGCCGCCGAGGTGGAGCGGACGGCCAAGGCGCTGGGCATCGGGCACCTCCTGGAGCGCAAGCCCGGCCAGCTCTCGGGCGGGCAGCGCCAGCGCGTGGCGGTGGGCCGGGCGATGGTGCGCCACCCGGCCGTGTTCCTGATGGACGAGCCGCTCTCCAATCTCGACGCCAAGCTCCGAGTCCAGATGCGCACCGAGATCAAGGAGTTGCACAAGCGGCTCGGCGTAACCTTCATCTATGTCACCCACGACCAGGCCGAGGCTATGACTCTGTCGGACCGCGTGGCGGTGATGCTCGACGGCGAACTCCTGCAGGTGGCGCCCCCGCAGGAGATCTATGCCGATCCTTCCGAGCGGCGCGTGGCGGAGTTCATCGGCTCGCCGAAGATCAACATGCTCGACGGCGTGGTGCGCGAGCGTGGGCTGATCGACGTGGCGGGATCGACGCTCGCCGTCGATATCGACCGCGATCAGGGCGCTGAGGTGACGCTGGGCATCCGGCCCGAGGCCTTTCATGTGGCGGACCGCTCGGGGCCGGGCGCGCTCACGGGCGCGGTACGGTTCGTCGAACATATGGGCTCGGACCTCTTCGTCCATCTCGATATGCCCGGCGTGGCCGAGCCGGTGATTGCCCGCCTGCTTGCCGAGCGCGCGCCGCAGATTTCCGCCGGGCAGACGCTTCATCTGGGAGTGAGGCCGAACCGGGCGCTCGCCTTCACCCGCGAGGGCGCCCGCATCCGCCCGAGAGTTCAGTGGACGCCGGCAGCGGGGGCTACGGTGACCCACCTCCGCGAGTATGTGCAATGAGCGCCACCGCCGCGCCGTTACGGAACGTGGAACGCGCCCGTCCCGCCGCCTCGCCGGCAAGGACGCTGAAGCTGGCGGAGGCGCTTGCCGGCTATATGCTGGCCGGGCCGGCCTTCCTGCTCCTCATCGTGCTTTTCATCCTGCCGGTCTTCGCCGTTTTCGTCATCGCCGCCACCGACTGGCAGTTCGGCGCCCGCAGCCTCGATTTCGTCGGCCTCGCCAATTTCCGCGAGATCTTCGGCGACGAAGGTTTTCGCATCTCGCTGATGAACACCATCGTCTACGTGCTGATCGTCGTGCCGGGCACGGTGATCCTCGGCCTGGCCATCGCGCTTCTGATCGAGAGCGGACGGTCTTGGCGAGCCTTCTACCGCGCCGTCCATTTCCTGCCCTACATGGCGACGCTCGCCGCCATGGCGATCGCCTGGGAGGCGCTGCTGCACCCGACAATCGGCCTGCTCAACCAGACGCTCGCCGCCCTCGGCCTGCCCACCGCCAACTGGCTGCGCGACGAGAACACGGTGCTCCCGGTGCTCGCCGCCATCGGCATCTGGCAGAATCTCGGCTTCGCCATGGTGCTGTTCCTGGCCGGCCTCAAATCGATCCCGCAGGATCTTTACGACGCCGCCGACATCGACGGCGCCGACCTCTGGCTCGACCGCCTCGTGAACGTGACCCTGCCAATGCTGGGGCCGGTGACGATGTTCGTCGTCATCGTCGTGGCGCTCAAGGCCTTCGAGAGCTTCGACACGGTGCAGATCCTCACCCAGGGCGGGCCCGGCCATGCGTCCGAGGTGCTGCTCTACACGCTCTACCGCGAAAGCTTCGAATATTTGAGGACCGGCTACGGCGCCTCCGTCACCGTGGTCTTCCTGGTGATCGTGGTGGCGCTCACGCTCATCCAGGCCCGCATCATGGACAGAAGAGTGCACTACCAATGAGTGCCGGACACCGCCTTGCCCCGCCCGCGGCGATCGCCCGCCACACCCTGCTGCTTCTGACGGGGGCGCTCGTCATGGTGCCCTTCGTGTGGATGGTCTCGCTCTCGCTCAAGCCGCCGGGCGAGATCTTTCGCACGTCCTTCTCGCTCCTGCCGGAGGAATGGCATGCGATCGAGAACTACACGAAGGCGCTCACCGAGGTGCCGCTGCCGCGCTACATGCTCAACGGCGTGATAATCTCGGCGGCGATCCTCGTCCTGCAGATCCTGGTCTGCGCGCCGGCGGCCTATGCGCTGGCCAAACTCGACTTCAGGGGCCGCGACGCGCTCTTCGGCCTGGTGCTGATCGGCCTGCTCATTCCCCATCAGGTGCTGGCGCTGCCGCTCTTCATCCTCGGCTACAACCTCGACATCCTCAACACCTATGCGGCGCTCATCTTCCCCTTCGTGGTCTCGCCCTTTGGCATCTTCCTGTTCCGCCAGTTCTTCAAGTCCATTCCTGACGACGTGGTTCACGCCGCCCGCCTCGACGGGCTGTCGGAGCTCGCCATCGTTTGGAAGATCATGGTGCCGATGGCCATGCCCGCCGTCATCGCCTTCTCCATCTTCTCGGTCGTCTCGCACTGGAACGATCTGTTCTGGCCTCTGATCGCGGTGCGGTCCGAAAGCCTCATGCCGCCGCCGCTCGGCATCATGGCCTTCAAGAACGAGGAGGCGGGCAACGACTACGGCCCGCTGATGGCCGCGTCGACCCTCGTCGTGCTGCCCTTGATCGTCGTATTCCTCGCCGCCCAGAAATGGTTCGTCGAAGGGCTGGGGAAGGGGAGCGTCAAGTAGACAAGCTGCAGCTATCTTGCTGCTCGAACGGATCGATCAGCGCTCGGCCTTGAGCTTCTGACCCTCCGCGACAGTCCAGCGCGGCGGATTTGAGAGCCACACAAAGCTTCCCTGGTCGAGCCGCTTGGTGAACAGGCACAGCCCGAATGCGCGATCGCCCGCGAATCGGCCAGGGCGCCAACGGCGGAATACATCAGCCTCGTGCGCGAGGCTCCCAAGCGGAACGGCGAATCGATCGGCGGGAAGCCTTCGCGGCGACGGACGTGGCGTTTCACAGTGCTCTCGCGACCGGGCCGGGCAATCCGGTGATCGTCGCGCTCTACAAGCGATGGCCGAGTGGCTGAAGTACCAGCGTCGCGTCGCGCTCAGGATACCGGGGCTGGACCGGATCAGCCATGAAGAACACAAACGCGTCTTCGAGGCGATCGCGCCGCGCAATCCGGATGCCGCCGAAACGGCGATGCGCGAGCACCTGCTACAAGGCGAGCAGGCGTATTGGCTCGAAGCCGGGCAGGGCGAGGCGATTGACGAGGAAGCTGTCATTGGCGAATCCTGATGCAGGAAGTTCCGTGAAATGCCGGCGCATGCACGCATGACGAGAAGGTCGGGAGGGGCATTCCAAGGGCTCTTCGCATATCGCTATCGGCCTGAACTGCACTATATACGCGGGCCGGGTCCGGCGTGCCGCGAGAAGCAGCGCAGCGCGGTCGCCGATGGTAAAACCGTCACGACGGCAGCCGGTGTTGATATTTCTAACTTTCATCGGTCGCCAGCCCCTGGCGCCGGATATGATCTCCCGCAGTGATGAAGTGCCGTCAGATAGCCACTTCCAGCAAATGTCGGTATCGGTGGTTGCGAGCCCCCGCAACCAAAAGCACAACAAAAAACCCCGCTAAACCAATCGGTTAGCGGGGTTTTGTTTTGAATGAACCGATGGCCCAAGCCGCTGATGCAATGTGACGTGCTCCCCTGAAGTGTTCCCGAATTTGGGTTAGCCTGTTCCTCAATGAAGGAGACAGGCAATGAAGCGATCCAGGTTTTCGG
>NZ_WQNH01000090.1 GCF_009812055.1 Chelativorans xinjiangensis | reverse complement strand
CCTACGAATACATCTGCAAATGCTGGACAAAGGAGCCCGAACGCTTCAGGCTCGATCCAATCTATCAAATGCCGGGACTAAACACCTACGCCCTCTTTACGTTTATGTCCGCCCACCTGCGACATCGCGAATTGCCCCCTTGAACGCCGGGAATCGTCGGTCCACCTCAGCTCTCATTGCGCCTAGCCTCGACGGAGCGATCCCGTCTCGCGATGGAGTCCGAACGACGCCGCAATATAGTCCTGCATCACCAACTCGATAGAAGCCAGAACGAGCGGCCGCGCATGGCAGGGAACCTCGCCAGATCGGACGGTGGGGAACAGGTGGCCCAGATATTGGCCGATCAGCGGCTCCGGGATGTCCCAGTCTTCCAGAAGATCGAAAAGCTGCGCGACAGCAGCCTCGGCTTCGACGTTCGGCCAGTAATACCGAATGCGGTCGCTGTAGGAGAAATGCCGCAGACGGCGCCGCGCCTCTGCGTCGCCGTCGTAGTATTTTTCCCAGTGCGACGGATCAGCCAGCATGACCATTTCCATCACCTGCCGAAGCGTCCGATCCCTGCCCTCCGGCACAAGTTCGGTCGCGATTGAATCGAGACCGTAAAGCGCCTCGCGCAGCGCAAAGGTCAGGCCGGGGCCGACCTTGAGGATCGCAAAACCGTCGGAGACCAGCGCGGCAAGGCTCTCGCGGATCTGGTAGTCGGTGGAGTGCGCCTCGAACACAAGACCGGGCAGATCGTCCAGAGCGGCGCTCAGTTCCCGTGCAGCGGCGGGGTCATAGTCGATCACGTTGTGATTGCCGAACTCGACACCTGGCTGAACGACCAGACCGACCACCCGTGCGAAGGCGTCATCCAGCCCCGCCTCTTCGAAGACCACCCTGTGGGCAGATACCGTTTCGGTCGCAGCGGCAGCGGTGGTGACCTCCAGAGCGCCCAACTTCTCCATCGCGCCGCCGGGGATCGGCACCTCCGTTCCGATGACATAGACGGGGGCGGGCATGTCGCCGCCTGGCAGCGCCTCCTCCGCCGCAGCCGCCAGCCGCGCCGCCCTGCGCGCCGTCCTGGCATTGTCGAGCGCCACCGGCTCCCCCGCACAACCCATCGAACAATCAAGGTGCAACTTGGTGAACCCCGCGGCGGCATAGGCGCGAACCATGGCATCGGCCTTGTCCATCGCCTCCGCTGCCGGCAGCGACTTCCAGGGGTTTGGACCCAGGTGATCGCCGCCCAGGATAACCCGCTCGATCGGAAAACCGGCCGCCCGCGCGATGTTCTCGACACGGGCACGGAAATCGGCAGGCGTCATGCCGGTGTAGCCGCCGTCCTGGTTGACCTGGTTGCAGGTCGCTTCGATCAGAAGCGGCAAATCGGTCGGCAGGGTCGCGCGCATCGCCGCTTCCAGCACCATGGGATGGGCCGAGCAGACCGATGGCAGGCCCAAAGGTCCAGCCTTGACGCGCCAGCGAGCGATTTCGGAAAGAGGATGCGCACTCATCGCCGGCCCTCCGCGTCTTCCAGAAACCTCTCGAGTTCGGCTCGGGTGGAAGCCCCCTCCATCGGCCCGATCTCGGTCACGGCCCGCGCGCCCGCAGCATTGGCATAGCGGAGCGCCGTTTCGGGAGTCTCGCCTGCCACTCGCAGCGCGACAAAGGTTCCGCCAAAGCAATCGCCGGCCCCGGTGGGGTCGCGCTCCTCGACCGTATGGGCTGCCACGTCGAACCGCGCGCCAGGGGCGAAGTAGGACGCACCCTTGTCGCCCCTTTTGATCACGATCTCGCCGATCCCTCGGGACAGCAAATCGTGTATAGCGCCGTCTTCGTCGGTCGCTTCCGTGAAGTGGAATATCTCGTTGCCCGAAGGCAGAAAGATGTCTGTGCGGTCGATCAGGCCCGCGAACTTTTCGCGCAGGCCCGGCTTGTTCAGCATTTCGGCGCGGATATTCGGGTCGAAGCTCAGCGTGCCGCCCCGGGCTTTCAGCCGGTCAACGGCCTGAAGCGCGATCCCGGCCATACCTGGGACCGACAGGGCGGTGCCCATGATGTGGATATGCCCGCAGCTATCCATCAAGGCTTCGCCCGCATTGGTCAGAGCCAAAGTCGCAGTAGCGCTCCCGTCGAGCGTATAGACGAAGGCGCGCGATCCATCGGGGCGGTAGCGGACGAAGGCGCAGCCCGTCGCCTCGCCCGTAGCCACGTCTATCCCGGAGACATCGATTCCATCTGCCGCCAACCGCGCGATGTTGAGACGGCCGAAATCGTCATCGCCCACACGACCGATGATCGCGGCGTCGAACCCCAGGCGGCCGACCTGATCGACAAAGATCGCCGGTGCGCCGGAAGGATATGGGCCCGTCAGCGGTTGAACTTCCCGAAACCCATCGCCCCTGGTGGCAGCGACTATTTCGACGAGGATTTCTCCGACTGTCAGAATCTTGGTCATGGGAGCGTTGGCCTGTTCGGATTGTCACGGCACGTCCCGAACATCTGCGAAACGTGCCTTCGGAAATGCCCCCGCGCCTTCGGGGACAGAAGGCGCGAGAGTGTCCAGCCCTCATGCGGGCGGAAGTGTCACAACGTGGCGCCCATCATCATCCGCACGATCTCTTCGTCATTCGTCTCGGATGGACGGCGTTCTCCGGCGACGACGCCACGGGCGAGCACGATGATGCGATCGGCAGCTGCGAAGATGTCCGGCAGGTTGTGCGAGATCAGGATGATCCCCACGCCCTTCGATTTCAACCGCTCGATCAGCGCCATCACCTCGCGCTGCTCCGGCACGCCCAGGGCCGCCGTCGGTTCGTCCATGATGACAAGCTTTGCCTGCCAATGGATCGCCCGTGCAATGGCAATCGCCTGGCGCTGCCCGCCGGACATTTCGCGAACCGGCGCCGTCGGGTCCGGTACGACTATTCCGAGACTCTGGAGCACGTCGACCGCGTCGCGCCGCATCTCTTCCCGCGCGAGGAACGGAAGTCCCAGAAACCGGCGGGTCTTTTCCCGTCCGAGATAAAGGTTCAGTCCGGGGTCAAGATTATCCGCCAGGGCCAGATCCTGATAGATCGTCTCGATCCCGGCGGTCCGAATTGCTTCGGCCGACTTCCCGGTCAGGCGTGCACCGTCGAAATGCACCTCCCCTTCGGTCGGCGTGTAGACGCCCGAGATCATCTTGATGACGGTGGACTTCCCGGCGCCGTTGTCGCCGGCAAGCACGACACATTCGCCTTCATTGACGTCGAAGCTGACGTCCTTGACCGCCTCGTTACCTCCGAACCGTTTCTTCAGACCCTTTGCGCTGAGGAGTGCCGTCATGAGCTCACCCCCGTCAGCCGGTCTCTGGACTGATCGACAATCACGGCGACGATGATCACGAGCCCCACGGCGACGAACTGCCAGTAGGGCGGCAGGCCGGAGAAGACGAGGCCGAACTGGATCACCGCGATGATGATCGCGCCAATTACCGTGCCGACCACCGTGCCCTGCCCACCGGTCAGGGATGCGCCGCCGATAAACACGGCCGCGACGGCATAAAGCAGGATCGGCTCGCCCGCATTGGCAGCACCGGCCGAGAACCGGCCCGTGTAAATCAGCCCGCCTATGCCGGCGGTGAACGCCGAAAGAACGAAGAGAATGACTAGATGCTTCTTGACGTCCACCCCGGCCCGTTCGACCGACGCCCTGTTTGCGCCGAGAGCATAGGTGTGCACGCCGAACTTCGTGTGGGTCAGCAGGTAGCTGAAAACGATCGCTACCACTGCCGCTACCAATACCGGGACCGGGAAGCCCAGGATTATGCCATTGCCAATGGCACGCGCCTCGTCGCTGCGGATCGACACGGTCGCACCGCCCGCCACGATCAGCGCGACACCGCGGGCGATACCGTAGGTACCGAGGGTGCCGATGAAACTCGGCACGTTGATGAAGGCGACAAGCCAGCCGTTGATGAGCCCCACCACGATTGCCGCCAGGAGTCCGACGCCAAGCGCAAGGATCACCGTCAACCAGCCGCCCTCCGGACCGAAGAAGCGAATGACCAGAGCCATGACGACGGCGGAGAACCCGGTGGTGAACGCGATGGAAAGATCGATATGTCCCGCCACGATGACCAGCGTGAGGCCAAGCGCCAGAAGCAGGATCTGCGACGCAGCGACGGCAATCGATTGAAGCGTGTAGACACGGAAAAGGAACGTGTTCCCCGTCTCCATCTGCGCATAGAGTTCGAAGAAGCCGAGGATGAGGATCAGGAACAACCACGACCATGCGTTGAGTAGGGACTTCAAAAATGAAGTCCCATTATTCTCCAACATCAAGCTCTGCCTCATTCGGAATAGATGAACTTGGCGATGTCTTCGTTGTTCACATTGTCGGCGTCGATGACAGTGAACCCGGTCCCGATAGAGGTCGGCACCGACTGGCCGGTCAGAACAGCATAGGCGGTCATCACGCCATAATAGCCGATCTCCGCCGGATGCTGCGCAATTGCCGCATCGACGAGGCCGGACGAAATGTTATCGACAATGCTCTTGGGTGCGTCGAAGGCGATCACCGTCACGTCTTCGGATTTCTGAGCGCCATCCACGCCGTTGCCTGCCCCGAGCGCCGAGAACAGGTTCGCACCGAACACACCCGCGATGTCGGGATTGCGGGCCAGAACGGCCTGGAACTGCGATGCCGCCAGCGATGCGTCATTCTCGTTATACTGGGTCTCGAGCACTTCGACGTCGGGGTAGTTCTCGGCCATTTCGGCCTTGAAGCCTTCCTCGCGCTGGTCGGTCGTCGAGATGCCCGGACGCACGTTGGAGACGTAGACCTTGCCCTTTCCGCCGATCCGCTCGGCCAAGAAGCGTGCCGCCATACGACCGCCGCCGACATTGTCCGACGCGATGTAGGAGATCGGGAAGTCCCCATCTCCCGCACCGTCCTGATATTTTCCATCGTCGATAAAGGTGTCGACGGTGATAACCGGGATGCCGGCATCGTTCGCACGACGCAGCGGCTCGATCATCTGCACGCTGTCCGTCGGCGCAATAAGAATCGCATCGGGTTGGCGGGCGATGACCGCGTCGAGAACCGGCGTCTGCAGAACGGGGTCGAACTCTTCCGCGCCCTGGAAATCGACCGTGATACCAAGTGCCTCGGCCGCCGCCTGGGCGCCGCGGTTCATGGTGATGTAGAAGGCATCCGTCGTCAGGCCCGGAACGAGCGTGATCGTTATATCTTCTTGGGCCTGCGCCATGCCAGCCACGCCAAGCACGGCAGCGAACACGGTCGATCTGATGAGATTTAGCATAAAGATTTCCTCCCTTTGAAACCGGCTCCTCCGAACCGGAATACCGATGGCGGGGAAACATCACCCGCCGCGAACCAAACAGGTTCGACGAGTTTGATATTGCCCAACCGCGAGTTATGACGCAAGAATTAAGTTCCAGAAATATGTTTCACGGAGAGCAACGATGACCAGACGCTCCAAGGGCGCTCGGCTTTTGAACCGAAGCCTGATGCACACCGCCGCAAGGCTACATTACCTGGAGGGCGCATCGCAATTGGAGGTTTCGCGCCGTATGCAAGTCTCGACCGCAACGGTGTCCCGGCTGCTGGCGCAAGCCCGCGAAGATGGGATCGTACGGATCCATGTCGCCGATCTGGATGAGGCGGACGAGATCGGCGATCAGCTTTGTGCCGCATTGAAGCTGCGCGCCGTCCGCGTCGTTGAAAGCGACAAGGTCGCCGCGCTCGCCTCGAGCGTAGGCGCCCTGTTGACCGATGCCGAACTGCCGGCGGGATCGGTCGTCGCCATCGGATGGGGGCGCACAGTCCAGAGCGTTATCGCCGCTGGGCTTCCCCGGATACCGGACGTCATTGTGGTACCGGCGATGGGAGGAATACACGAAACCGCCTCGCATTTTCAGATCAACGAGTTCGTGCGCACCGCCGCCGAGCGGATGCAGGGCGACGCCTACTTTCTCCATGCGCCCTCCCTGGCCTCGGCGGAACTGCGCTCAGTGCTGAAGAAGGATCCCGATACCGCGCGAGTCCTGAAATACTGGTCAAGTGTCGATGCAGCGATCCTTGGTATTGGCGATTTCCAGCGGGCAACCAGTAATCGCGATGTCGCTTTCGAGAGCGACGACGCCCATCGCGTGGTGGGCGATGTGGTACGGCACTATTTCGATGAAAACGGACAGGAAATCCGGTGGCCCGGCCAGGATAATCTCATGGCGATCAGCCGCGATCAGTTGCGACGGATCCCTCTGAGCATCGGCGTGGCCATCGGCAAGGAAAAGGTCCGCGCCATCCTCGGCGCGGCACGGTCCGGCATGATCAATGCGCTCGTGACCGACACACGAGTGGCCCGCCTGATGCTGGACCATCTGGAAGGCACCGCCAAGGATCCTGCCGTCAGGGGGTGATATCAACATCTATTTTTGAAATATATTTCTGTAAATTATTGTTGAATGGAAGTGCGGAGGAAGTTATCTCCCTTGGTATCGGCCGATGGCATGCCAAGACTCTGAAACGAGGATCATCCGCATGAATACGAAAATGACGACTTCGGAGCTTCGCGGCTATCAGCAGATTTGCGGCGACAATGGTCTGATGATGGTCGTCGCCTGCGATCAACGCGGAGGCATGCGCAAGGTTCTGGCCGATACACCCGAGGCACAGGCCAAGATCGACGAGGCCACTCTGGGTGTGATCAAGGCCGGCATCGTCCGCCACCTCGCGAACAAGGCATCCTGCGTATTGCTCGACGCGGTATGTGCCGTGCCGAAGGTCGTCGATGAAGGCGTTCTTGCCCGTGACACCGGGCTTCTGATCGGACTCGATGCCTCGGGTTGGGATACCGACGCGAATGGCTATCGGATCTCTAAGCTGGTGCCAGGTATCGACGCCCGCCGCGTGCGCGAGCTGGGCGGCACCGGCGCCAAACTGATGGTGTATCTGCGCCCCGATCGCCCGGATGCGAATGAAGTCAACATCCGGATCATCCGTGAATGCATCACGGATTTTGCGCGCGAAGACGTGCTGCTGGTGGTCGAGATCCTGACCTACCAACTTGATGGTGAATCGGACGCGGGCTACGCAAAGGCCTTCCCGGATCTCATCGTCGATTGCGCCCGTATCTCGCTGGAGTTGGGGTCCAAGGTTCTCAAACTGCCTTATCCGGGCACCGCCGAAGCATGTCGCCGGATAACCGAGCTTTGCAACGGTGTGCCCTGGGCGGTACTGTCGGCCGGCGTCGACCACGAAACCTTTATCGGACAGGTAGAGACCGCCATGAACCACGGGGCATCAGGTGTGATCGCAGGCCGTGCTTTGTGGAAGGATTGCATCTCGCTCGACGCGAAGACGCATGAGACGCGCCTTGAACAGATCGCAAGCGATCGGCTTCGCCAGATCCAGAAGGTTCTGGACGCCCATGCGGTCCGGGGCTGAAACGGCCATTGGCGTGGATGTGGGGGGAACCCGCATCCGCGTAGCCCGAGTCAGCCGGGCGGGCGAGTTGCTGGAGCGCGTCATCGAGCCCGTCGGAAAGGACCGGAAGGGTTTCGCGGATCAGTTGCTGCGCTTGGTGGATGACCTGCGAACCGACGGCGACGCCGCCGTGGGTATCGGCATTCCAGGTAGGGTGGACGGCAATTCAGGCGAGATCATATCCGCAGGCTACCTCGATATTGTAGGGCTGGATCTGGCTAGCCTGATCACGCGCAGGACGGGCCTGCCCTGCCGGATCGAGAACGATGCAACCATGGCGTTGATCGCCGAAGGACAGGCCCGCCCCGAGGGCGCGCAGGGTTTGATCTTCATGATAACCGTAGGCACCGGGATCGGCGGCGCGGCGCTGAAGGACGGTGCGCCGTGGTATGGGGGCGGCTTCGCGGGTCAATTCGGACATATCGTCGTCGCCAGGGATGGGCCCCTGTGCAATTGCGGGCGGACCGGCTGTGTCGAAACCTTCAGCTCAGGCACGGCGCTTGGCCGTCTGATCACGGAGGCCGGCCTGCCTGAGGGAATCCGCGCGGACGATCTTCTCGCGCGTCCCAGGACGGGGGATCGCTTGGCGGCAGTCGTGCTCGACCAGTGGGCCAGCCCACTACAGCGAGCGATCGAATCCCTTGTCGCCGTGGCCGATCCGCGCCTCGTTCTCATCGGCGGCGGGCTTGGTGCCGATATGACACGTGCGCTTGAACGGTTGCCCCGGCGAAGCAAATGGTTCGAAATGCCCGTCGAGGCGGCATCACTTGGCGACAACGCAGGCGTCATCGGTGCGGGACTTCGCGCTTTTCAGGCAGTGCGCGGTGCGGAAGGGGGACCGGCGGCATGAGGCAGGCGATCATCGTCAACGGCGTGCCAGCCAGCGGCAAATCGACCGTCAGCGCGCGTTTGACCCAGGCACTTCATGACGCGGGCGTCGCCGCGGTGCCTCTAAGCCTCGACACGATCAAGGAGGGGCTCTTCGTTCATGTGGGAACCGGCGACCGCGAGCATAACCGGATGCTGGGCCGGGCCAGCTATCATGCCATCTTCAATATGGTCGCGGCTTTTCCCGACTGGCTGGTGCCGGTGATCGACGCGTGGCACGGGTTTCAGCCAGAAAGCGTCCTGCGCGATCGCATCGCGCACGCGAGGATCGAACGGGTGATCGAACTCTGGTGCCGGGTGACCCCGGAAACCGCCGCCGCGCGTTATCGCGCCCGGACTGCCGGTCGGCACGCGGGGCATCCGCCTACATCCTACGCCGATGAACTGTTCGAACTCACCAAGCGCGCAAAGCCCTTCGCCATCGGCCCCGTCGTGGAGATCGACACGGAAAAGCCGGTCGATCCGCAGGTGCTTGACGAGGTTCTCGACCTTTTGAGCTCGGCCACACTGCAAATTCCACCTGGAGGAGGAACATAAATGGCATCGTACGACAGAGGCCCCATTCTGTTGACGGGAGCCACCGGTGGCATCGGAGCGGCAACGGTCAGACATCTGGTCGCCAAGGGCGCCGATGTAATCGCCGGCGGCCGCGATGAAACGAAGCTCAAGGCGCTTGCCGACGAAACCGGCTGCCGGACGGTAGCCTTCGATCTGACTTCCGAGGACAGTGTGCGGGATGCCATAGGCGACCTGGATCTGTGGGGCGTGGTCAATTGCGGCGGTTTCGGCGGCGAGATCGCAACGCCGATGGAGACCGATATCGACGTGTTCGACAAGGTGATTTCGGTCAACGCCCGTGGCGCTCTGCTGGTCACCAAATACGCCTCACGCACGATGATCCGGCTCGGCAAGGGCGGCGCAATCGTCAACGTGTCCAGTCAGGCCTCTCTGGTCGCGCTGAAGGGCCATATTTCCTATGGCTCGTCCAAGGCGGCGCTGGACAACATTACGCGCGTTTCAGCACTGGAACTCGGGCCTCATGGTATCCGGGTGAACGGCGTGCATCCCACGGTGGTGATGACCGAGATGTCGGCGTTCTACTGGGGTCGCCCCGAGATCGGCGAACCGTTCCTGAAGCAGATGCCCCTCGGCCGTTGGGCGACGGAAGAAGAGATAGCGGCGCCTATCGCCTTCCTGCTGAGCGACGGCGCCTCGATGATCTCTGGCGTATCGTTGCCCATCGACGGTGGCTTCACCGCCTGTTGAGCCTATGAGAGGAACTAAGGATGGCTCTTCGCCTCAGCGCCGGCTCGCTCGCCAACCTGCTCGGCGCTGACCGCCAAGAGAGCATCTTGGTCCCGCCCGTGAAGGACGACGAAAGCGCCACTCTGCGCAACGGTTCTGGCGATGGCCGCGCCGATGCCGCGCGAGCTTCCTGTGACGAGCGCCACCTTGCCTTTCAGTTCCATGAAGTCTCTCCGTTGTTCTGCTCTGGCAACGCCTCGGAGAATCATGCAGGCAATTGCCAGCATGTCTCATCGACAGAGCGGTCCATGCCCATACGAAATGGCGCGCTACTACCTGGCGAAGCCAGCAATTTTCGCATATCCGCGCACCACCGCCTCCCGCTCATCGTGCGATGCGATCCTTTCGATGTCGTCGAACCCGTCCGGCGCGCGTGGCCTGCCCCTATGAGGTGGTCCAGTTTCAGTCTTAATGCATGATCGGCTTTCCGGCCATTGCCTGTGCAGATGGTGGTGCCGAT
>NZ_WQNH01000009.1 GCF_009812055.1 Chelativorans xinjiangensis | reverse complement strand
TGGCCTGCCCCTATGAGGTGGTCCAGTTTCAGTCTTAATGCATGATCGGCTTTCCGGCCATTGCCTGTGCAGATGGTGGTGCCGATCCACGGGTTGGCGCCGGCCAGACAACGGCCTCCGGTGCCGGCGGCTTATATCCGAGCGATGAGTGCGGCCGCTCGGTATTGTAGTAGCGCCGCCATGCCTCGATGATGACCTTGGCCTCGGCAAGGCTGTAGAAGATCTCACCGTTGAGCAGTTCATCTCGGAGTTTCGAGTTGAAGCTCTCGCAGTAGCCGTTCTCCCAGGGACTTCCCGGCTCGATGAACGCGGTCCTTGCGCCGACAGCGGCGATCCACTCCCGCACGGCTTTGGCAACGAACTCCGGGCCATTGTCGGAACGAACATGGCCGGGCACACCGCGCAGGATGAACAGGTCCGACAGGGCGTCGATGACGTCGGTCGAGTTGAGCTTGCGATCGATCCGGATCGCCAGGCACTCCCGGGTGAACTCGTCGATGATGTTGAGCATGCGGAACTTCCTGCCATTGTGCGTCCGACCCTCGACAAAATCATAGGACCAGACATGGTTGGGGTGTTCCGGTCGAAGCCGGATACACGATCCGTCATTCAGCCAGAGACGTCCTCTCTTCGGTTGTTTCTGGGGAACCTTCAGCCCCTCCCGCCGCCAGATGCGCTCGACGCGCTTGGCATTCACCGTCCAGCCCTCAGATCGCAGCATCGCCGTGATCCGGCGATAGCCATAGCGGCCATACTGGGAAGCGAGCCGGATGATGTCGGCGGTGAGCGCCTCTTCATCCGGCCGGCCTCTAGGTATCCACCTCCGTCAAAATGGAGGTTGAATCAGAACAAAATGTCGCCGTCACATCACAATCGATTCATCGATCACAGGACATGCTCTAGGCTTCTTGCGGTGGGTCGAACGGTGCTGACCGAGAACCTTGCAGGCGAAGCGCTCCGAGACGGAGAACTTCGACATCACATGGTCGACACAGCGCCGACGGCGGGCGGGGCTCAGTAGTTTCCCGAAGCAGCCTCTTTCAGGATCAGCTTCTCGAGCGTCAGGTCCGAAACCGCCTTGCGTAGCCGATCGTTCTCTTTCTCAAGCTCCTTGAGACGCTTCACCTGGTCGCCCTTCAGGCCACCGAACTCCTTGCGCCACCGGTAATACGTGAACTGTGTCACGCCGATCGAACGAACAGCTTCGCCAACCGAGCGCCCTTGCGACAACAGAACATCGACTTGGCGCAGCTTCGCGACGATCTCTTCGGGCTTGTGCTTCTTCTGGGGCATTCCAACGTCCTCTCTACGGCTCAATAGCCTACTTCAGGGAGGACCACTTTCCAGGGGGCAGGCCAGTTTGTTGAGGGAAAGAGACTGCCGAACCGCCGCTGAAACGCTGCTGAAGGCGGCATTCACGCCGCATTCATTGCCGCCACGCGAACCTTCGGGCGCTGTGCGCCAAGGTGAAGGACTGAATCCCGCGACCGCGGTGCACGTCCGCGACATCGTCAAGCAGGTCTACGGGTTCGCCATCCTGCATGGCGAGAAGGTCGCCAATCCCGCCGACGAGGTCGGTCCCTCGTCGATTGCGTGTGGCCTTCGTGCCGAAAGGATCGGCGCTGTCGCCGGCGGAGATCCGCATATGCTCAATCAGCCCGAGCATGTGGCGACATCTCCCCAGCCCGAGCCCTTGCGAGTGCATTGTCTTCCAGCAGCAGCCCTCGCGCCATGCCGGCGGCTTGCGTCGGGGAAAACCTGACCGGAGCCCTCGCCACGTTTCGTGGGCGCGCGGGCGGGAATATGGTCAGGAGGTTCTGATCCCTTGGATGTAAGGAGCGCTGTAACTCATTAATATCCTTTTTAAATCGTATTGGGGCGTAATATTCCCGCCGACGGCTAGCTTCCGCTTCATGGAAGTGCAGCGCGCTGTCCAAGGTGGGCAAACCACGTCTCGCCACGGCTTGAGCACGCAGGGTAGTTTTCTACGAGGTGCTGGAAACGGCGCGAAACGGCGATATTGACCGACGCGCCGAAGAAGGATGCAAGTCGTGAAAGTGCTCGTGACAGGCGTAGCTGGCTTTATCGGGTTCCATACCGCATTGAGGCTGGCCGCGCGTGGTGACGAGATCATCGGAATCGACAATCTCAACGACTACTATCCTGTTTCACTGAAGCGGGCCCGTTTGGACGTGCTCGGCAAGCGCGCTCGCTTCAAGAAAATAGATATCGCCGACACCGAGGCATTGAGCGCCTTGGTCAGGGCGGAACGTCCGGACGTCATCGTTCATCTGGCCGCGCAGGCCGGGGTTCGCTATTCGCTCGAAAACCCTTTTGCTTATGCGCGGTCTAATGTGGTCGGGCATCTGTCCGTCCTCGAAGCCTGCCGGCATTGGGAAGGATTGGGACATCTCGTCTATGCCTCTTCGAGTTCTGTCTACGGTGACAACAACAAGGTGCCGTTCAGCGAAGCAGATCGCGTCGACAATCCGAAATCCCTGTATGCAGCGACCAAACGAAGCAACGAACTGACGAGTGAAGCCTATGCCAGCCTCTTCGGCCTGAGGCAGATCGGGCTGCGTTTCTTCACCGTGTACGGCGCTTGGGGGCGGCCGGACATGGCCTACTGGATCTTCACCAAATCGGTGCTCGAAGGACGTCCGATCCGGATGTTCAACAACGGCAACATGATGCGCGACTTCACGCATGTGGACGACATCGTGTCGGGGGTCGTTTCGACGGTTAGATCCCCCGTCTTCCTTCCTGGCAAGCACCCGCATCGCGTCTATAATATCGGGAATAACCGTCCGTCGAAGCTTATCGATCTGGTCAGGCTCATCGAGCAACACACCGGACACTCCGCGACGATCTGTTATGAGCCGATGCAGCCAGGGGACGTCGTTTCGACCTATGCCGACATCGAAAGCATGCAGGCCGACTATGGCTTCCAGCCATCCACAAGCCTGTCGGATGGCCTGGGGGAGTTCGTCGCATGGTACCGGGGCTACGCAGGCTATACCCGCCGCAAAGCTGAAGCCGTCGCTTGAAGCTTTTCGTTCACTGCGCCTGAAAAACCCACAGGCGAACCACAACATAATTCCAGACGAAGACGATAGGCACGCTCACGATCTTTGCGGCCGGGGCGGGGATCAAAGTCGCCAGAAAAGCAACCAGAACCGTGGAGAGCAGAAGGCCGGCCAAAGTCGACACGACGAACTTGATCGCCTGCACATAGCTCCTACCGGCGCCAAAGGTCCATGAGCGGTTGAGCTGGTAGCTCACCAAGATCCCGCTGGAGTAGGAAAGGACGTTTGCAAGTGCCGGCGCGATCGACATCAGCACGAAACCCGTGAAGAGAACCACGTCCAACGTGGTGGTGATCGCACCCACGACAGCGAAGCGCGCTGTCGTCAAGACACTGCGCTCGAGGCCCTCGATCCGGAGGACGCTATACGGTCCAGGCATTGTATCGGCTCCCGTGCGGGCAAGGTGGTCGTTTCCATGGGGCCGGTCCTGTCGTTCAGCGTTGCCTCCACGATCGGTACAGGCCGCCGTTTCGACTGCATGAAAATGCGCCCGATATACTCGCCGACGATTCCCAGGAACATCGCGTTGAGCGTGATGGAAAGCAGTAGCAGCGCGGCTGTGGTGGCAAAACCGGCCGGCCAGTCCTGCCCAAACAGCAGCTTTCCAATCAGATAGCCGACGAGGAGCAGGAAGGTTCCCGTTCCGACGACGAGACTTGCAATTGAGGCGAGCCTGAGCGGGATCAGCGAGTGGTTGAGAATACCGTCGACGGCGAGCGACAGCATGGCCTTGAATGGGAACTTGCTCTCACCGGCCACGCGGGCTTGCCGGTCATAGTCGAACCCAACCTGCGAAAAGCCCATGGAACTGATGAGACCGCGCAGATAGGGCGAGGTGTCGTCGACATGGCGTAGCTCGTCCAGGATGCACCGGTCGACAAGCCTGAACTCGCCGGCGTTAAGCGGTAGGTCGTCGTCGCTGAGCGCATTGATGCAGCGGTAGAAGATGCGACGCATCAGCGCCGTCAGTCGACTGTCGGTGAGCGAGCGCCGGATGCCGTAGACGACCTGATGGCCCTGCCGCCACCGGGTGAGCATGTGAGGGATCAGGTGTGGCGGATCTTGGAGGTCGCAGTCGATTTGGATCGAGCAGGCACCGCGCGCCGCCTTGTAAGCGGTCAAAAGCGAGCGCTGATATCCGACATTGCGGCTGAAACGGATGACGCGCACACGCCGATCAAGGCTGCATATCTCCCTGAGGATTTCGAATGTGCCGTCCGTGGAATGATTGTCGGTGAAGATGATTTCGCAGTCGTAATCCGGAAGATCGCGGAACGTGTTCACGATCTCCGCATAGGCGCGTCGGACGTTGGCTTCTTCGTTGAAGACGGGCACCAGAACGGAGACCGTCAACGGCAACGTAGCGACCATCATCCTGCTCCCATGCTGTTGTGCTCGCGAGCGCTCGAGGGTCGTTCCAAATACGAAGCGCAAGCGGTGCTGTCGCGATGCCACGCAACCAGGCGCGAAATGCCTTCCGCCAACGGGACACGGGCACTCCATCCGAGGAATTGGCGGGCTAGATCGGGTGTGCCCCGTAGGTCGGGCGCGCCATGCAGCGGATTGCCGGCACCATATTTGACGAGGCCGGGATCGGCGCCCGTTATCTCAATGATCTGGCGCGCCACCTCGCGCATACTTGGCGCAACGCCAGTTGCGATGTTGATAACAGCGGCCTTTGGCAGGGATACGGTTCCCATCTGGATCAGGGCCGAGACAGCGTCGTCGACATGGATCAGATCCCGACGGTCATCAGGGCGGCGAACGATCGAACGCGCACCCGCCAGACAGCGTTGGATGAGCCACGGCACAAAATACTCGGTCGACTGTGCCGGACCGTATACCAAGGCAAGACGGGCGGTGGCGACAAGGAAAGGAAGCCGTCGCTGCAACGCGCCGACAAGATGGGTGGCGGCGACGAGGCCGGCGCCATAGACCGTTATCGGCTCTTCGCGCATGTCCTCACGATAGGGGCGAGGCGCCAACCCATACTCCGCGAGCGATCCGGTCCGGACAACGGCCGACGGCGGGACGCGGCTATTGGCTGCAGCACTCAAGAGGTTGACCAGGATTTGAACGTCTTCGCTAAGACAGTCCGTGACGTCCGTAAACTGCATGTCTTCGGGACGTCGCAGAGATGCCGCCAGATGATAGACTACTTGGGGGGCGACATCCCGAATGCACCACTTCAGTTCCAGATCGGACCGCAGATCGAAACGATGTAAAACGATATCGCGTTCGAAGCGCCGCAGCCGGTCCCCGCGCGAAGGCTCGCGGACCACCGCATGGACCTCGTGCCCCTCCTTGAGACAGGCGCACGCCAGATGGGAGCCAACAAAGCCGGCTCCGCCAGTGATCAATATCCGCAATCTTCGGTGCACGCCTTCACCTCATCCGAAGTCGCTTACGCTGCCGGCATCGAGCGAATGCTCGTGCGGTCCGGGATCAGGACCGGGCTCGGCAAAGGCACGAGAAACTGTCCGCCGCTTGCCGCGAACGCGCTCTGCTGCTCACGGATTTCATCGAAGAAATTCCAGGCCAGGACCAGGAGGACATCAGGCCTGTCCTCTTCCAGCGCCTCGGGCGGGCGGATTGGGATCTTCATTCCAGGAGAATAAAGCCCCTGCTTGAGTGGGTTGCGATCGACGAGATAGTCGAGCGTCTCGGGTCCGATCTTGAAGAAGTTCAAAAGGGTGTTGCCCTTTGCGGGCGCGCCATAGCCGGCAATCCGTAGCCCCTGAGCCTTGAGCTCTGCCAGCATGGCAGTCAGATCGCTCTGGATACTCTCGATCCGGTCGGAAAAAACCTGATAGGCCGCCATGGAACACATTCCGGCCGCACGTTCCTCGGCCAGCATCTCTGCGACGACCGGCTCGACAGCAGTGGCGGCAGCACTCCGCTTCAGGAAGACCCGCATCGACCCGCCGTGCACACCGAGGCGATGGACGTCCACGACCGTCAGGTCGAAGAACGCGCCGAGTTTAACCAGCGACAGCAGGCTGAATTCAGAGACATGCTCGTGATAGATCGTGTCGAACTCATTCTTCTCCAGAAGGTCCTTTGCCCAAGGAACCTCGATGACGAAGACGCCGTCTTCGGCGAGCCAGCGGACGATCCCTCTCATGAAATCGTGGACGTCGCCGATATGGTTGAAGGTGTTTGTCGTGACGATCGCTTTCGCGCGGCCGTGCTTGTCCGCCAGACCTTGTGCTGCGGCGGCCGAAAAATAACCGACCTCCACGTCGACACCGCGCGACCGGGCGATTTCGGCCAGATTGGCGGCAGGGTCCACGCCAAGGGTGGTGCTGCCGAGTATGTTGCAGGCGGAAAGCAACAAACCGTCATTGCAGCCGATATCTACGATCAACCCGGTGCCGGCTTGCCGCTTCAATATCTCGGCAAGCTCCGCGAAATGACCGTGCATGCTGGTTGCGCTAGAGGGTACGTAAAGGTAGTGCTCGAAAAACCCTTCGGGGATTTGATCGGCCACCTGAATCAGCCCGCACTCCAGGCACACCTGGGTATCCAGCGGATAAGCCGGACAGTCTCTCGCGACGTCTTCGGCGCGTACGAAGCCGTTGGCCGGTGGATGATCGCCCATTGGCAAGAAAAGATATGGCTCCGATGCAAGGCAGGCACGGCACTGGGTGAGGCAAGCCATTGTCAAGCTCCCATTTGAGCCGAGCGAACAGGGTCCACGCCTGTTGCCGGACGCGCGGTTGAGATGCGTTTTGCGAATTCGCGGAAGGATTCATGAAGATAGTCCAACTGATCGGCGGTGAGGCCATGATGGCAGGCGAGCAGGATTCCCCCGCGCATCACATCGTCGGCCACCGGATAACCGCTCGCCTCCGCCCGGTGTTCGACATTGGCCATGGCGGGTTGACGTAGGATGTTTCCGGTGAAGACCGGGCGCGTCTGAATGTTTCTCTGCTCGAGAAAGATCTGCATTTCGCGCCGGCTAAAGGGCGCCTCACGCCTGACTGTCAGGGGAAAGGCGAGCCAGCCGGTGCGCGATCCGGATCGCTGCCGCGGAAGCACGAACCAGTCCTCATAATCCTTGAAGAAGGCGTATTGGGTCGCGAAATTGCGTTCGCGCGCGGCGATGTTCTGCTCCAGCCGGTCGAGTTGAACCAGTCCGAATGCCGCGCCCAGTTCCGACGGTTCGATATTGAAACCCATTTCTTCGAAGACGAATTTTGCATCGTATTCGAAGTCATCCAGGACGACATTGAAGCGGTTCTCGATCGTCTCGGATTCAACGAAGAGCGAGGAGGTCCGCCCCCACGAACGTAGGAGCAGTGCGCGGCGGGCAAGCGCGTCGTCATTGACGCAAAGCATTCCGCCGTTGCCCGCGGCGGTGATCACGTGTGAGCCGTAGAAACTGGTCGTGCTGATCTCAGAGCGGGTTCCAGTGCTGATGCCGTTGAGCGTGGCGCCGAGCGTGTCTGCGCTGTCCTCGATGACGATGAGCTTATGTGCTTTCGCGATGGAGCTGATGCGGTCCCAATCCGGCAGGTTTCCAATCAGGGAAGGGATCATCATGGCCCGCGTTCTGGGCGAGATGGCACGCTCGATCGCCGTGACATCGATGTTGTAAGTGCCTTCCGCGGCATCGACGAAGACGGGGGTCAGGCCCTTCCGCACGATCGGAGCGGCGGTTGTCGCGAAAGTGAGGGCAGGGGTGATCACTTCTGCACCACGCGGCAGGTCGAGCAGTTCGACCGCCAGGTAGTTCGCGGAGGATCCCGAGTTCACCATGATGCCGTGCCGCTTGGAGAAGAGCGCGGCGACGCGCTGCTCCATCCGCCGCACCCGCTCGCCCATCTGTGTGGAGGAACGCAGGACCCCCAAAACGGCTGCGATTTCGTCCTCACCGTAAACGGATTGACCGTAATTCACGCGCATGTGGCGACCTCCTTACGCTCGCCAGGCGCGGGCTGTCCTTCGTCGGCCATGGTCCAACGCCCGGCATAGTCGCTGATCTGTTGATGTGAGAACGCTCGTATCCGAGACGGTTCCTGGTTATATGTGCGATACCATTCGACCGTCATCGCGACCGCGTCTTCGAGGCGCAACAAGGGCTTCCAGCCAAGACCAACGCGCGCTTTCGTGCTGTCCAGCCGCAGTACGACCGATTCCGGCGGTTCGTCTTCTTGACGGTCCACCACATAGTCGGGGCACTCTCCCCGCCATTTCGAGACGACCAGGCTGGCGAGCGTACCGACATTGACGTCGGCATCTGCGCCGGGCCCGAAGTTCCACGCGTCCGCGACGCGGTGACCGTCATAGAGGAGGCGGGCGCCGAGCATCAGATAGCCGCGGATCGGCTCGAGCACATGTTGCCAGGGCCGTACATTGGCTGGATTGCGAATACGCGTGGGTATGCCGGTGCTTGCCGAGCGAGCGAGGTCGGCAACCAGCCGGTCGGCCCCCCAATCCCCCCCGCCGATCACATTGCCCGCGCGCGCTGTCGCAAGCTGTGGACCGCCGATATTGTTGAAGAAAGAGGCGCGGTAGGCCGCCGCAATAAGCTCTGCACAGCCCTTCGAAGAGCTGTAAGGGTCCCGACCGCCCATAGGATCGTTCTCGCGGTAAGGCCATGTCCATTCCCGGTTTTCATAGCACTTGTCGCTCGTGACGACGATTACGCCTCGCAGCGACGGCATCCGGCGCGCTGATTCCAGGACCACCGCCGTTCCCACGGCATTGGTCAAATAGGTATCGACGGGCGCCTCGTAGGACGTACGAACGATCGCCTGTGCCGCCAAGTGAATGACAAGGTCGAAATCAAGCCCGCCGATCGCCTCGCGTAAGCCGCTTTCTGTACGGATATCACCGATGCGGCTGTCAACGAGGTCCTCGATTGCGACCGCCGTGCAGAAGGATGGCCTCGCCGGCGGCAGTGAGACCCCCACCACAGTGGCACCGAGGCGGCTTAGCCAAAGGGACAGCCATCCGCCCTTGAAGCCGGTGTGACCGGTGACGAGGACGCGGCGGCCACGGAATGCCTGCGCAAGGCAGGTTTCATCCAGAGGTGCGTTCATCGCCTGCAATCTCGAATTGCGGAGCGGAAGAGCTCACATGCGAGACATCGTCTTGCTCGAACTGCAGCCATGGAGGCTCGCCGGTTTCGCACAGGCCATCGAGGACGTCGCGGTCGCGAACGGTGTCCATCGGATGCCAGAAGCCCCTGTGCTTGTAGGCAAAGAGCTCGCCGTCCAAGGCCAGATTCGTCAACGGTGACTTCTCGAGCGGTTCGCTCGGGCCCGGGATGTAATCGAGAACGCCGGGCTCGAAGACGAAGAAGCCGCCATTGATCCAGGTCTCATGCTTGCGGACTTTCTCAGTGAATTGGACGACCTGTTCGCCCTCGATTTCCAGATTTCCGAAGCGCGCGGGTGGTTGAACAGCCGTCACCGTCGCCAGTCGACCGTGCGAACGGTGGAAATTCAGAAGCGCTTCGAGGTCAATGTTGCCCAGGCCATCGGAATAGGTGACCATGAAGGTGTCGCGGTCGAGCCAGCTGCGCAGGTTCAACAAGCGGCCGCCGGTCATCGTCGGCACGCCCGTATCAACAACCGAGACGTTCCAATCCAGCGGCCGATTCGGCCGCAGGATCATCGAGCCGTTTCCGAGCGCCACCGTGAAATCGGCGGTGGAAAGGTGGAAATTATGAAAGAAGCTCTTGATCAGCATGCATTTGTAGCCGCCTGCGACAATGAAGTCGCGAAAGCCCCATTGGCTGTATATGTCCATGACATGCAGAATGATCGGGCGGCCCCCGACCTCCACCATCGGTTTCGGGATCCGTTGCGTCTCCTCGGCTAGTCGAGAGCCGAGACCTCCTGCGAGAAGTACCACTTTCATAACGGCCTCGCGCGTGTTTGCCTGAGCTGAAGTTCAGGCACCAACTCGGGTTGCCCTACTCGGGAGAGCGTGCCTAATACAGGCGTGATTGCTTCAGTATTTCCATTTTCCCAAGCGCATTTCACAAATTCTGTAGAATTCCATAGTAAAAAGTGATATTATTCTTCTTTCAATACTCAACAATGATTTGAAAAAAATAAGTCTATTCCATTCCTTATGGAACATAACTCTAATGCATGTCATGAAAGTCCGCAAGAAATGCGGCTGTCAGGTAAAGCCCTCTTCAGTTGTCAGGGTTAGCGCTGACTGGTTTTTCTGACACCTTATGGCTACTCGGGAGGCGGGATTGTTTGTTGGTGGGACCGGTCCTCGATCATCGGCTGCGCCGGCTCCAAAAGGGGGCTCGTGATGCTGGCCGGCCGGACCGCCCCTAGTGCAGGTGCCGTCCCCGCCGGGACGCGCGGGTCTTGAGGAATCACCATGCACAAGTTGGTCGAACACAAAGACGAGACAAGATCCACGTTGCTCACCGGCGCGATGGCTGTCATTTCGGCTTATCTGGTCGTCTCTCTTGCCGTGCGGATCATGAACTATGAGTTGCGGCGCGATGAAGGGCTTTACGTTCCGCCCATGCGTCTGCTGGACGAGAACAGGCTTTATGAGGATTTCTTCTACAATCACGTCCCGGGGTCTGCCTGGTGGTTCTATGCCGTTCGACAGCTCACCGGATCCGACTACCTGCTGCTCAATGGCCGCCTCGGTGTTTTGGTCGGGTGGCTCATCTTTGCCGCGGCGATCGGATTCGTCAGCTTTGCCTTGACGCGCTCGCGCTTGGTCAGCTGGTGCATCGTCATTCTCTCGCTTCTCAACTCACTATTCCTTACCGAGACTGGAATGACAGCAACGAATAATCTGCTGCCACTGCCATTCTCGTTCCTGGGCATCGGCCTCTTCATACTGGGGGTGCATCGCGGTCGTGGACAGCCTGTTGTGATCGGCTTGGCGGGACTTTGCCTGTCGGCTGCGGCGGTGTTGAAAATCAGCGCGGTGGCGTTCGTCCCCCCAATCGCCATCGCGGCCTTCTTCCTCCCGTTCTCATTGCGTTTCCGGGAACGCGTCAAGCGCGTCGTCCTGCCTTTGGCCGTCGGTGGGTTGGTCGGCGGTCTGCCCATTCTGTTCTATCTTGTCGTCGACCCGGCACGCTTCCTTGCGCATGTCGTGGGCTATCACACGGGGCCGCACGTCCGCTATTGGCAGGGTGGAGGAGAAGGTGCTGCAGTATCGTTGGCGGAGAAATTCCTGCTTGCCTACGATATCTGGTTGACCAGCGCGGTTGCGGTCTCACTGGTGGTTGCCATGACCATGGCCATTGCCGGCGTGCAATGGCGGCTAGCACTTGGGCAGCCTGCCTGGCGGCTGCCTTTCGGCTCCCTCATTGTCATTTTTGCCGCGCTTGCGTTCAGCGGTTTCCTGAGCTTCGTGCCTACGCCCGCGTTTCCGCAATATTTCGCGCCGCCACTCGTATGCCTGCCGTTGACGTTGGCGGTGCTGTTTGCCGGGCTCGATCCTGATGCACGCAAACAGGTGTTGCCGACAATCCTCGCCGCGACGATCGTCGTGCTGGCGCTCGGGGTTCCGCGGCTTTCCCAGTACATGGGTACGGCCATTCATCCGCAACGCTGGCTCGTAAGCCGGGTGCATGACGGCGGTGTGGCCATCGCGCAGCGTCTTGCCGAAGCCGGCGTCGAGGGGAAGGTGGCCACCTTGGTGCCTGTTTATCCGCTGGAAGGCGGTCTTGACGTCTATCCTGAACTGGCGACCGGCCTGTTCGCCTATCGCATTGCCGACATCACCCCGCCCCAACTGGCCCGGTTTTATCGTATGACCTCGCCCACGAAGGTCGGGCAGCTTCTCGATGCCGACCCGCCGGCGGCTCTGCTTCTAGGCTTCGATGCCGGTCTCGAGGCGCCGCTGCTGGCCTATGCCGAGCGCAATGGATATGTCCCGGTCGAGAATATCGGCATCACGGACCGATACGGTACCGGGGTGCTGTATGTGCGCCGGGCGCGAGGGGAGTAGCCGGGCGCGGCTGCGTTGCCCGAGAAATCACCGCATCCCACTGTGCCAGCACGGCGCTCTTGGAATACCGCGTGGCGATGGCGGGACCAGCGGCCGCCAGTTTGCGCCGGAGGGCTGTGTCGACGACGAGGCGGCGTATTGCGTCGCCGAGCTGGACGACGTCGCCTGGCGGGACGAGCAGCCCCACCTCATTCTTCAAAATGTCCGATGGCCCCCACGGGCAGGCGAATGCGATCGTGGGCATTCCGCCCGCCAGCGCTTCCAACAGAACGTTGGGAAAACCTTCGAAACGCGAACTCAGCACGAAGACGTCGCCCTTGGAAATCCACCCGGCCGGGGAGGACGTTACGCCCGGCATGCTAACGCGCTCGAACAGCCCGAGCTCGTGCGCCTGCCGCTTAAGCGCGCCGCGCTCCGGTCCTTCGCCGAAGATGGTTAAAGTAGCGGTTGCAAGGTCGTCCACTACCAGGCGGAACGCTTGAAGCAGGAGGTCAAATCCTTTTTGCTTGTCCAGCCGTCCCACCGCCACGATCCTGATCTTGTCGTTAGAAACGGATGCGATTGCGTGCGGGAGGGTGACCGGATTGGGTATCACCACCGCCCGGGATCGCAGTGCTGCGGGAAGGGCCGCGCGAGCCTGTTCGGTCTGCATGACAAGGCAGGCGGCTTTGCGTGCGGCGATCGGGCTTAGCAGGCGCCAGTAGGGGTTCTTCCTTTGAAAGAGGAAATTGTTCCGTTCAGACATGATGACGGGTGTCTTGAGCCCGAGAGCGGCCAATCCCACCAGGGCATTGACCTTCGTCAGGAACGTGACCACGAGGTCGGGTTCGAGGGCCCGGAGCATCCGGCGAAGGCGAAGCAGCTGCAGCCCTGCCGTCGAAAGAGAGCCCGTCCGCCGCCCGCGCAAGGTTTCGATCCCGATCTGAGGTGCGTAAGGAAAGTAGGACTGCGTGTCGGCGGCGTTGATGGCGAGGACACAAACCGTATCACCCTGGTCGCTGCGGTGGTGCGCAAGGAGGTTCACGATCTTTTCTGCTCCGCCGGCGGTGAGGCCCGACAGGACGAATGCGATCTTCACGAAGCCCCCATTCTATTCGCCTTCGGCCTCGGGATTGCCAGTCAGAAGCTGAAGGCCGCTGTTGCCGGCGCTGGACCCTGTCGGCTCAAGTAATGTTCATCCACCCATGCGTTATCGCGAAGCGGACGATCTGCGCCCGAGAGTGCAGCTTCAGCTTTTCGGCAGCGCGCGCCTTGTAGGTCTCTATCGACTTGACGCTGACCTTCGTGTGCCAAGCGATCTCCTTGTTCGCATATCCTAGCGCCACCATGCGCAGGACTTCCTGTTCGCGCGCGGTAAGTCCCAGATTGTTTCCGGATTTCGACAGCGCCAAATTCTGCTCCGTCGACGATGTCATCTCGTATGTGGTCGGCGGATCGAGGAACAGCCCGCCCAGCATGGCCGAGCGGATTGCAAGGAGGAGGTTCTGTCCTGCCGACCGTTTCTGAACAAAACCCTTCACGCCAACACGAAGCGCCTGCTGGACATAGGTGCGCTCTTCATACAGGGTCATCATGACAATGTGCGACCGGCAGCCATTGTTCAGAAGCTGCTCGGCGAGAACGAGGCCATTGATGTCAGGAAGGGACACGTCCAGGATAACGACATCCGGCTCGATTTCTTCGATCAGCGTGACGGCTTCTTTTCCGGTGCGGGCTTCGCCGACGAAGATGATGTCTGTTGATGCTTCGATCAGCGCGCGGGCGCCGGCAAGAACCACCGGGTGGTCATCGACGAGGAAGGCGCGTATCGGTTCCGTCGTCATTGTGTGCTCCCCAACGCTCGGTTTGCGCCTTCCATAAGGGGGATGTTGATGCGCAGGCCAATGCCCTTCTGCGGAAGGCGGTGGATTTCCAGCTTGCCTCCGACCTCGGCGAGGCGCTCGCACATCCCTGCGATGCCGTTTCCCCGCAGGCTGCGGCGGACCACTGCAGGCACCACACAGGGGCTTGGGCCGTCATCTTCAATACACAAGTGAAGCGAGCGGGCGGCCAGGCAAAGCCGGACCTTCACCCAAGATGCGCCCCGAGCGTGCTTGGCGACATTGGTCAGAGCCTCCTGAACGACCCGGTATACCACCTCCGCTGTGGCATCCCTCGTTTCGACACCGCTTTCTGCCCGGCACTCGAAATCGATGCGGATCCCTGTCTCGCGCTCCCAGTCCCCAAAGAGCTTCTTGAGTGCAGGAAGTAGTTCATTGCCACATGGCACTCCGCAGCGTTCACCTGCCGAAACGACTTTGAGCTCTTCGCCGAACCGCGCCATGATGGAGCGTAGTTCGCGAAGCGAAGAGCGCAAGGTCGGCTCTGCGAAGCGATACTCCAAGGCCGCCAAGCGAAGCATGATGCCCACGAGGTATTGTCCCACATGATCATGGATATCGCGTGCTATGCGAAGGCGTTCCCGCTTGACGGCGCGCCGAACAGCGGCGGGAATTCGGGAATGACTTGAGCAGGTCGGGCTTTTGCCTTCTGCCAGCTGGAATTGCCCGGCAAGTTCCTCAGAAGCCGTGTTGTGCAGGTGGGATTTGTCGACGCGTTGTCTAGGGGAATAACGCATGACTTTTACCCCTCCAGTCCTGACTTCCGCCCCTCCCAGACCTACGTGCCCCAACTGTATGGAAATCTACACCTGATGCGTAGCAGTTTCTATTGCCTAATCGGCGACGGTATTATGCAAAAAGGGTACTGCATGTGATGGTCCCATGTCATTTGGAAGTACATATTTCTTTAATACTTTGATTGCGTTTGTCAGGATTTACCTGTAGTTGCAATTCTCTTTTTCCGCCGAAGTCGTCGGCGGTTTCAGCGTGTGCCTTCGCAATCTCCCGGCTGAAGCACCGAGCGTCCGTTCGGACGCACAAAGGATGCTCTATCTCTCTGTTTTTAGCATTTATGCGGACGTCAGGTGATCCCACCTGACTGCAATGCCATAGCGACGGTTTGGCGCTCGGCCTTCGTGGGTTCGAAAACCGCCTGCGGCTCTTTATCAGTTGGTGATAAGCGGACTCGCAACCGCAGAGACGACACCACCTGTCAGGTATGCCGCGGTCTCGTCAGGTTTTTAATCCTCCTAAAGCGCCGCTGGCGCGGGTTAACCTAGGAGTCGATGCTGCGTTCGGGCGAACGGGATAGGCGAGGCACTTGGGCGGGGCGAACCAAGACGAGCACCTCCTTAGGCGAAGTGATTGTCCAGTCTGCCGCCCTTGTCCCGTGCGCATCACGAGGAGCCGGGGCGCATCGCCGATGAATATGCACATCATCACGAATTACCAGGCGAACGCCGGCGCGGAGACAATGCTGTCGAGGCTGCTGCGTGTCTCGGCCGAAGGCGCGCTCGTGGCGTCGCTGTTCGAGGTGTCGGAACGCAATCGGCTTCTAGCCGGGGAGGCGACACGCTGCGAAGCGCTGAGGATCGGCTCGATCACAAAGACGGTGACGGGACTGGGCCGCCTGGCGCAACTCATCACGCGCGAGCAGCCGCGCGTGATCGTGTGCTGGATGTACCACGCAATGATTGCCGGCGTGCTGGCGCAGAAGCTGTCGCGTCGACCGGTGCCGGTCTTTTGGAACGTCCGCCAGTCGCTCGATGATCCCGATGCTCTTTCCCGCAGCACACGGGCCGCCCTGGCCGTGGCACGCCACCTGTCGCATCTGCCGGCCGGCATCATCTACAACTCCGCACGTGCGCTCGATCTGCATCGCCAATACGGATTCGCCAACCGCAACGTGGACGTCATCCCGAATGGTTTCGACGCCGTCGCGCAGCCGCCACCGATCGAGCGGGCGCCGAAGATCGTCGGCATCGCCGCGCGCCTCCACCCGCAGAAGGACCATGAGACCTTTTTTCGAGCCGCGGCCATTGTTTCGCAAAGGCGGCCGGACGTCCGATTTATGGCCGTCGGTGCCGGGCTCCATGAAGACTGTATCGCGGTGCAGAAAATGTTGGCTGCCTCCGGACTTCCAGCCAGTTCCATCGCGCTCCTGGGCGAAACCGACGACATGGACAGCTTCTATCGGGCGATCGATCTTTTGGTTCTGTCGTCCCGCACGGAAGGCTTCCCAAACGTCATCGCCGAGGCGATGAGCTATGGCAAGCCGGTGGTTACCACCGACGTGGGTGATGCCGCGATGGTGGTCGGCGAGACGGGCGAAGTGGTTCCTCCCACTCATCCGAAGGCGCTGGCGGAGGGAATGGACGCCATGCTCCAGCTCAGTCGTGAGGCGTACGCCGCCCGATCGGCGGCAGCCCGCCACCGGGTGGCAGAGCACTTCTCGCTGGCGGCGGTTTCACACCGCTACAACACATTCCTTTGCCGCGCCGCCTAGTCATACGCCTGGGACCGAAGGTTCGCACATGGTGATGTTGACAGCCAGACGTTACTTTTCCGCCGAGGGGATCGACGTCGATCCGGAAGCGGAATGCGCGTTCTTTTCCAGCCTGAAAATGCGAAACGGGACGTTCAAACTGACGCGGCTGTCGCGTTTTGCTGCCGTGGAAGAGGCGATAAGGCCGATCATTCGAGAGCGGGCAGGCAGCATCGGCCAGGTGCTTGATGTCGGGGCCTCGAGCGGGCTGACGACGATCGAGCTCGTAGACTTCCTGCAGGCTGAAGGTGCTTCGCCGCGCGTGATCGGTACCGATCTTTTCGTCAAGGCGCATCTTGTCGAAATCTCACCGCGACTGCACGTATTGGCGGACGATGAGGGGTGGCCACTGCAATACGATCTCGCTGGCCGCCCCCTGCGTGCATGGGTGCGACGGTTGGACTATTTCACCTTGACCTTCGTGCCGCTCCTCCTCGGACGCGCAGTGCTGCGCGGCCGGTTGGCGCGGGAGATCGCCGAAGGGCGGAGCATGCCTGTGCGGATGGAATGTCAGGCGCTGGCCGGCCGGAATATCAAGCTCGTCGAGAACGATATACTGGTAGCGACGCCGGAATTCGTCCGACAATTCGATCTGATCCGCGCGGCCAACATTCTCAATCTGGGCTATTTCCGCGCCGAGCGTATCCGTACCGCGATCGCGAACATCTTTTCCTATTGCCGTGGACCCGGCAGCTTGCTGCTGGTTGTGAGGTCGCATGGGCAGGACCATCACGGCTCCTTGTTCGAACTTCTGGAGCGCGGGGACGTCGCAGTGAGGGCGCGGATCGGCAAGGGGTCCGAAATCGAGCCGTTGATCCTCGGCCGCACCTCCGCCGACGGGGGACGCCGGGCATGAGTGCAGGCGGCGGTCCTTTCTACGCCAAGATCCTGGCCGCGGTTGCCGGACTTGGCCTTCTTTCGGGCCTTGCCGCCTATTCGCTCGACCTTACGACGGTCGAGCTATCACGGCTGGCAAGTCCCGCTTTCGGCACGTTGACAGGCTCGACGAACAGCGGTGTCCAACTTGCTCCCAAATTACGCGATGGCAGGCAGCGGGCTTTTCCGAGCGCTGAAGGCTTCGGTGCCGCCGCCAAGGGCGGGCGCGGCGGCAAAGTGATCTTCATCACCAGTCTCAAGGAAAAGGGTCAAGGCACGCTGCGCGCCTGTATCGATGCGGCGGGTCCGCGCACCTGCGTGTTTCGCGTAAGCGGTACCATCACGCTGGAGGAGCAGTCGCTGGTGGTTCGCAACCCGTATCTGACGATCGCCGGCGAGACCGCACCCGGCGACGGAATCGCCATCCGCAATGGACCGAGGCAACTGCGACCCTCACTGGAGATTCTGGCCCACGACGTCATTGTCCGGCATGTGCGTCTGCGTCCAGGGCCACACAAGGAAAAAGCCTGTTGCGCAGGCGCCCTCGGCTTTTACGGCAAGGACGCGAGGGACATCGTCGTTGACCATATTTCGGCAAGCTGGGGATCGGACGAAACCATCGATTCCGAAGATGCCACCAATATCACCATCCAGTGGAGCTTCGTTTCCGAGCCGCTGCTCGATGGTGGGCCAGGCAAGCGCAACCGCGCGCGCAGCATGCTGCTGACGAAGGGGGGAAACATTACCATCCACCACAATCTTTTCGCGCTCGGTCAGTTTCGCAATCCGCAGATTTATATGAGTGAGCCCGGCGCCGTGGCAGAGGTGGTCAACAACGTGCTTTATTCGCCTATCTGGCAATATGCGATCGGGTTGAGTGATCGTCTGGCTCCAGTCCAGGCAAATGTCATCGGCAACTACAAGATCGCCGGGACTCGAAAGATCGATGACCATCTGCTTCATCTTTTCGAGGAGGGGGACGGCAAGTTTGCGGTCTATGTCGCCGGAAACATCGACGAGACCTATCGCCCCGAAGCGGGAATGGCCGAGCACCTGGTGCTTGATGAGGCTATGCGTGGTCACATCGTCTCCAGACCGTTCACCACACTGGGCGTGCGCGCCGGGCCGGCGCACGCGGCCTATGACGACGTCCTCGTCGGTGGCGGGGCAACCCGACCGGCCCGTGATGCCGTCGATTTGAGAATAGTCGGTGCCGTCCGCACCCGGACCGGAGCCCTGCTTGAATCCAACCCTGAAAAGGTTGGCGGATGGCCCGAACTCGTTTCGGCTTCGCCGCCCGCAGATGCCGACCGCGATGGGATGGCAGATGCGTGGGAGCGCTCGGTCGGTTTGGACCCTGGCGATCCCGGCGATGGCCAGCTTGACCGCGACGGCGACGGCTGGACCAACCTAGAGGAGTATCTCCATGAGCTCGCAGGCGACAGCGTCGGCATGCGTAAGGCGAAGGTCACCGCTCACCGACACGGTGACCAATCCAGCGTCCGCGCTGGCCCCACATAGGCCTTCAGCGTCGTTGCCTTCCGGTCAATGGATACTGCTGCCTTGGTGGCCCCAGATTGAGAAGAGCGACGGCCGGAGCGAGCGACAGGAGCACAGGAACCGCCCAGAAGCGACCGTAAACATGCGGGGCTGCGTTGATGAGAATGGCAAACAGAGCGACGGCAGAAAAGCCGCATATGGCTGCTTGTCGGCCTTCACGCCGGCGCCATGCCATCCGCACCGTGATGGCCGCTCCCGACAGCATGATGAGGAAACCGATCAAAGCCGGAAGACCGCCCTCATTCCAGATGAGCAGGTAGACGTTGTGGACCGGCGATCCATAGTCGCTGATCTCCCGGTACTGGTCGGCTCCGTGACCGAGCAGCAGAGCCCCTTCGCCGAGACGGAATGCCTCCTCGTTAAGCAACATCCGGTCGGCAAACGTGCCGGCCGCGCTGAGGTCCCCACTTTCCAGGCCACTGAGAACCCGCTTCTTGAACGCGGCGGGCAAGGTGTCGCGAACAGCCGGTATGCTGAGCGAGCTCCACATGGCGGCAACGCTGACGGCGCCAACGACAATACCCTTTGGCGTCAGCGTGAAAAGAAGAAAGATGCCCAACCCGAACAGCATGCTGTAGAGCGCCGTATTCGAGCCCGTCAACATGATGCCGTAACACAGAAGGATCAGAACGGGCACGGCGATGACTGTCCTCATCAGGCGCATCGCTGTCATCGACAGTACCATCGGCACGGTCAGGGCGAGCAAAGCCCCACACTCGTTTTCGCGCTCGACGAACCCCTGCAGACGGCCGCTGCCGCTGACGAAAATAGTGTTGGTTTCCCCGACAATGTTGACGACATAGATGCCGTGTATGGCCATGACCACCATGGACGCCACGAAAACCTTCATCAAAGTGATGGTCTGATCCCACGGGCGCGCCAGGAATACGATGGGCAGCAGGAAATAGGCGAACAGGTACTGCAGCGACAGGATCAGACCACGGTCGACCGCCCCCACAAGCAAGCTGCTGACCAGCAACGCGCCGATCATCATCACGAGACCGAAGACCCAAAAGGCAGTTCCGGGGCCCAGCGGCTTCAACCGGATCGTTCCGTTGAGCGCCATGGTGGCCAGGCACAGAACAGCAAAGGCGTCGCTGATCGTAAAATAGAAGGCCGGCAATTTCAGCACGTTCACGGGTGCAAGAAAAACCACCGCGCAGGCGAGTGCGAATTCCAGCTTGCGGGCGGCCGACACCGGTGCAGGCAGCGCCTGCGGCAACGGCGTTTGCGGCCAAGGGCGGATCTGCTCCATGATTGCCGGCTCGAAGTGTATTCAGGAAGGATCTTACCGGATATCAGTAAGCGATAAATAGGTCAAATTAATTACTTTCATTGATTCCGTGATTAACTTAACCCTTACATGAGCAGATATCTTCGATGCAGGGACAAAATGAATGAATCAGCCGTAAGGAAAGAGTTAGGATTCAATGTTGATCGCCTGGATCGAGATGACCCGGGTAGGACTTATGGTGTAATTGGCTTTCATGATATCATTCGTCTGATAGTGCGAAAGAAGTACTTCATACTCACCTTCGTCTTGGTGGCATCATCCCTGCTAGCCATTGCGGTCATGTCGATGACCAACACGTATACCGCGGCTGCAACTCTGGTGCTGGAACGCAACGATACCAGAATGCTGGAGGCTGTCACGCAGCTGGAAAGCGAGCAACGCGATCGCGCAGCGATCGAGACGGAAATGGACATCATCTCCTCCCGGGTCTTTATCGGTCGCGTGGTGGCTGCGGCCAACCTCGTCGAGCATCCCTGGTTCAACACCTATCTGCGCGCGCAGAGCAGCGATGCGCCGACCGGCATTTTGGGGCGCATCGCGGGCGCGGCGAAGGCGGCCATGGAAGTGCTTCCTTTCGGCATTTTCGCAGAGAAAGAAGGGCTGCCCAGCGAATCCGCGCAGCGCGATCGCGCGATTTCGTCACTGATTTCCCGGATGACGGTGTCGAGAAGCGGTGAGAGTTTCGCCGTGACTGTGCGCGTGGGCAGTCCTGACCCCGAACTCTCGGCGATGCTCGCCAACACTGTTGCAAACGTCTATGTCGAGTGGTCGCGCGAGCTCAAGAAGGAGGCCATGACCGACGCGGTGACGTTCCTGCGCGAGCGCGCCGAGAAAATCGCAACCCAGATCGCTGAGCGCGAGCGCGCGATCGCCGAGTTCAGCCGCGAAAACGCGCTTTCCTCCGACGAACGCGACGATTTGCTGCGCAAGCGCATTGGTGAAATGAACACGCAGCTTACCGCCGCACGCGTCGAACTGGCGTCGGTGCGCGCACGCCAGGAGCAGGCACGGCGCGTGCTTGCCGGCACCCGGACGGCGGAGGGAACCGTCCTGGATTCGACTCTGCTCAACACCCTGCGCGGCCAAAAGGCCACCCTGGTACAAGAGCGCGCACAATATGCCTCCAATCTCGGTGCCCACCATCCGCAGGTCATCGATACCGACGCTGAACTGGGCAGCGTCGACGCCATGATCGACCAGGAACACCAGCGCATACTGGACGATCTGTCGGGTGAAGAGAAGATCACCAACGATCAGGTCCGGCAACTTGAAGCGCAGATCGCCCGGATGCAGGAAACGGTCCGCAAGCGCAGTATTTCGGAAATCAGGCTGCGCGTCCTTGAACGGGAACTGGTTGCCGACCAGAAGATGCATGATCTGGTGGTTGCACGCCTTGGTGATCTGGATCCTTTTTCTGAGATCACCAAGGCAAGCGCACGCGTCGTCTCCGTCGCTGCGGTGCCGACGAAACCTTCTTTCCCGCAAAAGGACCGCATATTGGCGGGCGGGATCGGCGGTGCGACGGTTCTGTCGCTCATTCTGGCGATGCTGCTTGAAGCCGGAGACACGCGGATTCGATCGGGACAGCGCATCCGCCAGGTCGTTCAGCTTCCCAATCTGGCGAACGTGCCGCGGCGGTCGCGCGGCTGGCTCAGTCGATGGAGGCGGGCGCCGCGCGGCCTAGTTGAACGCCCGCGCTCGATCCAAGCGGAGGCGTTTCGATCTCTCTATCTGGTCTGCCGCGCACAACTGGCCATTGCCAAGCCTGTTGTCCTTTTGACGGCGCCGCTGCCCGGTGATGGCGTGAGTTCGGTCGCGTTGGGCATGGCCTGTTCTGCAGCCCATGACGGTCTGAAGACTATTTACGTCGATTTCGATCCGCGCGTAGCGAATCTGCCCGGTGGTGGGGCTGATGTGCCTTCGACAATGGAAGGAAGTTACAGCCTGACAAATGCTATCCGTCCGGTCGCGGATGTCGGTGGGCTGGACCGACTGGATGCGGCGCGGCTGGATTGCGGCATGGTCGGGGCGCTGACGCGGTCGAAGGAGATGCGGCGCCTAATCGAGAGGCTGCGCCTATCGTACGACCTGATCGTGATTGACTGTGCGCCGGTTCTGGTGACCGAGGACGCCAATTGGATGTCGCCGCTGGTCGACGCTGTGCTGTTGGTCACGCGGTTCGATCGGACCACCGAGCAGGAGCTGACGAGCGCGGTATCGCGCTTGCGCCTGAACCGGGTACCGCTGCTCGGCACCGTGCTCAACGGTGTGGATCCACGGCTGCAAACGGGTGACGATTTTCTGGGGGCAATGAGCTATCCACGACAGGCGAGGGCGTATCTTGGCACGTAGTTTCGTCACATGCCCGATGGAAGACAGGGTGCCAGCGCGACTAAGCGTCGGCATTGAGGAGATCCATCTTTTCCAGCAGGAGATGGTTTACGGCTCTTACGTCGAACTGCGCCCGCGCGACGTCGAGAGAGCGCCGACCCATTTGCCAAGCCAGGAGAGGGTCATCGATGAAGCGCTTCATCGCTGCAGCAAGTTCCGCCGGATCACGCGGCGGCACGATGAGACCGTTCTCGCCGTGGACGACGGTCGCCCGGCAGCCAGGCGTGTCGGCGGTGATAATGGCGCGCCCCGTCGCCATTGCCTCAAGAATGCTGCGCGGAATGCCCTCGCGATAGTAGGAAGGCAGAACAAACACGGTGCAGGCGGCAACAAAGGGTCGGACGTCGTCCGCTTCCCCAAGATATTCAACCACCCCCTCCTCCGCCCAGCCGTCAATCTCCTGTCGCGAGATGGCAAGTGGACCGGGGTCGAAGCGCCCCAGGATTTGAAAGCGTGCGTTTTGATGCCGTGCGCGCAGCTGCCGTGCGGCCTCGACGAATTCGACAATTCCCTTGTGGCGGAGAAGTCGCGCCACCATCAGGAAAACGGGATCGCCGACAGGCACCTTCATCGGGCGGAAGCGGTCGAAGTCGACGCCGGATCCGGGTACGGGTACGATGCGCGTGAAGTCATCCACCATCCCGCCGACACGAATATCCTCCGTGTCGGCCTCGTTATAGACAAACACGCGGCCATGCCCGTGCAAGGCGACGCGGTAGAGTCGGGTTGCGATGGCGCGGATGAGCGACAGGCGCAGGTTCTTGGCCTCTCGGCTGAAAATATAGCCAAGCCCCGTGACCAGCGCGTGACGCTCCCTGACGCCGGCCAGCCGCGCCGCAATGAGCCCGTAAATGATCGGCTTCATCGTGTAGCAAAGAACGACGTCGGGCGAGATCCTGCGAAGCCTCGCCCACAGCATGGCCAGCGTCTTCACGTCCGCCACGGGGTCGAGACCAGCCCGAGCCATCGGAATCGGCATGAAAGCGACGCCGATGTCAGCCAGGGCCTTGATCGTCGGCGCATGGCGCTCAGGGCCGAGCGCCACCACCTCATGCCCGTTGTCGACCATGGCCTGGAGGAGCTTGAGCCGGAAATTGGCGAGCGAGACCGTATAGCTGCAGATGACCGCGATCTTACGCCGTTCGGCGGCCACTCGGGGAGAAGAAAATCCCACCAACTCATCCACGACATGTCCTCCAGGGGTGAATTGATCCGGGCAGAGCCTGCGCGGCAACGTCCCTATCGCCAGTCTTGTGAGGAAGAAGGAGATGTAAAGTTATATTTTCGTAGTAGTTCTATTCGGATTACCTTGGATATGCACAAAAGAGAAGGGTGGAGGGCGCTATGATGATTTATAGAAAACCCTCGTTTCTTGCGCTGCGCCTTCTCATTTTCGAGGTGTTTATGGTTTGGGCCAGCTGTACGATGGCGGAGTCGCTCGATATGGTCGGTTACGGTCTTGCTCCCGGCGACTTAGTGAAGTTCGACATCCTGGACGATGAAAAGGATCCACTCGAGCTGCCGATCGCGCCCGATGGATCGATCCAGGCGCCCTATATCGGTGCGGTACCGATCGCTGGACTCACAGTTTCCGGGGCGCTGAAAGAGCTGGTCCAACGCTATTCCGACCAGCAGATTTTCGTCGTGCCGAAACTAGCGCTGTCCGTGGCGGCGTATCGACCGATCTATGTGACGGGCGATGTGCGCCAACCGGGTGCTTATGATTTTAAGCCGGAAATCACCGTGGAGAAGGCTGTGGCGCTAGCCGGCGGCCAGCTGACCGCCACAACTGCCGACGATCCGATTCTGGCCCGCGCGCGCATGCGCGGCGAGCTGGAGGCAATCGAGACAAGCATTGTCGGCGCGGCCTTGGCGTTCGCCAGGTTGACGGCTCAGCTTGCCGGTCGAGATGAGATTCTCGACGAAGACATCCCCGCGATAGCACGCTCCTTCGTCACCGGGCCCATCGCGGCTTCCTTGCGTGCGGTCGAGCTGCGGATCCTTGCGGCCGGCAATGAAAGCTTTGCCGCACAGAAAGAGGTGCTGATGGCTAATCTGGAAGATGCGGAAGACGAGATCACCTTGCTCGGGGAACTTGCGCGGAAGGTGGAAAGAACGGTGGAGCTATCCCATGCCGATCTGGAACGAGCGCGCGAACTCCAGCGGCGCGGCGTTCAGACGCTGACCGAGGTCTCCAATATCGAGCGCCAGGTGTCCACCGAAGAGGTCCGGCACCTTCAGGTTCTGTCGGATCTTGCCGCGGCCAGAAGAAATGTCGGGACGCTCAAGAGCAGGCTTGCGGAACTGGTGCAGCAGCGCCGCGTCGGCGCCTTGGTCGAACTGCAGACCCAGAACACCAATCTCGCCACCGCTATCGCCGCCCGCCGGGCGGCGGAGGAACAGTTCGCTCTTCTTTCCAGCATGTCGGTGGAGGAGTTGGCCAACAACAAGGAAATCGTATTCGACTTCAAGATCCGTCGGCAGACCGACAACGGCCTCGTGGAACGACCGGCGACTGCAACCACGCCTGTCGCGCCGGGCGATCTGGTCGTCGTGAGAATGATCGGGGGCAGCACAGGACCAGCGGCCGCAACACTGCCGCGGAGCGACCGTACCTCGCGTGATGCCGTGGGAGCGCGCTTTTCTGCAGTCCGCTAACCGCGCCCTACAGGTAGATCAGATGGGAGGAGGACGTGACGGAAACGGTCGGGATCGACAAGCAGTCCGCCGCCAACGTCTCCGAAGCGAGCGCGGTGTGGATGCAGCGTGTCGCGGCATCGATGGCACTGGTGATCGTCGCCATACCAGCCATGATGACGGCGGCTCTCATCTGGATTTCTGTCGGACGACCGCTGCTGTTTCGCCAGGTGCGGACCGGTAAAGGGGGACGCGCCTTCACTCTCGTCAAGTTTCGCACGATGCACGACCTGCGCGGTCCCGACGGGCAGCTTCTGCCCGACCGCATGCGCGAAACGGTCGTGACACGTTTCATTCGCCGTCTGCGTCTTGACGAAATTCCGCAATTGCTGGCGATTCTCAACGGCCACATGAATTTCGTCGGACCGCGTCCGTTGCAGCCGTGGACGGTCGCGGAATTCGGTCCCCTGGGAGCGGTGCGGAATCAGGTCCGCCCTGGTCTTACCGGCTGGGCCCAGGTGAACGGCAATACGCGCCTTTCGGATGCCGACAAGCTGGCGCTCGACATCTGGTACATCGACAACCATTCGGCGGCGCTTAACTGCTGGATCTTTCTTCTCACGGTGGCGGCTCTGTTCCGCGGTGAACGCATTCGCAAAAAGCCCCTCGCGCTGGCGCGAGAACGGCTTGCCGCCCGATCGACCATCGCCGTTCAAGCCAGGTCGGCGGCCGAGGGAGGGGGGGCATGAAAACGGCGTTCATCGGAACGGTCGAGGGGTCGGCGATTGCACTGGAGGCGCTTGCTCGCACGGGCCTGGCGCCGAGGCTCGTCGTAACACTGCCACCGGCTGCGGCGCATCGGCATTCCGACTATGCTGATCTTGCGCCCCTGGCCAGGACGTGCGGCAGCCAGCTCCTCTATGCCACGGATGTGAATGCACCGCCGGTGATCGAGGCGCTGAGTGCGTTGAAAACGGATCTGGCGCTGGTGATCGGCTGGTCGCAGATCTGTGGGCCGGCCTTCCGTTCCAGCGCCCGTCTTGGTGCCGTGGGTTTTCACCCCGCCCCCTTGCCACGCATGCGCGGACGGGCGGTGATCCCCTGGACCATTCTTCTCGGAGAGACCACGACCGCAGCATCGCTGTTCTGGCTGGACGAAGGTGTCGACTCCGGGCCGCTTCTCCGCCAGGAGACGATCGAGGTGGCGGAGGACGAAACGGCCCGCACGCTCTACCTCAAGCAGACCGGCACCCTCGCACGCATGCTGCCCGAGGCGGTGGAGCTGGTGCGTTGCGGCAATGCACCGCGGATCGAGCAGGACCACGCACGCGCCACCTATTGCGCAAAGCGGACACCGCAGGATGGGCTGATCGACTGGCACCAACCCGCACAGACCGCTCTGCGCCTCATCCGCGCAGTGGGTGATCCCTATCCGGGAGCCTTCACCGCCTACAATGTGCACAAGCTTATCATCGATGCTGCCGAGCCATTCGCCGAAGCGCATCGCTTCATCGGTCTGCCCGGCCAGGTCGTAAGCGATACGCCGCAGGGCTTCGTTGTGCGCTGCGGCGATGGCGATTGCCTTCACATCACCTCCTGGAGGCTTGACGGAGAGGCCCGCAAGCCCCGCCTGCACTCCAAACTGGGGGCCCATGCTCCATGACAGATCCGCTGGCTTTCGGGCGCACCTTAGTGGTTGCGCCGCATCCTGATGACGAAGTCCTCGGAGCAGGCGGTACCATCGCACGGCTTGCCCAGGCCGGACAGGAGGTATTCGTGGCGATCGTAACGTGCGGCCGTGCGCCCGCATTCTCGCCGGCCCAGATCGCGGCGGTGCGGGGCGAAGCCGAGCGGGCCCATACGCTGCTCGGCGTGCGCGCGACATCCTGGCTTGACTTTCCGGCCGCCGGACTCTCGGACACGCCCCATTCACAGCTTAATTCGGCACTGCAAGACCTTTTCGCACAGGTGCGCCCGACAACCATAATCTTACCGTTCCCGGGCGACATACACCTCGATCACCAGTCGACCTTCGCCTCCGCGCTCGTGGCGGCACGGCCGCATCAGGCTGACTACCCAACGACGATCCTCGCATATGAGACGCTGTCGGAAACCAATTGGAACGCTCCTTATCTGACGCCTGGATTCCACCCCAACGTGTTTGTCGACATCGGTGAAACGCTCTCGTCAAAGCTGCAGGCGATGGACATCTTTGACACGCAGTTGAAGGCTTTCCCGCATGAGCGGTCCCGGGAAGCACTGCGGGCGCTCGCCCTGCTGCGCGGCTCCACCGTACACATGGCCGCCGCCGAGGCCTTCGTGCTGATCCGCCATGTCGTTCAATGCGCAAGAACAGAAGCTGCCGGAGGGAATTAACTGACATGGTCCGGGCTTCACGCGCCTTTGCACGGCTTGCGCGTTGGCTCAGGATGATGGCAATCTTCGGATGATGGCAATCTTCGCCGGCTTGTAATCCAGGCCGCGCGGGAGGTGAGGCGGGTCGTCGCGGCCGCACGCTTCGACCAGGGAGAAGCAGATGGTGGCGCCCCACGAAACGCTTATCGAGAAAAAGCTGGAAGGACCGTCCAATCGGAGCTTTGGCTTGACGGTGGGCGGCATTCTTCTTGTGTTCGTGGTTGCAAGACTGTGGTTGGTCGGCCATTTCACCGTCACCACGGCAAGCCTGGCGGCCATCGGCGCGGTTCTGGTTTTGCTGGCTGCTGTGGCGCCGGCCGTCCTGGACCGCCCAAACCGGCTTTGGACCGCACTCGGAGTGCTGCTGTTCCGGTTTGCCAATCCCGTCATCATGCTGGTCATCTACACCACGACCTTTGTCCCGATTGGCATCGTGCTGCGGGTGAGGGGGCACGACCCGCTCGCCCGCCGGGCCGGCAGGACACGTGAAAGCTACTGGATATCGCGTACACGGCTGAAGGCCGACGCTGAGACGATGCGACATCAATTCTGAAAATCATGCGGGCCGACCGGTCCGATCGCGATGGACCGATCGCTGAGAGAGGCTGAAAAATGGAACTGGTGCGTGAATTGTGGTCCTATATGGCCGATCGTAGGAAGTTCTGGTTGCTGCCGATCTTCATCATGCTCGGCGTGTTCGGAGGCCTTATCGTGCTTACGCAAGGCACGGCCGTGGCACCCTTCATCTATACCTTGTTTTGACGTTCGGACGGGGCGTGAAAGCCGTGCGCATCCTGGGGATCTCGGCATTCTACCACGACAGCGCGGCGGCACTGATACAAGACGGCCAAATCGTTGCCGCCGCCCAGGAAGAACGCTTCACGCGGCGCAAGCACGACCCGGCCTTTCCCGCTGGTGCGGTGAGATACTGCCTGGCAGAAGGCGGTTGCACGATGGCCGACATCGACCACGTGGTCTTTTACGATAAGCCCTTCCTCAAGTTCGAACGGCTGCTGGAAACGTATCTTGCGACGGTACCTGGCGGCTTTCGCTCCTTCCGCGCCGCGATTCCGGTCTGGGTGAAGGAGAAGCTGTTTCAGAAGAAGGGGCTGAGACGGAAACTCGGAGAGATCGCCGGCTCGAAATCATGGGATGGTTCCCTGCTGTTCAGCGAACACCACGTGGCCCACGCTGCCAGTGCTTTTTTCGCCTCGCCCTATCGCAGCGCGGCTGTACTCACGATGGACGGCGTAGGGGAGTGGTGCACCACTTCGCTCGGCCACGGCAGCGGGGAGCGCCTCGATCTGTTCAAGGAGATCCATTTCCCGCATTCTTTGGGGCTACTTTACTCGGCCTTCACCTACTACACGGGGTTCAAGGTCAATTCGGGCGAGTACAAGATCATGGGCTTGGCGCCGTACGGCCGGCCCCGTTACGCCCAAACGATTTTCGACCACCTGATCGACCTCAAGGAGGACGGCTCTTTCTGGCTCGATCAGCGCTATTTCGACTATTGCACAGGCCTGACCATGACCTCGCCTGCCTTTCATGAACTCTTCGGTGGCGAACCGCGCAAGCCCGAATCGCCTTTGACGCAACGCGAAATGGACTTGGCCGCTTCAATCCAGACTGTCACCGAGGAAGCCGTCCTGAGACTGGCGAAATTCGCGCGCTGGGAAACGGGCGAGCGCCAGCTTTGCCTTGCAGGCGGGGTGGCACTGAATTGTGTCGCCAATGGCAGGGTGTTGAGAGAAGGCATCTTCGACGATATCTGGATTCAACCGGCGGCGGGCGATGCGGGCGGCGCGGTGGGTGCCGCACTGGCCGTCTGGCATCAGTATCTCGGCGAAAGCCGAGCGCCCAATGGCGGCGATTTGATGAACGGCGCCTATCTTGGCCCCGCCTTTTCACAAAGGGAAATCGAACAGCGCCTCAGCGCGGCCGGTGCCGTCTATCGCGTCGTGCCCGAATCCGAGTTGATCTCAACGACCGTCGATGCACTCACGGAAGAAAAGGCCGTCGGCTGGATGCAGGGGCGGATGGAATTCGGCCCACGTGCGCTGGGCAACCGATCCATCCTGGGCGACCCGCGTTCGCCGAGAATGCAAAAGATGCTCAATCTCAAGGTCAAGTACCGGGAAAGCTTCCGTCCCTTCGCCCCCTCTGTCCGGCGCGAGGATCTGTCCGACTGGTTCGACCTGTCTACCGACAGCCCCTACATGCTGCTTGTCGCCGACGTTCGTGACGACAAGCGCGTGCGGCCCAATCTGGATGAAGATGCGTTGTTCGGCATCGAGCGGCTGAATGTGCCCCGCTCCGACGTGCCGGCAGTGACCCATGTGGACTATTCGGCCCGGGTCCAGACCGTTCACCGCGAAACCAATCAGCGCTACTGGGAGCTGCTGACGGCTTTCAAGGAGCGCACAGGCTGCCCGGTGCTGGTGAACACGAGCTTCAATGTCCGCGGCGAGCCGATCGTGTGCTCTCCGGAGGATGCCTATCGCTGCTTCATGGGCACCGAAATCGAGCGGCTCGTCATCGGCAATACCGTGCTCCGCAAGGAAGATCAGCCTTGTGTGCTGAAACGAGACTACAAGGAAGAATTCGAACTGGATTGACGCGTTTCTAGCGCAACTGGCGGCAGAGCCGAACCGCCATGGACACGGATGTTTTTTGCCGCTTATCGAAGCCGAGGCGCAGGATGGGCAAATTTCTCGACAAGCCGACGGCGCGTACTGCCTGTTCGCGCAGAACGATAAGGAAGCACCCTGCCGCAAGCACCCACGCCGTCGAGTCGTCGACTGATTTGGCCATCGCGGAAACGTCAGTGCATGAACCCGGACCCGCAATCGATGCACGGATCGGTTATGCCGGCCGCACGACGAAACCTAACGACGCCGGGATGGCGGGGAATCTCCTTCTGTTGCTCCTTGGCAAGATCATCCTCCGAACTGTCGCCCTTCACGTCCTCCAACGAAGGTCGACCCAGGGGATTTATCCATGAGGATGGGTGCGCAGCCCAGGCCAACCGAAGAGCTTGGTGTCGCCGACAGTGCGTCCAAGATCGTGTCGGCGGCCAGAACAGCGCCCTCCTGACTGAAGTGGGCGTCCGGCGCATACAGTCGCGCCGGCTCCGGATGGCGGTGAAAGGCGGCCTTCAGATCGATGACATGCACATCCTCGGCCGCTGCCGCCCGAAGAACCAAATCCTGGAGATGATCGAAGCCGGCGTCGGACGGGAACACGCCTACGAAGCGATCGATCCGCGGTATGTATAGCAGATGAAAGCATCCGCCCCAGCTTTCGGCAAGTTCCTTCGCGCGTTGTAACGTTTGCTGGAATTCGGGAATCTTATCCGAGATCTTTGGGTAAAGAAGGCCAAGGGAGGTACCCGTCATCTGAAGAGCGGCGAAGTTGCGCAAGAAGGACTTGCGCGCAACAATATCCGCCATTGTCACTTCTTTCTCATTGATCTCATCCACGGCGGAGCGGGCTTTTCGAACGGTCTGTATGGCGCCAGATGGCGAGCCGAAGCGTGCGTTCGGCTGCAGCGCGGCCCTAAGCCAAGGTTCTTTCAGCGACTGCTGGAGATTTTCCCAGTCGTTCCCCTCGAAAAACGCCATCACGACATGGTCGGGCTTCAGGATCGGTCCGTATCGCCCGAGCGCGGCAAGTTCAATGAGGGGACCGTTGCCGCGTATTCCGGTACTCACGGTATTTGGTCCGCGCTGCCGCAACCGTGATGCCAGGTCCTCACCTGGCCTGAGACAGAAGCCTTCGACGAAGGAATCGCCCAAAAGCATGAGATCGACCGGAGCTTCGTATACCAGATCCGGATTATTGAAGCCGTAGCGGTCGGCCTCGTAGGTGATGACCTGCCCTGGCGGCGAACACAGCAGCGTCGTAGAACCTGGAAAGCCGGCCAGCATCGTTTCTGGCAGACCTTCCACGCCGACGAGAAGATTGAGCCGTCGCAGTGTGAAACCGTGAACGAAGTCCGTTTCACGCGCCAACATGGCGCGCTGATCTGCATCGAGCCGGCCGAGCGAGGTGAAGTGCACCGACACCTGACGGATCGTCAGGAACCCCTCGAAAAGAAAGAGGCCCGCCAGGAGGCTCAGCCCATAGACGCCGATCGGTCTCGACCACCGCGACTTTGCCAACAGACCGATCGCCAGGAAACCCGCACCCAGCGCGGCGGGTGTAAGCACATAGCGCAGAAACTGCGGTATCGCGGAGGCGAATTCATCAAAATTCACCAACGCATAGAACGTGCTTGCCAGGAAATAGAGCGCAACAAGTGTGCAGGCGGTCATGGCAAGCCATCCCCCCTCTTCGCGTTCACTTTTATTTCCCGGCATTCTTCCTCCCTGGGCATGCAGCCCCCGAAACAAAAAGTCCCCGGGCCAATCTTGCGGGCTCCAGTGGCAAGGCCAGCGCTCGGTACGGCTACGGCTGCGTTTACGGCAGCGGTAGGAGCTTGGTCTGGTTCGGAATAGAGCGGCCCCTCGCTTGAGCAACGAACCGGGCAAGGCGGCCGAGATTGTCGACAAACGTCGCGGAGCTTATTTTCCCGTCCTCGACCCAGCGGCCTTCCCGGTCCGCCGATGCCAGGATTGCTTCGATCTCCGCCTTCTGAGTGCCGCTCCGTACATCAGGCGTCTTCCTGGTGTCCATGTCGTCATCGCCAATATCCTCCAGGCGCTCCAGGACGCGCGCGATGTCGAATTCGCCTTTGAAGCTATAGTGATCCGGCGCCCCCTGCGCCGAATAGGAAAGGTTGTATTCGGCGTCGAAATACAAAGGGGCGCCGGAGCCAAGCTCGTAGAACCGTGCCCAGTCTGCGTTCGGGAGTTGCGCACTGCGCAGCCACGCGGCCGCACTCTGCGTACCCTCGAGATAGCGGCGTTCACCGGTCAGCGCGTAAAGATCGAGCAACGCATCGACGGCACCGGCAGTCTCCTCGGACGCTATGGAGGGGGGTTCGAACTTGCGTCCCCAGACCGGCTCGAGATCGGCGTTGTACGTTTGAGCCCAACCCGCCTGTGCACCCGGCATCTGGGCCCGCAACAAAAACTCGCCGCCGCGCCGCGCGGCCGCGAGGTACTCCGGCTCGCCATACAGGCGGTAGGCAAGGACGAACAGTCTTATGACGTCCCGCTGCAGATTGTCGTTGAGGATGTAAACCTCTCCCTCGGGCTCCACATATTCCCGCGACCACGTGTGCGGCATGCGTGCACGCCAGGCCGACATCGTGAGTGCGTCGGGCACCCTGCGATCGGACCGCACGGGCCAGGCACCATTGGGATGCTGCATTTCGGTGAAGGCCCGCAGGCCGTAGACGATAGCCTCCCGTACACCCTCATGTGTCCCTTCCAGCGTCGCATCGACAAGCATCAGGAAAGCCAGTGCACTCTGGGACATGTTGTCGTCGAGGATCGTCGCGTTGCGTTCCTTGTTGCCCTGTATTTCATCGCAAGGGGGACGCTCCGCACGATTGTCGCGGTAGCACCAGGACAGGCGCGATGCCGGATCGAATTCGAGCAGCGCCCACCACCCACCGGATTCGAGCTGTGTTGCGCGCAGCGCTTCGGCCGTTTCTGTTGCTGCCTCAAGATAAAGCCGGTCCCCAGTCGCGTGGAACGCGGCAAGAAATGCCCGGCCAACGGCCGGCGTACCGGGGGGTTGCAGCCAGCCCTGCGTGTGCGTCGTGACGCCTTCACCGGACCGCCACTCGAGATCGCTCGAGACGTCCCAGACATAACTGCCGTAGCGCGCCACGCGGCCGGAAAAATAGATGGCCGCGTTCCGCATCTGGTTTTCCGCGCGCACGACAAGGTCATCCGTGGTGCTCGATTGAGACCAGGAAGGCTGTGTCAGACCAGCCAACACAATCGGAACATAGATCCATCGCATGCGATACTGCCGGTGAGATTCTTCCTTGCCTGCTCGCCAGAACGCCCCGCGGACGCGCCCCGCCGACCCCCGCGGTCCGTGGCGAAAAACCTGTTCATCGGCTGGAGTCTAGTGAAGCTGCCCGCAGGCTTGGAGGGAGGAAAAACCTGACATGGCGCGCGGCTCATCCTATGGGTGCAGGTTTGCCTTTCTTCCTTAACATCGTGGCGCGCTCGATCTGGCGGCGATCTTTCCAGCGGCAGCGAAGGTGTGGGTGCAGACAGCATCAGGGGGTCGCATGCAGCGCAACTCGGTACAGAGGCGATCATGCACGTTCGCGACGTCGTAGAAATCAGCAGATCGGGCGGAGGTGAACCGGCGCGGTTGATCGAGATGAGCTACCGAGCCAGCCAGGACGGTCTCGTCGCTCTCGTCCTTCACGGCATTTCGCCGCAAACAGTCAATCTCGTGCTGGATCCGATCGTTCCGACATTGCCACTGAATATCCCGGGCGTCTTTTACATCGACATCGGAGAGGAAATGCGTGTGCGTGAAGCCGTGCTTTCCGCAGAAACGATCTTCGCGGCGACCGTGCGCTTCCGGGGTCTGCTGCGTGGATGGGGGGTCGCGCCGCGGATGATCGTGCCGGTCAGCCAGGCCGACCGGCGCGGTCGCGGCGTTGCCAGACGCATAGGGGATAGCCGTGCCCTGGAGCCTCCGGACCTTTCCCGCGGTCAAAGCGGCGCCTGCGCTACACAGGCCGTCCGTATCCCTGCGGATTCCCAGACCGCTCATCCCGACGGCGGGCGGCGCTACGCATTTTGAACCGGCGATGGCTCGGATACCGTGAACGCGGCAACGTGCATACGGGGCGCCGGATCACCGAATCCGGCTGTCTTGGAAAGCACAACCCGGACTCCACCCGAGCAGGGATACCGGAAACTGCGCAAAACCGGAAGCACTGGCAGGGTTTAACTGACAAGCCTTGGGTTTGGCGCCCCTTTGCAAGGCAAGTCTGCTCTCTCAAGGATATGCAAGACGGGACGCGTCGGGGTTGAATCGTCTGCGTGGCGTCCTCGGCAACAGGCTGTGTGTCAAGGCACACTCGGCGTCCCTGCCGCTGCTCGACGGAGGAGCTAGTCACGATGGGCAACAATCTGGCTACCAAGGAAACACAGACGCGCAAATTCGGCGCCGGCGCCAGGCGGTCGGTCCGCGACATGGCGATCGGAAAACAGTGGCCCCACTACGACGAGGAGCAGATCGAGGACGTCATGGCCGTGCTGCGATCCGGCAAGGTCAATGCATGGACGGGTGGCAAGGTAACCGAGTTTGAGGCTGCCTATGCGGCGCTGCTGGGTCGTCGCCGCGCGATCGCGCTGGCGAATGGAACAGTGGCACTCGACGTCGCACTCCATGCGATCGGCCTTCAGCCGGGCGACGAGGTGATCGTCACGCCGCGCAGTTTTGTCGCCTCGGCCGCTTGCGTGCCGATGGCCGGCGGCGTGCCGGTCTTTGCCGATGTCGACCCTGAAAGCCAAGCCATAACCGCGGACACCATTGCAACTGTGCTGACGCCGCGCACCCGGGCCATCATCGTCGTCCACCTGGCAGGATGGCCCGCCGACATGCCGCCGATCATGCGCCTTGCGCGCCGGCACGGCATCGTCGTTATCGAGGATTGCGCCCAGGCGCATGGCGCAACATTTGCCGGCCATCCGGTCGGAAGCTTCGGCGATATATCTGCCTTCTCCTTCTGTCAGGACAAGATCCTGAGTACCGGTGGCGAGGGCGGGCTGCTGACCATGGACGATGAGGCGATCTGGAGGCGGGCCTGGAGCCGAAAGGACCACGGTAAGGCCTATGAGACAGTGTTTCACAAAAGCCATGCGCCCGGCTTCCGCTGGCTTCATGAAAGCTTCGGCTCCAACTATCGGATGACAGAAATCCAGGCAGCGATCGGCCTGAGGCAGATCGAGCGGCTGCCCGAGTGGCAATCGCAGCGCGCGGCGAATGCGGCCATCCTGATCGATGCCCTGCACGACCTGCCCGGGTTGACGACGCCGCAGCCGCCACCACACATCCGACACGCGTGGTACCGCTTTTACACATTCGTGCGCCCCGAGAGGCTGAAGAATGGCTGGAGCCGGGATCGGATCCTGTCGGCGCTCAATGCCTCCGGTATTGCCTGTTTCACAGGGAGTTGCCCCGAGATCTACCGGGAAAAAGCCTTCATGGATGCCGGCATGGCGCCATCCACGCGGCTTCCGATCGCTGCCGCACTCGGTGAGACAAGCCTGGCATTTCTGGTCGACCCCTGCCAAAGCCGCGCTGTCGTGCAGAGAACGGCCCGGATCATGCGCAAGGTCATGCAGGAGGCTACGGTCGAGCTGGTGTCCGCTTTCGCGCGACGGCGCACGGCACTTGCATCGTGACCGTTCGTACAGCGGGGCGGCGCAAAGAAGATGCGCATTTCCATCCTGGTATCGTCAGCAGGGCGGCGGGTCGAGCTCATCGAGTGTTTCCGCCGGTCCGCAGCGGCGCTCGGGATCGAGCTGGACGTGCTCGCCTGCGATCGGGAGCCGCAGCTTAGTGCTGCCTGCCAGGCGGCCGATCGGGCCTTCGCAGTGCCGAAATGCGGCGACCTTGGATTCGTGGATGCGATGCTTGATATCGTGCGCGAAAGCGGTGTCCAGCTTGTCGTCCCGACCATCGATCCGGAACTGGCCCCGCTTGCCGCGGCAGCCGAACGGTTCACGGCACTCGGCGCACGCGTCCATGTTAGCCCGCCCTGTGTCATCGAGGTCGTCCGCGACAAGCTCAAGACGGCTCAGGTGATGGAGGAAGCTGGCGTCCCCGTGCCTTGGACCATGCCGCTCGAGGCGGCGCACGCCTCCGCCTATCCAATCATCTGGCCAATGTTTCTGAAGCCTTTGGGCGGCAGCGCAAGCCGCAACATCAAGGTGGCGACCTGTTCTGCGGATCTGCCTGAAACCCCCGACGAACCGATGATATTGCAGGAGTTGCTCATCGGACCCGAATACACGATCAACATGTTCCTCGACCGGCAAGGTGTGTTGCGCAACGTCGTGGCACATCGGCGTTTGCGCGTTCGGGCCGGAGAGGTCGAAAAGGGGCAGACCGAGCGCGATCCGGTGTTTCGCCGATTGGCCGAAGGTGTCGCGCGGGCGCTGCCGCTGGCGCGCGGGGTTCTTTGCTTCCAGGTGATCGTGGACAAGAGGGGCGGGCCATGCGTCTTCGACATAAATGCGCGCTTTGGCGGCGGTTATCCCCTCGTTCACTATGCGGGTGCCGAATACACGCGCTGGCTGTTGGAGGAGGTGGCCGGCCTGCCGTCGACCGCGCATGACGATTGGCGCGCCGATGCGTTGATGCTGCGCTATGACGCGGCGATTTTCCGCGGGTAAGGGAAGGTGCCATGGTCGCGCCGGTGCTGGTCGTTTTCGACCTCGACGACACCTTGTATCTGGAACGCGATTTCGTGCTGAGTGGCTTTGCCGCCGCTGATGCGTGGCTCCTCCGGACTGCCGGAGTGGAGGGACTTCGCCAAGCCTGCCTTAGTCTGTTTGCGGCTGGAGAACGGCGCCGCATTTTCGACCAAGCACTGAGGATTCTAGGCCTCATAGAAGATCGCCAACTGGTTGCCCAACTCGTTGAGGTCTACCGGTCGCATCGACCGAACATCAACCTGACCGCCGACGCGGCGCGCTATTTCGGTTCGCGCTCCCGCGAAATCCCCTGCGCCATGATTACCGATGGCCCGAGCGCCATGCAGCGGGCGAAAACGCGTGCATTGGGGCTCGAGGAATTCATCAGCTGTATCATCTGCACCGGGGCGCCTGGCCAGGGCTTCTGCAAGCCGCACGCGCGCCCCTTTGCGCGGATCGAGACGTGGGCGGCGCCCACGCACCTCCCGCTCGTTTACGTCGCCGACAATCCGGTCAAGGATTTCGTCACACCTCGCGCCCGTGGCTGGTACACCGTGCAGATCGCGCGCCCCGAGCGGATCCACCATCTCACAGCTCCCAGTGCCGCTCACCAGCCTCATGCACACATCACCAGTCTGGACACACTCGGCGACTGCCTGGCTTGGCTGCAGCGCAACCGCGGCAGCCGGCCCGGCAAAGGTGAGGCGCAAATGTAAGGTTTTTCCTGTCGGGGAAGTGCCGTTATCCGGCTTTCGCGCAGGTGCAGCCCGCTGCATGGCTGCTACAGTATCTCACAGGCGGGGCAACGTCCCGGCCGCGCACTGAAGGGTGTTGCCTGTGTCATGCGGTCGACACGTCGCCATTTCGTATCGTCGCTGAGCCGCGATAGGGCTGGGCGCTTTGGTGGGGGAGCATTGCTTGTCTTTACCGGCCACCGTTCAATCTCTTGGCCGGCGTGCCCGCAGGTTCTGGCACGACGAGACGTCGCTGCGCGTGCGGCTTGTCAGCATCGGTCATTTGGTTACCGGCAACATGATGGGCACTATCGTGGGCCTCCTGGCCTTCGTGGTGACTGCCCGTGCCCTCGGTCCCACTGACTTCGGCATCCTCGCCCTCACGCTCAGCTATACCCGATCCGTTCACCTCCTGATCGCGTTCCAGACTTGGCAGCCGCTCATCAAATATGGCGCTGAAGAGCAGGGCAAGGAAGAAGGAAGCGCCTACCGGGCCTTGATGAAATTCGGCCTTCTGGTCGATCTTTCGGCCGCACTGACTGCGTATGGAGTGGCTGTCGGCGTCGCGCTGATCTTTGGATCGCTCGTCGGCATCAGCCACAGCAATCTTCAGCAGGTGCTCATCTACTCGACCGTCCTGCTGTTTCAGATCGAAGGGTTTCCGACAGCTGTCCTGCGTCTGGCCGGCCGGTTCAGGCTTGTGGCATACAGCTCGCTGATCAGTACGATACTTCGGCTCGTCCTGTGTGCCGCGGGTCTGCTGGCGGGTGCCAGTCTTTTCTATTTCGTGATCGCATGGGCGGTGAGCCAGATTGCCGGATCGCTGATCTTTTTGACCCTGGCCCTGGTCGAACTGCGTCGCCAGGGAGTTCGGCGCCTGCTGATGGCACCGTTGGCCGGGGTGACCGGGCGTTTCAAGGGCCTGTGGGCTTTCACGCTCGGCAGCAAGATCGAACTGACGGTGCGCTCCAGCACAACGGAGTTCGACACTCTGCTCGTTGGAGCGCTCGCCGGAGCGCCTGCGGCAGGACTTTACCACATCGCCAAACGTCTAGGCCGCCTCATGCTGCATATGGGCGTTCAAGTGCAGGCGGTCGTCTATCCCGATATCGTCCGGCTGTGGGCGCAGCAGGCCGTATCAGAGTTTCGCAGAATCATTCTGCAGACCGAGATTCTTCTGCTGGCTTTCGGCCTGGCGGTTTTCGCTGCCGCAGCGCTGTGGGTCGGGCCGGTGCTCCACTGGACAGCCGGCCCCGAATTTGAGGCAGCAGGTCCCCTGGTCGTGGTGCAGTTGATTGCGGTGACGATGATGTTGAGCGGTAGCGCCGTTCGTTCGGCACTCCTTGCCATGGGACGTCAGCCCGTTGTGCTGAAAATAGTCGTCGTTTCGTCACTGGTATTCCATGCAACGGCCCTTGCGGCGATCCCTGTGTTAGGCGCGATGGGAGCGAACATCGCCCATGCGGTGATGGGCGGGCTCTGGCTTGCCGGACTGCTCGTCGCCTTTCACGGAGAAATCAGATCCCATTCCAACACGCTGCCTCCAGCCTCGCCGGATCCCGGCCCTTCGATAGGGGAGCCTCCGCACATCGGAGAGGCACGGCAGAAAGCTCTGTCGCGCAATACCGCTGGGAGCTGCTGATTTTCCTGACGGAGCAACGGTTTCGGCCAGGATGCATTGTGCGTATCCTCGACGCAGGCATCGGCGCGGTTGTCTCCAGAAACGGCCTTCGCAATCCGCCGCTCCTTGCGAGGACTTCATGCTTGATCGGCCCATCTCTGTTTGCTTTCCATTTATCGGCGATGAGATTGGCGGCAGCCACGTCTCGGCGGTCAGGTTGATCCAGGCTTTGGATCACCGTTTTGTAAGGCCGCTGGTGGTGCTGCATGTCGTCGACGGGCCGCTGGCGGACTACCTGACTGAGCGAGGCATCTCCTTCGTCGACGCTCCCACCGGGCCGCTTCCCGGCCGCGCTCCTCAGGCCATCCGACGGGGCATGAGCTACACAATCCACGCACTGGCGCCGCTAACTCGCTTTGTGAGGGCCAACAAGATCGACCTCGTCCATACCAACGATGGTCGAATCCATGCGGTGTGGGCTCTGCCGGCACGGCTGGCCGGGGCGGGTCAGGTCTGGCACCATCGTGGCGATCCGGATGCGCGTGGGGTGAATTGGCTGGCGCCTTTGGTGGCAAGCCATATAGTGACGGTTTCCCGGTTCGCGAGGCCGCAACGGCCGGTCATTGACGTCAGCGGGAAACTCTCCGTCGTCCATAGCCCGTTCGACCCACCGTGCGAAAACGGTGACAGGTCTGCTGCCCGAGACATGCTGATCAAGACGCTCGGCTGCTCTCCCGAAACGCGATTTTTGGGCTATTTCGGCGTCTTGATCGAGCGCAAGCGGCCATTGGACTTTGTCGAAGCGGTTGCCGCCTATGTCCGCCGCCATCCCGATGTGCCGGTGATGGGGCTGTTGTTCGGTGTTGCGGGAAGCGAAAGCCCCGCACTCGGGCAGGCAGTGACCCAGCGCGCCGAAGCGCTCGGCATCGGTGACCGAATTCGGCTTATGGGCTTCCGCAGTCCAGTGGAACCGTGGATGCAGGCGGTCGACGCCCTGCTGATCCCAGCCGTCCGCGAGCCCTTCGGCCGCACCCTGATCGAGGCTATGTTCCTTGGCACGCCGGTCGTGGCGACCGATGACGGCGGCAATCCCGAAGCCATCGAACACGGTGTCACCGGCCTTCTCGTGCCCCCCGACGTGCCGGAGCTTTTCGTCGATCCGGTGCATTTGCTCCTGACCGATTGCGACTACCGAACCCGGATCACGGAGGCTGCACGCGAACGCGCCTTCGCTGGCTATGGAGTTGAAACACATGTGCGCAAGCTCACGGCGATCTATCGCGCGCTCCTCAGCGATCAAAAGCAGCCGCACAATATTCGGCGTCGTTCCGATCAATGGACGGTTCCATGAGGTTCGACGATATCGATTTCCTGATTATCGGTGCCACCAAGAGCGCCACCACCTGGCTGCAGAGGTCTCTGCAGGCGGACCCCATGGTTTCGATGCCGGATCCCGAACTGCATTACTTCAGCCGCGAGTTCGCCAGGGGCGACGACTGGTATCTGGCGCAGTTTCCGGCGAATGCAGGCGCGCTCGTGGTCGGCGAAAAGTCGAACTCCTACCTGGAAAGACCGGAAGCGGCCGATCGCATCGCCCGAAAAGTGCCGAATGCCAAGCTCGTGGTACAGCTGCGCAACCCCGTCGAACGCGCCTATTCCGACTACTGCATGCTGTACCGGCGCGGCGACGTCGGCAGCGATATCGAGCGCTATCTCGACCCCGCCAGATCGCAGGATACCCGCCTGGTCAGTGCTGGCCTCTACTATCGCCAGCTGCATGTCTATTTCGACCGCTTCCCGGCCGAGCGCATCCTGGTGACCTTTTACGAAACAGTGACGACCTGCCCGGAAAGGCAACTGGCCAGGGTCCGCACATTCCTGGGATTGGCCGGCGGTGGGGCGGGCCACCTGCTGCGCAGCAGGCTAAAGGACAAGTCCGCTCCGATGCTGAGCCCTGCCATGCGCCGTCTGCTTCGTCCGCTCAAGCCGGTCGTCGCACCCTTGCGGGAGACCACTCCGTTCCGCCGCGTGCATGCCGCGCTTGCAAAGGAGATACGTTACCCGCCATTTCCAGACTCCCTGCGTCAGCGGCTGACAGACCACTACGAGCCGGATGTCGAGATGCTTGGCCGCCTGCTCGGCCACGACCTATCACACTGGCTGCGTGGATCGGGTGTTGAAATGTCGAGGCTCGGTCGGGAGGGGCAAACGGAGACATCCGGAACGGCAATTGCGCAAAACCGGAAGCCATCGCAGGGCTTTAACTGACACGCCTTGCGTTTCCCGCTGCTGTGCGGGCCTCCACGCTTACCGCAAAATGGCTGAAGTTACAAAAGCTTCGGAAGGGCCGCTCGCCATAGGGAGGTTCATCCAGCGACCTCAAGGCATTCCGAAGGCGAAATGGATGCAGGGCGAGATCTTCACCACGGGCCTGTCGCTGACCAGGCGCTGACATTCTTTCGCTCCATGCTTAGAGGTCTGTCTACGATGGACAACAACCTGGCTGCCAAAGGAGCGCATTCGCGGAGTTTCCAGAAGATTCCGGCGCCGCTGCCGCCGTTGATCGTTGGCCCGGGCAAGCATCGCCTCTATCGTTGGGTCCGCTGCAAGCTCAAATCTGTCGTGACGTCGACCATTCGCAACCGCCACCTTTATGCGGTGGACCTGGGATTGAGCTCGGTGGCACTCGTGGTGGCGATCTGGCTTCGGCTCGGTTCGCAAGTGATTCTCGCCGATACCGCGATCACGAGCGCCGTCGGTTCGATAACGGCAATGTTCATGATGATTTGTGCGGTCAGCTTTCCGGCCGCCGGTCTTTACAAGCGGAAATGGGAATTCGCCTCGATCCTGGACTACATCGTCCTTGTGCTGGCCGTTCTCTTTGCCTCGGCGATCCTCACCGCCTGCTTGTTCTTCTACTCGGGGCTGGCCCTCGTGCCGGGCTCCGTGATCGCCATCGAGGTCGTGACGCTCGTCCCGCTGCTGGCGGCGGTCCGGCTCAGTTTCCGCCAGGAGGATCTCAAAATCCGGATGCCGTCCGTGCGCGCAGCTTCGGAGAATTCCGATTGTATGCTGCCCGTCCTGCTCGTCGGCGCAGGACACGAGGCCGATCTGTATTTGCGCGCGCTTCAGCGCGACCGCAACTGCACCTATTGGCCGGTGGGCTTTCTTGATAATTCACCGGCCGAGATCGGCACGACGCTTCGCGGCGTCCCTGTGCTCGGCACAACCGGGGATTTTGAGGCCGTGATGGAGGATAGCGAGGCGCGCGGGCAAAGGCCGCGCCATCTCATCTTCACCACAGCGCCTTCCGCCTTCGAGGCAGAGGCGGCCGAACGCCTGATCGAACAGGCCGATCGCGTGGGTATGGCCATTTCCCGGCTCAATCCCGTCACAGAGCTGCGCAGTACCCGCGTCACGAAGGAGTTCGAACTGCGGCCTATCGAACTCACGGATTTGCTCGAACGGCCGCAAGCAGCACTCGACGTTGCCGCCCTCCAGCGCTTCATTCGTGGCCGGCGCGTGCTTGTGACCGGCGCCGGCGGATCGATCGGTAGCGAGCTGACGAAGCAGGTGGCGGCGCTCGGGCCTTCGCACCTCGCCGTCATCGACAACTGCGAATTCAATCTCTATTCAATCGATCTTGAGCTCTCCGAACAGTTCGCCCACGTGCCGAGAACGCCGCATCTTTGCGATGTGCGCGACCCGCACCGGGTAAACGAGGTTTTTCTCCGGCACAGGCCCGAGCTCGTTTTCCATGCCGCCGCCCTGAAACACGTGCCCATGGTGGAGCTTAACCCGTGTGAAGGGGTGCTTACCAATGTCTGCGGTACGCGTAACGTGGCCGATGCTGTGCGGCGATGGCGCGCGCTCGGTATGGTGCAAATCTCTACGGACAAGGTCGTGAATTCGAGCAGCGTCATGGGTGCGACGAAGCGGCTTGCCGAGCTTTATTGCCAGGCGCTCGATCTTGAAGGCTTGAACCAGCCCGACGCCCCCCGTTTCATGACGGTGCGCTTCGGCAATGTGCTCGGCTCAAGCGGCTCGCTCATTCCCTTGTTCAAGCGCCAACTGGCACATGGCGGGCCGCTGACGGTGACTCATCCCGAAATGACGCGCTTTTTCATGACCATTCGCGAGGCGGTGGAACTTACCCTCCAGGCCTCCGCGTATGGTCTGGAGAAGGAGCTTGGGCAGGGCGAAATCTTCGTGCTCGACATGGGCGAACCCATCAAAATCGTTGACATCGCCCGGCGCATGATCCGTCTGGCGGGCTTCACTCCGGATAAGGATGTACGCATCAAGATCATCGGCTGTCGCCCGGGAGAAAAGCTGTTCGAAGAGCTTTTCGACGAGACCGAAACGAGAGTTTCGCCACCTGTTCCACGAGTCCTCGGCGCGGTGCCGAGGCCGGTGCCCATCCCGGTACTGCAGGATGTGTTAGCAAGGCTGCAGACCTGCGCTCTGGAAGGCGACACGGAAGGTCTCTTCGCCTCGATCCGCACCGTTCTGCCGGGGTTTCAGACAAGCCAGAGCGAACGCCCGCGCCCCGTGAGCCATGCTTCAGATGTAGGAATCGAGCGCGCGCGGTGTACATGTGAGGGTTGCCCGGTTCCGTCTTGGTTCTTGAAGCCAGACCCGCATGCCCGAAGCGCATGAGTGCGGCGTTCATACACGTCTTGGTTTTCGGAACGCTTGGCTGGGAGGTGGCAAGGACTTTGCCGAAGGCCTACGACTACATCAGGCCGACATCGCCGCAAACGCGATGTCGGCCATCGGGCGCACAACCCGCTCGTCACACGGCTTCCACCAATCTATCGCGAGCAGCGGCCAGATCGATAACATGCGTTGGCGTGCTGGACCTCGAGCCGATCCCTGAATAGGCGAAGCCAAAGCGCCTTGCTTCCTCGTGCGAATATACATTGCGCAGGTCGACCAGGACCGGTTGCGCGACCACCTTCTCCAGCCGCTGCAGATCCAGGGCGCGGAACTGCTCCCACTCGGTGAGGATGCAGATGGCGCTGGCGTTCTCGGCCGCCTCATAAGGGCTGGCATGGAAAGTGACCTCGGACCAGAATGCACGCGCCTGATCCATGCCTTTCGGATCGTAGGCGTTGACATGGGCACCGGCGTCCTGAAGCGCCTGGATGATGGAGATCGACGGTGCTTCGCGCATATCATCGGTGTTCGGTTTGAACGTCAGCCCGAAAATGGCGATCGTCTTGCCACGGACGTTGCCGCCGGCGGCACGGATGATGCGGCGCGCCATGGCGCGCTTGCGGGTGTCATTGATCGCGATCGTCGTTTCGATCAGACGCAGCGGGCTATCATGATCCTGGGCTGTCTTGGCGAGAGCCATTGCATCCTTCGGGAAGCAAGAGCCTCCGAACCCCGGACCGGCATGGAGGAACTTCGACCCGATGCGCTTGTCCGCGCCCAATCCTCGGGCCACCTCCTGAACGTCTGCGTCCACCTTTTCACACAGATCCGCGATCTCGTTGATGAAGGTCACTTTCATCGCAAGAAATGCGTTGGAAGCGTATTTGATCAGTTCGGCCGAGCGGCGCGAGGTGAACAGGATCGGCGACTTGTTGAGAAACAGGGGCCTGTAGATTTCCGCCATCACCGTGCTTGCATGCTCATCCTCCACGCCGATAACGATCCTATCGGGATGCTTGAAATCCTGTATGGCGGAGCCCTCGCGCAAAAACTCGGGATTGGAGGCAACGCTGAAGGCGCTGCTTTGCCTGTGTTCATGGATGATGCGCTTGACCTCGTCTCCCGTGCCGACGGGAACGGTCGATTTCGTCACAACGACGGTATTGCCCTGTAGGGCGCGGGCGATGTCGCGCGCGGCGTCGTGGACATAGGAGAGATCCGCATGGCCATCGCCGCGCCTGGATGGCGTTCCGACAGCGATAAAGACGGCATCCGCGCCGGTGACCGACCCAGCGAGGTCCGTGGTGAACGACAGGCGCCCGTCACGCACGTTCTGGGCGACGATCACTTCAAGGCCGGGCTCGTAGATCGGCATTTCTCCGTGCCGCAGCCTGTCGATCCTGGATGCGTCCTTGTCCACACAGACGACCGTGTGGCCGAAGTCAGCCAGGCACGCCCCCGTTACTAGCCCTACATAGCCGGAACCGATCACGACAAGTCTCAAGACGCTTCTCCACTTCCGCAATAGCATTCAGCTCTCGCACGAATGGAAGAACCGCCGCGAATAAGGGCATTAACGGCGATGTTTTCGTGGCCGTCCAACGCCTCAGACGACCATCGAAGAACCGATATGCCTCCATCACGCCGGTCGCTTCGCATTCTACGCAACCGATTGATTTTAGGCGTGAATTCTCTTGAATTGGAGGATTAAAACCCTGACATGGGTTCGGTAAAGCCGCAGATTCTCCGCTCGAACCGAAGCAATTTACGATCCGCCGCGCTATAGATGCATGGGTTGTAGCGCGTCGTTGAACGGTGCGCACGGATTAGCCAAACCTGCCTTCATCCGAAGGAGGTATATGACCTGGGGCGGGATGGATATTCATTGGGGAAGGTGGATATGGGGGCAGGTGATCTCAACATTCCGAAACGGATGCTGCTTGCGAGTTGCGAACACGTACTGGCAATCCGTCCAGGGATAGTCGAGGCCGTGAAACGGCTTACCGACGCACTAGGTGACGAAGACAAGGCCCGCCAGCTCGATCTGTTGATCTCGCAGGACCGAAGTGCGCAGGCTCTAATGGACAAAACCCTCGGCGTGGCCAATGTCGTGACCGAAGATCCGCTGCAACACGCGATCTTCTTCTTCCTGCAGCCGTCCGTCCACGTCTCCTCGTCGTAGTCCGTCTCGAGCGTTTCTGCTCTCTGGCGCAGTAGTTCGAGTTCCTCGGCAACCTCCGGATCCATGTCGAGATGGCGAGGGTAGACGCGACCGAAATGCCGAAACTCTTCATAGGCGACCTCGTGCCTGGCCTCCGCCCATTTCCACGTTTTGCGCAGATCCTCCGCGGTCGCCTCGAGCTTTTCCGTGGCTAGCCGCTCGACCAGGACGGTATCTTCGAGATGGGAGTTGTTGTGGTCGGAAAACAGATCCTCGATCACGACGCCGCCGGCTTCGCGATAGGCATCGATGCCGACGAAGCGGCCGAGACGAGAATTGGCCGAATAGCTCTTTTCGGTGAGCATGCGGCGGATACCATGGCTGCTGAAGTGATACTGCTGCGAAACAGTCTTCCAGACCTCGAGCTGGCGCGCATGATCGTCTGACAACGTGAAGGCTTCCACGCAATCGAGAGTCATCTTGTTGTCGCGGAAGGCATCGAGGATCTCCGGCGCCACTTTCGCCAGTTTCAAGCGCCGCTCGACCAGGTTGACGGTCACGCCAAAGCGCTTGGCGATCTCATCGATCGCAATGCCCTTGTCGACGAGCTTGGCGAAGGCGAGGAAAGCACCAGCATCGCTGCCGTCATGCAGACCCGATCCCGCACGGTCGAGATGCCCAGCGGCCTGAGTTTGCCGTTGGCCTTCGGTATGAACACGCGTCTGATCGGTTCCGGTCGGTAGGTCTCCTTCCTGAGCGCAAGCGCCAGTTCGCCGAGCCACCGCTCCAGCCCGTACGCCTCGATGTCCGCGAAGTCCTGGCCGTCCACCCCCGGTGCGCCCTTATTGGAGCGGCACTGGGCATAGGCATGCGCCAGGATATCTTCACGGCTGATCTTGTCGTATAAGACGTAGAAGCGACAGCCGGCTTCTGCCTTCGCTTTCGCGTGTAACGCCATCTGCAGTTTCTGGACACGTTTCGGAGTTGCTAGATTTCCCAATCTCCGGTCCCTCACCACTTGTTGCGTTCGTCTTGAACTGAGGCCCCTTCCCTCCACCGGCATTACCCGGCTTTCCCGTACTAAGAGCCTCTCCGCCACCCCAGCGCGCCCGGCCTGTCCCTCGCGGGCGTCCGGCTGATTATCCCTGATCACGCATTGGGGCTTCCCGTGTTGCGTGCGCTTTCCTTGCGTGCATGCTGTCGCCACTACCCCGGTGCGGCAGACGGGCTCAGGCGTTGCTCAGACTCGCCCGTCCATATCAGCCTTCCCCGGTTCCACTGCCGGGTCGGCCCGCACATCGCGACTTTCGAGGCCTGCTCAGCGTTTACTCACGTTACGGCCTGCACGCTCGCGCGGTCACCAAAAGTGTGACCACTATCCGAGGGCTTCAGGTCATCTCGTTGCCTCCATGCCTGCCCCGGTTGCTTCCGGCTGGAGCGGTTGCCGGGCGGGGATTCCACCCGCTGGAGAAGCGCCGCCTTGGCACGGCGCACGTGGAAAGTTCACGTTGCCGCCGTCGATCTGAACGCGCAGAAACTGGAACAACCGGACAGCCAAGCATCCCGGTTCAAGTCGCAGGTCAATTCCGCTACACTTCTGGGACAAACGAGTGTGAACACTACAACACAATCCCGCGATTCCAGCCCGGAGACTCGGAGTCGACACTCATCGGCTTGCAGATTGGCTTGTTGTCGCTGGCGTGGGGAGACAGCGGACTTCCAGAGATGGAGCGCACCCAAAGGAGCCGTATGCCGAGCGATAAGAGCGGCGTTGGTCGCGGACGAGTGCCGGCGCGGCTACAGGTCCGACTTCTTGGTGCAGTCGAGATCATCTTGGACGGCCGGCGTCTTCGCGCCTTCAATGCTCTTCGCTTGCAACGGTTTCTGGCGTTGATCGCGTTGCGGAGAGATCCGCAGCACCGTTCACGACTCGCGTTCGAGCTCTGGCCCGACTCCGACGAGCATCAGGCGCGCACCAACCTCAGAAAGCTGCTCCACGAGTTCCGTCATTCGCTTCCCGACATCGGTGAGTTCATCGAGATCGACAACGAGACTATGCGGTGGATCCCGACCGGGCCGACCGAGGTCGACGTCCTGAGGTTCCGCGATGCCATGGCGGCCGGTGATTTCGAGCTCGCCGCGCGCCTCTATTCGGGCGATCTTCTTCCAGCTAGTTATGACGACTGGGTCCTGGACGAGCGAACCAAACTTCGCGCCGAGGCGTATCAAGCCCTCGTGCGGCTGACAGAGGAGGCTGCGGGGCGCGACGACCACAAGGCGATGATCAGATACGCCCAACGCATCGCCGACCTGGAGCCGACCGACGAAGCGGCCGTTCGAATTCAGATGGAAGCACATCTCGCGCTGGGCGATCGAGCCGCGGCGCTGCGCTGCTACCACCGCTACGGGGAGGTGCTTCAGCGCGAGCTCGCGGTGACACCGGGCGAGGCGATCGGGGCTATGTACCAGCAGCTCCGGGCTGGCGCACCGAACCGCGACGAAGCGCGGGACCTACCCGTCGCTGAATCGCCTTTCGTCGGCCGCAACCTCGAATGGAACCAGCTCATCGAGGCATGGAACACCGCGCGGCAGGGTCGGGCACATCTCTTGTTGGTCACCGGGGAACCGGGGATCGGAAAGTCCCGTCTCGCACTGGAACTCGGCCGTCGTGTTCGAGCAGACGGACACCTGGTGGCATCGGCTCGGGCATACGAGGCTGCGGGCAGGCTGCCTTGGGGTCCCGTCGTCGACCTGCTGCGATCGGATGCTATCCGAAGCCACATCGACACGCTCGACACGGTCTGGAGGACCGAGCTCGCGCGTCTCCTGCCCGAACTTCGCGACGCTTCCCAGCCTTCTGAACCGAAACGGTCGGGCGACGTGGCTCAGCGCCATCGGTTGTTCGATGCCGTGAGCCGAGCCTTCGTCGCCAGCGACCGACCGCGTTTGCTCATCATCGACGACCTGCAATGGTGTGACCCCGAGACTATCGAGCTGATCGGTTTCGTCGTCCGTTCCGGGCGTACTGCACCGGTCCTCATCGTCGGTACCATCCGCTGGGAGGAGATCCCGGAGCATCATCCCTTCGTTGGGCTCGTGGACGCCTTGGGCCACGATCAGGCAGTGACCACCGTGCCGCTCGACCGGCTCGATGAAGCCACCACTGCGACGCTCGCTGCTCGGCTGCGCGCTGAAGACACGATTGATCCGGGATTGGCGGCACGGCTCTGGAGCGAGACCGAAGGCAATCCACTCTTTGTCATCGAAACGCTCCGCGCCGGGATCTCATCTGACGGAAGCCAGGCGGTGCTCACGCCAACGATGCGGGCGGTGCTGCGGGCTCGACTGGGCCAGCTGACTGACGGCGCCCGCCTAATCGCCGAGGTGGCGGCCGTCATCGGCCGGCCCTTCTCGGTCGGTCTGCTGGTCTCGGCCACTGGGACCGATGAAGGCGAGGTCGTTGATCATGTCGACGAACTCTGGCGCCGTCGGATCATCCACGATCAGGGACTCACCTACGATTTCAGTCACGACAAGCTTCGGGCGGTTGCCCTGGAGATGGTCACGCCGGCTCGCCGACGTCAGCTCCACCGCGCCGTCGCCGAGGCGATCGTGGTCGAGCGCCGCAAGGACCGCGACGCGGCCAGCCCGCAGCTGGCCGCACACTACGACCAGGCCGGAATGGTCGAACCGGCGATCGATGCCTACCGCGTGGCGGGGGCCCGAGCGGTGGCCGTGTCGGCCCTCGATGAAGCGGTCACCATGTTTCGGCGAGCGCTAGCACTGCTCGCCGACCTGCCATCGTCACCCGACCGCGATACACTCGAGCTCGACATCTGGATCGCCCTCGGATCCCCCCTTGTCGCCCTGGAGGGCTACGGGTCCGGCGGCGCGCATCAACTCTACGAGCGCGCCCTTTCGCTTTGCCGCAAGCTTCACAAACCTGTGGACCCGCCGATCCTCCGTGGTCTCGGCCTCGCCCGGCTGCAGGGCTGCCACTTCGACGATTGCGACGAACTCGCCCGGGCCCTCCTCGACGATAAGAGTCATGATGCGGTCGCCAGGACAGAGGGCCGATATCTCCTCGGCGTGAGCGCGTTCTGGCGGGGCGATCTGACCAGAGCCCGCCACTATCTCGATAGCGCAATCGAAGCCTATGACGTGGCCCATCGCAACGAGCATCTGGCGTTGTACGCCCAGGACCCGAAGGCGATTTGCCTCGTACGGCTGGCCTGGGTCGAACTGTGGGTGGGAGATGCCGGCCGGGCCGACGAGACAGCCCGATCAGCGCTTGAGTTGGCGGTCGATCTCGATCATCTGATGACGTTGAGGTACGTCATCACCTACGCGGCGATCACCGCGGCCGAATCCGAAAATATCGCCCGCCTCGCCGAGTTCCTCGCTGACGCCGACCTTCAATGGAAGCATCTTTCGGAACGCTACCTTATGGTCGTCCTGGAGGCCCTTCGGGGCTGGATGGACGTCTGTGAGGGATCGGCTGGAGGTATCGAGAAGATCGTGCGGTCGGTGGCGCGCTCGCGGACCGAAGGGGAGACCCTGCACCTGACCTACACGCTCCTTCTCCTCGCCCGGGCGCGCGGCATGATCGGCGAGTACCGCGAGGGACGCGCCGCCGCACGCGAGGGGCTCTCGTGGTCACACAGGTCCAACCAGCGCTATCTCGAGGCCGAGCTGTGGCGAGTCGACGGCGAGTTGGCTTATCGCAGCGGGGAAACCGAAGCCGCTGCCGCTTCTCTGCGCAATGCCGTCGAGATCGCCAGCGCTCAAGGGGCAGGCTGGCTGCAGCTTCGGGCGCTCCACTCCCTTGCCAGTCGATTTCCCGATCAGACGCTGCGTGAGCGACTTGAGAACCTCATCGGGACCATGCCGTCTGGCCATGATCTCCCGGCGTTCCGGGCAGCAATCCGCCTTCTGAGCGAGTCCGGCTGAGAGGGAACGCTTTCGGAACGCCCGAGGGCGCATCCTTGTGCGAGACGAAGCAGAGGAGCGCCCAATGAGCAACATGATCGAGGCGTTGACCGAAACGGTGCGGGGTCGCGTCATCACCCGCTCGGATTCTGACTATGACGAGGCTCGCGCCGTCCACAACGCCATGCACGACCGCAAACCCCGCGCCGTCGTCCAGTGCGTGGATTCGGCCGACGTGATGGCCGCGGTCACGGCTGGCCGCGACGCTGGCCTCGACGTGGCAATTCGTGGCGGGGGCCACAGCGTTCCCGGATTCGGCACGGTGGACGACGGGCTGGTCATCGACCTGTCGAGGATGAACAACGTTAGGGTCGATCCGATCAAGAAGGTCGCCCGGGTCGGGGGCGGCGCGACATGGGGCGATGTCGACCATGCCACCTACCCGTTCGGCCTCGCCGCGCCCGGCGGGGTCATCTCGACGACCGGAGTGGGTGGCCTGACGCTGGGCGGCGGCATCGGCTACCTGACCCGCGGCGTCGGTCTCTCCATCGACAGCCTGCTGTCGGCCGATGTCGTCCTCGCTGATGGCCGGCAGGTTACCGCGAGCGACTACCAGAACGAAGATTTGTTCTGGGCCCTACGTGGCGGCGGCGGCAACTTCGGTGTCGTCACCAGCTTCGAGTTTCAGCTCCACGAGGTCGGTGACATCGTGGGCGGCCCAATATTCTACGAGTTCGACGATGCCGCGGCGGTCCTGCAGGGCTACCGCGAATATATTGCGCGTGCGCCCGAACAGCTCGGATGCTTTTTCGGCTGGCAGATAGCTCCCGACCTGCCGTTTATCCCCAGGAACCGGGTTGGGGACCTGTTCTGTGTACTGGTCACTTGCTGGAACGGTCCACACGAGGAGGCTGAGCGGGTACTGCAGCCGCTGCGCGACGTTGCCGAGGTGAAAGCGGAGCAGGTCGGCCTTATGCCGTTCCCGGCGCTCAACAGCGCCTTCGACGGCATGGTCCCGAAGGGCATGCAGCATTATTGGAAGGCAGACTTCATCACCGAGCTCACCGACGAGGCAATCGCGGCTCACGTCGAGCATGGCAAGAAGACACCGTACATAAGCTCGAGCATGCATCTGCATCCGATAAATGGTGCCGCGCAACGGGTCGGCGCCGATGAGACCGCCTTCGGACACCGGGACAAGAGTTTTTCCCCGGTCGTTGCGGGAATCTGGTCGGACCCTGCCGACAACGAGGCCAACATCAGATGGGTGAAGGACTACTATGCAGCTATTCATCCCCACTCGGGCAGCGATGGGGGCTACGTCAACTTCATGTCCAGCGACGACGACCACCGTGCGCCCGCAAACTATGGCGCCAACTACGAGCGGCTCGCAGCCGTGAAGGCGGCCTATGACCCCGACAACCTCTTCCACATCAACCAGAACATCGCTCCCGCAATCAGGAGAAGAGGGTGACGACGATGACGGATCAATGGCTATTCAAGAGCGAAACCTACGATAACTGCAATTGCGATATGAATTGTGGTTGCCAGTTCAACTTGCCGAGTACCCATGGCTATTGTCAGTCGGCCTTCGCCGGCAACATCGTTGAAGGTCACTTCAACGATACGCTGCTCGCAGGCTTGAACTGGGCGGCGCTGTACAAGTGGCCCGGCGAAATCAAGGACGGAAACGGCCGACGTCAGATCATCATCGACGAGCGTGCAGATGAAGCTCAGAGGGTCGCGCTTGAAACGATCATCTCAGGCGGGGCATGCGAACCATTGAGCAATCTTTTCGCCGTATTCGCGTCCACATGCTCAGAATTTTGCGAGACGTTGTTCCTGCCGATCGATCTCGATGCGGAGCTGGAAGGCAGAACGGCACGGGTCGAGATACCAGGAATACTGAAGAGCAGCGCCAATCCAAAGATCAATGAATTCACTGGAGAACCGTTTCACATCGCGCTGGCGCGACCGAGGGGCAGCTTCGAGTTCACATATGCCGAACTGGGACTGGGTACGACCGCGGTGACGGGCAAAATGGAAATGGCGTTCGAAGATTCATGGGCGCATTTTTGCGTTCACCACTTCAATCAGGATGGCCTGGTCCGCGAAAGATCAAGGCTCACGGCATGGCTTGACGCGTGACCTCCGGACCGGTGTCGGTTTCGACGCGGCGCAGACAAGCCATTCCCCGAATTCGGGGAACATGATCGGGTGAAACGGGGATGACGGTGCCCATCGACGCCGCCCTTGAGGCAGTGATCAGGCGCGATCGCCTGGTCGTCGTTACCGCGCTTTTTGCGGTCATCGCTCTGTCTTGGGCGTATCTGCTGGCCGGCGCCGGTATCAGCATGTCGGCGTTCGAGACGACCCGCATGTCGCAGCTCGGGATGGCAGGGGGCGTGCCCGAAGGGGGCATGGCCGGCATGGCGATGATGACGCCTGCAGTCTGGACGCCCGGCTATGCAGTCCTGATGTTCTTCATGTGGTGGGTCATGATGGTGGCGATGATGCTGCCCAGCGCGGCGCCGATGATCCTTTTGTTTGCGACGGTCAATCGCAAGCAGCGCGACACCGGCCATCCCTATGTCGCGACGAGCATTTTCGCGTTTGGCTATCTCGCCGCCTGGGCTGGCTTCAGCCTGGTCGCGGTAATCCTGCGGTGGGGGTTCGAGCGCGCCGGTAACCTTTCACCGATGCTCGTCGCGACCAACGCGATCTTCGGCGGCTTCCTGTTGATCGCCGCCGGCGTCTACCAACTCACCCCGATCAAGCATGCCTGTCTTCGCCACTGCCGATCGCCGCTTGCATTCCTTAGTACCCATTGGCGGTGGGGCGCCCGTGGCGCACTACGCATGGGCCTTGTGCACGGCGCGTTCTGCATCGGCTGTTGCTGGTTCCTGATGGGGCTGATGTTTTTCGGCGGCGTGATGAACCTCTACTGGGTCGCTGGCCTCGCGCTGTTCGTAGTGTTCGAAAAGACTGTCCCCGCGGGGCACTGGCTCGGCTACGCAACCGGCGTCGCTCTGCTCGCCTGGGGCACAGCCGTTCTGGCCGGGGCACAGCCTCTTCGGTTTCTTGGGATGGCCTAAGCTTGTCATGCCGTTTGAGACAAAAAACGAGTCGGCCTCCCGGCGCGCGAGTCCGGAAAGGGTCAGTCGCGTCAGGTCAGGGAGTTTTTGAGTTCGTCCGGTGGCTCCTCACGAGTGGGCCTTGTCTCTTCTGGCCGGCCGAGTGCATCACCGCGCCAGCCTCGGCGTCGTTTGTAGGCAGTGTTTTCGCAGGAAGCGGATGTGAGCAGCTCGAGTAGAGTTCGTACCGGCTGCTCACCAGGGGGCATTTGGTCGTAACCGGGCGCATTTGAGCGTATGTGGTTGCGCGCCCCCGCAACCAAATCTTCCAATAAAATCAGTATATTACAAAGTCGCACCGGATCACTTCCGGGGCAATTTTGCGTTCAGGGGGCAGTTCGGGGGCAGTGCCTCTCAACCCTTCACAATAGCATGCAACACTGTCATCCGTCGCCGCAGCTGCCCGCGCTCTCTGCCATGAACTTGCAAAAACAGGCTTGATTGTTTGTAAGTTGCGCTCCACCTTTCGGATAACAATAAAAAACCGATGTTTCGAGGGGCTGAGAACATGGGGCGAACCCCGCGCAGGCGGTCGCAAAAGGAAAGAAGTGCCGAAACGTCCTCGCGCCTGATGGCTGCGACGATCGACCTTCTGCATGATCGCGGCATCACACGTGCAACCACTCCGGACATCGCCCGCGCGGCAGGTGTCTCGCGCGGTGCGCTGACCCATCACTTCCCCACCCGCGAAACCATCATCACCGCATCGATCGCCAACATGCTGCATCTGGTGAACGAGGATATGCGCCGGTTCGGCAGGGAGTTCGCAGAGAGCGGCGGTTCCAGCGACGAGATCGTCGACTATCTGTGGAAGGTCATGTCGGACCGGCTGTTCTATGTGACGATGGAGTATCTGCCGGAAGCCCGGCACAACGACGAATTCAAGGCGCAACTGGTCCCCGTGGTCCGCGAATTCCATGCGGGCCTCGACGCGATCTGGACCGAGCTTGCCGCGCGCACCGGTGCCGATCCCGAGCACACGCGCAATGTGATGAACGCCACCATGTGCTGCATTCGCGGCATGATCGCCCAGACCGTCCTGCGCCAGGATCAAGACTATTACGACGGCTTGCTCCGGTTCTGGAAAGACCAGGTGCGCCAGCAATTTCCCGGCAAGGCCGGAGAGGCAAAAGGGAAGAGCCGTAAGAGAGCGGCGTTATGAACACTCTGCTTGCGGTCCGGGATCTCACGCTTGGCTTCTACGGCGCGCAGATCCTGCGCGGGGTGGACTTCAATATCAGGGGAGGCACGATCACGGGCCTGATCGGCCCCAACGGCGCGGGCAAATCCACTCTGTTCAACGCGATCTCCGGGCTCTACGGGCCGAACGGCGGCAAGGTGACGCTCGGCGGAGACGACGTCACCGGTCTCAAGCCGCATCTTCTGGTGCGGCGCGGCCTCGTGCGCACCTTCCAGCTCGCGCGCGGCTTTCCCAAGCTCAGCGTGTTCCAGCATCTCATGCTCTACGGGCTGGACCAGCCGGGCGAGATGCTCGCCGCCGCACTCTTTTCGAGTTCCGCGGCGCGCAAGCGGGAGCAGGAGCTTTCGGAAAAGGCGCTGGAGACGGCCCGGCGGCTGCGCCTCGGTCATGTCATCGACAATCCGGTGACCGCGCTTTCGGGCGGACAGAAGAAGCTGGTGGAGATCGGCCGGGCTCTGATGGCCGATCCGAAGATCATCCTGCTCGACGAACCCATGGCGGGCGTCAATCCATCCCTGGCCGACGAAATCGCCGAACATCTGGTCGCGCTCAATGGCGACGGCATCACCATCTGCCTCATCGAACACGACATGGCGCTCATAAAACGCCTTTGCGACCCGGTGGTCGTGCTGGCCGAGGGCAAGACGCTGATGGAGGGAACCTTCGACGAGGTGGCTTCCGACGCGGAAGTCCAGGAAGCCTATCTGGGGACGCGCCGATGAGCCTGCTTCTGGCAAAGGACGTCGTTGCTGGATATGGCGCGGCGGAACAGATCCTCAAGGGGGCTTCGATCCACGTCGAGGCGGGCGAGATCGTTACCGTGATTGGCCCGAACGGCGCCGGCAAGTCGACGCTGCTGAAGGTGATTGCCGGGCTGGTGCCGGCGCGGGAAGGATCGATCCTGCTCGACGACGAGGACGTGACGCGCTTCGGCGCGGTCGACCGCACGCGAACCGGCATCAGCTTCGTTCCGCAGGAACGCAACGTCTTCGGCAACCTCACCATCGCCGAAAACCTGGAGATCAGCGCCTATCGCGACGGCGGCGAGGCCTCGAGACGGATCGAGGAGCTCTATGAGCGTTATCCCATGCTTGCCGGCAAGCGGCGCGACCTGGCGCGCACGCTCTCGGGCGGCCAGCGGCAGATCCTCGCCATGGCCATGGGGCTGATGACGGCGCCGAAGCTTCTGCTGCTCGACGAGCCGACCGCCGGTCTTTCCCCGCGCGCCGCCGACGAACTGTTCGACGCCATCGTCGCGCTCAATCGCGGCGGTCTGCCCATCCTCATGGTGGAGCAGCACGCCGTCGAGGCGCTGGCCATATCGGCACGAGGCTATGTGCTCGTGTCGGGCAAGGAGTCAGCAGAGGGACCGGGGCCGCAACTTGCCGCCGATCCCGAAATACGCCGCCTGTTCCTGGGCGGCTGACAACCAGGAAGAAAGAGCCATAGAGGGCAACACAATGAGCAGATACACAATCAATCGCAGGCATTTCCTGGGGGCGTCTTCCCTTCTTCTCGGCGGCGCCGCTCTGCCATCCTTCGCCTGGGGCGAAGGCGAGCCGATCAAGATCGGCACGCTCACCCCGCTCACCGGTTCGGGCGGTCCCTACGGCCCGGTCATGGCCGACACGGTCAAGGCGGTGGTCGATGAGATCAACGCGGCCGGCGGTATTCTCGGACGCAAGATCGAGGTGGTCTCGGAGGACGACCAGACGAACCCCGAAGCCGGCGTGCGCGCTGCGCGCAAGCTGATCGACGTCGATGCAGTCTCGGCGATCGTCGGCACCTGGGCCTCCTCGGTGACGACCGCCGTCGCGCCGCTCTGCTGGGAATCCAAGACCTTCCTGGCGACGGTGTCGGGCGCCGACAGCATCACCGAACTGCCGCATCAGGGCTATCTGGCGCGCACCCAGCCCAACACCACGCTTCAGGGCCGCAAGTTCGGCGAGTTCGCGGTTGCGGAGAGCGCCAAGCGCGTGTTCTTTGTCTCCCCGCAGACACCTTTTGCCGACAGCCAGTTCCAGAACATCACCAAGGCCATCGAGGCCGGCGGCGGCGAGACGGCTTCGCTGATCTACGATGACAAGAAGCCTTCCTACCGCTCCGAGGTGGACGAGTTATTGCGCTTTAATCCCGACGCCGTCATCTTCGGCGGATATGCGCCGGACACAACGGTGATGCTCAAGGAGCTCTACCGCGCCGGATACCAGGGCAAGAAGATCGCCTTCGCCTACGCGGTCAACGAGAAGCTGGTCGATAGCGTCTCGGCTGAGATCGTCGAAGGCTGCTATACGATCGCTCCCTCGTCCGATGAGAGCTCCACCGCCTACCAGCGGCTTGTGGAACTGATTGGCGTCGACAAGCCGGATCCCTACACGGTTCAGGTCTATGACCAGATCAACCTGATCCTCATGGCGATGGCGGCAGCCGGCGAGACGACGGGCACGGCCATCAAGGACAATATCCGCAAGGTGAGCCAGGCCGCCGACGGCGCCAAGGTCGACAATGCGCGCGACGGGCTGAAGCTGATCGCCGAAGGCAAAGCGGTGAATTACGACGGCGCCAGCGGCCCGTGCGACTTCACCGACAAGGGCGACATCTCCGACAGCAGCTTCCGTTACGAGCAGGTGCGCGGCGGCAGGCTGACCCTCGTCAAGATCGCCTGACCCAGTCCGGTGAACATGTCCATTCTCCTCCAGGCCCTGTTGAACGGGGTGATGAACGGAGCGCTGATTGCAGTGCCGGCCATCGGCTTCACGGCAATCTTCGCGGTGCTGCGTTATCCGAATTTCGCCATCGCGGCCTATGCCACCATCGGCGCGTTCGCGGCCTGGTGGGTGAATGTTCACTTCGGCGCCGGCATCCTGCCGGCGCTGCTGGTCGCCTTCGCGATTGCTGGCTGTATCGGCGTCGGTGCCGAAGAGACCGCACTCAAGCAGTTGCGCGGGGCAGGGGCGCTGACGGTGGCCATCGGCTCCATCGCGCTCAACACGGTTCTCGAAAACGTGGTGCGCCTCTTCTTCGGCAACGATCTGCGTGGCTACGACCTGCCGCTCGTGCCGGACTGGCGCTTCATGGGGTTGAGGGTGGGGCCACAGCAGCTCCAGAGCCTGGCCTTCGCCGTCGTCATCATGGCCGCCGTGTTCGCCTTCCTGCGCTACACCCGCTTCGGCAAGGCGATGCGCGCCGTGGCCGACAATTCCGATCTTGCCCGTCTCAAGGGCATCGAACCGGCGCATGTCGCGGTGATGACCATCTTCCTCGGGGCGGGGCTTGCCGGCGTGGGCGGCGTCCTGATCGGCCTCGACGCTTCCATCGACCCGCTTCTGGGCTTCCGGGTGCTGCTGACCGTCTTCGCGGCCGCCGTGCTCGGCGGGCTGGGTTCCATCCCCGGCGCGGTCGTCGGCGCGCTGGCCATCGGCATCGCGGAGGAATGCGCCCTTCTGGTGGCGCCGGCAAGCTATCGCTCGGCCGTCGGCTTCGCGGCGATCCTGCTCGTTTTGACGGTGCGCCCACGCGGCTTCTTCGGTGAAAGGGCGAACTGATGCTTGCCTATCTGATATTCGCGCTCACCATCGGCGGCGTCTATGCGCTTCTGGCGCTGAGCCTGAACCTGATCTGGGGCGGTATCGGCCTCGTCAATCTCGGCCTGGTCGGCTTCTTCGCGCTCGGCGCCTATGCCTCGGCGCTCCTGACCGGGGCGGGCCTGCCGGTGCTCTTCGGCTGGGGTGGGGCCATCGTCGTCGGCGCCGTGGCAGGCCTCGTCGTGACGCTTGCGACCGCCCGTCTGCGCGATGATTATCTCGCCATCGTCACGCTCGGTCTTGCCGAGGTGATCCGTCTCGTGGCGCTCAACGAGCGCTGGCTCACCAACGGCTCCGACGGCATATCGGGCATTCAGGCGCCGCTGAAATCGGCGCTCGGCAACCAGGGCTTCAACCTTTTCTATCTGGCGATGGTGAGCGCCGTGGTGCTGGTCGTCTGGCTGGTGCTGCGCCGGCTCGATCGCTCGCCCTATGGCCGCGCGATGAAGGCCATTCGCGAGGACCAGGAATTGGTTGGTTTCGCCGGCAAGAACGTGCTCGGCTTCAAGGTGCAGGCCTTTGCCGTGTCGGCGGCAATCGCCGGGCTGGCCGGCGCTCTCTACGCGCATTTTCAGTCCTATGTCTCGCCGGACCATTTCCAGCCGCTGATCACGATCTACATTTTTCTCGCCGTTGCGGCGGGCGGTGTGGGCCGGCCGGCCGGCGGCGTACTTGGCGCCTATGTGGTGGTTTTCTTCCTCGAACTCACGCGCTTCCTGCCCGATCTCGTGCCTTCGCTCGCGCCGGCGCAATTCGCCGCCTGTCGGGAAATCCTGGTCGGCGTCGCCCTCATCCTCGTCCTGCGGTTCCGCCCGCAGGGTCTGCTTCCCGAACAAATCGTACCGGCGCCGAAATCATGACATCCACCTTGCTTCACGACCTTTTTCCGATCCTCGCCCAACCCGGCCAGCCCGAGACCCTCTACAAGGCGCTCGAAAAGGCGAGCCATGCGCTGGTGGGGCACGAGCTCTTCACCCTGCTCTATGTGGACGGGCAGGACGTGGCCCGGGTCTATTCGAACCGGCCCACGCAATACCCGGTTTCGGGGCGCAAGCTGATGGGGCCGACACCCTGGGGCGACCTGGTTCTCAAGCAGAAGAAGCCCTTTCTCGGGCGTGACCGGGAGGGCGTCCGCTGGGCCTTCTTCGATCACGAGCTGATCGAAAGCATGGGGCTCGGCTCGGTCATCAACATCCCTGTTCTTTATGACGGCGAGGCGATCGGCACGTTCAACATCCTCGCTCCCGAACATCACTACAAGGAGGCCGACGTGGCCCTCGTTGCGCCGCTCGCGTCTTTTCTCGTTCCCGCTTTTTTGAATGTACGCGCCGAAGCCCGTGCCGCAACCACCAGGAGTGCATAAGTGTCGTCCTATCTTTTCGCCAATGCCCGCATCGTCGACGGAACCCAGCCGGAACCCGGCGATCCCGTCTCCGTGCTTGTCGAAGACGGCGTCATTCGCGAGGTTTCCACCTCGGTGAAGGCCGGCAGCGCCGAAGTGGTGGACCTCAAGGGTCGGACGCTGATGCCGGGCCTGATCGACTGCCATGTGCATGTGGTCGCCTCGCTCGCCAATCTCGGCGAGAATGCGCGCCTTCCCGACAGCCTGGCCGCGCCGCGCGCGGCGATCATCATGCGCGACATGCTGGCCCGCGGCTTTACCACGGTTCGCGACGTGGGCGGCGCCGACATCGGCCTGAAGCGCGCTGTCGAGGAAGGGTTGTTTCCGGCGCCGCGCCTCTTCATCTGCGGCAAGGCGCTGAGCCAGACGGGCGGACACGCCGACTTCCGTGGCCCGTTCGACGATACGCCCGTGCCCACCAACCGTTTCCGCCTCGGCGCGCTTGGCCGCGTCTGTGACGGCGTAGACGGGATCCGCCGCGCAGCGCGCGAAGAGATCAAGGGCGGGGCCGAATTCATCAAGATCATGGCCAATGGCGGCGCCGCCTCGCCGACGGACCCGATCCACTTCCTGGGCTTCAGCCGCGACGAACTCCTCGCCGTGGTCGAGGAGGCACAGAACGCCGGTACTTACGTCTCGGCACACGTCTATACGGACGAGGGCATCCGCCGCGTCGTGGAGTGCGGCGTCCATTCGCTGGAGCACTGCAACTTCATTTCCTCCGAAACCGCGAAGCTTGCCCGCGATGGGGGCGCTTACGCGGTGCCGACGCTGGTTACCTACGAAAAACTCGTCAGCGAAGGCGGCTCGCTCGGCTTCCCGGCGGATTCGGTCGCCAAGGCCGACTATGTGCGCTCGGGGGGCATGAAATCGCTCGAAACCATGCGCGATGCGGGTCTTGCCATGGCTTATGGCACCGACCTGCTCGGCGACATGCACCGGCACCAGTCGGAGGAATTCGTCATCCGCGGCCGCGTGCTGCCGGCTCATGAGGTCATCGCCTCCGCCGCGGGAGTAGCCGCGCGCCTTCTGTGCATGGAAGGCAAACTCGGAACGATCGCCGCGGACGCCTTCGCCGATCTCATCGTGATCGATGGCAATCCGCTCGAGGATATCTCCCTGCTCACCGGCCAGGGCAAGCACATGCCGGCCATCATGCAGGCGGGGCGGTTCGTGAAAAGGGCCGCGCTCAACTGATCGAACACAACAAAAATCGACATGAAAAGGGGAACACCATGAACAGGACACGTCGTGAATTTCTCGCCGGAACCGCAGGAGCAATGGCATTGCCACTACTGAGCGGCTCCGTTTTCGCGCAATCGGAGGGCACGCTGCGCATCGGCGCGCTCAACCCGGTGACGGGTGCCGGCGGACCGTATGGCGAAGGCATGCAGAAGATGATCCTTGCCGCCGCCGAAGCCGTGAACGCGGCCGGAGGGGCTGCCGGTCAGAAGATCGAGATCTTCGCCGAGGACACCCAGACCGACCCGCAGGCGGCCGTGCTTGCCGCCAAAAAGCTGATCGAGGTGAACGAGGTGCGGGCTCTGCTCGGCACCTGGTCCTCGGGCATTTCGCTGGCCGTCGTGCCGCTGACCAACGATGCCGGCATCATGCTGATGAACACGTCGGGGGCTCCGGCTCTCTCGGTGCCGCCGGCCAACGAGAAGGGATTGAGCTACCGTTTCCAGGCGACGAACGACCGCTTCGGGCGCGCGTTCGCCGAGATCGCGGAAAAGGAAGGGTTCAAGCGTCCGGCGACCATGGCCTTCAACAACGCTTCCGGCATCGGCAATACCGAAGGTTTCAAGAAGGCGTGGGAAGCCAAGGGCGGCGAGATCGTCTCCAGCGTCGTCTACGAACCGAAGCAGACGAGCTATCGCTCCGAGCTGATGCAGATCCTTGCCGCGCAGCCGGATGTGATCGTGATGGGGTCCTATGTCGGCGACACCACCATCATCCTGCGCGAGTGGTACCAAACCGGCCAGCCGGCGAAGTGGATCATCCCTGGATGGGCGGCGAACAGCGATCTCGTGGCGGCCCTCGGACCGGACGTTGTGGAAGGCATCATTTCGGTCGATTCCGTTTCCAACGAGGAGGCCGAGGCCTACGCGGAATACGACAAGGCTTATCAGGCCGCGATGGGCAAACCCGGCTCGGACAATGTCTACGCCGCCATGACCTGGGACATGATGACGGTGCTCGCCCTGGCCGTGGAAGCCGCCGGCACGACAGACATGGCCAAGGTGAACGAGAAGATGCACGAGGTGGCCAACCCGGACGGCACGAAGGTCTCGTCCTTCGCCGAAGGCAAGAACGCGCTGAAAACCGGCTCCATCAACTACGAAGGCGCGTCCTCGGTGCCCGATTTCGATGAGCATGGCGATGTGACGCCGGACTTCGCCGCCTCCTTCGTCGAGGACGGGAAGATCAACCGTCGCTACATCGTCAAGATCTGACACAGAGGCGGGAACCCGGTGCCGCGCCGGGGGCCCCGCCCGTCCACTTCGGTGGAACGAGGAACCGTTCATGTATTTCGCCCAGCTTGCCGTTAACGGGCTCGTCCAGGGCCTGGTGATTAGCCTTGCCGCCATGTCGATCACGCTGGTGTTCGGCATCGTGCGCTTTCCCAATGCCGCGACCGGCGACGTCATGACGGTCGGCGCGTTTTCGGGGCTGATCGTCTATCCGCTGACTGGGTCGCTCCTGTTGAGCGGCGTCTTCGCCGTGGCCGTCGCCGCCGCGGTGGCGCTTGCAAGCCACTTGCTGGTCTTTCGCAGGCTGGCCGGACGCTCGGTGGTCGCGCTGCTCGTCGCATCCATCGGCGTCGGCTTCGTGCTGCGCTCCATCATGGGCCTGGCCTTCGGCCACCAGCCGATGGTGTTCAGCATGCCGCTCAGCCGGCCCTACCGGCTCGGCGGTCTGGCAATCAATCCACTCGACCTGCAGCTTGCGCTGCTCGCGTTGGTTATGCTCGTGCTGGCCTTCGCCATCCTGCACCTGACGCCCATCGGCAGGCAGATGCGCGCGGTCGCCGACAATCCCGCGCTTGCCCGCGTTTCGGGCATCCGTTCCGGTCGAGTGATGGCCGCGCTTTGGGTGCTTGCGGGCGCCATTGTGGGCGCGGGCGGCGTGATGCTCGGTGTAAAGACCGTGGTTGGCCCCGAAATGGGTTGGGACATGCTGATGCCGGCTTTCGCGGCCGCCATTTTCGGCGGAATCGGCAGCCCGGCCGGCGCGCTGCTCGCAGGCTTCATCCTGGGTGTTGCGCAGGAAATGTCGACGCCTTTTGTCGGCTTTACCTACAAGATCGCCCTGTCCTTCGCGATCATGCTCATTGTTCTGCTCAAACGCCCGTCAGGGCTTCTGGGCCGTATCGAGGGGGTTCGCTGATGCTGAGCTATCTCCTGGCAATCGTCATCATCACGCTGATCTACCTGCTCCTGTCCTTCGGACTGTCGCTGCAATACGGTTCGGTGGGCCTCATCAATTTCGGCCATGTGGGGTTCTTCGCCATCGGCGCTTATACGTCGGCATTGCTGGCGCTTTCCGGCGTTCCGCTGCTTGCCAGCTTTTGTGCGGCGGCAATCGCGGCGGGGCTCGCCGCCTGGCCGATCGGGCTCATATCGCTCAGATTACGGGACGACTATTTCGCCATCGTCACACTGGGGTTTTCCGAAACGGTCCGCATTATCATCGTCAGCGAGAAATGGCTGACCAACGGCGTACAGGGAGTTCCGGGCATTCCGCGTCTCTTCTCCAGCCTGCCGGTAGGGTTCGAGGCGCAACTTGCAACGGCGGCACTGCTTCTTCTCGTCTGCGCGGCGGCGGCGTTCACCATATGGCGCATCATCAACAGCCCTTTCGGCCGTGTCATCCAGGCAATCCGCGACAATGAGGATGCGCTGAAGGCACTCGGCAAGGATCCTGCCCGCTTCAAGATCCAGGTGCTGATGCTGTCGGCGGCGCTGGCCGGAATCGCCGGTGCGTTCTATGCGCACTACATCACCTTCATCATCCCCGAGCAATTCGTGCCGCTGGTCACCTTCTATGTCTGGATGGCGATCATCATCGGCGGTGTGGGGCGCATCTCGGGCGCCATCGTCGGCACGGTCCTGCTCATGACCTTTCTCGAGGGCTCGCGCTTCATGCGCGATTTCATCCCCGGCGTGTCGGAGGTCGAGATGGCATCGCTGCGCATCGGCGTGATCGGTCTCCTGCTCGTCCTCTTCACGCTCTATCGCCCGCAGGGCCTCATGGGGGATTATACGAAGCGATGACATTCGAAGCGGTCGATATCTGCAAGGCCTTCGATGGCTTTGAAGTTCTCAGGAATGTGAGCATGTCCATGCCGCTCGACGGGCTCATCGGGCTGATCGGGCCGAATGGCGCGGGGAAGTCGACGCTGTTTTCCGTGATATCGGGGTTCATGCCGCCCAGTTCTGGCCATGTGACATTCGACGGCGTCTCCATGAACGGCATGTCCGCCTCGACCAGGGCGCGCGCGGGTATGGTCCGCACCTTCCAGGTGCCGAAGGAGTTCTCGCATCTTTCGGTCAGGGAAAACCTGATGGCGGCGGCCCCCGGACAGGCCGGCGAGAATCTGACCGGTCTCTTCCTGCGGCCCGGACTCGTGCGCCGGCAGGAGGATGGACTACGCAAACGCGCCGACGCGGTGATTTCCTTCCTGCGCCTCGACCGGGTTGCCGACAGTTCAGCGGGGCTGCTTTCAGGCGGGCAGAAGAAGCTGCTCGAACTCGGCCGTGCGCTGATGGTCGAGCCGAAGCTGATCCTTCTCGATGAACCCTTCGCCGGAGTGAACCCGGTCCTGATCGGCGAGATCATGGAGCGCATCCGCGAACTCAACGGCCGGGGCATCGGTTTCCTCATCATCGAGCACGATCTCGACGCGCTGACCCGGCTTGTCTCCCGTCTCTATGTGATGGATCAGGGCGCGATCCTCGCCGAGGGGGAACCGGTGGCGGTGCTTGCCGACAAGGCGGTGCGCGACGCTTATCTCGGAGGCGAGGCATGACCATCCTGTCCATTCGCGATTTGCGCGGCGGCTATTCGGAAGTCGATATCCTCAACGGCATCGATCTTGACCTGGCCGACGGCGAGATCCTGACCGTCGCGGGCACCAACGGCGCGGGCAAATCAACCCTCGCCAAGGCGATCGTCGGCCTTTTGCCGCGTTCGAGCGGCGTGATCTCCTTCATGGGCAAGGATATCGCATCGCTCTCGGCCGAAGCGCGCATGGCGCTCGGCATCGGCTACGTGCCGCAGGTGGCCAATGTCTTTGCCAATCTGACGATTCTCGAAAACCTTCAGGTGGTTTCCAGCAGCAACCGGCAGCGCATCGAGGAGCTTTTTGCGACCTTCCCGCTTCTCGCCGAGAGGCGGCGGATGCGTGCCGGCAGCCTTTCGGGCGGCGAGCGCCAGCAGCTTGCCTTTGCCCGGGCGCTGGTGCCGAAACCCCGGCTGATGTTGCTCGACGAACCGACGGCAGCCCTCTCGCCGAACAAGGTGGCCGCGTCCTTTGCGCTCATCCGTCAGTTGCCCTCGCTTGGGGTATCGGTGCTGATCGTCGAACAGCGGGCCCGCCAGTCTCTGGCTATTTCCGACCGAGGCTGCATTCTCGACGGCGGTCTTGTCGCTCTCGACGGAGCGGCAGACGTGCTTTTGGCCGACCAGAGGGCGGCGGAGCTCTATCTTGGCAACATCGGCAACGGAGGAGTCTAAAGGGTGTTTGGAGGCTAAGGATGGAATGTTCCTTGCCTCCCGGTGAATGGAGATCCTTCCAGTCAGGAGTTGGCTTCGACAACCAGACCCTACCGGAAAGCGCCGATGACCACCGCGCTAACCAGTTACACCACGTCTTGGGACGTCACCATCGGCGGGGGATGAGGCGCGGTCCGACAATCAACCGGTCAGCTTATTGAGGGCTTCTGGTCTGGCCAAATGTGGTCTGTGTTGTAGGGCGAGCACAAGGGCCTATCCAGTCTCTGCATCTTCCCGAAAAGACGAGCGGCCATATTGCGACATCCGATTCAGCGCCCCGCCCGGCTGGTGCCGCTGGCTTTCCTTATCGCCATTCTTGTCGGCACGGCACTGCTGATGCTGCCGGTTTCCCGGTCCGGCCCGGAAGGAGCGCCGTTCCTGACGGCGCTGTTTACGGCCACTTCAGCGATCTGCGTCACCGGCCTCATCGTCCAGGACACACCGACCTACTGGTCAGCATTCGGCCAAGGCGTGATCCTCGTTCTGTTTCAGGTAGGCGGCTTCGGGATCATGACCGGGGCAACGCTGCTCGGGCTTCTGGTCACGCGAAGGCTCAAGCTGACCAGCCGTCTTGTCGCCCAGGCGGAAACGAAGAGTCTGACGCTTGGCGATGTGACCGGAATACTTCGTCTCATCTTGCTGGTGACGGTCATCGTCGAACTGCTGACCACTTTCATGCTTACGTTGCGATTGCGCTATTCCTACGACAACCCCTGGGACGAGGCGCTTTGGAACGGCCTGTTCCAGGCTGTCTCGGCCTTCAACAATGCGGGGTTCTCCACCTATTCCGACAGTCTTTCCGGATTTGCGACCGATCCGGCAGTGCTTGCACCGATCATGGCCGCCGTGGTGATCGGCGGTCTGGGCTTCCCGGTGCTCTTCGAACTGCGCAAGGAAATGCTGACGCCCGCGCGCTGGTCGATCCACACCAAGATCACGCTCATGGGCACTGCCTTCCTGCTGGTTCTGGGCCTTGGCGCGACCGCCGCCTACGAGTGGAGCAATCCGGCGACCCTCGGCGTCTTCGACTGGCCCGAAAAGCTCTTGAACGCCGCGAGCCATTCCGTCATGACCCGGACGGCCGGCTTCAACAGCTTCGATGTGGGCGGCATGCGGATCGAGACGCTGACCGTGACCTATGCGCTGATGCTGATCGGCGGCGGCAGCGCCGGGACGGCCGGCGGCATCAAGGTCACTGGCGACCCTCGGCGTCTTCGACTGGCCCGAAAAGCTCTTGAACGCCGCGAGCCATTCCGTCATGACCCGGACGGCCGGCTTCAACAGCATCGATGTGGGCAGCATGCGGATCGAGACGCTGACCGTGACCTATGCGCTGATGCTGATCGGCGGCGGCAGCGCCGGGACGGCCGGCGGCATCAAGGTCACCACCTTCTTCCTGCTCGGTTTCGTGGTGTGGGCGGAAATTCGCGGGCAGAACGACGCGACGGCTTTCAACCGCCGCATCGGCGCCCATGTCCAGCGCCAGGCCCTGACCGTCGTGCTGCTGGCGGCGGGGATCATCGGCGCGGGCGTGCTCGTTCTTCTCAGCGTGACCAGCTTTCCTCTGCAGGATGTCATTTTTGAAGCCGTCTCGGCTTTTGCGACGGTCGGCCTGTCCACCGGCATCACCGGGGATCTCCCTGCCGCAGGGCAGTTGACGATCATCGTCCTGATGTTCGTCGGCCGGGTCGGCACCATCACGCTCGCCAGCGCGCTTGCGCTGCAAGAGCGCTATGTTCCCTTCCGTTATCCAGAGGAGCGCCCAATCGTTGGCTAAGAACACCCCGCACAATGACAATGGCGTCGTCGTCATCGGTCTCGGCCGGTTCGGCAGCGCCGTCGCGCAGTCCCTCGTCCATCTGGGCCATGATGTTCTTGCCATCGACGAGGATACGGAACTGGTGCAGACCTGGGCCGACCGCCTGACCCATGTGGTGGAGGCCGACAGCAGCAACGCGGATGCCCTGCGCCGTCTCGGTGTGGAGGACTATTCCCGAGCCGTGGTGGGGATCGGTAGCGATATCGAGGCGAGCGTTCTGACCGTGCTGGCGCTCTCCGAACTGGGCGTTCCGGACATCTGGGCGAAGGCCGTGAACCCTCGGCATGGCCGCATCCTGGAGCGCACCGGCGCGCATCATGTCGTCTACCCGGAAGCCGCCATGGGCGAGCGGGTGGCGCATCTGGTCACGGGCAAGATGATCGATTTCATCGAGTTCGACGACGGCTTCGCCATCGCCAAAACGCGGGCCCCGAGGGAGGCTGTCGGCAAGACGCTCGAAGAGTCCGGCGTCAGGAGCAAATATGGCGTGACCGTCGTGGGCGTGAAACGGCCGCGGACGGAGTTCACCTATGCGACGCCGGAAACCATGATCGAGCGGGGCGACCTGCTGATTGTCTCCGGTCCGACCAAGCTGGTGGAGAAGTTCGCGGCCGTGAGCTGACGAGGAGAGAAGCCCTGGGCGGCCGGGCCGGGTCATTCAAAAGTGTCGAGCATCCGGTAGCCGACACCGGGATCGTTCATAATGTAGCGGGGATTTGCCGGGTCATCGCCCGCTTCTGGCGAAGCTGGCGGATGAACACCCTGAGATATTGCGTGTCGTGCTCATGCGCCTTGCCCCAGACCTCGCTGAGCAGCGTGCGATGCGTGACGATGCGGCCGGCGTGGCGGGCGAGCGTCCACAGAACGTCGAACTCCTTGCGTGTCAGCTTCAGCGGCTGACCGTCCTTGCGAACCTCGTGCGCGGCGACGTCGATATGTTGAAGGCGAGGTCCGGCGACATGGACGCCAAACCTTCCGGGTTCCATGGCAGGAGATGTTGGAGCCGCAGGATGGCATAGAGGAACAGCCAGCCGGCGGGGTTGAACGCTAAACAGCGCATAGCGCGTCCAGTGCTGGTTCTGCGTGGCGCACTTGCCGGCAAGGGCATGGACGCCACGTTTTACCGGCGCCAGGACCGGCGACGGCAGGGTGCGCTCGCCCTGGAAAACACGCGCCATATAGGCGCCCAGCGGCTAGGCGAGCGCAACGAGGATAACGGCGTAAAGCAAGAATTGAAGCAGATCGGTTGCTACGTGCACCTCCCTCAGAACCGTTCCGGCCGCAGCAGCGCGGCCATGAGGTAGGCGAGAAGCGCCAGCGCGATAGCGCCGCCGATGAGATATTCGATCATCGCCGGCACCTCACAAGCTTTCGCAGGCGCGCACGGCGAGCGCGAAAGCCAGAAAGCCGCCAACGGCGAGCGCGATATAGATCAGGTCGAGCATGAGCCGACTCCTTTGGTGGATGTCGGCCCGATAGGTGGCGCTGCGGGAGGGACGTAAGGGCGCCATAGGGAAGGCTGCTTCTGCGCATAAAGAACGCGTAAAGGAAACAACCACCGGGCTGTTCTCGAACGCTTAGGTCGTCACACAGGAACCACCAGCGAATGTCGGTATCGGTAGTTGCGAGCCCCCGCAACCAAGCTTCAGAAATAGATACGCTATTTCAATATTTTCCGGAATTATTTTCGCGTCTGCGCTCGACCTCAATGAGATTGATCGCTTGCGCGGGAGGTTAAAGTCATCGCGTAACACCCCCAATTGCGCGCCGGCGGAAGTGAGCGTGAGGATCGCTTGAGCGGGCCGTCTGCGAGCATCGCGGATCTGCAGCACGACGATTGGCGTATTGTGCTGAGCCGGCATTGGGCGGATCTGATTGACTGCCGCAGCCGACCGACTTGGCGTCAGCCGTCCTGGCCCTCCAGGCGGTCGATCAGGTCCTCGACCGCCGCCGCGTGCTGCATGCGCAGCAGCGCCTCGGCGAGTTGCAGATCCTGGCGGCGAAGGGCATCGACCAGCATGCGGTTTTCGCGTGCCTGTCCCTGCTGGCGCCCCGCGCGATAGCCGTAGCGGCGGCGGAAGGCGCTGATCATTTCCCAGCCGCGCTGGAAGACGCGCAGCGCCTCGGAGTTGCCGCCGGTCTCGACGAGCTTTTCGTTGAATTCGCGGTTGAGTCCGAGTCCTGTCTCGAATTCCTCACGGTCGACGGCTTCCTGATAACCCTGCGCAATCCGTTCCAGCTCATCCAGCCGATCCATGGTCATCGCTTTCAGCCCGCGCCTGAGCGCGAAGATGCGCAACTCGGTGTTGAGCTCGAACAGGTCCTCGACGAAGCGGCGATCAAGCCGGCGTGCGATCGCGCCCCTGTTCGGCTCCACCTCGACCAACCCTTCGCCTTCCAGCTTGCGCAGAGCCTCGCGCAGTGGCATCGGGCTGAAGCCGAACTGATTGGAAAGGTCCGCCACCTTGATCCGCTCGCCGGGGCCGTAGCGGCCGGAAAGGATCGCCTGGCGGATCATCGCCGTCGCCTGCTCGACCGAGGTCGAGGAAAGTTCGTCCGCTACAGCAGCGTCGCGGCCGCCGTTCGTCCGGACGCGTCGGTTGTTTCCGCTCATGAGCGTATCCGGCCGCCACCGTTGACTGAAGGGCCGCCGCAGGTGTTGCAACTCGATCCGCTTTTCATGGCCGTCCTTCTCTCCCCATTCGCGCATCGTGGACTTGGGTCTGGCCCTATTACGGGGCCAGACCCTAGACCGATTCCTGTGTGCCAGAGGCGGCCACCCGGTTCAAGCGATGGACCCGGCGCGCTTCACCAGCATGGCCGCGTGTTCCGCATCGATCACGACCATGCCTTGCTGATTCAGCATCTCGATCCGTTCGACAACGATTCCGTGCGGCCCGCTCTGGCTTTCGCGCTTGCTCGCGAAACGCACGTGAACATGAAGCGTGTCGCCGGGGAAGATGGGCGCCCTGAAGCGCACCTTGTCCCAGCCGAGCGAAGCGATCGAGGTGTTCTGGTAGAGTTTCAGTTCGGCCTTCAGCCCTTCGATCAGCGCCACACCGTAGAGGCCATGCGCGATCGGCCGCCCGAAGGCGGTGCGGCTGCAATAGTCGGCATCCGTGTGCAGGGGATGGCGGTCGCGGGTGAGCGCGGCGAAGGACTGCACGTCCTCCCAGGTCACCGTGTGACTGTCGGTGATCACTTCCTCGCCGACGATCACGTCCTCGTAGCAGAGGTCCACCAGTTCCTCGTGCGGTCTCGACTGCATCAGCGTTCTCCCACCAGGCGCAGCGCCGGTCCGGTTCCGCCGACCGCGCCGTCCAGAATGTCCTCTCTCAGGCCCATCGGCCCCGGCCGGAAGATGCGCGGATCCATGAGCTTCACGCCGGGGTCGACGCGCAGCGGGAAGCCGACCTGGTCGATCACGTCTTCCTTCAGCCTGACGCCGGGCGCGATCTCGGCGAGCGCGAGGCCGTCGGCCTCCAGCCGGAAGACGGCGCGCTCGGTGATGTAGATGACGTCCTGTCCGCGCTCGCGGGCCAGCCTGCCGTTGAAGCTGACCTGGCCGACATCCGGCACGAACTTGCGGAACTTGCCCTCGCTGCGGATGGCGAGGCGGCCGCTCTCGACCGCGACATCGAGCCCGCCGCCGGTGAGCGAACCGCTGAACACGAGGCGCCTCGCGTTCTGCGAGATGTTGATGAAGCCGCCCGAGCCGTCATAGCGGTCGCCGAAGCGGGTCACGTTGACGTTGCCGTCGCCGTCGACCTCGGCGAAGGACAGGAAGGCGCAGTCCAAGCCGCCGCCGTCGTAGAAGTCGAACTGATAGGCCTGGTCGAGGATGGCGCGCGGATTGTAGGCCGTGCCGAACTCGCGCGCGTAGCCGGGGACGCCGCCGACGACGCCGGATTCCACCGTCAGCGTCATCATCTCGTCCATGCCCTCCTCGGCGACGACGTTGGGGATCATCGCCGAGATGCCGACGCCGAGATTGATCACGTCGCCGGACCGGAGTTGGAAGGCGCCGCGCCGCGCGATCACGCGCCGCTCCGTCAGCGGATCGGGCGTCAGGCTGGAGACGGGAATGGTCGTCTCGCCGCAGCGGCTGGGGTCGTACTGCGTCGCATAGGTCTGCATCTGGTCGGGAACGAGCACGAAATGGTCGATCAGGAAGCCGGGGATCTTGACCATGTGCGGGTTCTGGCTGCCGCGTTTGACCAGCCGCTTGACCTGGCAGATCACGATGCCGCCGGCATTGTGAACCGCCTGGGCAATCGAGAGGTCCTCGCGCGTGGTTGCCTCGTGCTCCATCGAGACATAGCCGTCCTCGTCGGCGCTGGTGCCGCGGATGAAGGCAACGCTCGGCGTCGGCGCGCGGTAGAACAGCCATTCGCGGCCGGCGAGTTCGACCAGCTCGACCATCGGCTCAGTGGTGCGTTCGTTCATGCGCGCTCCGTCCTGGCGCGGGTCCATATAGGTGCCTAGCCCGACATGGGTGATGACGCCGGGCTGCTTGCCGGCCATGGCGCGGAAGAGCTGGGCCATCACGCCCTGCGGAAAGTTGTAGCCCTCAATTTCGCCGGTCCGGATACGTTTCATGAAGGGCATCTGGAGGCCAAAATTGCCGCCGAAGACGCGGGCGACGAGGCCCGGATGGGCGAGGCGGCAGAGCCCGTGCTCGGTGACGGCGCCGATCCCGGTCACGTGCAGCAGCGTCAGGCCGCCGGGTCCGCCGTTGTCGAGGAAGCGCTGCTCGAGCGCTTCCAGCACGGTCTCGGGGACGCCGCTGCCGCCATTGCCGCCCACGGCGAGCACGTCGCCAGCCTTGACCAGCGCGGCGGCCTCGGCGGCGGAGATGAGGCTGATCTTGCCCGGCTGTCTCATGCGAACTCCTTCTCGAGCTGGCGCGCGATGATCAGCCGCTGGATCTGGTTGGTGCCTTCGTAGATCTGGGCCAGCCTTATGTCGCGGAAGATGCGCTCGATGCGGTACTCCTTCGAGTAGCCGTTGCCGCCGTGAATCTGCAGCGCGTTGGAGACGTGGGTCATGGCCATGTCGGTGGTGAACAGCTTGGCGTGCGCCGCCTCCTTGGCGATTGGGTAGCCGGCGTCGTGCAGGCGGGCGGCATGATGGATCAGGAGCCTGGCCGCCGCCACGTCCTTCGACATGTCGGCCAGCATGAACTGGATCGCCTGGAACTTGATGATCTCCGAGCCGAACTGCCGGCGCGACTTGGCATAGGCGACCGCGTCCTCCATCGCCGCTTGAGCCATGCCCAGCGCCATGGACGACATCATGAGGCGCGAGAAGTTGAAGTTGGCCATCGCCATCTTGAAGGCCTCGTTCTCGGGGCCGATGCGGTTGGCAACGGGAACGCGCACATCGTCGAAGGCGATCTGGCAGTCGGCGAGGCCATGCATGCCGAGAAGCTCCTCGTGCTTGCCGCGCGAGACGCCGGGGCGGTCCATCTCGACGAGGACACAGCTTATGCCCTTCTGGCCGGCGTTGCGGTCGGTCTTGGCGAAGACCATGACGAAATCGGCGACGCCGCCGAAGGTGACCCAGGCCTTGACGCCGTTGATGATGTAGTCGTCGCCGTCGCGATCGGCCGTGGTGCGCATCGCCGCAACGTCGGAGCCGCAATCCGGCTCCGTCGCGGCGGTCGCCGGAATGACGTCGCCGGCCAGGATGCCGGGGATGAAGCCGCGGTGGAAGTCGCCGCCGTGCTCGCTGAGGAGAAGGGCGGCCTCGACGGGAATTGCGTAGGCGTTGCCGAGCGCCCCGGAGCCGCGTGCGATCTCTTCCATGACGATGCAGGCCGCAATCGTGTCGAGGCCGCTGCCGCCGGCCTCTTCCGCCAGCGAGACGCCGAACAGGCCGAGCCCGGCGAGGCCCCTGTAGAGCGCGCGCGGAAAGACGTCGTCGCGGTCGACGGCCTGGGCCGCCGGCATCACCGTTTCCTCAACATGGCGCCGCACGCTGTCGCGAAGCAGGCGTTGTTCCTCTGAATAAAACCGATCCATCTTTGCACTCTCGATAAGCGCCTGTGGCACAAAATTTGATCAAATGTCAGTTTCTTAGGCGGAGGCGTGAAAGACTACCCGCCGCCCAGCGTTCCGCCATGTGCGACTTCGTCCGGTTCGCGATCGAAGAAATAGACAACGATGGACTTCTCGTTTGTCTCGTAAGCCTCGGCTGCCGCTCGCGTCACCGACAAGGCGGCCTCGCGCCGCAACGCCGCCGATCGCCGGAAGGCATGAACTTTAATGAAAATGCGCCTTTCCGACGTTTCCAGCCCGAATTTGCGGTCGTGGCCATAGCTGTCACCGCCTACATCGACGAAATAGGAGGATACGATTTCGGGTCCGATGCCGTAGGCGGCGCACAGCGCATCGGTCATTGCCGTCGCGGCATGGCGGCGCTGCTTGGTGGACGCGGCAAAGTCGAAAATCTCAAAAAATGGCATGAAGGCCCTGCTCATTCCTTAGGCAATCGTATCTCCGAGCGCGTCGATGCGATCATCACAAAAAGAAGTTGACATTTAATCTGATCAAATGTCAACATTATATGGCGTATTTAGATCGAGATAGATCGGGACGCCGAGGCAAGGGAAGACGACGCATGGCGACGTTCCGTGGCAGCTATACCGTGATGGTAACGCCCTTCGACAGCGAGGGGCGGGTCGACGAGGCGGCGCTGCGACGCTTCGTCGACGCCCAGATCGAAGGCGGCGTGCACGGCCTGATCCCGCTCGGCAGCACCGGCGAATTCCTGTCCCTCACGCGCGACGAGCGCCGCATGGTCGCGGCGACCGTCGTCGAACAGGCGGCGGGCCGCGTGCCGGTGCTGGTAGGCACGGCCGCCGAATGGACCGACGAGGCCGTGGCGCTCAGCCGGGAGGCCGAGGAACTCGGCGCCGACGGCGTCATGGTGGTGCCGCCCTATTATTCCTCGCCGACCGAGGACGAACTCTTCCGCCACTACCAGCGCATCGCCGAGGCGATCGCGGTGCCGATGATGGTCTACAACAATCCGAACACCGCCAATGTCGACCTCAAGGCCGCCTTCGTCGCGCGGCTGTCCGGGATCGACAACGTCTCCTACATCAAGGAATCGAGCGGCAGCGTGCCGCGTGTCACCGAGATCCTGCGGCTGTGCGAAGAGCGCATGACGGTCTTCGCCGGCTATCACCCGTGGGAAAGCTATCTCGCCGGGGCGCAGGGCTACGTCTCCGTGTTCTCCAACATCGCGCCCGGCCTGTCGGCGGAACTGTTCCGGCTGACGGTGGACGAGGGCGATGCGAAGGCAGGGCTCGCGCTCTACCGCAAGGTGCTGCCGCTGCTCGAGGCGCTCGCCGGCGACCTCTACGTCTCCGCCACCAAGGCCGCGCTGGGGCTGACCGGCATGCCGGTGGGCGAGCCGCGCCCGCCGCGCCTGCCCCTGCCCGAAAGCCGCGTCGCGCCCCTGGCCGCCGTGCTCGCCGATCTGGGGCTTCTTGCAAAGCCCTGATGCCGCCGCGCTTCCGGGAAAGGATGCGCAAACGCCAACGCATACGCATAACAAGGCACAGACAGGGGAACCGACATGAAAACGATCAAGACCATCATGGGACTGCTTCTCGCGGCCGCCATCGCCGCGCCGGCCGTGGCCGCCGAGATCACGCTCAAGGCCAGCCACAACGCCAACCAGGACGAGCCCTATCATCTCGGCATGCTGAAGATGAGCGAGCTGCTCAAGGAGAAGACCGGCGGCGAGGCCGAGATCCACGTGTTCCCGAACGCGCAGCTCGGCGACGAGATGGAGAGCATCCAGGGCACCCAGCTCGGCACGATCGACATCGCCATCACTGCCAACGAGACGCTGGTCAACTTCGCGCCCGAGATGAGCGTGTTCAGCATGCCTTTCGTGTTCGAGAACGCCGAACAGATGGACAAGGCGCTGAGCGCGCCGGAGGTGCGCGACTACGTCAACCAAGTGCTCGGCAAGAAGGGCTTCCGCCTGATCGGCTTCTTCTCGGCCGGCACGCGGCACATCATGACCAAGAAGCCGGTCGAGAGCATGGCTGACCTCGCAGGCCTCAAGATCCGCACCATGCAGAACGCCGCCCATCTGGAGGCCTTCCGCAATTTCGGCGCCAATCCGACCCCGCTCGCCTATGCCGAACTCTACGGCGCGCTGGAGACTGGCGTCGTCGACGGCGCCGAGGCCGCCAACACCAACTACTTCTCGAAGAAGTTCTACGAGGTGGCGCCGAACTGGGCGATCCTCGGCTGGCTCGAGCTCGTCGCGCCCGTCGTCATGGGCGAGGAGCGCTTCAAGGCTCTGCCCGAGGACATGCAGAAGGCCCTGCTCGAAGCCGGCACCGAGGCGGCGTTGTTCCAGCGCGCGGCCTATCGCGAGAGCGACCAGAAGCGCTACGACGATCTGATCGCCGCTGGCGTCAAGGTCACACGGCCCGACGCCGCGCCGTTCCGCGCCGAGGCCGAGAAGGTCTATGCGAGCTACGTCGACACCGACGAGCAAAAGAAGCTGCTCGACCTGCTGAAGTCGACGAAATGACCGGCCGTCCGGGCGGCCGATCCGCCCGGACCCTTTCCTGCACCGCCACCTGAAGGTCCGGCGCGCGTAGCCGCGCCGGCCAGCCCAACCCGATGGAACGCATGACATGTCCAAGCTGATCGTCACCGCCGGCCCCTATCGCTTCGACGCGCGCTTCGAGGCCGAGGATGCGCCCAAGACCGTGGCCGCATTCCGCAAGGCGATGCCGTTCGCGGGCCAGATCGTGCATGTGCGCTGGAGCGGGGAGGGGATATGGATCCCGCTCGGCGAGCGCGACTTCGGCGTCGGCTACGAGAACCATACCAGCCATCCGGCGCCCGGCCAGATCATCCTCTATCCCGGAGGCATCAGCGAAACCGAAATCCTTCTCGCCTATGGCGGCGTGGATTTCTCCTCGAAGATGGGACAACTCGCCGGCAACCATTTCATCACGTTGACGTCGGGCCAGGACAAGCTACGCGAACTCGGCACCATGGTGCTGTGGAAAGGTGCGCAGCCGATCACCTTCGAGGAAGTCGAATGACCGGCAAACGTGGCATATGCACCGTGCGCGAATGCGGCCTCGATGCCATGCGCAACGCCGTTGCGCACGGTCGCATGCGCGGCACTTCTATCGATCTCTCGAATACTCCTGCCGTAGAATATCATAGCGACAGGTAGTGGCGGTGAAGCAGGTGGCTGCTACAGTCCACCCAGGAACACGAAGAAGAAAGCCGGCGAACAGAAAAGAGACCGGCGAGCGACGCGATCAAGGCCGAAGAGGCAGCGTCGACAATGGGGCAAGGACTTCAAGGTTCAGGTGGGGCGCAAGCGGGTGCCGCCGCGCGTTTGTGCGCGGCTGTCGAATTCGGGCCCGAAGGGTCCAGCAGGGAGCGATCCATGGCGGAAAGCACCAGTGCGACACGAGTGACCGGAGGAGGTGACATGCCGATCTGGCTGCGACTGGTCGGGATTTCACAGGCCGTCCTCGGCATCGTCCGCGGTGTGGTCGACTTCGTCGCCATCGTCCTGCTCTGCGTGATGACGTTCCTCATCCTGTTCCAGATCCTCGGCCGCTACGTCTTCAACTATTCGATCTCCTGGTCGGAGGAGGCGGCGATCTTCGCCCAAGTCTGGCTGGTCATGCTGGGGGCGGGTATCGCGATGCGCAATCGCCACCATGTCGGCGTCGACTTCCTCATTGCCCGCTGCCCGCCGCTGGTACGCCAACTCGCGCGCTCGGCCTCCTTCCTGCTCGGCGTCTGGTTCCTGATCGTCGTCATCGTCGGCAGCTTCAGCCTGATCGGCATCGGCTTCATGCTGAAGTCCGCGGCGCTGCAGATCCCGATGGCTGTGCCCTATTTCGCTCTGCCGGTCGGCATGAGCTACTTCCTGCTCGAGTTCGCGATCGCGGTGCTGCCGGAGATCCGCGATCCGAACCGGCCTTCCACCGTCGAAGAAGGAGTCTCCGAATGAGCATCGCGTTCGGCGGCTTCCTGCTGCTCATCTTTTCCGGCATGCCGATCGTCTTCGCGCTTGGCGTGGCGGCCCTGCTCGCAGTCATCTTGCTGACGGACGCGCCGCTGACCATCGTCGCCCAACGGGTGTTCGGCGGCGCCAACTCCTTCCCACTGATGGCGATCCCGTTCTTCGTCGCGGCAGGGGTGATCATGGCGGCGGGCGGCATCGCGCGCAGGTTCATCGACCTCGCCGCCGCCTTGGTCGGCTGGATCACCGGCAGCCTGTTCCTGGTGGCCATCGTCACCGGCACGGGGCTCGCGGCGATCTCCGGGTCCGGCTCGGCCGACACGGCGGCCGTCGGGTCGATCCTGACGCCGGAGATGAAGAAGCGCGGCTACGACATCGATCTCTCGGCCGCGATCATCGCCGCCTCGGGTTCGCTCGCGCCGATCATCCCGCCCAGCATCATCATGGTGGTGATCGCCATCACCACCAACCAGTCGATCGGCGCCATGTTCATGGGCGGCATTCTGCCCGGCCTGCTCATCGCGGTCGCGCTTGCCCTCACCTGCTTCGCGTTCGCCAAGCGCGGGGGTGTCGCCTATCGCGACAGCGAGCCGTTCTCGCTGCCGCGCCTGGGCAGCGCCTTCATCGCCGCGCTGCCGGCGCTGACGCTGCCGGTTATCATCGTCGGCGGCATCGTCGGGGGCGTCTTCACGGCGACGGAAGCCGCCTGCATCGCTCTCATCGTCACCGTGCTTGTCTCGGTCTTCGTCTACCGCGAGATCGGCTTCGGTGACCTGCCGCCGCTTCTGCTGAAATCAGTCAGCCTGTCGGCCGCGGTACTGGCCATCGTCGGCACGGCAAGCCTGTTCTCGTGGATTATCTCGGCGCTCGGCGCGCCGCAGATGCTCGACCAGTGGTTCAGGACGACGACGGAATCGCCCGTCGTCTTCCTACTCATGGTCAACCTGCTGCTGCTCGTCATCGGCATGTTCATGGAGAGCATCTCGGCGATCCTGATCCTCATGCCGGTGCTGATGCCGATCGCCATCGGCTACGGCATCGACCCGGTCCAGTTCGGAGTGATGACGGCGCTCAACCTGTCGGTCGGTCTGATCACGCCACCCTACGGCATCTGCCTTTACGTCTCGGCGATGGTTTCGGGTCGCAGCGTCGACCAGGTGGTGCGGCGAGTCTGGATACCGCTCGCGCCGATGGTCGTGGTGCTGCTTCTCGCCGCCTATGTGCCGGCGGTCGTGCTGACGCTGCCGCGCCTGTTCTTTCGGTAGGTCGCAATCCATGCGGTCGGTCTCAATCAACTTCAAAAAAGGGGAACTCCGATGAAAACGCTTGTGAAGGCTGCACTCCTTTCGCTGCTTGCGCTGTCGCCGGCGCCGGCCGCGCAGGCCGCCGAGATCACGATCAAAGTCGGCCACACCAACAAGACCGACGCGATCCAGGACATGGGGCTGCAGAAGCTGCGCGAGCTGCTGGAAGCCAAGACCGGCGGCAAGGCGACGATCGAGATCTTCCCGAACGGCCAACTAGGCGACGAGGGCCAGCTCGTCGAGGGGGTGGTGCTCGGCACAGTGGAGATGTCGATGACGTCGAATTCGATCCTGAGCAACTTCGTCAACGACTTCCGCGTGCTCGACATGCCGTTCATGTTCGAGAACATCGCCGTCCTCAGCGACGCGCTGGAGGGACCGGCCAAGCCGCTGATGCAGGAGGCGGCCAAAGCCTCCGGCTTCCAGCTCATTGGCACCTATTCCTCGGGCATCCGCCACCTGATGACCAAGAAGGACATCGCCTCGATCGGCGACCTCGCCAACCTGAAGATCCGCACCATGCAGCAGCCGATGCATGTCGAGGCTTTCCGGGCCTATGGCGCCAATCCGACCCCGATGGCCTATGCCGAACTCTACGGCGCGCTGCAGACCGGCGTGGTCGACGGCGCCGAAGGCGCCACCTCCGACTACAACGCCCAGCGCTTCTACGAGGTCGCCAGCCATTTCTCGCTGGTCGGCTGGCTCAACCTGACGGCGCATGTCGCCATGAGTACGTCCAAGTTCGAGAGTATGCCTGAGGACGTGCAGACGGCGCTGCTCGAGGCAGGCCAGGAATCGGCGGTCTGGCAGCGCCAGTACGTGATTGAGCAGGAGCAACCGCTTCTGGCCGAGCTGAAGGGCAAGGGCGTCAATATCGTCCAACCGGAGCTTGCGGCATTCAAGGAGGCCTCGAAGCCGCTCTACGAGAAGTTCCTCGAGACTGAATCCCAGCGTAAGCTGTTCGAGGCGTTGGCAAAAGGCGAGTGAAGACAGCTCGGTGCGACGGCACCGGGTCGCACCGCCCGGCGCCGGCACTCTCGATTTCCAGCTCAGCCGCATGGTCATGATCCATCAACCCACGACGGACTCGGAGCCTCAGGCTGCATCCGGCGTTCCCGGCATGGACCTCCTCGCCGGCGCGGTGGACAGCCACGTCCATTGTTGTCCGCACATCAACCGCCGCACCGTGAGCGTGTTCGAAGCCGTCAGGCAGGCCGCCCGGGCGGGCCTGCGCGGGCTCGGCCTGATGGACGTCTTCGCCAACACTTCCGGCCTGGCGGCGCTCGCCAACCGGGAACTGGGGCGGCTCGGCGTCGATGTGTTCGGCGGCATCATCCTCGAGCCCTATGCCGGAGGTTTGTCGCCACGATCGGTGAGGACGGCGCTCGGTATGGGCTATGGGGACGGCGGCGCGCGCTTTGTCTCTCTGCCCTGCCACCACACCGCCTTCGTCGCCTGCTCGGAAAGGCGCAGCCCCGCCTATGTCGACACCTGCCTCGCCATCCCCGAAGCCGGCGAACTGCCCGATCCGCTACCCGAGATCATTGATCTCTGTGTCGAGGCGGATGTCGTCTTCAACCTGGGGCACATTTCGGGACCTGAGGCGGTCAAGGTCGCGGAACAGGCGGCCAGGCGGGGCTGTCGTCGTTTGCTCGCGCCAGCCGGTTATCTGTCGCCGGACGAAGCGACTGCGATTGTCGGGGCCGGCTGTCTGCTCGAATATTCCTTCTTCGTTTTCACCCACGCCACCGACATCCCGCAGACGATGATCGACGCCGAACGGCATCGCTTCGCGCGCGCCGATTTCTCCCGCGCGCTCTCGATCGTCCGGTCCGTAGGGGTCGGGAACGTCATCCTGTCCAGTGACAGTGGGGCGGTCGTGCTGCCGCCACCGGTGGAAGCGTTCCGCGAGTTCCTAGTCATGTTCGAGAGCTGCGGCTTCTTCGGTCACGAACTGCGGGCCATGTCCGCGGACAATCCGGCGCGGCTTTTCAAGGTGCGTAGCGCTCCGGCAGCGCCGGACGAAGACAACCACGTTTGAGAGATGCCATGTCCGGCAGGGGAACAGAAACCATGAGCAAGATCGACCTCGCTATCCGCGGCGGCACCGTCGTCACCGCCAGCGACACTTTCCGGGCCGATGTCGGGATCGCCGACGGCCGCATCTGCCTCATTGCCGACGAGGTGAAGGGGGCGGCGCGGGAGATCGACGCCAGGGGGCTACTCGTCATGCCGGGGGGCATCGACAGCCATGTCCATATCGCCCAGCCGTCCGGGCCGGGCATCGTCATGGCAGACGATTTTGCCTCGGCGACGGCGGCGGCCGCGGCGGGCGGCAACACGCTGGTCATGCCGTTTGCGCTCCAGCAGCGCGGCCAGTCGCTGCGCGGAGCGGTCGAGGCTTACCGGACCAAGGCCGAAGGAGAGTGCCATGTGGACGCGTCTTTCCACCTGATCGTTTCGGACCCGACGCCTGCAGTGCTCGGGCAGGAACTGCCGGCGCTGGTGAAGGACGGCTACACCTCGTTCAAGGTCTTCATGACCTATGACGATCTCGTCCTCGACGACCGCCAGCTCCTCGAGGTGTTCGACCTCGCCCGCCGCGAGAGGGCGCTCGTCATGGTCCATTGCGAGGGATACGACGCGATACGCTTCATGACCGAGAGGCTGGAACGGTCGGGCCGCACCGAACCCTACGGGCATGCGCTGTCGCGGCCTGAGATCGTCGAGCGCGAGGCGGCGCACCGCGCCATCAGCCACGCCGAACTGGTCGACCTGCCCATGATGATCGTCCACGTCTCCGGGCGCGAGGCAATGGAGCAGATCCGCTGGGCGCAGCGGCGCGGGCTCAAGGTGCTGGCCGAGACCTGCCCGCAATACATCACGCTGACCGCCGACGATCTGAAGGGTCTCGACATGGAAGGCGCCAAATATGTCTGCTCGCCGCCGCCGCGCGACGCCGAGAGCCAGAAGGCTATCTGGGAGGGCATCGTCCAGGGCGTCTTCCAGACCTTTTCCTCGGATCACTGCCCGTTCCGCTACGAGGCGGCTGACGGCAAGCTGAACCCGAAGGCGCGGTCCTCGTTCCGCTGGGTGCCGAACGGCATTCCGGGCGTCGAGACGCGATTGCCCGTCCTGTTCTCCGAAGGCGTCTCCAAGGGCCGCATCTCGCTGCAGCGCTTCGTGGAACTCTCTGCCACCAATCATGCAAAGATATACGGGCTCTACCCGCGCAAGGGCTCGATCGGCATTGGCTTCGACGCCGACATCGCGCTGTGGGATCCGAATCGCAAGGAGACGATCCGCCAGGAGATCCTGCATCACGGCGCCGACTACACGCCCTGGGAGGGGTTCGAGGTCACCGGCTGGCCGGTGATGACGCTGGTGCGCGGCGAGGTCGTGATGGAGGAAGGACGCATCGTCGGCGCGAAGGGCCATGGCGGCATCCTGCAGCGGGAGGTCGGCAGTTACGCGAACTGACGCCGGCTTCTCGAGACTATTCATACAGCAAATACATCAGGCCTGAAACATCATAAGTCTCGATACTTATGCCGCTCCGGACCGCTTGTTAAGGTCGGTCGAAATAGGGACATCAGCGATGGACGCGCTCAGAGACGTCAGGGTTCTCAGCTTCAACCACTTCCTCGCCGGTCCCGCCGCGGCGCAGATCCTCGGCGATCTTGGTGCCGACGTCATCGCGATCGAACCGCTCGAAGGCGCCTTCCAGCGCAATTGGGCGGTTGCCGGCCACTATGTCGACGGGCAGAGCGTCAACTTCCTCTCGACGGGGCGCAACAAGCGCAGCGTCGCCGTGGACCTCAAACATCCCGACGCCAGGGCGGCGGTGCGCCGTCTCATCGCCTCGGCCGACGTGGTGATGGAGAATTTCAGGCCCGGCACCATGGCCCGGCTGGGCTTCGATCCGGACGCTCTGCTCAAAGAGCATCCGCGCCTGATCTATGCGGCGGCGACGGGCTACGGGTCCGACGGTCCGTATGCCGCGCGGCCGGGACAGGACCTTCTGCTGCAGGCGATGTCCGGCCTCGCCGCGCATACCGGCAGGGCCGAGGGGCCCCCGGTCGCGGTCGGTTCCGTCGTCATCGATCACCACACGGCGGCGCTTCTGGTCATCGGGATCGTCACCGCGCTCTACCGGCGTGAACGGACGGGCAAGGGCGGCCGCGTCGAGGCGAACCTGCTCCAGGCGGCGATCGACCTCCAGGGCGAGCCGATCACGGCCTGGATGAACGGCGCACCGCATTCCTCGCCGCGCGGTCCGGGCGGCGTGGCCGGCTGGTTCAGCGCCGGCGGCTACGGCATCCATGCCACCTCCGACGGCCACATCGCCGTGTCGATGGCGACGCCGGCCGATCTCGGCAAGGCTCTCGGTGTCGAGGCGCTCCTGCCGATGTCCGCGGGCGACGGTCTCTCCCGCCGCGAGGAGGTTAACCGCCTCGTCGGCGAGGCGCTCGCTGGCCAGAGCACCGCCGAGGCTGCCGCACGTCTCGACGCCGGCGGCATCTGGAACGCGCCGGTCGAGGACTACGACGCGCTCCCGGACAATCCCCAGCTTCGTCATCTCCAGGTGTTCCGCACCGTCGAGGGCGCGACCGGCGCGCCGGTGACGCTGGTCGCCCACCCCGTCCGCTACGACGGCGCGGCGCCCGACATCTCGCGCGTGCCGCAGCCGCTTGGCGCGCAGACGCGCGAGGTGTTCGCGGAGGCCGGATTCTCCGGCGAAGAGATCACGCGGCTCGCGGCAGCAGGCGCGATCGGCCTACCGCCGGAGGCGGCTGCCGAAACCATGACGCGACGGGAGGCTGTTGCCCGATGACCCAGATGACGACCGACGAATGCCGCATGGTGGTCGAGACGGTCCGCCGCTTCGTCCGCGACAAGGTCCAACCGCTGGAGATGGAGGTCGAGGCGCTCGGCCGTATCCCGCCGGAGAAGCTGGCGGCGCTCAAGCAGGAGGCGATCGCACTCGGCCTCTACGCTCTCAACATGCCGGCCGAGGTCGGCGGCGGCGGTCTCGGCGCTCGCGACATGTGCCTGGTCGAGGAACAGCTCGGCCAGACTTCCGACGCGCTGATCCGGCGCATCTTCGGCCAAGTCTATCCGATGCTGATGGCCTGCGATCCCGCCCAGCGCGAGCGTTACCTGAAGCCCACGGTCGCCGGCGACCTGATCTGCGCCATGGCCATCACCGAGCCTGGCGCCGGTTCCGACGCCGCTTCGATCTCCACCACGGCGCGCCTCGACGGCGACCACTTCGTGCTCGACGGCAGCAAGCACTTCATCAGCGACGGCGACATCGCCGACTACGTCATCGTCATGGCCCTGACCGACGCCGAAAAGCGCGCGCGCGGCGGCATCACGCTTTTCCTCGTCGACCGGGACACGCCCGGCTTCTCGGTCGCCCGCACGCAGCCGATGATGGGCCATCGGGGTTACGGCCATGCCGAACTCGTCTTCCAGGATTGCCGCATACCCCGTGACGCGGTGCTGGGCGAGGTCGGCCAGGGCTTCAAGCTGATCATGCAGAGCGTCTCGGCGATCCGGCTCGCCCATATAGGGGCCCGCTGCGCCGGCATGGCCCAGCGCGTGCTGGAGATGATGCGCCAGCACGCCGCTACGCGCCGCCAGTTCGGCCAGCCGATCGGCGACTACCAGATGATCCAGCAGATGATCGCCGACTCCGCGATCGAGATCTATGCCACGCGCAGCATGGTGCTCGACTGCGCGGCCGACATCGACGCCGGGCTCGACCCGCGCAACAAGGTGTCGATGATCAAGGTACATGCCTCCGAGACGCTCGGACGCGTCGCCGACCGCGGCATCCAGGTCTTCGGCGGCTACGGCTTCACCAAGGAACTGCCGCTGGAACGCATCTACCGCGACGCGCGCGTGACGCGCATCTATGACGGGACCTCCGAGATCCACCGCATGCTGGTCGCGCGCGGCGTGATCCGCAACGGCCTGTCGCTGTGAGGACGAAATCATGACGTCAGCGACACCATCCGAAGGGCCGAAGGTCGGCGCCCGCGTCACCTTCCGCAAGACGATGACGGTCGCCGAACAGGCGATGTTTACCGGCATCAGCGGCAATCTGGGCGGCCTCTATGTCGACCGCACCTGGGCCTGCGCGGCGGGGCTCGCTGACATGGCCGTCTTCGAGATGGCCGCCTCGTCTCTCCTGTCCACCTGCCTGGCGCGGCTGGCCGGGCCCGGCTTCCGCATCGGCGCCGTCAGCCTCGCCTTCGACCGGGCGATCCCCGTCGGCGCGAACATCGAGGCGACGGCGACCGTGTCGGGGCGGCAGGGCGCGAGCTTCGTCTGCGCGCTGTCGATGACCGCCGACGGCGCCGCCTATACGGCCGGCGAGGCGCGGCTGGAGCCGGTCTGAGGAGGTCGGGCGATGTATGACGTCATCCCCTTCAGCGACCTGAACGTCGGCGACAGGGCGGTCGTGACCAAGACCGTGACCGAGGCCGACGGCGCGCTCTACATCGCCGCGACGGGCGATTTCGGGCCGGTGCACATCGACGAGGCCTATGCCGCCGGTACGCGGTTCGGCCGCCGCCTCGCACCCGGCATCATGGTCGCAGGCCTGTGCACGAGCGTGCTGACGGCCGAGCTCGCCGGCGTGCTCGGCGTCTCGATCGAGGACCGGTTCTGGTTCACCGGCCCCGTCTTCTACGGCGACACCATCGCGATCCATGTCTGGATCGCCGAGCGCGACGAGGAGACTCGCACACTCATCTGGGAAGCCTCGGCCGTCAACGAAGAGGGCAGGGAGGTGCTCAAGGCGCGCGCCACCCTCAAATATCCACGACCAAGAGTTCAATGACATGACACTGACATCCTCCGACCTGCGCGGCGTCACCGTCGCGACCGTGCTTCCCTTCGACGACGCAGGCGCGATCGATTGGCGCGGCTACGAGAACCTCATCGCCTACTGCTCCGGGTCCGCGACGGCCATCTTCGTCAACGGCCATGCCGGCGAGGCGACGTCGCTCTCCGAGGCGGAGCGGTCCGAGGTGATCCGCCGCACGAGGGCACTCATCGGGAAGGACAAGCCGCTGCTCGCCGGGGTGATTCCGCACGGCGTCGACGACGCGATCGCGCAGGCCAGGGCTGCGCAGGCGGCCGGCGCTGACTGCTACGTGGTCTTTCCGCCGGCTGCGCTCGGCGGCGGCGCGGCGGCGACCGATGCACCGCGCGCGTTCTTCGAGGCGGTGACCGCGGCGGTCAATATTCCGGCTTCGGTCTTCCAGTTCCCGCTCGCTTCGGGTTTCGGCTATTCGACGCGCGTGCTCGCGGCCATCGCCGCGCTGCCGCGCGTCATCGCGGTCAAGGAGGGCAGCAACATGATGCTCGCCTATGAGGAGAATTTCCGGGCGCTCAGGGCTGCCGCGCCGGACGTGGCGATGCTGCCCTCCAACTACGACTGGTTTCTGCCGCAGCTCGCAGTCGGCGCGGACGGGCTGCTGTCCGGCCTGGCGAGCCTCACCCCACACTGGCTCGCCGATCTCTGGACGGCGGCGGAGGCGTTCGACCTCGCCGCCATGCGCAAGGCCAGCGACAGGCTCCATCCGGCGGTGCGGGCGATCTACGGTCCCGCGCCGATCATCGACATGCACACGCGTATCAAGGTCGGCCTGAAGGCGCTGGGCGTGATCGCCAATGCGCGGCCGCGCCTGCCGCTGATACCGGCATCGGCGGAGGCCGAGACCCTGGTCCGGGCGGCGATCGAGGAAAGCGGGCTAAGACGATGAACCTGCGCAACTCCGTAATTGCAGGCGAGAGGCCTGCCCCCCGTGCGTCCGCTGCACCGCACCCGTTTGGCGGCGTCTATGCCTCCACGGTCTGTCCGATGCGCCCCGACGGCTGCATCGACGAGGAAATGCTCGCCCGCCATCTCGGCGATGTCGTCGGCACCGACGGCATGGCGGGGCTGCTCGTCAACGGCCATGCCGGCGAGAACGCCGCGCTCGACCGCGACGAGCTCGCGCTGGTCGTGCGTGTGGCCCGCGCGGTCGCGGGAACGCGACGGATCGTTGCCGGCATCAACGTGGAGCGGACCGACCGCGCCGCGGTTCTGGCGCAGGATGCGGCGCGCGCCGGCGCCGACGCCGTCATGGTGTTTCCGCCCTTCTCTTGGGCGCTCGGCGCCGACGAGCGCGTGATCCAGGAGCATCACCGGGCGGTGGCGCGCGCCTCGGGCCTGCCGCTGTTTCTGTTCCAGGGCGCGGTCGGCGCGGGCAAGACGGCATTCTCGGCGCGCACGCTCGCCGGCCTGCTCGAGATCGAGAGCGTCATCGGCATCAAGGAGGGAAGCTGGGAGACGGCGGCCTATGACTTAACCCGTAGGCTGACGAAGCGTCTGCGCCCGGATGTCGGCGTGATGGCGTCGGGCGACGAACATCTGTTCGCTTGCTTCGCAATTGGCAGCGAGGGCAGCCTGGTCAGCCTCGCAACGGTCGTTCCGGAACTGATTGTCGCGCTCGACCGGGCGGTGGCGGGCGGCGATCTGGCCGAGGCAAGGGCGATCCATGACAGGCTCTATGATCTGGCGCGCGTCGTGTACGGCGTGCCGGGGCACCTGGCGACCTTGAGGCTAAAGACGTGCCTCGTTCTGCTCGGTCGGCTTGGCGCCGCGACGTCCCGTTCCCCGATCGCCGCGCTGTCGGACGAGGAGATCGGGCAGTTGCACAACGCGCTCATCGCCGCCGGTGCTTTTGCATAGGGACCGGCGAGCTGATGTCGCAGTTCCACATTGTCCTTGTCGATGTCGACCCCGCGGTCGAAGACGCGTTCAACGAGTGGTACGAGACGGTGCATATCCCCGAGATACTCGCCTGTCCGGGATGGCTCTCGGCGCAACGCCACGTCTGTGTAGAGGGCGGGCCGAAATATGCTGCCGTCTACGAGATCACCGGCTCGGACGCCTATGAGACGCCGGAATTTCATGCCATCAAGGGTTTCGGACCTTTTGAAAGCCATGTCTCGAATTTCAAGCGACTGCGCCTCTCACCCCTCGCGCTCCCGGCGTCGCCAGACTAGGGCCGGCGCGATAGCGCTACAAGAACCGGCATGAACCTCAGGCAGCTTGAGATTTTCAGCGCGGTGATGCGCTTCCGCACGACCATCGCAGCGGCTGAGGAGTTGTCGATGTCGCAGTCGGCCGTCAGCAACGCCATCAAGCACATGGAATCCCAACTCGGGTTCAGGCTTTTCGAGCGTGTCAGCAACCGGCTCGTCCCGACCGAGGAGGCGAAGATTCTGCTTGAGGAATCCGAGCCCCTGTTCATGCACCAGCAGGCGGTCAACCAGCGTGCCGCCGATCTGCGCGCGGGCCGGATCGGCCGTATCCGTGTCGCCTCGACCGCGGAGCTCTCGGAATCGATTCTTCCGAGCGTGATCAGGAAGTTCCTCACAGCGCATCCGTCGGTCTATCTCTCGCTCGACACGAGGCCGCTGACCAGCGTGCTCGATGCCGTCGAGATGGGTCTCGCCGATGTCGGCTTCGGCATGGAGGCGCACGACCAGCATGGCATCACCCTGCGGCCGATCGCGGAACTGACGACCGCGTGCGTATGCCAGCCCGGCAGTCCGCTGGCGACATTACCTTTCGTCACGCCGGCCGACCTTCGCGACCAGACGCTGATCGCACCGCACACGAGCAACAGCATCGGCGTGCTCATCGCGGAGGCCTTCGCCAAGGCGTCTACCCCCTACTCCCCCTCCGTCGAGGTCCGCTTCCTCAACGTGGCGGCGCGGCTCGTGCAGGAGGGCTGGGGCTCGGCGTTGCTCGATGAGATGACGGTGTCGACCGGACGTTACTCGGACCTCGCAATCCGACCGTTCCAGCCGCGTGTGCGGCTGCACCTGTCGGCGATCCTGCCGAAGCAACGGGTGCCGTCGCGGCACACTAACGAGTTCATCTCGATCTTCCGCAAGGAGGCGATACGGCGGATCGAGGAACTACAGAAGCACAATCATTCCTGATCCGCGTAGGGCATGGGCGATCTCACACCGATATGGATAGCGAGTGTCGGTATCGGTCGTTGCGAGCCCTCGATTTGAACCTATTCGACCCCAAATTCACGCAGATTGGCTGGGTCGGAGCGGAGCATTGGCAGTAGTTTGATTGGGGCAGGCCTCCAATCCCAATAACAGGCTTTTGCAGGTCATGGCGCGCATCGCCTTATGCCGAGCTTTTCTTGTTGCTGCAGATCGCCACCATGCAGGCGATGCTGTTTGGACGCGAAATCATCAGCCGCCTGCGGGTACACATTTGCATCGTTCCGGATGAGTGGTCCCTGCGGATTTGCGTGCGCGTTGCCGCAGGGCCGTCCGCCGCGAGAGTTCATAAGCCATCCACCGGGTAAATTGCTCGGATGGCTTCGGCTTGAAATGGCTGCAAGGCGCGACCCAAGACTCTTGCGGAAGCCGCCAAATGAGGTGATCCTGCGGCTTGCACGCGCCCTCGCACGCCAAGCAGCGCGAGAAGATCACGCGCGTGAACAAGCCCGGAAGGCCTGCCATGAAAAGCGCCGCGATCTACGCTCGGTTCTCGACCGATCTGCAAGATGAGAGATCGATCGAGGACCAGGTTGCCCTTTGCCGAAAATACGCTGAGCGGGAAAACCTGAACGTAGTTGCAGTATTCGAGGACCGCGCTCGATCGGGCGGGTCGGTACTGGGACGTGACGGGTTGCTGCATCTTCTGGATCGAGCGCGCGAGCATGGCTTTGACGTGCTTGTCGTAGAGGCACTCGATCGGCTGTCCCGAGATATGGAGGACCTGGCGGGCATTCATAAGAGGCTCACGTTTCTGGGCATCGAAATACGAGCCGTGCACGAAGGCCTGATCAACACTGTGGTAGTTGGCCTGCGTGGATTGGTTGGTCAGCTCTACCGTGAAGATAATGCGCATAAGGTGCGCCGGGGTCAGTCTGGCCGTGTGGGCCAAGGCCTCAACGCCGGTGGTCTGACATATGGCTACGCTGCCGTTCCAGGTGATCCCGGAAGAAGAAAGATCGTTGAAACCGAAGCCGAAATCGTTCGGCAGATATTTCACGACTATGTGGCGGGCAGCACGCCCCGCGATATCGCACACTGGCTGAATCGAGAGCGGATAGCGCCGCCGAGAGGCCGGGCATGGAACGCATCTACGATTAACGGCAACGCGCAGCGCGGGACTGGGATCCTTCAGAACGAGCTCTATGAGGAACGAAAGCGCCTCGCAGCCGAAGCCGACGCGAACCGCATACGTCTCGAGCGGCGCCTGGGCGAACTCACTCGAGAAATTGACCGTCTGGTCGACGCTATCGCAAAGGGCTTGGGGGATCCCGCCGTACTGGGGCCACGCTCGACGGCATTGCATGAAGAGCGAAAGGGGATTGAAGCGGAGCTTGATAAGGTCCCTCCGCCCACTGAAGTCGTCGCTCTGCATCCTGCGATGCTGGCTCGATATGAGCAGCAACTTACTCGTCTACAAGAAGCATTGTCGCAAGGTATCCGGGCAGGTGACACGGAATCCGCTGAAGCAATGCGAGATCTGGTGGAGACGGTCACAGTGTTTCGAGACCCGTCTCGAAAGGGAGGTATCGAGATCGAAATCTCTGGCCGTCTAACCGCGCTCCTGGGTGAAAAAGCGTACCCGAACGGAGTGAAAGGAGTGTGGGGAAAGGTGGTAGCGGAGGTCCGCTACCGCCGTTCCCCCCGACAGCAAGAACCGGTGTTTTCACTCGAAATTGAACAGATCAACGTAGCCTGATTTGGAGTAGTTTGGCCGCCGAGATTCAACTTGCCGGAAGCAGCGCGCCCTGATTTGTTCGCAGCAGATGACGATTTATCGGTAGTCGGAATTCGCGACGCAGTGGCGCACTTCGACCTTGAAGCCGACTCACCTGTTGCGGGGTGAACGGCAGCTGTGCGCCCCAAGTCGGCCGTAGAGGGCGGCTTTGCTTTTGCCCGTATGCGGTCGGTTTTTGGTTCGACCCCGGCAGAATGCTGACGCTTCTCGCTCTGCTGTATTTGGGCCGACAAGCGGCTGGCCCCACCGCGTTGGCTCTTTTTTCAATGCTGTGCCGCGGCGGGATCGGATCGGGATTTCGGTACCGCAGCAACGGCCGAGAAATAGAAGTCGAGCATCGCGTTGAGCGGCGCCGGATCCCGCCACAGGCGACTGCGCAGGGCGGCGCCCTCCCAGCAATTGACCACAAGGTTAGCCATGTGGCGCGGATCTGCGTCCGGCGGCAGGTCACCCCTGGCTTGCGCCTGCTCCATGCAGTCAGCGATGCGGCTGGCGATAGCGCTCAGGCACTCCTCGATCTTTTCCTGGAAGACGGGGCTAACGCCCGAAAGCTCCTGGCCGAGCCCGCCGAGCATGCATCCGAGATAGCCATCGTCGTGATACTTGTCGCGCGTCGACTCGAAGAATTTGCGAACACGGTCGAGCGGCGGAAGGGAACGGTCGCCGAGCGTTTGATCGAGGCCATCGTGGACCTCGACCATGTAGCGCTCGACCACCTGCAGGGCAAAATCTTCCTTGCTGGCGAAGTGGTGATAGAACGACCCCTTGGGCGTACCCGTTTCCTTGAGCACCGCCTGGATGCCGAGGTCGTTGTAGCCGTGGCGCAGAAGCATGCTTAATCCCGCCTTGAGCATGCGTTCCTTGGTGGAATCACTCATCAAGAAATATCCAGTCCATCATCCTTCGACACAAAAGGTCGGTCTTCGGGCGCCGAAGGTCAAGGTTCTCACGCATGCATAGCACCAGCGGTACCGCCGGTCAGTGCTGGTGTTCGGGCGGCGCGAAGAGGATCAGTTCCACTCGGTTATCCCCTTCGACATGCGCGTCGTGGCCTGGCGGGATCTCAAAAAAATCACCGGGTGTAATCCTCGTGCTCGCTCCGGTATCGAGCATGCGAACGACGAGGGTGCCGGCGATGCAATAACCGGTGTGGTGCATCGGGCATGAATCCGGATTGCCGAGCAGGGGCTTTTCGTTCTTTTCCCAGGTCCAGCCCGGTTCGAACACCGCGTGCATGCCGGTCGCTCCGGTCCCCATATTGACGATGGCGATACCGCCGCATTCTTTCATATCGAGCAGGTCGTCGGGTTTATCGAAGCGGCGAGTCTCAATTGCTGTCATGACATCATCCTCTCTGCTACCTAATGACGAATTGGCGTCGATTGCGGCTATTCACGCACTATTAGACCGGTCGGTCTATTCGCAGAGTGACATGGGAGTGGGCGTGCGTCAATACGCGCTCGCAGCTTGCCGAAGAATGCGTACCGGAACCGGGCGGACCGCACTCGGCCCTTGCGAACCGAAGTGCGTAGGATCGGTCAAACCGTCACGACGATTTTGCCGAATTGTTCATTCGATTCCAAAAAGCGATGCGCCTCGACGATCCGGTCGAACGCGAAGATTTTGGCGATGACGGGCTTAAGAGCGCCTACCTCCAGGCCTTCGAGGATGAATGCCTTGGCCGCCTCCAGCCGCGCCGGATCGCCGACGACCTCATGGACGAGGTAGCCGCGCAGCGTCAGTGTTTTGCTCAAGACGGCGAATAGCGGGAATGGCGTTTCCTCGGGGCTCAATCCGCCATATTCGATGAGTATGCCGCCCCGTGACATCGCGGCCGTCAATGGCTCGAAGATCGGGCCGCCTATAGGATCGAACACGACCTTTACACCCTCCGGCCCGGCGATATCCTTCAGCCGGGATTTCAGATCCTCCTCGTCGGAGGCGATGACATGGGCCGCGCGGGCTTCGAGCAAGGCCCCTTTCTTGGCAGATGTCCGCGTGACCGCGATGGGAGTTGCGCCAACCATATTGGCGATCTGGATTGCAGCGAGACCGACACTGCTTGATGCCGCAGTGATGACAACGAAATCCTCGCTGCGAAGCTTGGCGAGGTCGACCAGTGCACCGTAAGCAGTGAGAAACGGCATCCAAACGGCCGCCGCTGCCTCCCAACCAAGCGACGGCGGGTGCTTGACGACCAGTTCGGCGGGAAACGTAGCGATTTCGCCGTAGGCCGGCCAGCGGACCATCGATACCGGCGGTACAACGCTGACGGCGTCGCCCGGCGCAAAACCATCCACCCCCTCGCCGATCGCTTCGACGCGGCCGGCAGCCTCAAGGCCGAGACCGGACGGCAGCGTCGGGGTCTCGATGTAGGTGCCCTTGCGCAGAAGAACCTCCGCGCGGTTGAGGCCCAGCGCCTTTACACGGATCTGGATCTCTCCCCGACCGGGCGGCGGAACATCAACATGCTCGATGCGCAGAACTTCGGGACCACCATGCTCGTGAATGCGAACAACGCGTGCCATCCGGCTACAACTCCAAAACGTTTGAACTGAATGAGCTATGCCAAGGCGCAAAACGCGGATAAAGAGCTGCAAGAGCAGCGCAGTCGGAACCAAAGGTTTTTAATCATGGATCGCCTGACCAGCATGGCCGTGTTCGTCAAGGCCGCCGACCTGGGATCGTTCGCGGCTGCCGCAATGGCGCTCGATTTGTCGGGACCGATGGTCGGCAAGCACATCCGGTTTCTCGAAGACCGTCTGGGCGTGCGCCTCATCAACCGCACCACCCGCCGCCAGAGCCTGACGGAGCTCGGGCGTGCCTACTACGAACGCTGCCGGGTGGTGCTGGCCGAAGCCGAAGCGGCCGATGCCCTTGCGGCGGACCAGCTTGCCGAGCCGCGCGGGAAGCTGCGTGTCACGATGCCCGTGCACTTCGGCCGGCGCTGCGTTGCCCCCGTGCTGCTGGACCTCGCGCAGCAATATCCTGCATTGGAGCTCGATCTGTCGTTCAATGACAGTATCGTCGACCTTGCAGAAGGTAGCTACGATCTCGCCATCCGGACCGGCAGTCTGCAGGACAAGGCCGGGGTGATTGCGCGCCGCATCGCGAACCAGCGCATGGTGGTCTGTGCATCGCCGGATTATATCGAGAGGCACGGCCGGCCGCGGCAGATCGAGGATTTGAGCAGGCACCAAGCCGTCGTCTACCGCCGGTCGGGCCCAGTTCCGCCGTGGCTGTTTCCGCGCAGCGGCCAGCCTGACGTGGCGGTCACGCCGCCCAACCGGTTGCGGCTTGATGACCTCGACGCCATCGCAGATGCCATAACCACTGGCATCGGACTGGCTTGGCTGCCCTATTGGTTGGTTCGCGAACGCATTCTGGCTGGCGCACTGGTCGAGCTCCTGCCCGATGAGCCAGGATTTCTTTACAACGCCTATGCGCTTTGGCTGGAGACCCCTCACCTGCCGTTGAAGACCCGTCTCTCCATCGACGCGCTGGCGGCAGCATTGCCCAAGCACATGACATGAAAAAGGGCGGCCTTCGACCCGAAGAGGCTAGAATGGCTCAGGGTCCGTCAGCTGAACGGCCGCTTATCGCTATTTCGTTCCGATGACGGACCGTCCGGTTCCGGCCCCAATCCGGTCACGCACCTGAATAACGCCTTGGCGTCAAGCTGTCATGCCCCAGCCACGGTGGCTGAGAGAGGCGGGCTGTGGCGTATGATCGGCGGTTATACCCGGCGGAAGCTATTCCGCCCGGTGGGGTGCGTGAACCGCAGTTTTGATCGCACCGCAAAACGCCCGACTATCATGTTTAATAATCAGAGAGATAATGGATCAGTTTGTGCGGCAAACGGCGGAGGGAACGCGACTATCGTCAAACCTTCTCTGGGTTGGGAGTATCGTCAGTGCCATTCTGGCGCGACACGGGGAGGATTGGAGGGCGCTTTCACCCAAGGTGCCTGATATCTGCGGAGCCGGCTTTGCCGGTCACACCGGCCGGCCGCATTGCGCGCTAAGATCGCGTGCCAGTCCACGATCACCGTTCAGGGCCCTCCCGTCCAGGTTCGACCGAAGCTTCGGCGGCTCTGATGAACTCCTTGGCCGAGAGACCTGGGGGGATCGGAGGACGGTACGAGACGATTATCGTCCCCGGCCGCTTGAACGGCTGATTGCAGCCCCAGAACCTGCCAGAGTTCACCGCAACGGGCACCACGGAAACGTTCAGCCTGGAGTAGAGCATCCCCACGCCGCGCTTGAAGGCCAATTCGTCCTTGCCGCTGCCGCGCGTGCCTTCCGGAAAGACAAGAACCGAACGGCCCTGTGCCAGGGCTGCTCGACTTTCATCAACCATGGTCTTCAGCGCGCGCATGCCCTCCTCTCGATCGATGACGATCATGGGGGATCGCCTCAGATACCAGCCGAAGACCGGAATCCGGATGAGCTCGTCCTTTGCAATGATCGCCACGTCGGGAACGAGAAGGAGGAAGGCGATTGTCTCCCACGTTGATTGATGGTTGCAGACGATCAGGGATGGTTCGTCGGGGAGGGCTTCACGTCCGTGTTCGACGTGATCGAGGCCCACGACGTGCTTCAAGCCGAAGAGCACGCCGCGAGCCCAATACCGCGTGACCATCCTGATCGTGTGATCGCGCGCGCGCAACAGCGTCAGAATGGGAACGGCGAGGCCGAACAATCCGGTCCACACGGCCAACAGCAGATCGAAAAGTCGGGACCGGATACTTCGAGCAGCATTCTCCCACCAGGAGCTATGCGCGGCGCTTCGGCCGATACCGATCGAGAGGGCTTCCTTCCTCACCGGTGGGCGCTCCCTGTTGGCCGCGTCAACCGCGACCAGTCCATTGCCGAGATCATCGCCGGCTTCGATGACCGAGAGGGCGGCATCGGCGGCGCTTTCCGCGGCTAGACGCCTGTCCGCCATGACAGGCTCTTTCTGGTCATCCTCCGTGCCGCCTTGCGATCTGAACATCGCGGCCGCGATGGCGCGCGCCATTCTTTCGCGTAGCTCTTGGGTCATTTGCGCCATCCTCCTGGGTTTGGCCTGCCGGTGCCAATGGGCGAGTTTGGCAGTGGCGCGATGCGGGTCGACAGCTCAAGCCAGCCTTTCTCTTCGCGTGCTTCGTTTCTTCTTCGGCGGGACGTTGGTCGTTGCTTCCCGAGAGAGACGGAGGGCACGGTGTTAGGGTCCCGATCAAGATCACCTAGCTTGATTATGCACCCTATCTAGCGTTCGCGGGAGGTGTGGAGCCAGTGGTTGTTCTAAATCGCGGTACCGTGGCGCTGCATGAGGTCGCAAGTCTGTTCTGTCAGCGTGAGTGCCGCCCGGATAGATGGCGTCGGAACGCTAGTGGAACAGGCTTGCGCAGCAGGGCTATGATTGATCGTCAAACGATCAGTCTGGGAGCGAAACGTTACGGACGCGATTGCGTTGCCCGCCACGTCCTCCGACCACGCGATCTCGGCCCCCGGCGTGAGGTCGATCTCGTGCGAGACGAGCCTGAGGTCACGGGTTTCGCGCGGGCGCAGCATCAGCCGATGCGGGCCGAGCGAGACCGGGTAGCGATAGGAATAGACCGCCCTGTGGAACGTGGTCAGCAGTTGCACGCGGAAATTCCGGTCCGAGTGATCCCCGCCAGTTCAGATCGCTTCATCGCCGCCGCAAGCCGCCTGTACCGGCCGGCGCTGCGTACGCCAGGCGGTCCAGAAGCCGGTGCTTTCATCTCCGCCTCTGCTTTAGAGCCCGTGGGAGGCACAGACTTCATTGGCGTGGCCTGCTGCTCGTTTTCAAGCAAACGACATGGCATAGCTCCTATGGGTGTCTGCAGCCATCTGCACACCGAAATGATGTAGGTACTCAGCAGAGGTTTTCCTATGGAGCGCCGGGAATCATCGTTGCAATCTATGCGGTCTTCTCTGTCCAGACCTTAAACCGGTCAGCGCGGGCGGCTTGAAGGCTTGCGTCAGAGGCACGTCGGTTGCGTCCCGATCGATCTGCCGGCCGGTCTTCCTTGCGCTGAACGACCGCAGACTTCTTCCCGAGAGCGAAATCGTGGGTGTTCTCAAGGACGCCGCCGCGACGCACGAGAACGCCGCCATCGCCGCCGGTGCCGACGCTGACAGAGAGATGGATCGCGCCGCGACGGCGTTGATCAACGGGATTATCGCCGGCGAAAAGCCTCCGAGCCGAATTATAAGGGGAAGAATACAGGGATCGACAGGACCGCGGCCACGCCGACGATCACGTTCATCGGCAGCCCGATCTTCACAAAGTCGGTGAACCTGTAGTTTCCGGCGCCATACACCAGCGTGTTGGTCTGGTAGCCGATCGGGGTCGCGAAGCTCACGCTCGCGCCGAACATCACCGCCACCACGAATGGGCGCGGGTCGACCCCGAGCTGAGCGGCGAGGCCGATGGCGAGCGGCGTCACCACGACCGCCACGGCATTGTTGGTGACCGCTTCGGTCAGCACCGACGCCAGCACATACACCGCGGCCAGCGCCATAAGCGGTGGTAGCCCCTCCAGCGCCGGCGCCATCGCCTCGACGATGAGGGCGACGGCCCCCGAGTGCTGCAATCCCGTCCCAACGATCAGCATGGAGAAGATGAGCACCAGGACACCAGCGTCGATCGAGGCCCACGCTTCGTCATTGTCTATGCACCGAAGCACGAGAATTGAGGCGACCGCGATCAGGGCGAGCACGCTGATCTCGGCAAGGCCGACGGCGGCGAGCCCGACAACCGCGATAAGCGCAAGCAGAGCGAGCGGCGCCTTGCGTCGACGGAAAGCACGACCCCCTGCTTGTGTGATCGCAGCAAGATCGCCCGCCTCGGTCAGGCGGGCGAAGCCTTCGGGCGTTCCTTCCAGCAGCAACTTGTCTGCCGGGCGCAGGAGTGCGGTCGACAGGTCGGGGCCGAGACTCTCGCCATGGTGGTGGGCGCCAAGCACGCGCATTCCGTAGCGGTGACCCATCGCAAGCTGGGCAATACGCAGGCCCCGGCTTCGGCGCGAGAGAGTCACGATGGCCTCGGCAACCGTCAGATTCGAGGCATCCTCGGCAACCGGTCCCTGACGCAGTCCGATATCCAGGCCTCGGAGGTTCCTGAAGGTCAGAAGTTCGGACGTCGTCACCATGGCGATGATCCTGTCGCCTAGCTCGAGCACGTGTTTGTTCACGCCCTCCCGTATGACACTCGATCGCGTGCGGATGCCGACGATCTCCACTCCCCGGCGGTTCAGGTCGTCGATCTGGCCGATGGGCGTGCCGAGACCTCCGTACCCCTCCCGCGGACGCAGCTCCGTCAGGAAGGTCGCTTCTCCCTCATCTCCCGGGTCAGCCTGATCCCTCCGGTCGGGCAACAACAGCGGGCCCAGGATCAGCAGGGCTAACCCTCCCGTGGCCGCGGCAATCAGGCCCACCGGAGTGATCTCGAGAATTGAGAATGGCTCCATCCCGGTCTCGCGGGCCACGCCGTCCACAAGCAGGTTCGTCGAGGTTCCGATCAACGTGCAGGTTCCACCCAGAACCGCCATGTAGGAAAGCGGAATCAGCAGACGCGTCGCCGCAAGATTGAGGCTCTGCGCCAGACGGATCGCCACCGGGATCAGGACGAGCACAACCGGCGTGTTGTTCATCAGGGCAGACGCCAGCAGCGTCGCCAACAGGAACACGGCTGTACCCACGCCCGGTCTATGGCTCGCTGCGGCGACGACGCGGTTCGCGAGCGCATCGAGTAGCCCGGTCCGGACCAGCGCACCGCTGATTATGAACATTGCCGCAATCGTGATGGGCGCCGGATTCGCGAACGCCGCCAGAACCTCTTCGGTGGGCACCAGGCCGAAGACCACAAACAGCGCCGCGGCCCCGGCGGCGGTCACGTCTGGCGCGAAGCGCCCATACACGAATCCCGCAAACAGGATCAGCAGCAGCCCAAGGGCAAGATAGGGTTGATAGCCGGTGACAAGGTCGGTCAGGGCGTTCTCCGTGCCTCGGATGCCATGATGGTACTCAAGCCCCTCTCACCTGACGACATGTTTGACCAGAGCCCGCAGACTCAGACCCTGAACAATGATGGTGAAGAGAACCACAGCGTAGGTGGCGGCGAGGATCACCGATTTTTCCGCTACTTCCGGGATCGAAAGCGCCAACGCGATGGATATCCCGCCTCGCAATCCACCCCACGTCAGAACTGGGATGGTGCCATGAACGAAGGAATGGGTCGCCCTCAGCGCCGAAACCGGAACCACCACGGCGAAAAAGCGTCCGCAGAGGACCAGCGGGACCGCGATCAGAGCCAACCAGGCAAAATCTGGGCTGAATCGTATTACCAGGACCTCAAGCCCGATGAGGAGAAATAGCACCGAGTTGAGCACCTCGTCGATGAGCGTCCAGAATCCGAAAAGATATCTCTGCGTTTCCTCACTCAGCGCATCACGCGGACCGCGGCCGCCGATCAGCAATCCGGCGACGACGACCGCGATCGGGCCGCTCATGTGGACCTTGGTTGCGAGCGTGTAGGTGCCCGCGACGAGCGCGAGCGAGATGAGGACTTCGACCGGATAATCGTCGATCGCTCGCATGGCTCTGTAGGAAACGAACCCTGCGCCAATGCCAAGGGCAGCGCCTCCGAGCGCCTCGACAAAGAACATCTCCCCAATTTGGAGAGCACTGAGACCGCCGCCTCCTTCTCCAACGGCCGCCGCCAGCAGCACGGTGAAGACCACCACGCCCACGCCATCGTTGAAGAGAGACTCGCCGGCCATGTCGATCTCCAGGGTCTCGGGTACTTGAACCTCCTTCAGCGTGGAGAGCACCGCGACCGGATCAGTCAGGCTGATGAGCGCGCCGAAGACCAAGGCCCAAGCGAAAGATACGTTCGCGCCGATCGCGCCAGCTGCGAACCAGAACCCGACGCTCACGATCACCGTCGAGATCATCACCCCGATGGTCGCCATCGAACCGACGGCCCATGCTCGCCGGCGGAGGATCGCGAGATCCACATGAAGCGCCCCGGCGAACAAGAGAAAGGCCAGCATACCGTCGAGGACCGCGTCCTGAAAATCGACCCGCCGCACCAGCCCGGTGAGATCTTCATAGAGCGCGATGTCAGGGACGGCGAGTTCGATCCCGATCAGCACGAGAGAGGCGACAAGACTCATCGCGAGCACGCCGATTGTGTGCGGCAATCCGATGAGACGATGATTGATCCAGCCGAAGGTGGCCGTGAGCACCAGGAGGATCGCGATCAGATCGAAGGCGGATAGTACCAGGGGTGAGACTCCATCGAGCGGGAAGGAATGAAGTCGGGTTGCGCTATCCGCGTGTGCGGGTATGACCCGATTGCGGCACCATCGAACTGGATGGCGCCGTACCCCGGCTTCCGCTTCAGGAGCGGAGCCTGGGGCCTTGTTCCACCTTTCTTGGCTCCTGTCCCGCGTCGTCGGACGCGTGTCCACCAGGACCAGTCCGGTCCGCCCGCTGCTCCGCCGGGCCCCGAGCCGAGATCAAATTGTTGGCCGCGTTCACAAGACCGACATGGCTGAACGCCTGCGGGAAATTGCCGAGCTGCCTTCGCGCGCCGGAATCGTACTCTTCCGGAAGCAACCCGAGGTCGTTCCGCAGCGACAGCAAATGCTCGAATAGCGCCTCCGCCTCATCCAGCCGGCCCATCATCCTCAGCGCGTCGACAAGCCAGAAGCTGACTGACCATTCTACATGAAAGCTCTTTTTCGCAAACATACGGATGATTAGATGTCCCGCAATCCAAGGCGGTGCGATGGTAGACGCTCTTGGCGTGCTTTTGAAATGCTGCCTGTGTATTGCACAATGGCAGCTTTGCGCGAGATCGCTGTCGGTTAGGCAAAGTGCACCATTATGCAGTTGTGGGCTCAATCGCACCGTTCGTAGCCCCGGACGCCAATGACAGCAACGGGTCGGAACTTCCGGTTCGTTTTTGTCGCGGTAGCGAGGTTAAAGGAACGGCCGCTTGCTGGTAAGTTCGTCCCGATAGCGGACAGTCTTTCGGCCCCAAGACGGTCATTCTCCCGTCGCAGAGCGACCACTGATGGGCAACTGGCCTCGTGCTGACGGCATGACCTCGCCCCAGCATCGGGGGGAACGGTGGTAGCGGATTGGAAATTCAGCTAAGTTACTGATTTTATTATGTGGTAGCGGAGGAGGGACTCGAACCCCCGACACAAGGATTATGATTCCTCTGCTCTAACCAACTGAGCTACTCCGCCGCAGGAGGCGCACAGGGCATCGCCGGTGGGTGACGGGGCCAGGCGCCTTCGAGGACGGGCGGATATAAGGTTGTGCGCGTGGTGGTGTCAAGCGGCTCGGCTGTTTGCAAAGAAGCATTTCGGCTGGGTGGCTGCGACCCTTCGTCGTGGCCTTCATCAGCCTGGGGCTTGAGTTGCGGCGCCGGCGCCGATATGTGTCGGCAACGCTAAATCTTGTGACGATTATATGAAGCCGCGAATCGCAGTCCTGGGGTGCGGGTATTGGGGGTCGAACCATATCCGCACGCTTAAGTCGCTCGACGTTCTGAGCGCCGTGTCGGATGCCAATCGGCCGCGGGCCGAGGGCTTCGCCAGCGAGCAGGACTGCCGCGTCGTCGACCCGGAAGACCTGTTCGAGGACAAGGAAATCGATGCCGTGGTGATGGCGCTGCCGCCGCAGTTCCATGCCGACTATGCGATGAAGGCCATCGCCGCCGGCAAGGACCTGCTGGTCGAAAAGCCGATCGCGTTGACCGTCGAGGATGCCGAAAGGGCGGTGAAGGCCGCGCGCAAGGCGAACCGCATCTACATGGTCGGCCACGTGCTGCGCTTTCACCCTGCCTTCGAGACGCTGAAAACGCTCATCGATGCGGGCGAGCTCGGCGAGGTGCGCTACATCCACTCGCACCGCCTGGGGCTTGGAAAATTCCACACCGAGAACGATGCGCTGTGGGACCTGGCGCCGCACGATCTCTCGATGATCCTGGCGATCACCGGTTCTGCGCCGGTCGAGGTGCGGGGCGAGGGGGCGGCGCTGCTCGATCATTTAAGCGACTTCGCGCATCTGCACATGCTTTTCGAGAACGGGCTGAGGAGCCACCTCTTCGCCTCGCGCCTCAATCCCTATCGCGAGCGGCGGCTGACGGTGGTGGGCACCAAGGCGATGGCCGTGTTCGACGATGTCGAGCCGTGGGGGCGCAAGCTCGCCGTCTATCGCCACGCCGTCTGGCAGGACAGCGGCCAGTGGGCCTTCACGACCAACGAGCCGACCTACGTGCCGGTCGAGGAGGGCATGCCGCTGACGCGCGAGCTGGAGCATTTCATCGACTGCATCGAGACGCGCAGCGAGCCACGCACCACGGGCGAGGAAGCGATCGAGGTGCTGCGCATCCTCACCGCCGGCACGGTGTCGCACGACTGAAGGCGCCTTTCACCGGCCGCTGAGGCGACCGGTGGACGGGCAAGACGAGCTTGAGCTGAACGGCCCTCAGGCCGGCAGGCCTACCAGGCGCGCCAATTGTGCCTCCGCCTCGGCGCGTCGCTCCGAGCGCTCGATGAAGCCGCCGCCGAAGACACGCGCTTCCTCTCCGTCGTCGGAATAGAGCACGCAGGCCTGGCCCGGCGCCACCCCGGCCTCGCCCTCGTGCAACTCCACGAACGCGGTGCCGTCCCGGTGGTAAAGGGTGGCCGGCGCCGGCGGGCGGGTCGAGCGCACCTTCGCGTAGAGATCCATGCCTTCCTCGGGTATCGTCTCCAGCGGCCCGTCGCCCAGCCAGTTCACCTGGCGCAGGGTGAGCCGTCGCGTCTCCAGCGCCTCGCGCGGGCCGACCACGACGCGTGCCCGTTCGGCGTCGAGATGCACGACGTAGAGCGGCTCGCCGGCGGCTATGCCGATGCCCCGGCGCTGGCCGATCGTGTAGCGCAGGATGCCTTCGTGCCGACCGAGGACGCGGCCGTCGATGTGCACGATCTCGCCGGGGGTGGCAGCCTCCGGCTTCAGCTTGGCGATGATGTCGGAATACTTGCCGCGCGGGACGAAGCAGATATCCTGGCTGTCCTGCTTGGCGGCAACGGACAGGCCCATCTCCCCGGCGATCTTGCGGACCTCGGGCTTGGAAAGACCGCCCAGCGGAAAGCGCAGATAATCGATCTGCTCCTGTGTCGTGGCGAAGAGGAAATAGCTCTGGTCGCGGTCGGCGTCGACCGGCCGATAGAGCGCCCTGTGTGCGCCGTTGGTCTTCGAGCGGATATAGTGGCCGGTGGCCAGCGCGTCGGCGCCGAGGTCGCGGGCGGTCTCCAGAAGGTCGGAGAACTTCACCGTCTGATTGCAGGAAACGCAAGGGATGGGCGTCTCGCCGGACACGTAGCTCTCGGCAAAGGGGTCGATGACGGCCTTGCGGAAGCGCTCCTCGTAGTTGAGCACATAGTGGGCGATGCCCAGCGTCTCGGCCACACGGCGCGCGTCGTCGATGTCCTGGCCGGCGCAGCAGGAGCCGGCCCGGTGGACGGCCGCACCGTGATCGTAGAGCTGCAGCGTGACGCCGACCACCTCATAGCCTTCGCTCGCCAGAATGCCGGCCACGACGGAAGAATCGACGCCGCCCGACATGGCGACGACGACGCGTGTGTCCTTGGGCGCTCCCGGCAGGTCGAGGCTGTTCATTGCTCTCAATTCCGTTCCTGATCGCAAGCTACATGGCCAATCTAAATGGCCCAAGCTAAATGGCAACGCGGCGCGGCCGGGTCAAGATGGCCGCCATGCCGCCTCGGCGCATTGTCGGCATTCGAATCAAAATCCGAGCAAATCCCTAACGCCGGATTCACTTGTATTACGCTACTCTTACCACGCGTTTAGGCAATTCTTAAAGCTGCGGCGATATCGTCCCAGCGATTGATTGGGTCTTGGTTCAGTGTAGAGAGTACGATGACCGATCTGGTGCGACCGCGCGTGAAATATGTGATTGGGCCTGACGGCAGCCCGCTGACGATAGCCGACCTGCCGCCGTCCAATACGCGTCGCTGGGTCATCCGCCGCAAGGCGGAGGTGGTGGCCGCGGTGCGCGGCGGTCTGTTGAGCCTGGAAGAGGCTTGCCAGCGCTATCGCCTGACGGTGGAGGAGTTCCTGTCCTGGCAGGCCTCCATCGACGAATACGGCCTTCAGGGCCTGCGCACGACCCGCATCCAGCAATACCGCCACTGAGCGCCAGGGCGGCGGGCCGCCGGCACCGGCTGGTCAGCCCAGTGCCGCTGCGATCGCTCCAAGTTTCTCGATAACCGCGTCTCGTTCCCGCATGGGAACATCCATTTCCGCCAGATAGGCGGAAATGACGATCGGCGCGCGGTCGGGCGGCCAAGCGATTGCGATATCGTTGGCACCGTCCCGGTTGGTGCCGGTCTTGTCGCCGACGCGCCAGCCGGAGGGGAGGCCGGCACGAAGGCGCCTGTCACCGGTCTTGTTGGCGAGCAGCCATTGTGTGATCTGCTTGCGGGACGGGGCCGACAGCGCCGTTCCGAGGACGATCTTTCGCAGGTTGGAGAGCATGGCGGCGGGCGTGGTCGTGTCGCGCGGATCGCCGGGGGACACGTCGTTGAGTGCCGTCTCGTACCGGTCGAGCCGGCTCACCTCGTCGCCCAACGAGCGCGCAAAGGCAGTCAGGCCGGCGGGGCCGCCGAGGCTCTGGAGCAGAAGATTGCCTGCGGTGTTGTCGCTCAGCGTCATCGCCGCCTCGCAAATATCCGCCAGTGCCATTCCCGAACCATCGGCGTGCTTTTCGGTCACCGGCGACCATTCGACCAGATCCACCTTCGAATAGACGATGCGGCGGTCGAGCCGTTCCTTGCCCGCATCCACGCGCGCCAGCACCGCCGCGCATGCAAGCAATTTGAAAGTGCTGCACATCGCAAAGCGCTCGTCTGCGCGGTGGGCGATGCTGGTGCCGCTCCGCGTGTCGAGCAGTGCCAGTCCGAGCCTGCCGCCCGACTGCTTCTCCAGTGCGGCGATGCGTTCGCGCAACTGGTTCTCCGAGGCATATGCATCGGCAAGCGGAGTCGCGGCAAAAAGGGGAAGCGCAATGCCGGCAAGCACCGTGCGCCGGGAGATACCGACTGTCATGCGAGGCTCCGAATCGATTGCGGGGCGGACCGGCCATCGAGGAACGAGCAATTCCGGCACCAATGAGGCATTACCGGGAGAGGGATATGGTCGCGTGGAAATCGTGCCGCGTTCCGGGAAAGGATGAGGATTCCAAGCGCTGCTAGTGCCCGCGTCTCAACCGGTCAGCGCGTGCGCGCCCTCCTCGCCGCCGCGCTGCTTGCCGTCGCGCGATTCCAGCGCCTCGGCTTTTCTGAGCTCGACTTCGGTCTCGGCCAGTTCGTCCTCGGCCTGCTCCTTTTGCTGGGCGAGCTCGGTCTGGGAGGTGCGCAGGTTGTCGCGGCGCAGCCGCGCCGCCTTGGCGAAGGTGGGGTAGGCGAAATGGTTCTGGTCGGTGATGCCGGCCTTGGCCTCCTCGGCGGCAACCTGTGCTTCCAGCTCGTCTGCCATGCGGTTGAACTCGGCGATCATGGCGTCGAGCTGGGCGATACGGCGGCGTTTTTCGTTCACCTGAAACTGCTTCAGCCGGACGAGGTTCGTACGTGACTTCATCTCCAGACTCCCAGAAAACGCGGCCCCATACTGCAAATCCGTCACCGGCCAACGTCGTGTCTTTTGTGCCCGTCAGCCTCGATCCCGCCGATCTTGGAAAACAAAACCCTAAGAATCGCCGCCGACGGTAACCATTCGTTTACGGGCGTTGTTAATCATAAGGCGCAGGACTTAAGGCGCGGTAAAGATGCGCACGGGATCAAAGGTTCATCGCCCGCTTTCCGGGCTCCGTGATCGATGTGAGAAGGCGGCTGGAGCAGGAAAATGGGTGGGCGCGATTCCGTATTTGGATTCAACAGTGTGACTGGGAAAGCTGAAAGGCGATCTTAGCACTTGCAAGGACGAATCAGATTTTGTTAACCATTAAATGGCAGCTTCCGATTCAAGGCATCACTGCTGCGGTGCCCGGATGTCTGCCAGACCCGGTTCGGCGGCGGAAAGGGGACAGGAAATGCGCGTTCTGCTGATTGAAGACGATAGTGCGACCGCACAAAGCATCGAATTGATGCTGAAATCGGAAAGCTTCAACGTCTATACGACCGACCTCGGCGAGGAGGGCGTCGATCTCGGCAAGCTTTACGACTACGACATAATCCTTCTCGACCTCAACCTGCCCGACATGTCGGGCTACGAGGTGCTCAGGACGCTGCGCCTTTCCAAGGTCAAGACGCCGATCCTCATCCTGTCGGGCATGGCCGGCATCGAGGACAAGGTGAGGGGGCTCGGCTTCGGTGCCGACGATTATATGACCAAGCCGTTCCACAAGGACGAGCTGGTCGCCCGCATCCACGCCATCGTGCGCCGCTCCAAGGGTCACGCCCAATCGATCATCACCACCGGAGACCTGGTGGTGAACCTGGACGCCAAGACCGTCGAGGTCGCCGGCCAGCGCGTGCATCTGACGGGCAAGGAATACCAGATGCTGGAGCTGCTTTCCCTGCGGAAGGGCACCACGCTGACCAAGGAAATGTTCCTCAACCATCTTTATGGCGGCATGGACGAGCCGGAGCTGAAGATCATCGACGTCTTCATCTGCAAGCTGCGCAAGAAGCTGGACACGGCATCCGGTGGCCAGAACTACATCGAGACCGTGTGGGGCCGCGGCTATGTGCTGCGTGAGCCCGAGGAAATCCGCGAAAGCGCCTGATCGGCGACGCGCGTCCCCCGAAAGACCCGGCTTATGCCGGGTTTTTTATTGGCCGGCTCGGCGCCCCTTCGCGCCCCCCTCCGTCCTGAGCTTTTCCGAAGGGCCGGACCCCCGCAAAAACACAGCGCCCTATGCCGCCACATCCAACTCGCGAAAACTTTCCAGAAGCTGGGCGCGGGTGAAGGGTTTCAGGATGAACCCCCTGGCGCCGGCCCGCTTGGCGCGCATGATGCGGCCGACGTCGAACTGGCTGATGCACAACACGATGTGCGGCTTGGCCTCGGGATCGAGCGCCACAAGCCGCCGGATGAGGTCGGCCGAATCCATGTCGGGCAGAAGGCCGTCGACGATCATGATCTCCGGCATCTCGTGCCGGCAGATGTCGATAGCCTCGTGAGCGGTGGCGGCTTCCCCGACCAGCATGTCGGGACCGGCAAGAATGCGCTTGGCGACCCTGCGGATCACGCTCGAGTCGTCGACGATCAAACAGCGCTTCATCTTCCGCTCCCTTCAAACCGGCGGTGGCCGCAACCCCCGGGAGCGTATGGTAACGAAGCCTGGTAAATTCGTCGCAAACGGGCTTGGTAAATTGTTCGCTAATTTGCCGTCAGCACGATCTCTTCGGCGGAAGCATGGATGGAGACGGTCATGCCCGTCTCGCGGGCAAGAAGCAGCGTATAGTAGTACTGCACGCTGTGCGCGTCGATCGGCTCCTCGGGCGGCCGGCCCGAATGCAGTTCGAGGAATTTTGGCGGTACACGCATCATGGGTCCGTGCGCGGCGACGGTGAATTTCGGCGCCGTCTCGACATCCTCGAGCCGCACCGTCAGCTTGCCGCCGCGCGGAATGGCCGTATTGGCCACCAGGACTAGGTTCAGGAGCAGCTTCACCTTGTTCTTGGGCAACAGCGCCCGGCCGCCGATCCATTCCAGCTCCGGCTTTTCATTGTGGATGAAGGCCATGGCAACAGTCTGCGCATCGCCGGTGTCGATCTGCATGCCTGCCGAACCCGCTGCGCCGAAGGCGATGCGGGCGAATTGCAGCCGTGCAGAGGCATTCCTGGCGCTGGTACGGATGAGCTGCATCGCATCCTCGTCCGCGCCCCCTTCGTCCAGAAGCTCCAGGCCGTTGCTGATCGCCCCCACCGGCGAGATGATGTCGTGGCACACGCGGCTGCACAGCAACGCAGCCAGATCGGTTGCACTCAGCGAGAGAATGTCATTCATCTTTGAACCGTCCCCAGTCAAAATCCCAATCCCCTAGCGGGCGAAACCGGGCCCACGCCTGCGAATCGCCATATCGACAGGCGCGACTGTCGTTACATATCGCGGGCTGGCCGGCAACAAAGCGCGGCCATATTCGGCGCGGCATGCCCTCTGAAACGTACCATGGCGACGCCATTTTTGGCGTCAGCTTAATGGTTGAAAAAGGATTACGGATTACCTTCCAATTTTCGTAAGAGGCAGCCAAGCCGCAATGGGCCTCGAGCTGCTGCCGCTTCGCAATGGAGATGAAAGCGATGCTAACCAGCCTCTTTAGCCGCGCCAAGGCGCGCCTTGCCGTTGTGGCGCTGGCGATGCTGGGCGCGGCGATCCTCTTGCCCGCGCCCTCTGCTCACGCCCAGAACGGCTATACGATGGACGAGATCATCGACGCCGGAAGCAATTTCTTCGGCACCACCACCGGCGGCCTGGCGACGGTGGTGGAAAAGGTCTTTTCCACCTACGGGCTGCCCAACGGCTACGTGCTGGGCGAGGAGGGATCCGGTGCCCTCATCGGCGGCCTTACCTATGGCGAGGGGACGCTCTACACCAAGAATGCGGGCGATCATCCAACCTATTGGCAGGGACCGTCCATCGGCTGGGACTTTGGCGGCCAGGGCTCGCGCGTCATGGTTCTGGTCTATAATCTCAACGACGTGGGCGAGCTCTATCGGCGCTATGCGGGCGTTGCCGGCTCCGCCTATCTCGTCGCCGGCCTGGGTTTCAACGTGCTCAAGAACGGCCCCGTGCTCATCGTGCCGATCCGCACCGGCGTCGGCGCCCGGTTGGGCGTCAATCTCGGTTATTTGAAGATAACCCAACGGCCGACTTGGAATCCTTTCTGAGGCGGACTGGCGGGCAAACCGGCAAATCCACCGGGACACTGGATTTGCCGCTGCCCGCCGTGGCACAGTAGCGGCCGACAATCGCCGACGGATATGCCCCTGTGATTCAGACCGTTCTATCATTCATTCTCGGTTTCCTCGTCGCGGCCGCGCTGGCTCTAGCGGTGGCGCCGGCGCTGTGGCGGCGTGCCGGCGTGCTCGCGCGCAAGCGCATCGAGGCGTCGATGCCGCTGTCGCGCGAGGAATTGCAGGCCGAGATCGACGCCGTCAGGGCCGGGTATGCCATGACGACGCGGCGGCTGGAGATGAAGGCGGAAGCCATCAAGAAAAAGGCCGCCCAGGATCTGGTTGAGATCAACGTCCAGCGCGAGGAGGCGAGGCGGCTTGGCGAAGAGTGCGCCGCGCGCGACGAGGCGCTGGCCGCCCTGCAGGCGCGGCACGACGATATCGCCAGGCAGCTTTCCGAGCGTGAGGCGGGGATGAAGGCATTGTCGGCGAAACTGCCGGCGGCCGAGCGGAGCCTGGCCGAGCGGACGGCGGAAGTCGAGGAGCTTTCGCGCCTCTACGAGGAGTCGAGCCTTATCGCCAGCAGCCACCAGGTAGAGCTGGTGGCGCGCGAAGCCGATATCGAGCGGCTCAACGACACGATCACGCGCTTGCGCAACGAGGCCAGGGAAGCCGATCGGGCGAGACGTGCCGCGGCCTCCGAGAAGACCAAGGTGGAGGAGGCCCTGAACGTCGCGCGCAAGCGTTCCGAGGAACTGGAACGCAAGCTCGAGCGTATGATGACCAATCTGTCGACGCGCGACGAACGGTTGGAGCGGCAGGAAAAGGAGATCGCGCGCCTGAAGCGGAAGATCAGGGAAGCCGCGGGCGGCGATGACGGGAGGTCGAGCCTGCTCGTTGACGCGGAAGAGGCAAAGGCGCGGCTGGAGATGCAGGTGGCCGATCTTTCACTGCAAATATCGACCCTACTGGCCCAGGAAGGTGGGGAAGGAGGTGAGATGTCCACAGCAAGGAAATCGGAGGTGGAACGGCTGCAGTCGCGGCTTGCCGCCTTGATGCGCGAGAACAAGAAGCTGCGGGCGGCGATCGCCGCTGCGGACGAGGGGCCGGGCGACGACGCCCTGCGCGAGCAAATCTCCAGCTTGGCGGCGGAAGTGGTGAACATGGCCGCCGCCCTCGAAGGTCCCGGCTCGCCCATCGAAAAGGCGCTTTCGGAGCTGCCGCCGGCACCGCCCGAGGACGAGATCCGCCCACCAAGCCTGGCCGATCGCGTCCGCACCCTCCGCGAGGGCTCGGCGCCGGCAGAGTAGCACTACAGTTGCACCTAAAGAGCGCGAGAAAAGCGCATGCGGGTCGCTTTACCAATGCCGACAAAAGGCAACTGTAGAGATAGGCTCTACGTTTCCACCCAAAGCCGATGCAGCGCGATGGCCGATGCGGCGGCCACGTTCAGGCTGTCGAAGTCTTCGCGCATGCCGATGCGCACCGAGGGAAGGCGGTCGAGCAGCGTTGCCGGCAGTCCCGGCCCCTCCGCACCGAGCAGGAGCGCTGTACGCGGTGCCCGCTTCACGGTGTCGATCTCCCGCGTCCCCCGGGGGCTCAAAGCGAGAATCTTGAAATCGCTCTCTGAGAGTGCTTCGACAAGCGCTTCCGCGCTGTCGCCCCGCGCAAAGGGCACTTTGAGCGCAGCGCCCACCGAAACGCGGATCGCCTTGCGGTAGAGCGGGTCGCAGCAGCCGGCGTCCATCAGCACCGCGTCGGCGCCGAAGGCAGCCGCGTTGCGGAGGATCGCGCCCATGTTGTCGTGGTTGGCAATGCCCGAAAGCGCCACCACCAGCGCCCGCTCCGGCAGGCGGGCGATAAGCGCCTCCACACTCTCTTCCTCTCCGCGTTTGCCGATGGCCAGCACGCCGCGATGCATCGGAAAGCCGGCAATGGCGTCCATCACCGCACCGCCCGCCACATAGACCGGCACGTCCTGCGGCACGTGGTCGATGAGTTCGCCCATCCCAGCCACCCGGCTCTCGCGCAGAAGCACGGACTCGGCTTTAAAGCGGGCGGTGGAGAAGAGTACGTTCAGCACCACCTTGCCCTCGGCGACGAACCGGCGCTCGCGGCCGACAAGGTCACGCTCGCGGATGTCGCGGTAGGCGGAAATCCGTGGGTCTTGCGGATCGTCTATGGGGATGAGCGCGCGGGACATGGCCTCAGCCGCCGCGCGCCTTCTTCGCCATCGCAACCAGCACCGACCGCACCTCGGAGGCATCCTTCAGCGGTGCCTCGAAGAAGACGCGCCGCGCTTCGTCGCCCTTGGCAAGGTCGATACCTTCCGGATCGATGCCCGTCAGCACCCAGCTTCCCGCCTCGGCGTCGCCGAATGCGGTTGCGTAGTTCTCCACCGCGTCCGCGTGGTCCTCGTTCATATGCTCGACGGCCCTCTGCTCCATCTCCAGAAGCGCCGCCGAGGCAGTGCCCTCGGCCAGAAGCTCCTCGCGCTTCAGCCTATAGGCGCGGGCGAAGCCGCCGTTGAGCAGTCCGCCCTCCGGCTCCAGGCGGAAGAAGGAGAAATCCGCAAAGCCGGCATAAAGCTTCGCCTTCGGATGCCGGTTCAGATACCGCCGTTCCGCATGCGCCGCATCGGCAGTACCGCGCGCCAGCCTCTCCGCTCGCGCTTTCAGCGTCAGGCGCGGGTGGGCGAGCGGGTCGCCCTTGCCGGGCTCGCCGACCAGCAGCGAACAGCGCGGGTCCGCCGCAAGTGCCGCCGTGTGGGCCGATAGCGCGGAGATGAGGATCAGCGGCGCTCCATCCATATCGGTCGCAACCGCCACCCGCGTTGCCAGCGGCGCGCCGTCGGCGTCGAGCGTGGCCAGCGCGCCGAAGCGGGCGGTGCGCAGAAGCGTCTTCGCCAGCCGGATCGCCTCCGCGTCGGTTTCAAGAAATGGATCGGCCTTCGCCATAGCCCATGCTCCTTCTATTCGGAGCCTTCGCCGATAACGCCTGCCTCTTCAAGGGTTTTCCGTTCCGCGGCGGAGACGCCGAAACGAGAAAGCGACACGGCGGGCTCCGCCGGCTCCGCCCGCTGCGAGGGCGTGCGTGTAAAGCGCGGCGCGGGCGCAGGGCGGGTGAAGCCGTCCCGCGTCTGATGCACCGCGCGGACGCGATTGTGCGGATGATCCGTCGCTTCCTTGAGCGAGAGCACCGGCGCCACGCATGCATCCGTCGCCTCGAACAGGGCCGTCCACGCGTCGCGGCTTTTCTCGCGGAAGCGCGCAGCGACCGCCGCCCGCATCTCCGGCCACAACGCGCGCTCGTATTGTCCCTCGACAAACCGCTCCTCCAGCGGCAGGAGCCGTGCGAATTCGGCAAAGAACTGCGGCTCCAGGCAGGCGACCGCGACATGACCGCCATCCGCCGTTTCGTAGGTATCGTAAAACGGCGCGCCGCCGTCGAGCAGGTTTTCACCGCGCCCTTCGCGCCAGAACCCCGCCGCCATGAAGCCGAAGAAGGGGGCTGCCAGCATCGACGCCCCGTCGACCATCGCCGCGTCCACCACCTGCCCTTTGCCCGACCGCTCCCGCTCGAAAAGGGCGGCCAGCACGCCGGCAATGAGAAACATGGTGCCGCCGCCATAGTCGCCGACGAGATTAAGCGGCGGCACGGGCTTGCCGCCCTTCGGCCCGATTGTGGAAAGGACGCCCGCCCAGGCGAGGTAGGTGAGGTCGTGGCCGGCGCGGGCGCTGAGCGGCCCGTCCTGGCCGAAGCCAGTCATGCGGCCGTAGACGAGCCGTGGATTGCGCGTCAGCGCCACCTCCGGCCCGGCTCCCAACCGTTCCATCACGCCCGGGCGAAACCCCTCCAGAAGCACGTCCGCACCCTCAAGGAGCCGCAGCAGCAGCGCGCAGCCCTCCGGGTTTTTGAGATCGAGCTTCAGGATCTTCCGGCCATGGCGTTCAAGATCGTATTCGCGCGGCGCGTCGAGGAAGGCGCGGCCGGCGTTCTTGCGTTCGATGCGCAGCACGTCCGCGCCCATCTCCGCCAGCATCAGGCCGGCCAGCGGCACCGGCCCAAGTCCCGCCATCTCGACAACGGTCAGGCCGGATAGCGGGCCGCTTCTGCCGGCGTCTCCCATCCTATCGCGGCGCCATCCGGATGGCGCCGTCGAGCCTGATCGTCTCGCCGTTCAGCATCTGGTTCTCCACGATGTGGCAGGCAAGCGCTGCATATTCCGAAGGCTCGCCCAGCCGCGGCGGGAAGGGCACCTGTTGGCCGAGCGAGGCCTGCGCGTCTTCCGGCAGGCCGGCCAGCATCGGCGTCTTGAAGATGCCGGGCGCGATGGTGCACACGCGGATGCCGGCGCGGGCGAGGTCACGCGCGACAGGCAGCGTCATGCCAACAATGCCGCCCTTCGAGGCCGAATAGGCGGCCTGGCCGATCTGCCCGTCGAAAGCTGCGACGGACGCCGTGTTGACGATGACGCCGCGCTCCTCGCCCTCGAGCGGCTCCAACTCCTGCGCCTGAGCGGCAAAGAGGCGGATCATGTTGAAGGAACCGATGAGGTTAACCTCGATCACCTTGCGGTAGAGGTCGAGCGGATGCGGCCCCTCCTTGCCCACCGTCTTCATGGCGACGGCAATGCCGGCGCAGTTAACGAGAATGCGCGGGCTACCGAGCTTCTCCGTGACCGCGGCAATCGCCGCCTCGCCATCCTCCGCACTTGTCACGTCGCACCTGACCGCCAGCCCGCCGATCTCGCCGGCCACCTTTTCCGCCCGTTCCATGCCGACATCGGCAAGCGCCACCTTGGCGCCTCTTTCCGCCAGCGCCCTGGCCGTCGCCTCGCCAAGGCCCGAACCGCCGCCCGTGACGAACGCGGTGATGCCGGATGGGTTCATGAATTGCCTCCCTTGGATTGCGGCCGTCTCTAGAACAGCCCTTCGATATAGCCTTGCTCGTTAAGGAATATCTTCTCCGCCGATGGCGTGCGGGGCAAGCCCGGCATGGTCATGATCTCACCGCAGATGGCGACGATGAAGCCCGCGCCCGCCGAAAGCCGCACCTCGCGCACCGGCACCACGTGCCCCGTCGGCGCGCCGCGCAGGTTCGGATCCGTCGAGAAGGAATACTGCGTCTTCGCCATGCATACCGGGAGGTTGCCGTAGCCCTGATCCTCCCACTGCTTGAGCTGGGCGCGCACGGATTTGTCGGCGATCGCCTCCGAGCCGCGATAGATGCGCTTGACGATGGTGTCGATCTTCTCGAAGAGCGGCATGTCCTCGCGGTAGAGCGGGGCGAATTGCGAGGTGCCGCCCTCGGCGAGCGCCACCACCTTGCGCGCCAATTCCTCGATCCCTGCGGAGCCCTCGGCCCAGTGCCGGCACAGCACCGCCTCCTCGCCCTGCGCCGCCACATAAGCCTTCACCGCCTCGATCTCGGCCTCGGTGTCGGTATGGAAATGGTTGATGGCGACGATGGCCGGCACGCCGAACTGCTTCACGTTCTCGATGTGGCGGCCGAGATTGGCGCAGCCCTTCGTCACCGCCTCGACATCCTCCGCGCCCAGTTCCTCCTTCTTCACCCCGCCGTTCATCTTCAGCGCCCGTATGGTGGCGACGATGACGGCGGCCGAGGGTTTGAGGCCGGCCTTGCGGCACTTGATGTCGAAGAATTTTTCCGCGCCGAGGTCGGCGCCGAAGCCGGCCTCCGTCACCACGTAGTCTGCGAGTTTCAAGGCCGTCGTGGTGGCCATGACGGAGTTGCAGCCGTGCGCGATGTTGGCGAAGGGCCCGCCGTGGACGAAGGCGGGATTGTTCTCCAGCGTCTGCACGAGATTGGGCTGCAGCGCGTCCTTCAGGAGCACGGCCATGGCGCCGTCGGCCTTGATGTCGCGGGCGAAGACCGCGCTCTTGTCGCGGCGGTAGCCGACGATGATGTCGCCGAGGCGCTTTTCGAGATCATGCAAGTCGGTGGCAAGGCACAGGATGGCCATCACCTCCGAAGCGACGGTGATGTCGAAGCCGGTCTCGCGCGGAAAGCCGTTGGCCACGCCGCCTAGCGAGACGACGATCTGGCGCAGTGCCCGGTCGTTCATGTCCATGACGCGGCGCCAGGCGATGCGGCGTGTGTCGATGTTTTCCGCGTTGCCCCAGTAGATGTGATTGTCGATGAGGGCGGACAGAAGATTGTGGGCCGAGGTGATGGCGTGGAAATCGCCGGTGAAATGCAGGTTCATGTCCTCCATGGGCACGACCTGCGCATAGCCGCCGCCGGCAGCTCCCCCTTTCATGCCGAAGCAGGGGCCGAGAGAGGCTTCGCGGATGCACACGGCAGTCTTCTTGCCGATGCGGTTGAGGCCGTCGCCGAGGCCGACGGTGGTCGTCGTCTTGCCTTCGCCGGCGGGCGTGGGGTTGATGGCCGTCACGAGGATGAGCTTGCCGTCGCCGTTCCTGCGCGCCTCGGCGATGAATTCGGCCGAGACCTTCGCCTTGTCGTGGCCGTACGGCAGAAGGTGCTCAGGCGGGATGCCGAGCCTCGCGCCGATCTCCTGGATCGGCTTCTTCCTTGCCGCGCGCGCGATTTCAATATCGGACTTCACCTCGGCCATGCGTCTCCTCCTCGATTGCCGTCGGCTGGGATGTGCCTGCCACACCTGCCGGTTTCAGGCAATAAGGGCCCGCAAGGCTGCTCCGTGCCATCCCGAAAAAGGCGGATAATGCGCGAAATGCGACAGAGGGAGGGAGTGGTGAATAGTGAGTAGAGAGTAGTGGTGCCGAGCGGCGTTGCCGTGCTTGCGTTGTAGAGGGAAGCGCCGGCATCTCCGCGTCCCACTACTCACTATTCACCACTCACTCCGTGTCACCGATCCAGCACCTGCCTCAGCTCCACCAGGTTCGACCGAACCCGCAGGATATAGAACCCCATGGTCGCCAGATGCGTGGGCATGATCCAGCCGGCTTCGCGCCCGTTGGAGATGATGAAAGGGGTGATGTTGAGGGCGGCGCGGAGCTGGTTCTCTGTCGTGTCCCACAGCGAGCCCAGCGAGCGTTGCGCCACGACATCCTCGAAATCCGCCCGTGCCGCGTGAAGCAGGCCGTAATAGCCGTAGAGCTGGCCGTAGGCGAACCAGAAGCGGTCGTCGGCGCGTGTGTCGAACCAGCCGCTGTTATAGTTCTCCGAGCGCTCGCGCAGGATGGCCGAGGTGGAGCCGATGTCGTTGGCGATGCGGTCGAGAAACTGGATGAGATTGTCGGCGCGTGCGTCGAACACGGCGTCGCAGGCCTCCAGCCGGTCGTTGAAGGCGCGCAGCGAGGTGATCGCCGTGCGGTAGAATCCCGGCGTCGGCGTCTTGGGGCCGAACGGGGAAAGCCCGAAATACCAGGCGTCCTCCGAGAACTGGATGCTCTCGCGCGCCTTCTGCAGGTCGCCGTCGATCTGCGAGGTGCCGCGCACGCGGCCGAGCGCGTCGACCAGTTCCACCGAGGTCCGCCGCACCGCCTGGTTGACGCCGCGCTGGAAGGAGGCCTTGTTGTCGAAGAATGGCGTGTCGTCCCAGTCGAGGCCGAAGAAGCCGAGCTTGTAGAGAAGCATGGAGGATATCCACGCGTTCTGGTTGACGTTGATATCGGTGAGATCGGCGGCGACGTCGGCGATGGCCGCGCGGCCGCATGTGCGCGGTCCCTCCTCGCCCGTCGCGGCCACCGGCTCGCCGGCCGATACGCCTCGGTTCGTCAGATCATAGGCCTGAACGTAATCCCGGTCGAAGCCGGTCCACACCTGGGTCTGCCAGAAGAAATAGGCGTAAAGCCCGATGAAAAGGACAACGACGGCGCCCACCACGCCGCGCACGATCCACCCCCGGCGCTTGTACCAGCGGCCGAGCGCCAAGAACGGCCAGACAAGCCACGCCAGGAAGCGGCCGATGCCGCGGCCGAGCGCGGCGAATATGCGGGCAAAGAAATCGACGATCGAACCGGACACCAAGCGCCTCCCTCAGGCGAAACCGCAGAGACGCCTCAGAAGCGCCAAGTGCGTTGAGATAAGCACTTTTCGGCACTTCCACAACCTGGTGGCCTGACCCAAACAGATGGGTACCATCTGTCAGGATCGCACCACTGGACCGTCCGCCGCTATTCCGCCCCGGTAAAGCCGATAAGGTCCTCCGCCCGCCAGCGGCCCATCTCCTCCTCCCAATGCCTGCGGCACAGCGACACGTAGACGTCCTTGCCGATGGCCACCTGCTCGCCTTCCTTGGCCACCTTGCCGTCGGGGCCCAGCCGCACGACCATGGTCGCCTTGCGGCCGCAGCGGCAGATGGTGCGCACCTCGCGCAACTCGTCGGCGATCGCCAGAAGCGCGCGCGAGCCGGTGAAGAGCTTGCCCTGAAAATCGGTGCGCAGGCCGTAGCACATGACGGGGATGTCGAGCCGGTCGGCGATGCGCGCAAGCTGCCACACCTGCTCGTCGGCCAGGAACTGCGCCTCGTCGATGAAGACGCAGTGGGTGGTGGTGTGCCGGTGATGCTCGGCGACGCGCGCGAAGAGGTCGTCGCCGTCGCGGAACATCTCGGCATCCGCCTCCAGCCCGATGCGCGAGGCGATGTGGCCGGCCCCGTCCTTGCGGTAGTGGCCGGCGACGAACAGCATGGTCGACATGCCGCGCTCGCGGTAGTTGTAGGACGCCTGCAGGAGCATGGTGGTCTTGCCGGCATTCATCGTCGCGTAGTGGAAATAGAGCTTGGCCATCGTCTTCGCCGTTCCGGTCCATTGCCTGATAACAGCATCAGCGGCTTGTGAAACGCGGCGACGACGGTCTTCCACCGGAATGGCGCCGCGGCGGGCGGGGCAGCGCGGCTTTGAGATCGTCCTTTCTGCTTGCGGCCGGCCTCAAATGATGCTTGCGTTTGAACAAAACAGTGAAGCCGGTTAAACGGCGCTGGTGCAAAAAAATATGTCGAACAACTTTCCAGGGGAGAACCGTCATGTCCTACCTTAAACGCACCGCGGCCGGCTTCGGCGTGGCCATCGGCCTTTGCACGGGTACGGCCCTTGCCGCCGAGCCGGAGGAATGCCGCTCCATCACCTTCTCCGATGTCGGCTGGACCGACATCACCGCCACCACGGCGACGGCTTCCACGGTTCTGGAAGGGCTCGGCTACCAGCCGGAAACGCAAGTGCTCTCCGTGCCGGTAACCTACGCTTCGCTCAAGAACGGCGACGTCGACGTCTTCCTCGGCAACTGGATGCCCACCATGGAAGCCGACATCGCGCCCTATCGCGCGGACGGCTCGGTGGAGACCGTCGTCACCAACCTGGAAGGTGCCAAATACACGCTCGCCGTGCCCCAATACACCTATGACGCGGGCCTCAAGAGCTTCGCCGACATCGCCAAATTCCGCGACGAGCTGGGTGGCGAGATCTACGGCATCGAGCCGGGCAACGACGGCAACCGGCTGATCCTCGACATGATCGAGAACGATACATTCGATCTTGCCGGTTTCGAGGTCGTGGAAAGCTCGGAGGCAGGCATGCTCTCGCAGGTGCGCCGCGCCGTGCAGCGCGAAGAGCACGTGGTCTTCCTTGGCTGGGAGCCGCACCCGATGAACGCCAATATCGACATGGCCTACCTGGAAGGCGGCGACGAGGTGTTCGGCCCGAACTACGGCGGCGCCACGGTGCACACGAACGTGCGCGCGGGGCTGACCGAGGAGTGCCCCAATCTCGGACAGCTTCTGAAGAACATGGTCTTCTCGCTGCAGATGGAAAACGAGATCATGGGTGCCATCCTCGACGAGGGCGAGGATCCCGAGGCCGCGGCCGCCGCCTGGCTGAAGGAGAACCCGGACGCGCTGGGCCCCTGGCTCGAAGGCGTGACCACCTTCGATGGCGGCGACGCGATGGAAGCCGTCAAGGCGCATCTGGGGATGTGAGTTGAGCGCGGGCGCCGCCTCTCGGGCGTCCGCTTTCCCGCCTCCCTTCCTCCACCGATAACAGGAGACCGCCAACCCAATGGATCCCCTGACACAATGGATCGCGGCCTGGAAAATTCCCATCGGCAGATGGGGCCGCGAATTTTTCGACTTTCTGACAACCAATTTCGCTTGGCTTTTCGACAATCTGGCCAGCGGGCTTGCAACCGTCCTCGACGGGATGGCCGGGTTCCTTTTGTGGCTGCCGCCGAGCGTGGTCGTGGTGGCGGTCGCCGTCCTCGCTTTTCTCCTGCAGCGCTCGTGGAAACTGGCGCTGGGCGTCGCCATCGGGCTCCTCTTCATCGTCAATCAGGGCCTGTGGAAGGAGACGGTGGAGACGCTGGTCCTCGTCGTCGCCGCGGCCGCTGCCTCCATGGCGATCGGCGTTCCCGTCGGCATCTGGGCAGCCCACAGCGAGCGGGTCTACCAGGTCCTGCGCCCCGTCCTTGACCTCATGCAGACCCTGCCGACCTTCGTCTATCTCATTCCGGTGCTTATCCTTTTCGGCCTGGGTGCGGCGCCGGGCCTCATCGTCACCGTCATTTTCGCCTCGCCGGCGCCCATCCGGCTCACCTATCTCGGCATCACCTCGGTGCCGAAGCCGATGCTGGAGGCGGGCCACGCCTTCGGGGCGACGCGCAACCAGCTTCTGTGGAAGGTGGAGCTGCCGGCGGCACTTCCCTCCATCATGGCGGGGCTCACCCAGTGCATCATGCTGTCGCTGTCCATGGTGGTCATCGCCGCCCTCATCGGCGCCAACGGCCTCGGCAAGCCGGTGGTGCGGGCCTTGAACTCCGTCAATATCCCGCTGGGGCTTGAAGCGGGGCTCGCCATCGTCGTCCTGGCCATCATCCTCGACCGCATGGCCCGCATCGGCAAGGAGGGCGAGCGATGAGACCGGCCGTCGATTTCCGTGCCGTCGATATCATCTTCGGCACCGACCGGGAGCGCGCCGCGGCACTGCCCATGGTGGACGCAGGCGCGAGCCGCGCCGAGATCCTGGAGAAGACCGGCGCGGTGCTCGGCTGCGCCGGTTGCGACCTGGCGGTCGAGCGCGGCGAGATCTCCGTGCTGATGGGGCTTTCGGGCTCCGGAAAATCGACGCTGTTGCGCGCCGTCAACCGGCTCAACAAGGTGGCGCGCGGCGAGGTGATCGTTCACGACGGCGACTGGTCGGCCAGCGTCGTAAACTGCTCGGAGAGCGAGCTCAGGAAGATCCGCCGCGAGTGCGTAGCCATGGTGTTCCAGCAGTTCGCGCTTCTGCCCTGGCGCACGGTGGCGGAGAATGTCGGCTTCGGGCTGGAGCTTTCGGGCGTGCCGGCGAAGGAGCGCCAGGAGCGCGTGATGGCGCAGCTCGAGCTGGTGCATCTGGAGGATTGGGCGGGCAAATACGCACATGAGCTTTCCGGCGGTATGCAGCAGCGCGTGGGCCTTGCCCGCGCCTTTGCCACGGAGGCGCCCATCCTCCTGATGGACGAGCCCTTCTCCGCGCTCGACCCGCTGATCCGCACCAAGCTGCAGGACGAGCTGATCGAACTGCAGGAGCGGCTGAAGAAGACCATCCTCTTCGTCAGCCACGACCTCGAGGAGGCGCTGAAGATCGGCAACCGCATCTCCATCATGGAGGGCGGGCGCATCGTCCAGACCGGCACTCCGGAGGACATCGTGCTCAGGCCCCAGAACGACTACGTGCGCGACTTCATCGCCAATGTGAACCCGTTGTCGGTGCTGACGGCGTGGAACGTGATGCGGGACGCGCGCGATCTCAAAGGTGCCGGCGAGGGCTGGCTGTGGCTCGACCGCCGGCAGACGACGCGTTTCAAGTTCGACGAGAACATGCTCGTGGTGGACGCCGAGCGTGACGGCCAGCCGGCCATCTGGGTCTCGTGCGACAACACGGAAGAGCTGCCGGAAAACAAGCCGAAGGTCTACTGGGCGCATGCCGGCACATCGCTGAAGACGGTGATGCAGGCCATGCACCAGTCGGAAACGGCGCCCGTTGCGGTGTTCGACGAAGCCTCCCGTTTTCTCGGCGCCATCGGCGTGCGCGACGTTCTGAAGGCGATCGTCAGGGGCAGCCCCGGGGAGGACTGACGGCCGAGGGCGGTGCGGCTCCGCCTTTTCGTCCAGCCGAGCCCACTCGAACGGGCTTCCCAACCAATGGCCCTTAGCTTGACTGTTTTGTCTATTGGACCGTTCAGGCATGGATCCTCGGGTCAAGCCCGAGGATCCATGCCTGAACATCGACGCACCACCAGCGGTCAAACATAAGGGCCGCTGGCATTAGCTCGCCTTCTTCACCGGCTGGCGAACGTCGGTGACCGTAAGCCGGTGGGTACGTCCGTTGCGCGCTGTCCAGTCGATCGACTGGCCGGCCGACAGACCGACCAGCACGGCGCCGACCGGCGTCGTCACGGAAATCTTGCCCTGGGCGATATCCGCCTCCACGGGGAAGACGAGTGTCACGGTGGTGGGCGGGGCCTCATCGGCCGTGTAGGTGAGGGTGGATCCCATGCGCACCACCGTTTCGGGGAGTGCGGAATCCTCGACCACGCGGGCGCGCTCCAGTTCGGCGATCATGGTTTCCGCAAACACGGGGTCGTGCTCCTCCATCGCCGTGGCGAGACCGAGCAGGCGGTCGTGGTCGGTTCTGGAAACGATGATCTTGGGCTTGCGTCCGGCCTTCTTCTGCATGGCTTTCGATCCAAGGACTGCCGCCATCTGCGGCTTTTGTTCTTTTGTGATTGCGCCTGGAAGTGCTCTTGTCCGCCACGATCCCATTAGGGCTGCGGCTTCGTTGCGCCCCGCGATCCGGAGGCGCATGGCACCGGACCCCGGGGTTAGCGTCCCGCGAGGGGACACACCCGAAGAAGGTAGAGGGGAGAAATCAAATTCCGCACCATAAAAAGAAAGTGGGTCAGGGCGGGGCCCGTGTCAAGGACGGCGGGGCATCGGCGGCGGCCTTCTCAGGCGGCCGAAGCGGAAGCCTTCGGGCATGGCCGCCCGCACCATCATCATCTCACCGATGGTTTCGTGGGTGAGCAGCCCGACCAGGCGGCCGTCGCTGTCGACCACGGCGACGGCAGGCGCGTTCTTCTCCTGCATCAGGCGAAAACCCTCCGTCAGGCTCTGGCGCCGATGGACGGAGGGAAGGTCGGTGCGCATGGCGCCGACCACGGGCGTCTCGGGGCCGGTCTCCTTCAGCGCGGCGATCATGTCGTTGCGCGTCAGAAGTCCTTCCATGCGGCCGTATGCGTCGAGGATGGGAAACTCGTTTTGCGTGGTGGCGAGCAGCCGCTCGATGGCCTCGCCGATACTCGCGGAGCGGTCGAGGGCGGCGAACTCCGTCACCATCACGTCGCCCGTCAGAACGCTGTTGGCGATGTCGCGGATCTGCGCGTTCTGCGCCTCGGCCGCCGCTGCCAGATAGACGAAGATGGCGATGAAGATGAGCAGTGGATTGTAGAGCAGCCCCAGGAAGCCGAACAGGAAGGCGAGCCCCTGGCCGATATTGGCCGCGATCTGGGTGGCCCGCGCCCAGGTCATCCGCGTGGCGAGAAGGGCGCGCAGCACGCGCCCGCCGTCCATGGGAAAGGCGGGGATCATGTTGAACAGCACCAGGAAGACGTTGACGCCGGCAAGCCGCACGAGAAAATCGGCGCGCGGGTCCTCCACCTGCATCATCTGTTCGATGCCGGCCGAACCGCCGAGCGCCAGGAAGATGAGGACGGCGATGACGACATTGACCAGAGGGCCTGCCACGGCGATGACGAACTCCTGGCCCGGTTCCTCGGGCATGCGTTCCAGACGCGCCAGTCCGCCGATCGGCAAAAGCGTGATGTCCGGCGTCCTGATGCCGTAGCGGCGCGCGGCAAGGGCATGGCCGAACTCGTGCAGCACCACGCAGGCGAAGACGGCAAGGATGAATGCCACGCCCTCCCAGGCAGCGGCCGCGCCGCCGATCCGGTAGTGCATGAACCAGATCCAGACGAGCAGGAGCAGGAAGGTGACGTGGATGCGCACCGTCGTGCCGAGGATCCTGCCGATATTGAAAGACCATATCATCGTGCATCATGCTCCCGCGGGACCTATATCCCAACATAGGGGACATTTGTCGCCGCGGCACCATTTTCAAGCGCGGCATTTCGATGTGGAGGCGCAGGCATTTGGCGGACAACGCGATTGTTACGGCCGTGACCGGCCTCGTGCGCGGCATGAAGCAGCGCCGGGAGGCCGTGGGGCCGGTCGTCGTGCTGGCGGTGCTCGCCTTCGGCGTCTATGCCTTTCTCGCGATCGCCGACGAGGTGGCCGAGGGCGAGATCCGCGCCCTCGACCGGTGGCTTTTCCTCGCCCTGCGCAATCCCGCCGACCCCTCCGATCCGCTCGGACCGCCTTGGCTGGAGGAGGTGGCGCTGGAGATCACCGCGCTCGGCGGCTACACGCTCGTCCTTCTCGCGCTTGCCGCTGTCGTCGGCCTGCTGGTTGTCACACGGCGCCACGGGCCGGCGCTTTACGCCGTGCTTTCGGTCGGATCGGGCGCGCTCGTATCGCATTTTCTGAAGCGGTATTATGAGCGCCCGAGGCCCGATCTCGCCGCCCATCTCGACATCGTCCACACGCCCAGCTTCCCGAGCGGCCACGCCCTCGTGGCCACCGTCGCCTATCTTACGCTGGCCGCCCTCGTCATACGCTTCTTCGGCGATCTGCGGGTGCGGCTTTATGTGCTCTTCATGGCTCTCGTCATTTCGGTCGCCGTCGGCATCACCCGTGTCTATCTCGGCGTCCATTGGCCGAGCGATGTGGCGGCCGGCTGGGCGCTGGGCGCGGCTTGGGCAAGCCTCACATGGCTCGTCGCTTCGCTGCTCCAGTACCGCCGCGGCAATGCGGCGAAGAGGAGCGGGCACCGCCAGGACGGCGACGGCCAGGATGGCGGTGCATGACCAAAGCAGTTGCGCATGCGCCCTTTCGCGGCTATGGAAGGCGCATGAACACGGTTGCGAACGCAAAGCTTTGGTGGTGGGCCCGCTGACTGCGGCCGGCGCAAGCATTTGCGTGCAACTTCGACGATTGGCCGCAGGTGAAAACCGGGCGGCCATTTTCATTATGAGGGCTTCCCGGCGGCGCTTGAAAGGGAGCGGAGAATGAGCGTGGAAGTCTTGGAAAACGGCGGCGAGCGGTTCGTCACGGCGGGCGGCATAAGCGTTGTCCGCACCCGCAGCGAGACGCCCTATGGCGGCGCCATCGACACCTATATCGATGCGCTGGATGCGCGCCGCGGCGCCGTCTTCTCCTCCAACTACGAATATCCGGGCCGCTATACGCGCTGGGATACCGCCATCATCGACCCGCCGCTGGTGATTTCGGCGCGCGGACGGGCCATGAAGGTCGAGGCGCTGAACGGGCGTGGGGAGGTCATGCTGCCGGCGCTGGGCACGGCCATCGAAGGCCTGCCGGACGTCGCCATGACGGCGCGAGGCCCGCGTCTGCTCGAGGTTGCGGTTGCCGAGCCGAGGGAAATCGTATCGGAGGAGGAGCGCTCGCGCGTTCCTTCCGTCTTCACCGTGCTCAGGGCCGTCACGAGCCTCTTCCATACGGAGAACGATGACAATCTCGGGCTTTACGGCGCCTTCGGCTACGATCTCGCCTTCCAGTTCGATCCCGTGGCGCTGAAGCTCGATCGGCCGGAAAGCCAGCGCGACCTCGTTCTCTACCTGCCGGACGAAATCCTCGTCGTCGACCACCATGCGGCCAAGGCCTGGCACGACCGCTACGACTATTCGGGCAAGGGTTTTTCCACCGAAGGCCAGCCGCGCGAGGGCCGTGAAGAGCCGTTCCAGCCAGGAATCCGCGTGCCGCCGCGCGCCGATCACGAGCCAGGCGAATACGCGAAACTGGTGGAAAAGGCGAAGGAAAGCTTCCGGCGCGGCGATCTCTTCGAAGTCGTTCCGGGGCAGATGTTCTTCGAGCACTGCCAGAACCGCCCGTCGGCAATCTCCCGCCGCCTGAAACAGATCAACCCCTCGCCCTATTCGTTCTTCATCAACCTTGGCGAGCGCGAGTATCTCATCGGCGCCTCTCCGGAGATGTTCGTGCGCGTGTCGGGAAGGCGCGTGGAGACCTGCCCTATTTCCGGCACCATCAAGCGCGGCGGCGATGCCATCTCCGATTCCGAGCAGATCCTGAAGCTCCTGAATTCCAAGAAGGACGAGTCGGAGCTGACCATGTGCTCCGACGTCGACCGCAACGACAAGAGCCGCGTGTGCGAGCCGGGCTCGGTGCGCGTGATCGGCCGGCGCCAGATCGAGATGTATTCGCGCCTCATCCACACGGTCGACCACATCGAGGGCCGCCTGCGCGAGGGCATGGACGCTTTCGATGCCTTCCTCTCCCATGCCTGGGCGGTTACCGTCACCGGCGCGCCGAAGCTGTGGGCCATGCGCTTTATCGAGGACAACGAGAAGAGTCCGCGCGCCTGGTACGGAGGCGCCGTCGGCATGGTCCATTTCAACGGCGACATGAACACGGGGCTGACACTCCGGACCATCCGCATCAAGGACGGCACGGCCGAGGTGCGGGCGGGTGCAACGCTCCTTTTCGATTCCGACGGAGCGGAGGAAGAGGCAGAGACGGAGCTGAAGGCCTCCGCCATGCTGTCGGCCATCCGCGAGGCAGGGAAAACCAACATGGGACAAGAGGCGAGAGAGGCGGCGAAGGTCGGCGAGGGCGTGAAGATCCTGCTTGTCGACCACGAGGATTCCTTCGTCCACACCCTGGCCAACTATTTCCGCCAGACGGGAGCGGCCGTCACCACCGTGCGCACGCCGGTGGCCGAGGCCGTCTTCGACCGCGTCGATCCCGATCTCGTGGTGCTTTCGCCGGGACCGGGTACGCCGGCCGATTTCGATTGCGCAGCGACGATCGCCAAGGCGCGGGCGCGCAACCTGCCGATCTTCGGCGTGTGTCTGGGGCTGCAGGCGCTGGTGGAGGCCTATGGCGGCGCGCTGCGCCACCTGCGCGAGCCCGTGCACGGCAAGCCGTCGCGCATCCGTGCCGGCGGCAACAGCCTCGTCTTCTCCGGCCTGCCGCACGAGGTGACGGTGGGGCGCTACCACTCCATCTTCGCCGATCCTTCGCGCATGCCCGAGGCCTTCGTCGTCACGGCGGAAACCGAGGACGGCGTGGTGATGGCCATCGAGCACGAGAGCGAGCCGGTGGCGGCCGTGCAGTTCCACCCCGAATCCATTATGACGCTGGGCCAGAACGCCGGCATGCGCATGATCGAGAACGTGGTCGCGCATCTGCCGGGCAAGGCGAAGGTGAAGGCGGCGTGAGGGGTGCCGGCCGCGACGCCCGCGCGTGACGGCAAATTTGCGAGGGTGCGGCGAACCATGACATCCGCAAAGACAGTCCGGCGCCTCTCCTTCTGGTCCATCGTCGTCGGCATGGCGATTTTCGCCCTGAAGCTCGGCGCCTGGTGGCTGACGGGCTCCGTCGCGCTGTTCTCCGACGCGATGGAATCCATCGTCAACGTCGTGGCGTCGGGTGCGGCCTTTTTCGCCATCCGCGTGGCGTACATCCCGGCCGACGAAAACCACCCCTTCGGGCACCACAAGGCGGAGTACCTTTCCGCAGTGCTGGAAGGCGTGCTGATCGTCGTCGCGGCACTCCTCATCCTGCGCGAGGCGGGGCTCGCCTTCTCCCTGCCGCACGCGCTGGAGGCGCCGGGGATCGGCCTTGCGATTACGGCTGTCGCGGCGGTTGGCAACGGCATCTGGGCGGTCGTCCTCATGCGCGTCGGCCGCACCGCCCGCTCGCCGGCGCTGGTGGCCGACAGCCGTCATCTGTGGACCGACGTCATCACGTCGGCCGGTGTTATCGTCGGCCTTCTCCTGGCGCTCGCCACAGGCTGGCTGTGGCTCGACCCGCTGATGGCAGTCATCGTCGCGGCCAACATCCTGTGGCACGGCTGGCACATGGTCAGCGCTTCCGTCCAGGGGCTGATGGACGTTGCGGTCGACCCTGCGGAACTGGCCGAGATCGAGCGCCTCGTGCGCGCCAACAGCGACGGCGCGCTGGAGTTCCACGACCTGAAGACGCGCGAGGCCGGCCGCGCTCGCTTCATCGAGTTTCACCTGGTGGTGCCCTCGGACATGACGGTGGAGCGCGCGCACCAGATCTGCGATCGCATCGAGGATGTGCTGGAGGACGAGCTTCCCGGCGCCCGCGTCACCATCCACGTGGAGCCGGAACACAAGGCCAAGCACGGATAGGATCGCCACGTCATTCCGTTGCGCCGGGGGCGAATTCGGGAGAAATGCCAGAAGAGGCGCGGACAACCGGCCTTCCACAGCCGCCGGCCGGAACGCGGGCCAGGTTCGTCCGGCCGTTGCGGCTTTTTGTACCGGGTCCCTCATGCCCCATCCCTTCTGATAATCGAGAAGATTGGAACAAAAAGAGAACATACGCAAGGGATTTCTTCGCCGCGATGGAAAATTTCCCGCCGGCGCCGGATCAGCTGCGTTTCGACTGCATATCCGCGTAACCTTCGGCGGCAGCGCGCACGTCGTCGGGAAAGTCGTCCATCTCCATGATGCGGCGGATTTCGATGGTCTCGTTGGGCTGCGCGGGGCAGCGCTTGGCCCATTCGATAGCCTCTTCGCGCGAGCCGACCTCGATGACCCAGTAGCCGCCGACCACTTCCTTGGCCTCGGCGAACGGTCCGTCGGTCACCACCGGCTCTCCCGTGGCGAAGGAAACGCGGGCGCCCATGGAGGGCGGGTGCAGCCCCTCGGCTGCCACCAGAATGCCGGCCTTCTGCAGTTCCTCATTGTATCGCATCATGACCTCGACGGCCTTGGGGTCGTCGGGCATGGTGCCGGGTGCGGCTGCCTCGTAGCCGGCGGGGATCATCAGCATCATGTAGCGCATGGTTTCCTCCTCAGGATGGGGAACGGGTCTTTAGATACAGCGCACCGCCGGCCCAGGCGCAGGGCAGTCAGCACCAATGCGATCGGAGCCGCTTCGGTATTCATCGTCCCTTCCTCCCTTTCCGGCACGCCGGCTGTGCCGACGTACCCCCACCAGACCACTAGGACGAAGAAAAAGGGCGCTGTCCGACCGCGCCCGTAAGGTTTCTTCTTCGCCGGAGGGCGGCCGCGCTTCCTATCCGATGGTCCGATAGGCGCGGGTCCATGTCCTCAATCAATCGTCGAAGAAGGGCAGGTTGGCCCGCGCGCTCTCCACGCGTCCCTTCGGCTCCTCCCATTCCTCCTGGCGGCCGAGTGCCGTCAGGTCGAGCCAGTAGTAGGAGCCGCCCGTCGTCTCCGCACCCCGTCCGAAGGTCGAGTAGGTGTGGTAGACGTCGTCGCCGACGCGCAGGAAGAAACTGCTGCCGGGCTGTTCGATCGGCTGCTCGCCTTCGAAATAATAGCCCGTCCCGGCCTTCTCGTGCTCCTCCTTGGTGCGGTAGTTGTAGGTCGCCTGTCCACGGTTTTCGTCGACCGTCACGCCGAAATCGTAGTTGAAGTCGCTGCCGTGGGACGAATACCAGGGGAAGCGCCAGCCCTTCTCCGCCTTGTAGCGCTCGAGTTTTTCGAGCGGCGCCCGCGATACGCAGGCATAGGAGGTGTCGCGGTGGTTCAAGTGGCGTATCAGCCCGTCCGAGATCTCCTCGGCGCCGGCCGTGCAGCCGGGACATCCTTTCTCCCAACGCGGATCGAACATGAAATGGCCGATGATGAGCTGGCGGCGGCCTTCGAAGAGGTCGATCAGTCGTTTCTTGCCGTCCGGCCCGTCGAAGACGTAGTCCTTCTCGATCTTCACCATCGGCAGGCGCCGCCGCTCCGCGCTCAAGGTGTCGCGCGCCCGCGTCATCTCCTTCTCCTTGGCCAGCAGCGCCTTGCGGGCTTCCAGCCATTCCTCTCGCGAAACAACTTTTGGCAGGCTCATCTTCGGTTCCTCCATGGTTCGAAGTTCAAGTGCCGGCTCCCTCAGGAGGGTTGGAAAACGCCGTCGATATAGGCCGCGCCGAAATAGACATTGACGGCGCGGATGCGGTCATCCGTAAAATCGAGCGTCTCGACATTGCGGAATTCCTTCCCTTCCCGAGTGCGGCACCTGTACAAGACGAATACGCGGTCGCCGTTCTCGACAATTTCTTCCGGAGAAATTTCGGCCATGCGCTGGCCTGCCGGCCAGCACCGCTCGAAGAAGGCCTTCCTGTCGATGGCGTCGTCATAGGGACTGGTGAAGGTGAAGTCCTCCGTCAGCGTCTGCTCCATCAGACGGCGGTCTCTTGTGCGATAGGCGCGGAAGACGTCTTTCACGGTTTCGCTTCGGGTTGGGTGTGGCATGGCGACCTCCTCACAATGAGCCACAGTCGGGACGAACGCCCGAACACATCGGCTTACCCGCCTACCGCATAGGTCAGCATCACCCCGCCGGTCTTGAGCGGGCGCGAGCCTTCGAGGCGCATCTTGACCTGCTGGTCCTGCGGCTTGAACAACGGATTGCCCCCGCCCAGCACCACCGGCGCGACGCAGATCCGGTATTCGTCAACGAGCCCGGCCTTGAGGAGGGAGTCGAGCAGGTCGGCGCTGCCGAATATATAGACGTCCTTGCCCTCCTCCGCCTTCAGCGCGCTGACCGCCTCCGCGGCCTCGCCCTTCAAGAGCCGGGTATTGTTCCATGTCGCCTCGTCGAGCGTGCGGGTCGCCACCGCCTTCTCGATCGAGTTCATCATGTCGGCAATCTCCCCGGTCTCCTTGCTCCAGTAGCCGGCCATGCCTTCATATGTGCGCCGCCCGAAAAGCAGCGTGCCGATCTCCTTGCCCTGCTCGAGCGAAAACGCAGCCAGTTCGTCTCCCCAGACCGTCTCGTGGAAGCCGAGGTCCCACGGGCTCTTGCCCTCGAAATAGCCGTCGAGCGTCATCACGTTCCAAACCACCAATCGTCTCATTGCTTGTCTCCTTCGGATATGGTTTCGCTGCTGTGGGGTCAGTTAATCTTGCCCGAATGTTCGGCGATTGCCGCGACGATCCGGTCCCAATGGCCGGGGTGCAACTCGTGGCCGCCACCTTCGAGCTTCAGCAGGCGGGCGCCGGGAACGGCAGCGGCCAGCGCTTCGCCGTGTTCCGGCGGGAAAACCGGATCGGCCGTGCCGTGAACGACGAGAAGCGGCGCTTTCATCTCGTGCAGCCGGTCCCGCCATGCCTCGCCGACCTCGAAGAGGATGCTGTGGTTGGTGGCGCTGAGATAGCCGCCTGAGCGGTCGAAATCCCGTTCGATGAAGGCTCGGGTCCCGGCCTCGTCGAACGGATGTGCCGTGCCCGCCGTCAGGCGCGCATCCTCCACCAAATACGCGACCGCGTCTGCCCGGTCCGACCAGTCCGCCTCCACTTTCATATGTTCCATCCAGGCCTCGCCGCTCGCCGGGAGGTGGGACGTGTCCACCCCGACCGGCGAACTGCTGATCGTCGTCAGCGAAAGCACGCGCTCGGGATTCTTCAGCGCGGCGGCCTGGCCCACCATGCCGCCGAGGGAAAAGCCCGCGATATGGGCGGCAAAAATCCCGTAGCCGTCGAGCACGCGGAAGACGTCATCGACCGCATCCTCGAAGATATAGCCCGGCTGACCGGGCGGATATTTCGTCGACAGGCCGCTGTCGCGCTGGTCGTAGCGGATGACGAAGCGGCGGCGCTCGGCCAGGCGTCGGCAGAATTCTTCGGGCCACCACAGCATGGAAGCCATCCCGCCCATGATCAGAAGCACGGGCGGATTTACCGGATCGCCGAACGCTTCAGTGACGAACTCGACATCGTCGATCCTGATGGTGCGCGCATTCATGTTCTGCTCCGTGGACTGCGTTGAACGGCGCGGCGCGATCAGGCGGGAACGTAAGTCAGCCTGACCGTGTCCTCGCCGATTCGATCATGGGTCACGAGGCGGAGCGGCGGCCGGGGGCCGGCGAAATATGGCTTGCCATGGCCAAGCACTACTGGGTGCAGGTAGATGCGATATTCATCGATCAGCCCTAGTTCGGTTAGGCTATGCGCCAGATCGGGGCCGGCCACTTCGATCTCCCCGTCGCGCTCGGCCTTCAGCTGACGGATCGCGTCCTCGAGATCGCCCGCGACAAGCCTGGCGTTGGGGCCGACGGACTTCAACGAGCGCGAGACGACCCACTTCGGCTGCTTCCGCCACGCAGCCGCAAAGGCCGCTCCTTCCGGCTCCCAGTCGAGATGGTCATCGTCCCAGTACCGCATGATCTCATACATCTTGCGCCCGTAAATGCTACCCACCTGCCGCTCAGCCTCTTCGATAAAGTGGCGGAAGAGCGCGGGACTTGGTGCAAACGCCATATGGTCGACGTAGCCGTCCAGCGACTGGTTCATTCCAAAAACAAGCTTGGCCATAGTCCCATTCTCCTCACAAAAGGCCGCGCGCTTTAGACGCCGCGGGGCCGCCACGGCTCGTGCTCGTGCGCGAGCCAGATCAGCTCGGGGTCGAGCGCGCGCGCAAGCAGCTGGCCTTCGGTGCGCGGCTCATCAAGCTCGCCAAACCAAACCGCCACGTCGCCGCCAACGACAACCGGGCGCCCGCCAGTCTCGACGACGACGACCTGCATGCCGGCTGTGTGGCCCGGCGCCGGGACGAGCCGGAGCCCGGGAAGCAGCTCGAGTTCGCCGTCGACCGGCACATACCGCACGCCGGGCGCATCGACCCACTCGCGAATCGTGTAGTCGTCCTCGCCGTGGGCGTCGTCGAGCTCCCGACGCTGGACATAGATCGGCTTGCCGGCGAAGAGGTGGTTGCCGCCGCAATGGTCGGCGTGCAGGTGCGTGTTGACGACGATGTCGATCCCGGCGACGTCGAAGTCCTGCTTGCTCAGTGGATAGAGGCGGGGATCGAAAGCAGCCACCACTGCCGGGTGCAGCTCCGTCATACCGGTATCGACCAGTATGCGCGCATCGGGATGGTCGATGACGTGCACGTAGACTGGCATCCGCTCGCCCTCGACGTGCAGGTCGGCGACGAGAATCGGCGTGATGGTGATCGAGGCGCAGGCGTTCATCTCATTCTCTCCCTTGACCTCATGTGCAGATGATTGCAACTTACAACCGGTTGCAGGTTAGTCGAACTGATTTTATTTCGCAACCGGTTTTTTTTGGAGAAAGTAAAATTGGCCGCCGACAAGGAAGCATCCGCCCACCGCTCGGGCTGTCCCATCAACCTCACGCTGGAGGTTCTGGGCGACAAATGGTCCCTCATCATCGTGCGCGACATGATGTTCGGAAACCGCCGCCACTTCCGCGAGCTTCTGGCGCAGAACGAGGAGGGGATCGCCTCAAACATCCTGGCCGATCGCCTGCGCCGGCTCATGGCGGAAGGCGTCATCTCCAAAAAGGACGACCCGAGCCACAAGCAGAAGGCGATCTACAGCCTGACGGAGAAGGGGATCGAGCTTCTGCCGGTCTTCGCCATGATCGGCGCCTGGGGGCGCAAATGGCTGCCAGTGACGGAGGCGCTCTCCATCCGTGCGCAGCTCCTGGAGGAGGGCGGGCCGGACCTGTGGGAAGAGTTCATGGAGGAGCTGCGCCAGGAGCATCTGGGGATTCCGGCGAAGCCCAGGTCAGGGCCGGGCGTGCGTGAGAGGCTGCGCGCGGCCTATGAGGAGGTGATGGCGCGGGGGCGTGCGCCTGCCTAAAGGTATGAGGCCACCTCCGGCGCCCTGTCCCAGGCATCATGTCGGCCGTCCTCATAGATGATCGGCGCGCCCGCCAGCTCCTCGTCGCTGGCATCGTCGAGGCAGACGAGGTTGACGGCATAAAACGCCCCGCCCATCATGTCGAAATCGGCGCTGGCGAAGGGGTGGACGCCGCAGTGCTTGCAGAAGACATGTCTGATCATGCGCGCGCCGAAGCGGTATTCCGTCAACGCTTCCTCGCCCTTAAGCAGCTTGAAGTCCTCCGGTACGACGAACGCCTTCCAGAACCGTGTCTTCAGGCAGGAGGAGCAGTTGCAGCGGAAGGTCGATGTCCAATAGACGCCCTCCCGCGCCGGCTCCGAGCGCTGGCCTTCCGGCGCCAGGTCAAGCCGGCATTCGAAGCGGACAGCCCCGCAATGGCAGCTCCCGTGATAGGTCTTCCTCATCCCATCTCCTCCTTTTGTGCGGTGACATAGGCGCCAAGCCGGTCCATGCATTCCTCCCAGCCCTCCGTGTGGCCGTCGCGGCTTTCGGGGGTGGGGAAGGGCGTCTGGTGGAAGGTGAGCCGTGTCTTCTCTCCAACCTCTTCCAGCGTCACGGTAACCACCGTTTCCATGGCGTTCTCCTCCTCCCAGGTGAAGGTGAAGACGATGCGGTGAGGCTCGGCGATCTCGCGGTAAACCCCGCTCGCCCAGTAGTCCTGTCCCTCTGGCGAGCGGATGCAGGCGCGCCACGCGCCGCCCTCGCGAAAGTCGGTTTTGACCGACGGCACGGAAAAATCCTTCGGCCCCCACCAGCGGGCGAGATGCTCCGGCGTGCTCCAGACCCTGAAGACGAGGCTGCGCGGGGCGTCGAAGATGCGGGTGATGGAAAGTGCGAGGTCGTTTATGGCGGTGGTCGTCCGGATCATCGTCCTTCTCCCCATCGGATCAAGATATGAGCGAAACGTCGAGTCATTCCGCGCGGTTGGCTGCAGTGGCTGACATTCCGATTCAGCTTTCCTCAAGTGCCGCTTTAACCACCGCCGGCGATGGTCGGCAGATACGCGGCCAGATTGTCGAGCGTCTCGTTCCAGCCGCCCTCGTGGCCATCGCGCGAGGCCTTGGAGGCGAAGAAGGCCTGGTGCAGGGTCAGCCGCGTCCTGCCGCCTTCCTCCTTCAGCGTCACCGTCACCACTGTCTCGTGCTCCGGCCTGCCGCTCTCGTCATGCCAGGCATGGGTGAAGACGAGGCGCTCGGGCGGCGTGACCTCGCGATAGGTGCCACTCAGCCAGTGTTCCTCGCCGTCCGGCGAGCGCATGCAGGTCTTGAACCAGCCGCCCGTGCGGATGTCGCCTTCGGAGTGGGGGATGGTGAAGCCGGTCGGGCAGCTCCAGCCGCTGAGATGCTCCGCCTTCGTCCATGCCTCGAACACGAGCGCCCGCGGGGCATCGAAAAGGCGCGAGATGTATAGTTCCGCGTCGGAGTGCCGGGCGGCGGCGAATTCATGCGTCATCGGATCTCTCCTTGTACTGGATTTCCTTCAGGTAATTGTCCAGGCGGTCGAGGCTCTCGTCCCAGAAGCGGCGGTAGCGCTCCACCCAGTCGGCCACGTCCTTGAGCGGCCCCGGTTCGAGCCGGCAGGGGCGGAACTGCGCGGAGCGTCCGCGCGAGATCAGTCCCGCGCCCTCCAGAACCTTGAGATGCTTGGAGATGGCCGGAAGCGACAGGTCGAACGGCGCGGCGATCTCGTTCACCGTCGCCTCGCCCTCGCACAACCGGGTGAGCATGGCACGCCGCGTCGGGTCGGCCAGGGCGGCAAAGGCGGTGCTGAGGGGATCCGACTTCATATAGTTCACCATTAAGTTAATTAGCTATTTGGTGAAATACAGAAAGGCCCTGACCCTGTCAAGCGGCCTCTTGCGCCGTGCCACCGCCTCGGCTATCAAAACCTCATGTTGGACATTGAGCGCATAAGCTATTCCTGCCCGTCCGCTTTTGGCGGCACGGCCACGCGTGCGCTCGCCCCCGGCCTGCTGCTTCTCGGCCTTATCGGCGATCGCCGGGTCCGTTGAAGGGGCACCCGGCGATCGGTGTCGCCGGACGCGCTGGCCTGCTCCTTCCGCTAAACCTTTTTCAGTGAAGCCTTGACAGGCGGCGCTTTGCATTGGAGCAAGCCTGCGGCCGCCGGAGTGAACGATATGGACGCGAAGAACGAGACCGCCAACCGCAACGCAGGGCACAAGGGCATGCCCGACGCCCCGCGCAAGTACCAGCCCTATCCGCAAGTCGGCCTTGCCGACCGCACTTGGCCGGGCAAACGCATCGACAAGGCGCCCATCTGGTGCTCGGTCGACCTGCGCGACGGCAACCAGGCGCTCATCGACCCCATGGGCCACGAGCGCAAGGCGCGCATGTTCGCCCTCCTGCTCGACATGGGCTTCAAGGAGATCGAGGTGGGTTTCCCGTCCGCCTCGCAGACGGATTTCGACTTCGCGCGCTGGACCATCGAAGAGGGCAACGTGCCCGACGACGTCTCGCTGCAGGTCCTGGTGCAATGCCGGCCTGAGTTGATCGCGCGCACCTTCGAATCTCTCGAAGGCGCCAGGAGGCCCATCGTCCATTTCTACAACTCGACCAGCGAGTTGCAGCGCCGCGTTGTCTTCGCCAAGGATGTAGCCGGCGTCAAACAGATCGCCACGGACGCCGCCAAGATGATCACCGACATGGCGGCCAAGGCCGCCAGGGAATCAGGACATCAGGGTTACCGCTTCCAGTATTCGCCCGAGAGCTTCACCGGCACCGAGCTGGAGGTGGCGCTGGAGATCTGCAACGCCGTCACCGAGATCATCGATCCGACGCCCGACAACAAGCTCATCCTCAACCTGCCGGCGACGGTGGAGATGTCCACCCCCAATATCCACGCCGACCAGATCGAATGGATGAGCCGCCAGCTCGACCGGCGCGACTCGATCATCCTGTCACTGCACCCGCACAACGACCGCGGCACCGGCATCGCCGCCACCGAACTCGGCCTGATGGCGGGCGCGGACCGGGTGGAGGGAACCCTGTTCGGCAACGGAGAGCGCACAGGCAACGTCGACATCGTCACGCTCGCGCTCAACATGTACACGCAGGGCGTCGACCCGATGCTCGACTGCTCGGACATCAACCGCATCAAGGACGTCTTCGAGCACTGCAACCAGCTGCACATCCCGGAGCGGCATCCCTACGTCGGCGAGCTTGTCTACACCGCCTTCTCCGGCTCCCACCAGGACGCCATCAACAAGGGCATGAAGGCCTTCCGCCAGGCCAACAAGGAACTGTGGGAAGTCCCCTACCTGCCCATCGATCCGGCGGATGTCGGCCGCACCTACGAGGCGATCATCCGCATCAACTCGCAGTCCGGCAAGGGCGGCATCGCCTATGTGCTGCAGGCCGACTACGGGCTCAACCTGCCGCGCAACCTGCAGGTCGAGTTCCGCGAGGACATCCAGGCGATCACCGATACCGAGGGCAAGGAGCTGCCGTCGAAGCGCATCCATGAGCGCTTCCTGGAGCTTTATGTGGACCAGCCGGGCGGGCGGCTCAAATTCCTCGACCACCAGACCTTCCCGCACCCGGAGGCCAAGGGCCGGCGCATCGTCGAGGCGACGATCGTCGACAACGGTCGGGAGATGGTTATCAAGGGCACCGGCACCGGCCCCATCGATGGTTTCGTCAACGCGCTGTCGGCCCATGTCGGCGTGGAGATGACCGTGCTCGACTATTCCGAGCACTCGCTGCAGCGCGGGGCGGATGCCTCCGCCGTCAGCTATGTCGAGGTGGAGCATCCCGGCGGCAAGCTCTTCGGCGTCGGCATCAATACCAACATCGTCACGGCCTCCCTGGAGGCGGTGACGTCGGCGGCAAACCGCATCGTCGGTTGAGCACCGGGCTCTACCTCAGCCGGACGGGCGAGGGCGCTCCCGCCCTCGTCCTCCTGCACGGCTTTGCCGGCACCCACCGCGTCTGGAACGGCGTGCGCGCGGCACTCGGCGGAACTCCCCGAGTGCTCGCCTACGACCTGCCGGGCCACGGCGGCTCGCTTCATTTCCCCGATGCAGGCCGGGCCGGCGCCGCCGCCAAGGCCGTTCTCGCCGACCTCGAAGGTCGCGGCATCGACCGCTTCCACCTCGCCGGCCATTCCTTCGGCGGCGCGGTGGCCGCGCTCACCGCCCTCGGCGCGCCCGAACGCGTCCTCTCGCTCACGCTTTTCGCCCCCGGCGGCCTCGGTCCGGAGATCAATGCCCCGCTGCTTGGGCGCTATGCCGAGGCCGGGAGCGCCGCCGCCATCCGCGACTGTCTCACCCTCATGTCCGGGCGCCGGCCCCTGGTTGCGGAAGACGCCGTGCACGAGGCCGAGGCCATGCGCGCGATCCCGGGCCAACGCGCCATGCTCCGGCATGTCTGCGGCCTGATAGCCCGCGACGGCCGCCAGGGCGTCATCCCCCGCGAAAAGCTGGCCGCGCTCCCCATGCCCGTGCATGTCGCCTGGGGCGGGCTCGACACCGTTCTGCCCGTTCGGCAGGCGCGCGATCTGCCGCCGGGTTTCGTCCTCTACACCTTCCCGGATCTCGGCCACATGCTGCCGGAGGAAGCGCCGGAAGAGATGGCGCGCATCCTCGTCCGCGCCCTCGGCTAACGCATCGGCCCGAAAACCGGAATCGATTTTCGGAAAGCACGATGCGCAGATTCAATCACGTACAGCGCCGTGCGTCCTAAAGGGCGCACGGCGCTGTACGCAGGTTTTCAACAGGCACGAAAGCGGAACAAATCAGGATGATTTCCCTTCCCGCCCGTGTTAACGGTAGGTTAACGATCTTTATTGGTCTGGAGGACCATCATGAGCGAGGCTAACCAGAACGTCGCTCCCATCGCCAATGTGCGCAAGCTCTCCGACGCCGTCCGCGAGATGAAGAACGCCGCCGCCGACCGCGAGGACGTGGTCGTCGAGATGCGCGAGGCGAGCCGCACACGGCTCGAGCTTCTGGCGCAGGAACTGGGACCCGTCTTCGCCGACGTGCCCGAGGACGATCCCGCCTTCGACCTCGTCATCTCGTCCGGCGAGCAGCCGCGCTTGTGGATCGACGCCGTGGCGCACGTCACCATGGGCCGCGACCGGCGCACCTACCGCTTCCTGCGCGATACGCGGCTGGGCCGCGTGGTGCTGGCGGAATCGACGGACATGGCGCCGGTGGCCGACCAGGTCACCCGTTATATCGCCGAGCGCCTGGTGGAGCGTCAGCGCGCCGTCGAGGGCGAGGTGGAGGCGCTGCCTCGCGGACGGGAAGAAATAGGAGAGGCCACGCCGGCTGCGCGCAGCCCGTGGAAGGCGTTCTTCGGTGGTCTGCTGCTGGTTCTGGCCGGCGGCGCCGTCGGCATCGCCGGCGTCCTCTTTTTCCTCTCGGATCGCTTTCCGGAGATCGACAGCCTTCTCCGATAGGGCCGGTGCCTTGGTACTACCTCTTAGGCCGGCGCCCGCACGCCTGAGACCAGTATCTGAGAAGAGATTTCGCCGATCTCCGTTTGCCCCTCGACCGCCCCGCGCCGCGTCAACTGCACCTGCCACGCCCCCGGCATGCCGACGATCTCGAAGAGATTGTAGTGCCCCGCAGGCTTCGCTCCGCCATGCGTCTGGCCGGCCGCCGCCACGCCGACGACCGGCACCGTGCCGTCCGGCCCGTCGATGCGGTGCACGGTGGGCAGGTGCGTGTGCCCGTGAAGCACCAGCTCCGCGCCATGCCGGCGCACCATCTTCTGGAAGCGTGAAATCCCAAGAAGCCGCTTGTGCGGGCCTGTGGCGCCGCGCACGGGCGGATGGTGGATAAGGACGATGCGGAACAGGCCCCGCGCGCCGGTCTCATCCAGGAGTTCCGCCGTCTCCCTTGCCTGCTTTTCGGCGAAATAGCCGCTGGCCAGAAACGGCGCCGTCGCCCGTGCCGAAGACACACCGATGATCGCCACCGGCCCGCGCACCCTCAGATAGGGAAAGCCATGGCGGTCGGTGGGCGGCGCCGCTCCGTCGCCCGTCATGTAAGGTCCCCAGGCGAGGCAAGCCCTGGCGAGCGCCCGCGGCACATAGGCGTCGTGGTTGCCCGGCACCACGGAAATGTCCTCAGGGCTCCCAAGCCCCTCCAGCCACAGCCGCGCCGTCTCGATCTCCTTGGCAAGCGCCAGGTTCACCAGATCGCCGGTCAGCGCGATGTGGTCGGGGTTTGCGGCCAGCATGTCGTCGGTGATGCGGTCGATGATGCCGTGGTCGAGATGGATGCGCCGGCGGCGCTGCCAGTGGATGTAGCCGGTAATGCGTTTGTTGGCGAGTTCGCGATAGGTTATGTCGGGCAGCGGCCCCAGATGGATGTCGGAAAAATGTGCAAGGCGAAACATGCTCCGTGTGTAATGCAGCCCCGCCCGCCTTTCCAGCCCTCGCGGAGCCCCGCATGAACGGCCGCCTCTTCGCGCCGCGCCCCGCCGGGAAGATGCGCCTCCTCGTGCGTCTCTTCCATCTGTGGTTCCTCTTGCGTCGCCCGATGACGCTCGGCGTGCGCGGCGTGGTCTACGGCGCGCAAGCCCGCGCCGTTCTCCTCGTGCGCCACACCTATGTGGCCGGCTGGCAATTGCCCGGCGGCGGCGTCGAGCCGGGCGAGACCATGGAAGCGGCCCTGGCGCGCGAACTGGAAGAGGAGGGCAACATCGCCCTTACAGGCATGCCGGAGCTGAAGTCGGTTCACTTCAACCGCAAGGCCAGCCGCCGCGACCACGTCGCCGTCTATCTCGTCGCCGATTTCCGCCAGACCCGCCCGCACAGGCCCGACGGGGAAATCGCCGAGGCCCGGTTCTTCCCCCTCGACGCCCTGCCGGAGGAGACGACCGAGGGAACGCGGCAGCGCCTGGCGGAGATCTTCGAGGGGGCGCCGGTGTCGGCGGAGTGGTAGGCGCCTTTCCTTCCCGTTGAGGGCAGGGCTATCGCATGTAGGTCTTTTTGCCGGCTTCGCCGGGACCCCCACCCTCAATCCCTCTCCTCAAGGGGGAGGGAAGTCCGGTCGAGCGCGCCATGTCCCCCACCCCCTTGAGGGGAGGGGGTAGGGGTGGGGGTCCGGCGAAGCCGAACAAAGACTCCACCCACACGGAGCGGAAATGCTCACGCCGCCTTGGCAAGCCTCCCCCGGTCATGCGGTGCCGAGTAGTCCACCTCCGGCCCCACCGGCACGATGCGCGTCGGGTTGATGGAGGCGTGGCTGCCGTAATAGTGCGCCTTGATGTGGCGCATGTTCACCGTCTCGGCGACGCCCGGCACCTGATAGAGCTCGCGCAGATAGTTCGACAGGTTCGGATAGTCGGCGATGCGCCGCAGGTTGCACTTGAAGTGGCCGACATAGACCGGGTCGAAGCGCGCCAGCGTGGTGAAAAGCCGCCAGTCGGCTTCCGTCAGGCGCTCGCCGGCGAGATAGCGCCGGCGCGACAGGCGCTCTTCCACCGTGTCGAGGGCGGCGAACAGCTGGCCGAAGGCCTCCTCGTAGGCTTCCTGCGTGGTGGCGAAGCCGGCGCGGTAGACACCGTTGTTGATGTTCTCGTAGACGAGGTCGTTGACGGCATCGATCTCGGCACGCAGGGGTGCCGGATAAAGGTCCACCGAGGCGTCGCCCCATTCGTCGAAGGCCGAATTCAGCATGCGGATGATCTCGGCCGATTCGTTCGAGACAATCGTCTCCGTCTTCCTGTCCCACAGAACCGGCACCGTCACCCGGCCCGAATAGTGCGGGTCGGCCTTGGTATAGATCTGGTGCAGGAAGTCGAGGCCGTAAAGCCGGTCCCCCGTCGCCCCGTCGCCCGTCTTGAAGGTCCAGCCGTTCTCGCCCATGAAATGGTGCACGACGGAGAAGGAGATGACGTCCTCCAGCTTCTTCAGCTTGCGGAAGATCAGCGTGCGATGGGCCCAGGGGCAGGCGTAGGAGATGTAGAGATGGTAGCGGCCGGGCTCCGCCTTGAAGCCGCGCTCGCGCCCCTCGGCCGGTTGCCCGTCCTTCGTCACGAAATCGCGGAACTGCGACTTCGACCGCTCGAAGCGGCCGCCGGTCTTCGAGGTGTCGTACCACTGGTCGTGCCATACGCCGTCGACGAGCAGGCCCATCGTCATTCTCCTTCTATCTGCCACCCGCATCTAGTGGTGCGATCCTGACAGATGGTCCCCATCTGTCAGGACAAATCGCCCCACCAGACCAATATCTTGTGGGCTGACTTTTCCAAACAGATGGGTACCATCTGTTTGGGTCAGACCACTAGGACATCGACGATTGCTTCCCAACCCCGGCGGGCATGAACGCATCGTCAACAATTGCGAAAGTCTCCGCAAGGAGGGCGCATCATTCCAGTGGACGGGGCGTGCGTTTGGTGCTAGCGGAACCGTTCCTTGGAGATGAATGCGATGGTTCTCTTTCCGGTGCAGCGACGACGATAGGGCCGACGCGCCTTCGCGGGTGCGCCTGATGCCGCATATCCCTGTCCTATCACCGGAAAATCTCTCCATGTCCCTTGCCGACATCACCTTTCTGCCGGAAGACCCGGCGCACGACGCCGAAATAGAGCACATCAACGCCGAGGCCTTCGGCCCCGGCCGCTTCACGCGCGCTGCCTACAAGATCCGCGAAGGCGGGCCGCACGAGCGCGCGCTGTCCTTCGTCGCCCTCAACGCCGGCCATGTCGTCGCCTCGGTACGGCTGACGCGCATCGCGGCGGGAAAGGGCAGGGCGCTGCTTCTCGGGCCGCTTGCCGTGCGTCCCGTCTACAAGAACAAGGGCATCGGCAAGAAGCTGGTGAAGATCGCCGTGGAGGCGGCGCGCGAGGGGGGCGCCGCGGCGGTGGTGCTGGTGGGGGACGAGCCCTATTACGGCCCGCTCGGCTTCAAGCGCATTCCACCCGGCCAACTGCGCATGCCGCGCCCGGTCGATCCCAACCGCCTCCTGGCGGTGGAATTGAAGGAGGGCGCGCTGACGGCACTTTCGGGCGCGGTGACGCACGCGGCACTGGCTGCCGACAGGGCCGGGGATTAAGCAGAGATCCCGGACCACGTTCCTATGCCGCCGGGCCAGCGCCCGGCGGTCTGGTGGATGAAATACGCAAGGAATGGGCTCCGGTGGCGGTCAGCCCTTCAGCCACGGCGATTCCGCGCTCCAGAAAATGACGTCTGCCCCCAGATAATCGGAAGCGAAGCTGACGAACTCGTCTTTCGTGAACGGCCTGCCGGTCTTCGGGTTCGTGTAGATCAAGGTGGGCTCCTGCACCGCCATCGCCACCAGGCCGAGCTTCCCCTTGTACCGGTTGAAAAACGGATAGGCGTTCTTCATCTGGCCCTTGCGGTAGGGGACGATGTCGGGGCCGCCAAGGCCGACACCGTGGCCGGCGGCGTATTCGAACAGACGCCCCATGTAATCGTGGTCGTTCGCCCACTCGCAGGGCCAGAAGTTCACGTATTGCACGACATGCGATTCGGTGAAGGCCGCCCAGGCCGCGGCCAGGTTATCCATCTCCGCCTCGAAATAGGCGTCGCAGGTAAAGCCGGTCCGATCGCCCTTCATGTCGATATCTGCGGCGGTCTCGGACAGATTCACACCGAACACCCGGCCGTCGAACGTTTCGGCCAAGGCTTCGATGAGGGCCTGAAAGCGGCCGCGTACGGCAGGGTTCCATTGCATCGCCACCCAGCCGTGGCCGACCGGCTGTCCCTCGCCGGCGTTGTCGACCTGAGCCACGAGGCCGCCGCCATATTGCGGCTCGGTCGTCAGATAGGTGGGCACGTTCCTCGCCTCGACCGAGAAGAAGCGGTCCTGCACCTGGATGAAAAGCTTCTTGCCCAGCTTGTCGGCAACCGCCAGATCCCCCTCGATCGCCGAGAAGTCGTACTGCCCCATGCTGGGTTCCAGCGACTTCCAGTTGTAGACGATTTGAACGCCGTCGATGTCGGGCCGTTCGAGAACAGGCCGCAGTTCTTCAAGGCTCCCCGAACTCGTATAGAGAAAGTTTGCCGGTGCATCCCCACTTCCCGCAGAAGCAGGGCCGCAGAGTGCTGCCAATACGGCAGCGACGGCTCCAATAGATGTCGAAATCCGCATCTTGTCCTCTCGAATAATAATTTAAATCAATGACATAGCTGGCAAAACATGCCTAATGACAGAGCGCGGTTGAAATATGGCATTGCGAAGAAAGAAGGCCGCGCCACTGAAACGGGAAGCCGGATCGCGCCTTACCGCCCCTCGCGGTACCACATGGCGCCGAGCGCCAGGAGCAGCATGCCGAGGCCCAGGAACCCGGCGAACAGTGGCACGCGCCTGATGGACTGCAAGACGCTGTCGTTGGTGCTCCGGAGGCCGATCCAGTCGCGCCCGGCCGCCGTTGTGGCGTTGCTGCGCACCGGCACGATGTTGGGGAGGGCGGGGCCGCCGACGCCGCCTTCCAGCCGGCGCACGCTGCCGCCGGTCGCCTCCGCCACCGGCGCCAGAACCTCTTCCGTCGACACCGTATCCGCGAATTCCGGAGCGTTGACCGGGCCGACATGGGCAAGCGCCGACAGATCCCCGTTCTCGACCTGGTAAAGGCCGATCTCGTCGGCCTCCAGCGTACCGCGGAAGAGGCCGGGTTCGCCTGCCGTCAGCGGCACCTCGCGCGTCTCGCCCGAAGGGGCGGTCACCGTGGCCGTGCCCACCTCGTCCTCCATGGACTGGCGGGTGATCTCGAGCCGCATGCCGCGGCCGGCCGCCGTCAGGCGCTCTTCTTCAAGGTCCGGCTCCTTCATCAGCCAGTGGGCGATGCGGCGGTAAAGCGAGACGTAGGGGCCGCCGCCCTCGAAGCCGCGCGCCCACAGCCAGCCCTGGTCGGACAGGAACATGCCCACCCGGCCCTCGCCGCGGCGCGCCAGCAAGAGAAGCGGCGCTTCGCCCGGCCCTTGCATCACCACCTGGCCATCCGTCTCGCCGATGCCGACGGCGCGGAACCAGCGGCTCCAGCCGGGCGGCTCGGAGGCCGAGCCGTCAAGGCCGCGCGTGACGGGATGGCGGGCGCCCGTGTCCGTCAGACGAGGGTAGAAGCCGGCCTCCATCACCTCGCCGCTGGGCAGCGCCGGCAGTGCGGAGATCAGCGGCGTGTGGGCGATCGACTGGTCGCCTGCGAACTCGGGCCCGGCGGCGATCAGAAGCGCCCCGCCATGCTCCACATACTCGGCGATGTAGTCGTAATAGAGGATCGGCAGCACGTCGCGGTGCTGGTAGCGGTCGAAGATGATGAGGTCGAAGTCCTCGATCCTTTCGACGAACAGCTCGCGCGTCGGGAAGGCGATCAGCGACAGTTCGTTGATCGGCGTGCCGTCCTGCTTCTCCGGCGGGCGCAGGATGGTGAAGTGGACGAGGTCGACGGAAGCGTCGGACTTCAAGAGGTTGCGCCAGGTCCGCTCGCCCGAATGCGGCTCGCCGGAAACGAGTAGCACGCGCAGGTTCTCGCGGATGCCGTCGATCAGGGCGACGGCGCGGTTGTTGGTCTCCGTGATCTCGCCCTCTTCTACCGGGATCCTGAGTTCCACGATGTTGCGCCCGGCGGTGGGAACGGTGACTTCCAGCGGCATTTCCTGGCCGATCGTCGCCTGCTCGACCAGCGCCAGTTCGCCATTGACGAGAACCTCGACCTCCACCTGGCCGGTCTCGCCCTCGGTATCGATGACGCGATAACTCATTTCCAGGGGTTGGCCGACGATGCCGAAGCGCGGCGCGCGCTCGAAGCGGATGCGCCGGTCGCGCTCGCCCTCCCGGCCGGTGATCAGCGCGTGCAGCGGTCCGGCGAGGCCCGAGGCGTTGGGCGGCGCGTCGTGCACCTGGCCGTCGGTGATCATGACGGAGCCGGCCACGCGTGAGGACGGCACGTCGCGCAGAGCGCCTTCCAGCGCATCGAAGAGACGGGTCTCGGTGTTCTCGTCGACGGCTTGGCTGCGGCCGGCCTCGACCATGCGCACCTCGAACTGGTCGAAGCGCTCCAGCCGCTCCGCCAGCGCTTGCGCTGTCTGCCGCGTCGTCTCGCTCCTGTCGCCGATGTTCTGGCTCCGGCTTTCGTCGATCACCAGGGCAACGACGCTCTTGAGCGGGTCCCGCTCTTCCTCCAGAAGCACCGGATTGAGGAGCGCCAGCGCCAGCGCGACAAGCGCGGCCAGGCGAAGCAGCGCGCCGCGCCGGCCAACGAACAGGCTGAGCGCCATCAGGCAGGCGAGCGGGATGACGAGAAGCGCCAGAACCCCCCAGGAAAACAGCGGATCGAAGCTCAGGGACCAGTTCATCATTGGCCCAGCCGTTCGAGCAGGACAGGCACGTGCACCTGGTCCGATTTATAGTTTCCGGTCAGCATGTACATCATGATGTTCACGCCCGCCCGCAGCGCGTAAGTGCGCTGTATCGGGTCCGAAGGCACGGTAGGCAGCAGCGGCTCGCCGTTCGAGCCCATGGCCCATGCACCGGCAAGGTCGTTGGCCGTGATCATGATGGGGGACACCCCGTCGCCCGTGCGCACGGGCCGGTCGGCGCGGCTCTCGGCATCGGCGGAGGCCTCCACCCACAGATCGCTGCCGCGGTAGCGGCCGGGGAACTCCGACAGGATGTAGAACGCCTTGGTCAGCACGTGGTCGTCCGGCACCGGCTCCAGCGGCGGCACGTTGAGGCCGGAAAGGATGTCGCGCAGCCGCTGCGTCTCCGGGCTCACCGAGCCGGAGGAGCCGAAGCCCGAGGAATACTGGTCGCGCGTGTCGAAGAGTACCGTGCCGCCCTGCTGCATATAGGCGTCGATGCGCGCGATGGCCTCCTCGGAAGGCATCTCGGCACTGGGGTCGATGGGCCAGTAGATGAGCGGGTAGAACGACAGTTCGTCGGTGGCGATGTCGAGACCCGCCGGCGCGCCGGGCTCCAGCGCCGTCTTCTCGGCCAGGAAGCGCGACAGGCCCTGCACGCCGGCGCGGCTGATGGCGTCGACCGAGGAGATGCCAGTCCTCACATAGGCGATGCGGGTGGCCGATATGGCCTCAATCGCCTCCACGTCGCTTGGCTGGGTATCATCCTGCGCCAGCGCCTCTTGCGGTGCCAGCAGGGAGAGCACGAGCGCGGCTGCCAGCAGCACCGAGGCGGCGGAGGCGGCGCGGCGCGCCGGGCGCCGCTGCAACAGCCCGCCCAGCCACAGCACGGCCAGCGTGTCGAGCGCCAGAAGCGCCAGCGCCGCCGCCATCAGCGGTCCCTTGAGCGGCTGCGACTGGTCGAAGGCGTAACGTGCCTCGCTCGTCGTCACCGCCGCCGTTGGGCGGGAAAGGGCGGTGAGTTGCGCGTCCGGCGCCAGAAGGTTGTGCGCCACCACGCCTTCTTCCGAGCCGTAGAGCCCCGGCGGATTGGCAAGCGTGACCGGCGCGTCGCCGGCGGGCTGCAGCGGCTCGGCCTCGGGTCCGGGCGGCACCAGCGTGCCGGTGGCCGAGATCATGCGGTAAGGCGGCAGCCGCCCGCTCTGTTCCTCCTGGTCGGCGGCGAGGCTCCCCTGGTTGCGCGAAAGCTGCACGATGCGCCGCAGCATCTCGACGAAGCTTCCGGAGATCGGCAGGCTCGACCAGGTGGCCTCCGGCGTGACGTGGAACAGGATGACACGGCCGTCCCCGCGCCCCGCGCCGGTTACCAGCGGCGTGCCGTCGGCGAGATTGGCCCAGGTGCGCTCGACGATATCGGCCGACGGCTCGGCCAGCACCTGGCGGGTCACCGCCACGTCGCGCGGCGGCGTCAAGTCGGAGAAGGGGCCGCCTGCGGGAAACTCGTCCACCGGCTGCGGTTCGGACCACGACAACGCCCCGCCCAGCGAGCGCTCGCCGGCGCGCAGCCGCACGGGCAGCAGCTCTTCGTCATGCTCCGCCGCCGCCAGCCGCGGCCCGGCGAAGCGGATCAGCGTGCCGCCCTCGTGCATCCATTCGACCAGCGCCTCGCGCGCCGAGTCCGGCAGGGTGCCGACATCGGCCATGACGATCGCCGCCGGCTTCTGCTCCAGAAGCTGCGGGATGGCCTCGGTCAATTCCGGGTTGGAGGGCTGGATGAGGTCGGCATAGGGGCCGAGCGCGCGCTCGATGTAATAGAGCGGCGAGAGCAGCGGCTGCGCCTGGTCCGCCTCGTGCTGCGACAGAAGCCCGACGCGCCGGCGGCGCGCATTCTCATCCAGCATGCGCAGGGCCCCGGCATGGCTCTCGCCGGCAAGGCCGATGGAGGCGAAGTCGTTGCGCAATTCGAAGGGAACGCGCATCTCTCCGCCGGCCCGCGCCTCGCCGGGGCCGAAGGTGATTGTCGTCTCGGCGATCCGGCGCCCGCGCTCGTCGGAAGCATAGGCGACCACCTGGTGCGGCCCCCTCTCGTCCTGGCGCCGCACCGCCGTCACGACAAAGCGCTCCGGCTCGTTGGCGCCGTCGGAAAGCGCAACGGTCGGCAGCCGGTCCGGCGTCACCCAGAGAACGTCGGAAAGCTCGGCGGAAAACAGCGTCTCGAACGCCGCTTCGTCGTCGGGTCCCGCGAGCCCGTCCGCCAGCACGGCCAAGGTCGCGCCGGGCATATCGGCAAGCGCATCGGCGACGCGGGCATAGGTCGCCGGCCGATCCGTCGGCACGGGCCGAGGCTCGGCCGCGTTCAGCCGCTCGATGGCCGTGTCGGCGTCGAAGGGGCCGATGTCCTGCGCCGGCTTTTCCGCCGTCAGCGCGACGATCACCGGCACGCTGCTTTCCTTGGCGTCGTTGATCAGCCGCGTCGCCGTGGCCACGCGCCGCTCCCAGTCGGGCGCGCTCGACCAGCCGTTGTCCATCACGACGGCAAGCGCCTGGCCGCCTACGGCGATCTTCTCGCGCGGGTTGAAGACGGGAGCGGCGAGCGCCAGGATGACGAGGGCTGCGAGCGCCAGCCGCAGAAGCGTCAGCCACCACGGGCTCTGGTGCGGCGTCTCCTCCCTCTTCACGATGCGCGCCAGGATGGCGAGCGGCGGGAAGGTCTCCTGCTGCGGCCTGGGCGGGGTGAGCCGCAGAAGCCACCAGATGACGGGCAGGGCGATGAGGCCCCACAGGACCATCGGCGCGCCGAAGGAGAGGGGGAGGAAATTCATCGGCCGATATCCATTTCGGCCGTCATCGCCGTGTGTACGCGGATGAGCGCCTCGGAAGCCAGCCGGTCCGTATGGTTCACCGTATAGCTCCAGCCGAGCTTCTTGCACCACCGGGCAAGCGTCTCTCGCCGGGCAAGGTAGAGCCGGCGGTAGTCGTCGCCCAGCGTCTCGGCACGCCCGGCAGTCAGCCGCTCGCCCGTCTCGGGGTCATGGAACTCGGTGCGGCCGGAATAGGGGAAGGTCTCTTCCGCCGGGTCGGCCACCTCGATCAGATGCGCCCTGGCGCCGGTGCGCGCCAGCGGGTCGAGCCAGCGCATGGTCTCTTCCGGCGCTTCGAGGAAATCGCCGGTGACGACCAGATCGGAGAAGCGGCGGACGACCGTCAGGTCCGGGCGCCCGGTGGCGGGTTCGGCATGGCTGATATGCTGGGCCAGCCTCTCCGCCCCGTTGCGCGCGGCGAAGGGATCGGAAAGCCCCGGCCAGGCGATGCGCTCGCCGCTGCGCGACAGGAGCTCGGCCAGGGCCAGGATCAGTACCAGCGCCCGCGATTCCTTGGAGACATCCGCTTGGCTGGAGCGGAACAGCATGGACGGTGAGCGGTCGGCCCACAGCCAAACCGTATGGGCGGCCTCCCATTCGCGGTCGCGCACATAGATGTGGTCTTCCTCGCGGGCCGAGCGGCGCCAGTCGATGCGGGACACCGCCTCGCCCTCCACATAGGGCCGGAACTGCCAGAAATTCTCGCCGATGCCGCGCCGCCGCCTGCCGTGCCAGCCGGCGATCACATTGTTGACGACCCGCCGCGCCTCCACCAGCAGATCGGGCACAAGCGCGGCCCGTGTGCGTGCCCGCACGAGCGCATCCCGGGTCTCAACCGGGGTGGTGACTTCACCGATCCGCGCCATCAGCCTTCCGCCGTTGCATCAGCCGAGCCCCTTGACCAGCCGGGCGATGACGTCGCGCACGCTCATGCCCTCGGCACGGGCGGCAAAGGTGAGCGCCATGCGGTGCTGCAGCACCGGCTCGGCCAGCGCGCGCACGTCGTCGACCGACGGGGCAAGCCGCCCGTCATAGAGCGCCCGGGCGCGGGCGCACAGCGTCAGCGCCTGGCTGGCGCGCGGGCCCGGCCCCCAGGCCACGTGCCGGTCCGTCTCGGGATGGCCGAGGCCGGGGCGGGCCGAGCGCACCAGGGCCAAAATGGCCTCCACCACGCTTTCAGGCACCGGCATGCGGCGGATGAGCGTTTGCACTTCCTTCAGCCTTTCCGGCGCCAGCACGTTCTCCGGCCGCGCCTCCTCGACGCCTGTCGTCTCCAGAAGAATGCGCTTTTCGGCCTCCAGTTCCGGGTACAGGATGTCGACCTGCATCAAGAAGCGGTCGAGCTGGGCCTCCGGCAGCGGGTAGGTGCCTTCCTGCTCCAGCGGGTTCTGGGTGGCCAGCACGTGGAAGGGGGAGGGCAGGTCGTGGCGGTGGCCCGTCACCGTCACGTGATATTCCTGCATGGACTGCAGAAGCGCGGACTGGGTGCGCGGGCTGGCGCGGTTGATCTCGTCGGCCATCAGAAGCTGGGCGAAAATCGGCCCGGGCAGGAAGCGGAAGCCGCGGCGGCCCTTCTCGTCCTGCTCCATCACCTCGGAGCCGAGGATATCCGATGGCATCAGATCCGGCGTGAACTGGATGCGCCTGGTGTCGAGGCCCAAAACGATGCCGAGCGTCTCCACGAGCTTGGTCTTGGCGAGGCCCGGCACGCCCACCAGAAGCGCATGCCCGCCGGCCATGAGCGCCACCAGCACCCGCTCGACCACCATCTCCTGGCCGAAGATCACCCGGCCGACGCCCTCGCGCACGCGGGCGATGTCGGCAAGGGCGGTTTCGGCCTGCGCCACCATTTCCTTCTCGCTGGCACCGATGATGCCGGCCTGGCTGTCCCTGGCGATGATGCTCATGCGGCTTTTTCCTTGCTTTGCCGAACTGGCCCAGTCTGCGATACATGGTTCAGGGTACGCAGCATTGCCACCCTAATGGTGCGATCCTGACAGATAGTACCCATCTGTCAGGACAAATCGCCCCACCAGATTAATCGCTTGTGGGCTGACTTCTCCAAACAGATGGGTACATCTGTTTGGGTCAGACCACTAGGGAGCTTAAATCAGTTCATAAGGCTGACAAGCCGAAGAACAGTGACTATTTCGTGACCATGACCCCTGCACCCCGCCACAGTTCCGCCGACGAAGGCACCTTCGCCAAGGCCGCCGATGCCGGCGCGCTGTCGGCGCTGATCGCGCGCGCGGCGCGCGCAGGCAAGGGCGCGGCCCCCGTGGAGCGTTGGAATCCGGCCTTCTGCGGCGACCTCGACATGGAAATCAAAGCCGACGGCACCTGGTTCTATCTCGGCACGCCCATCGGCCGCATGCCTCTGGTGCAGCTTTTCTCTTCCGTTCTGCGCAAGGACGAGGACGGCAGGACCTACCTCGTAACGCCGGTGGAAAAAGTCGGCATCCGCGTCGAGGACGCGCCTTTCCTCGCCGTCGAGATGGTTGCCACGGGCAAGGGCGGGAATCAGCGTCTGACCTTCCGCACCAATGTGGGCGACGTGGTGGAGGCGGGCCCGGACCACCCCATCCGCTTCGTCGACGAGGACGGCACCGGCGGCATGAAGCCCTACGTCCTCGTGCGCGGACGGCTGGAGGCGCTGGTGGCGCGCCCCGTCATGTACGAGCTCGCCGCCCTGGGCGAGGAGGTGGAGATCGGCGGCCGGGCGATGTTCGCCGTCCGCTCCGGCGGCGCCGTCTTCCCCATCATGCCCGCCGAAAAGCTCAAGGCGCTCTCCGAATGACCCAGCCGACCGGCACCAAAGGCCTGTTTTCGGCGGAAGAATTCCGCCGCCGCGCGGCCGCGCAGGACCCGGAGCACGATCCCGACGCCTATGGCGACCATCGCCTCAACCCGGACCTGAAGCACCTCATCATCCGCGACAGCCTGCATGACGCCGCCGTCCTCGTTCCGGTGGTCGATCACGGCGTCGAGACCACCGTCATCCTCACCCAGCGCACCGCCAATCTGCGCAGCCATTCCGGCCAGATCGCCCTGCCGGGCGGGCGCATCGATCCCACCGACGCCTCGCCCGAGGATGCCGCCCTGCGCGAAGCACAGGAAGAGATCGGCCTCGACCCCGCCCGCATCCAAATCGTCGGCCGCATGCCCGACTACGCGACCGGCAGCGGCTATCGCATCCGGCCGATCCTGTCGGTCGTGGAACCCGGCTTCCGGCTGTCCCTCAACCCGCACGAGGTGGATGCCGCGTTCGAGGTGCCGCTGTCCTTCCTCATGGATCCGGCCAACCACCGGCGCGAAAGCCGCATCTGGCAGGAGCGGGAACGTTTTTATTATACAATGCCTTACGGTGACCGCTTCATATGGGGAGTCACCGCCGGCATCCTGCACATGCTCTATGAAAGGCTCTACGCGCAATGACCTCCGCCACCATCGCCGGCGCCGACTGGCTGCGTGAACCGGGCCTGCAGGCGCTGCTTGCCGTTCTCAACGCGGACGGCGAGGAGGCGCGGATTGCCGGCGGCGCGGTGCGCAACGCACTCCTCGGCCAGGCGGTGACCGACGTCGACGTTGCCACCACCACCGCGCCCGACGAGACGACGCGGCGGGCGGAGGCTGCCGGCTTCAAGGTCGTCCCCACGGGCTACGAGCACGGCACGGTGACCGTCGTCGCCAAGGGAAAACCCTACGAAGTCACCACCTTGCGCGCCGACGTGGAGACCGACGGCCGCCGCGCGCGCGTCGTCTTCGGCCGCGACTGGAAGAGCGACGCGGAACGCCGCGACTTCACCATCAACGCGCTCTACGCCGATGCCGACGGGCGCGTGGTCGACCTCGTCGGCGGCCTCGACGATCTCAATTCAAGCACCTTGCGCTTCATCGGCAATGCCGAAACGCGCATCCGCGAGGATTACCTGCGCATCCTGCGCTTCTTCCGCTTCTTCGCCTGGTACGGCTCCGGCCGGCCGGACGCCGAGGGCCTGAAAGCCTGCGCCCGGCTCAAGGAGGGCCTTGCCCGGCTTTCGGCCGAGCGCGTCTGGAGCGAACTCAGAAAGCTGCTTTCCGCCCCCGACCCCTCGCGGGCGCTTCTGTGGATGCGCACGACCAACGCGCTGACCATGGTGCTGCCGGAAAGCGAGAAATGGGGTATCGACACGATCCACCCGCTAATGGCCGTGGAGCAGGCGCTTTCATGGCCGCCGGACCCGCTGCTGAGGCTGGCCGCCATCCTGCCGCCCGATGCCGGGCGCCTTAAGGCGCTTGCCGCGCGGCTGCGGCTGTCGAAAGCCGAGGCGTCCTGCCTGGTCGCCTGGGCGGAGGCGCCTCTTCCCGACCCCGCGCTCGGCGAAGCCGATTTCGCGAAGCTGCTCTACCGCGGCAGCCTCGCAGGCATCGACAAGCGCTTGCGTCTGGCACTCGCCACCGCCCGCGCCCGCGCAGCAGAGGACGACAAGGCGCTTATCGAAGCCGCCGGCTCCCAGCGCCTGATCGACATCCTCGGGCGCTGGGAACGACCGGTCCTGCCGGTCAAGGGAAAAGACCTCGTCGCCGCCGGTCACGCGCCCGGCGAAGAGCTCGGCGCACTGCTCGCCAAGCTGGAGCAGGCCTGGGTCGATTCCGGCTTCAAGATGACACGCAAGGAGCTGTTGGAAAAAGCTGCACGTTCATCCCCTCCCTCCTGAGCTTGTCGAAGGGGAGGGTGAACCGGAGCGCTAGCGACGGGCCGGGTGGGTCGCCCCGGCCCCGCTCGACATCGTATGTGGATAGGGTCTTGTTCGGCTTCGCCGGACCCCTACCCCTCACCTCAAGGGGAGGGGGCGCCGACGCCTCAGAATTCCCCTCCCCCTTGAGGGGAGGGGTGAGGGGTGGGGGGCCGGCGAAGCCGAACAAAGACTCCATCCATATGCGATAGCCCTCCCCCTTGAGGGGAGAGATGGAGGGTGGGGGTCATACACGAACTATGCGATGCCTTGCCACTTCGAGTGGGAGGGAGGATACGGCGCTATGCCGCATCCCTCTCCTGGGTAATGCGCGAGCGGATCGCCTCGATCATGCTTTCGCGGATGATCGTCTCGCCATGGGCCTCGCGCATATGCTCGACGGCGCGGCGGATGACCTCCGCCTCCTCCTCATGCCTCGTGTGCCAGTCGCAACCGGGGACAAGCGATCCGCAATGAAATTCTTTCATCGTTCGATCCTCCTTCGTTTCGCGTCGGCGGAAGCCGACAATATAGCACGATATGGGGCGCATGGCCGAGAGCGGACAGGGCGCGCGATTACGTTTTATAGGCGGAAGCCGTGGCGGCGATCTCCTGGCGAAGCCATGCCTTGAAGTCCTTGACCTTTTTCGGCTCCGGCCGCGATTTCGACGTCACCAGCCAATAGCCGAACTTCGTCTCGGCCAACCCCTCGAACGGGCGCACCAGACAATTCGCGGCCAGCGCGTCGTGGGCGAGCGTCTGCCATGCGAGCATCACCCCCTGGCCGGCGATCGCTGCATCCAATGCCAGCGAGGCATCCGTGAAGGCGCTGCCCTCGCCGAGGTCCTTGTCGGCGAGCCCGTGCGGGGCAAGCCACACGTCCCAGCTTATGGTCGAGTTGGCGTCGCGCACGATGGGCGCGGAAATAAGGTCGCGCGGCGTCTTCAGCCGCTCCGCCAGCGCCGGCGCACACACGGGAAAGACCTCCTGCGCCAGCACGAACTCCGCGTTCACCCCCGGCCAGCCGCCTTCGCCGACGCGGATCGCCAGGTCGATGTCGGAAGCGTCGAGATTGACCAGCGCCACCGAGGCATCGAGCCTGAGCCGCATCTGAGGGTGCTGCCGCGAATAACCCGCGAGCCGCTGCACCAGCCACTTCGACGCGAGGACCGGCGCGACCGAGATGGTCAGCACGTTGTCGGCGTGCCGCCGCGCGGCGGCCACGGCCTCGTCAAGGTTGCCGAAGCCTTCGTTCAGCCGCCCGGCGATCTGCCGCCCGAAGGCCGTCGGCACCAGCCCGCGCTTCGTTCGGTCGAAGACGCCCTGGCCGAGCTGGCGCTCGCAGCGGATGACATGTTGGCTCACCGCGCCGATGGAAACGCCAAGCTCGTTCGCAGCCGCCGCCAGCGAGCCGAGCCGCAGCACCGCCTCGACGGCGCGCAGCGCGTTGAGATGGACGCGGTTCAGGTTCTGCATATAGCCTTTCTAAAGTAATCTGCAGGCAATCTCCATTGAAATCATGGTGTTTTGGCCGGATTCTCCTCGCATGAAACTTGGAGGACAAATCCATGATGCAACTTTTCTTGAGCATTGCCGCCCACCTCCGTCGCCGCATGGAGCAGTTCCAGGTGATCGAGAACTATGCGGATGAGGAGAGATGGCACCGCGATCCCCTGTCGCATCCCGACATTGCCCGTATGAGCCCAGGGGAACTTGCGGATTTGCCCCTTCAGCGCAAGACGGGCGTATGTGAGCGCTGAGGGAGATATCGGCCGCGGCTTGAGCACTGCTCCCGGAGAAGCACCAGTGCCGCGCCTTGGCAAATCGCCTACTCCGCCGCCAGCCTCTCGCCCAGGAACCCGCCCGACTGGCGCTTCCACAGCTGCGCATAGAGTCCGCCGCGCGCGATCAGCTCCTGGTGCGAGCCTTCCTCGACGACGCGGCCCTCGTCGAGCACGATCACGCGGTCGAGCGCAGCGATGGTGGAGAGGCGGTGGGCCACGGCGACCACGGTCTTGCCCTCCATCAGGCGTCCCAGGTTCTCCTGGATCACCGCCTCGATCTCCGAATCGAGCGCCGAGGTCGCCTCGTCGAGGATGAGGATCGGCGCGTTCTTCAGCATCATGCGGGCAATGGCGATGCGCTGGCGCTGCCCGCCCGAGAGCTTCACCCCGCGCTCGCCCACATGGGCGTCATAGCCGGTGCGGCCCTTGAGGTCGGCAACCTCGAGGATGAAATCATGCGCCGAGGCCCGCTTGGCGGCGGCCACGATCTCCGCTTCGCTGGCGCCCGGCTTGCCGTAGGCGATGTTGTCGCGGATCGAGCGGTGCATCAGCATCGGCTCCTGGCTGACGACGCCGAACTGGGCGCGCAGCGAGGCTTGCGTAACCTCGCGGATGTCCTCGCCGTCGAGCAGGATGCGGCCGCCCTCGATGTCGAAAAGCCGCAGCATCAGGTTGACGATGGTCGTCTTCCCCGCTCCCGAGGGGCCGACAAGGGCGACACGCTCGCCGGGGCGGATGTGAAGGGTCAGCTCCTCCAGAACGCCGCGCTTCCTGCCGTAGTTGAAGGTGACGTTCTCGAAGCGGATGTCGCCTGTCGCGTGGGCGATCGCCCGCGCATCCGGCGCGTCCTGGATGGCCGGCCGGCGCGAGATCACGCCGGTGGCGTCCTGCACGGTGGCATAGGCGCGGATGAGCCCGTTGACGGAGAACATCATGTAGCCGGACATCTGGTTGAGCCGGAAGACGAGGCCCATGGCGGCGGCGATCTCGCCGGTCGAGGCGTTGCCGTTCATCCAGCTCATGACGGCGAGCGTGCCGACGGCCGTCATCATGATGCCGTTCAGGATGAAGACGGCGGCACGCACCCGGGTGATGGCGCGCGTCAGGGTGCGCACGGCCTTGAGCAGGCGGGCCATGCCGTCGCGCACATAGGCGTGCTCGCGCCGTCCGCTGTCGTAGAGCTTGACGGCCATGATGTTGGTGAAGGCGTCGACCATGCGGCCGTTGAGGATCGAGCGCTCGTCGGCCCGCCACCTGCCGGCCTCGCGCAGCGGCGGCAGCAGGTAGCGCGCGGCGATCACGAAGGCCGCGAACCATAGCCCGAGCACCAGCCCCAATAGGGGGTCGAGTGCGGTCAGGATGGTGCCGGCAAGCAGCAGGAACGTGAAGAAGCTCCACATGGTCTGCAGCGCCGAGACGATGAAGTCGCCCGTCGCCTCGCCGCCCTGCATGATCTTGGTGGCGATGCGGCCGGCGAAGTCGTTCTGATAGAACTCGTAGGGCTGGTCCATCACGCGGCGAAAGGACTGCCAGCGCACCCGCTGATAGAAGGAGGGCGCGATCACCTGCTCCTCGATCACCGTGTTGACGAGCATGACGCCGGCACGCGCGAAAAGCACCAGGAAGGCAAGCCCCAGAAGCATCGGCCAATGGTTGGCGATAAGGGTGGTCGGCGTCGAGGTGTCGAGCAGGTCGATCAGCTTGCCCAGCCCCCAATAAAGCCCGGCGTCCACCACGCCCGCCAGACCGCCGATGACGAGGAGAAGGACGAACGGCCACTTGGCCTGGGTGGCGAAGAAGAGAATGAACCTGAACGCATCCGTCGGCAGCACCTCGCGCTCGGTGTCGCCGAAGGGGTCGATCACCCCTTCGGCGCGCCGCCACAGGCGCTCGTTCAGGCCTTGCCTTCCTTCGTCCGCGTCCATCGTCACTCCGCTGCCTCCGCCGCCTGTTCGACGTCGAGGAACCCGCCCGACTGGCGCTGCCAGAGCTGGGCGTAGATGCCGCCGCTGGCGATCAGCTCGTCGTGGGTACCCTCCTCGACGATGCGGCCCTCGTCCATGATCACCAGCCGGTCCATCGCTGCGATGGTCGACAGGCGGTGGGCGATGGCGATCACCGTCTTGCCCTGCATCAGCGTCGCCAGGTTCTCCTGTATCGCGGCTTCAGCTTCCGAATCGAGCGCCGACGTCGCTTCGTCCAGGATCAGGATCGGCGCGTCCTTCAGCATGACGCGGGCGATGGCGATACGCTGGCGCTGGCCGCCTGACAGCTTGACGCCGCGCTCGCCGACATGGGCGTCGAACCCTTTCCGTCCCTTTATGTCGGACAGGTCCTTGATGAAGTCCAGTGCCTCGGCGCGCCTTGCCGCCTCGCGCACCATGGCCTCGTCGGCGTCAGGCCGGCCATAAAGGATGTTGTCGCGCACGGAACGGTGCAGCAGCGAGGTGTCCTGGGTGACCATGCCGATCTGTGCGCGCAACGAATCCTGCGTCACGTCGGCGATGTCCGTCCCGTCGATCAGGATGCGCCCGCCTTCCAGGTCGTAGAAGCGCAGGAGCAGGTTGACCAGCGTCGACTTGCCGGCACCCGAGCGGCCGACGAGCCCCACCTTCTCGCCCGGCCGGATGGTCAGCGACAGGTCCTCGATCACGCCGCCCTTCTTGCCGTAGTGGAAGCGGATGCGATCGAAGGCGATCTCGCCCTTGTCGACCCGCAGTTCCTTGGCGTCCGGCCGGTCGTCGACCACGCGCGGCAGCGAGATCGAGCCGATGCCGTCCTGCACGGTACCGATGTTCTCGAACAGCATGGTCATTTCCCACATGATCCACTGCGACATGCCCCATAGTCTCAGGACCAGACCGAGCACCACGGCAACGGCGCCGATCGACACCACCTCACCCATCCACAGCCATATGGACAAGGCGCCGACGGTGAACAGGCACAGCGAGTTGAGCAGATAAAGCAGCCCGTAGAGCCCCGTCACCAGCCGCATCTGCTTGTAGACCGTCTTCAGGAAGCCGGACATGCCCTCCCGCGCATAGGCCGCCTCGCGGCGGGCATGGGAGAACAGCTTCACCGTCTGGATGTTGGTGTAGCTGTCGACCACGCGGCCGGTCATGACGGAGCGTGCGTCGGCCTGTTCCTTGGCCACGCGCCCCAGCCGCGGCACGAAGTTGCGCAGGAGCACGATGTAGCCGACGAGCCAGACTGCGAGCGGGGCCGCCAGCCGCAGGTCGGCGGATGCCACGATGAACAGCATGCCGGCGAAATACACCGTCACATAGTTCAACACGTCGATCAGCTTGATGACGCATTCGCGCACGGCGAGCGCCGTCTGCATCAGCTTTGTGGCGATGCGCCCGGCAAACTCGTCCTGGTAGAAGGTCATGGACTGCTTGAGCAGATAGCGGTGCACCTGCCAGCGGATGCGCATGGGGAAGTTGCCGAGCAGCACCTGATGGTTGGTCAACGAGTGGAGGACCACCGTCAGGGGCAGGAACACCAGGATGACGAAGGCCATACCCGCCAGCTTCCAGCCCTCCTCCTCTAGGAATGTCTCCCGGTTCCGGTCCGCCAGCCAGTCGACGATGTTGCCGAGGAAGGAGAACATCCAGACCTCGGTAATCGCGATCGTCGCCGTCAGGATCGCCAGGAGCGTCAGATACCCCCAGGCGCCCTTGATGAAATGCAGGCAGAAGGCGATCAGCGTCTTCGGCGGCTCCTCCGGCTCATCGGCCGGAAAGGGGGGAAGGCGTCTTTCGAACCAGCTCAGCATCGTCTTAATCCTCGATAGCGTCGTCAGGCACTCAGCGGTGCCCCTTGCGCGGCACGGTCGGTGCGCCGGGCTTTGAATTCTTGATCGGTCGAGCGCCCGCCTTGCCGGCGAGCTGCCTCGGGTCGGCGCCTTTCTCCAGCGGCGCCTTTGATCCCGAATGCGCCCTTTGCGCCTTTGCGCCAAGGGCGGCGGAGAAGGCTCCTGACAGGGTCTTGGCAGGAACCCTGCCTGCAACGTCCGGCGGCAGTGCGGTCGCGGCGGGGGCGATGGCTGTTTCGGGCGCTTTGCGCCCCTTGGGAAATTTTGCAGACATGGAGCGAATCCTTGCGGAATTCCGGAAAAGGTTCCGGCGGATTCGCTCGTGCGTGTTCTACAGGGGAGAAGTAAGCTTCGGAACGAAAACCGCCGTCAGGCCGTGAGCCCGGCCCCGGGCAAGGGGCGTTCACGGACGATGGAAACGAACATCCGGTTATCCATGTCTGTCTCCAGCAGTTTACGTCGGTTGCGGCGGCCTTATATCCGAAGAGGCCGGGGATGGCCAGAGGCCTCGTCGCCGTATAGTCACCTTCACGGGCCACTGTGGCCCGAAGGCTACAATTGGTCATGCTATGAACGGAAACGATATCCGCATTGCCCTTTTCCAGCCGGACATCCCCGGCAACACCGGCGCCGTCCTGCGCATCGCTGCATGCCTGGGCCTGACGGTGGACCTGATCGAGCCGGCCGGCTTCGACCTGTCGAGCCGGGCGCTGAAACGGGCGGGCATGGACTATCTGGAGATGGCCTCCCTCAACCGCCATACCTCCTGGGAAACCTTCGACCACTGGCGTCGAGAGGAGGAGCGCCGGCTCATCCTGTTCACCACCGCTGCCGCCGTGCCCTACACGGCCTTCTGCTTCCGCGGCGGCGACATCCTCCTTTTCGGGTGCGAATCGTCGGGCGTGCCGGAGGCGGTGCACGAGGCGGCCGATCACCGGCTCGTCATTCCCATGCGCGAGAAGGCGCGCAGCCTCAACCTCGCGGTCGCCGTCGCCATGGCCTGCGGCGAGGCGCGCAGGCAGGTGGGGTAGGGCGGGGCTGCGGTTGTTCTGCATGCGCGGCTTCTCCTTCACGGCATTCGAAGGAGGGCCGGCTACACCCTCAACTTAAGTTGAGGTCAAGAGGAGGAAGGGGGCAACTGTAAAACTAATCAGCGCTCGGCAGCCGGCGCATGGTGAATTCGATCACGTCGCCGGGGCGCTCGCACCAGCTTTCGATCTCGGTCCAGTAGGCCTGCTTGGGCCAGCGTTCCAGCCATTCGCGCGCCTTGGCGCGGGCCTCGGCGCGCGGCAGCGAGAAGGTCTCGCGCAGGAAGCCGTCGCGCGGCAGGCGATGGCCGTTGGCGCGCTTCTTGTCGAGGGCATGTTTCAGGCCCTCGAGCGGAGGCTTGGCGGGCACACGCACGAAAGAACTCCTTGACCCGTTGGACGAGGAGATTAGGGATCGCGAGAGAAAAATGCGAGTCCTTTGTCCGCCACGCGCGGCGCCGGACGCCGGAGGAGCGATCATGGAAAGACCCGATATACCGGCCGGACTGCCCGAGGATATCGAGGACAAGAAGGCGGCGGCGAAGGCCTGGTTCGAGACCCTGCGCAACCGCCTCTGCGCCGCGTTCGAGGAACTCGAGGATGCGCTCACCGGCCCGCTCTCGACCCGCGCACCCGGCCGCTTCGAGCGCACGCCCTGGCAGCGCGAGGAGGGCGCGGGCGGCGGCGGCGTGATGGCGCTCATGCACGGCCGCGTGTTCGAGAAGGTGGGCGTGCACACCTCCACGGTCCACGGCGAATTCTCGCCCGAATTCCGCCAGCAGATTCCCGGCGCCGAGGAGGATCCGCGCTTCTGGGCCTCCGGCATCTCGCTCATCGCCCACCCGCAGAACCCCAACGTGCCGGCCGTGCACATGAACACGCGCATGGTGGTGACGACGCGCCAATGGTTCGGCGGCGGCGCCGACCTCACCCCGGTGCTCGACCGCCGCCGCACCCAGGAGGATCCCGACGCGATCGCTTTCCACAAGGCGATGCGCTTCGTCTGCGACCGGCACGGCCAGATCGCCGACTACGACCGCTTCAAGCGCTGGTGCGAGGAATATTTCCATCTTCCGCACCGCGACGAGCCGCGCGGCATCGGCGGCATCTTCTACGACTGGCTGAAGAGCCCCGAGGAAAAGGGCGGCTGGGACGCCGACTTCGCCTTCACCCAGGATCTCGGCCGCGCCTTCCTCGTCATCTACCCCTATCTGGTGCGCCAGAACTTCGACACCAACTGGACCGAAGCCGACCGCGAGGAACAGCTCGTGCGCCGCGGCCGCTACGTCGAGTTCAACCTCCTCTACGACCGCGGCACCATCTTCGGCCTGAAGACCGGCGGCAACGTCGACGCCATCCTCTCCAGCATGCCGCCAGTGGTGAAGTGGCCATGAGGAGGCTTGCGGATGGTACGCTAGAAGCGTATAGTCCCAAGTAGGTGGAGATAGCGTTCGATCCGGAAAAGGACGAGAAGAATCGTCGGGAACGCGGGCTTTCACTCGCCCTTGGCCGCGAAGTCATCCGAAACCAGGTGGCAATCTTCTTGGATGACAGGCGAGAATATGGCGAAGACCGGTATGTGTCGTACGGATATGTGGGAGACAGGCTTCACGTTTGCGCCTTCACGATACGCGACGCGGTCTTTCGAATTATCTCCGTAAGAAAAGCCAATGACCGGGAGGTCAGGAAACATGGTCGATGAAGATTGGGACGACAACCCCGAGTGGGACGAGAGCAATACACGCCCGCTCGACGCGCCCGCGAAGCTAAATTTCGTGCGCGCTCTGCTTGGAATGAATCAGGCCGATTTCGCCCATCTACTCGGCATCCCACTCGCCACGCTCCGCAATTGGGAGCAACGGCGCACAGAGCCCGACGCAACGGCGAAGACGCTGATCGATCTCATCTTCGCCGACCCGCAGGGCATGCGCGAACGGCTGGAGCGGCGCAACGCGGCTTAGGGCAATTACAGGAAAAGTGGAAGCCGGTTTTCAGTCCGGAATTGCGACAAAACAACGGGTTGGAACAGTTCATCGATTCCATGAAACGATGAACCGTTCTAGGGCCTCAACGTCGCCAGCTTCAGCCCGAAAGCGACGAATACCGCTCCCGTCGCTGCCTTCACCCACCGCTGCACCCAAGCCCTTCCGCCAAGCCCCTTGAGCGTCGAGAAGAGCAGCACCAGGGTGGAGAACCAGACGATGTTGATGAGCGAGTGGATCGCCACCAGCAGGAATGCCCACTTCACGCCGTCGGCGCTGGCGGGGATGAACTGCGGGAAGGCAGCAAGGTAGAACATCGACACCTTCGGGTTCAGCGCGTTGGTGAGGAAGCCTTCTGCGACGGCACGCGCCAGGGTGCGCCTGCGTCTGGCCGGCGGCACATGGGCCGGCGCGGTCACGCCCTTCCAGGCCTGCCACAGCGCCTTGACGCCGATGAAGCACAGATAGGCCGCGCCCAGCATCTTGACGAGGAAGAAGGCCTGCGCCGACTGCACGAGGATGATGGAGATGCCGAGGATCGACAGCGCGCCGTGCAGGTAGAAGGCGGCGAAGAAGCCGGCGATGTTGGCAAAGCCCGCCGCCTTGCCGGAGGTCGGCACGGTCTTGGCGATCAGCACACCGTTGGGACCGGGCGAGATCACCAGAAGGGCTGCGACAAGGCTGAAGGCCGAAAGCTCCAGAAGCGTCATCGGGAAGTTCCTTTCTGCTGCACCCGCCGTCACTCCAGCCATTCGGTGACGAATCGCTCGCTGGCATGGATATCCGTGGTCTCCAGGACCCCCGGCCCGGCCCAACTCTCGCGGTTGATGACATACGCCAGGACGGGCACAATAGAGCAATTCCAGGAAAAATGGGAACCGGTTTTCCCTCGCTGTTGAGGCGGAAACAGACGGCAAGCATCAGGAGCGTTTCATGCCGCGACCCCCTGCCTCATCAAGCCCCTCCCGCGCACCCAACACCGGCATCGGTGCGCTCGACTACGAGCTTGCCGAAGAGATGGCGGCCGCGCTTGGCCGCGCTGGCCGGCGCGCCGAGGAGAGCCTTGTCCGGCTTGCCGCGCACGACGGCAAGGGTGCGGAACGCGCGCACCTGCTGCGCGAGGCGGCGGATGCCGTCTATGCCTATTTCATCCAGCGCGAGATATGCGGGCTGAAACGGCACGACGAGGTGGTGCGCCACCTGGCCATCCCGCGCGCCGTCCTGGCGCGGCTCGGCGCGCGGTAGCGGCCGACGGTTGTTATCCCCGCGACAATCTGCCCTGCGGCTCTCCGGCGTCTGGACAAGTCTGACCGTCGAGCATAGAAACCATCGCCAATTGCCGGGGGAACGGCCGGCCCGTCGTGGCGAATCCGAGGGGCAGGCGCGTGTCGACATACGCTTCTTCCCGGCAGGCATTAGGTGAAAGGACCGCAGCCCCGTGAGCGCTACTGATTCGACCGAACACACCCGTCGCGACTTTCTCTACGTGGCAACCGGCGTGGCCGGCGCCGTGGGCGCGGCCGGCGCCATTTGGCCGTTCATCGACCAGATGCGCCCCGACGCCTCGACCAGGGCGCTGGCCTCCATCCAGGTCGATGTTTCGGGCGTTGAGCCCGGCATGTCGTTGACGGTGAAGTGGCGCGGGCAGCCCGTCTTCATCCGCAACCGCACCGATGAGGAGATCGAGGCGGCCCGCCAGGTGCCTCTCGACGACCTCAAGGATCCCATCGCCCGCAACGACAACCTGCCGGCCGACGCGCCGGCCACCGACATCGATCGCTCGGCCGGCGAGGGCAAGGAGAACTGGCTGGTCATGATCGGCATCTGCACGCATCTGGGCTGCGTGCCGCTCGGTCAGCAGGGCGATTTCGGCGGCTGGTTCTGCCCCTGTCACGGCTCGCATTACGACACGGCAGGGCGCGTCCGCAAAGGGCCCGCGCCGGAAAACATGGCCGTCCCGGCATTCGAATTCATCTCCGACACGGTCGTTCAGATCGGGTAGGCAAGGGAGCGTATTTCAAGATGAGCGGTGGACATTCTACCTACACCCCCAAGACGGGCTTCGGGCGCTGGATGGATGCGCGCCTTCCGCTGCCGCGCCTCGTCTACGATTCCTTCGTCGCCTATCCGGTGCCGCGCAACCTGAATTACGCCTACACCTTCGGCGGCATCCTCACCCTCATGCTGGCGGTGCAGATCCTCACCGGCATCGTGCTCGCCATGCATTACGCCTCGAACACGGAGATCGCCTTCAACTCCGTCGAAAAGATCATGCGCGACGTCAATTCCGGCTGGCTTCTGCGCTACCTGCACTCGAACGGCGCCTCGTTCTTCTTCATCGCCGTCTACGTGCACATCTTCCGCGGTCTCTACTACGGCTCCTACAAGGCGCCGCGCGAGCTTCTGTGGATCCTCGGCTGCATCATCTACCTCCTCATGATGGCCACCGCCTTCATGGGCTACGTTTTGCCGTGGGGGCAGATGAGCTTCTGGGGCGCCACCGTCATCACCGGCTTCTTCACGGCGATCCCGCTCGTCGGCGACTGGATCCAGCAGCTTCTGCTCGGCGGTTTCGCCGTCGACAATCCCACCCTCAACCGCTTCTTCTCGCTGCACTATCTCTTGCCCTTCATGATCGCCGGCGTCGTCGTCCTGCACATCTGGGCGCTGCATGTGACCGGGCAGTCCAACCCGACCGGCATCGAGGTGAAGCAGAAGACCGACACGGTGGCCTTCACGCCCTACGCGACCATCAAGGACGGCTTTGCCATGGTCGTGTTCTTCCTGGTGTTCGCCTATTTCGTCTTCTACATCCCCAACTATCTCGGCCACCCCGACAACTACATCGAGGCCAACCCGCTCAAGACGCCGGCGCACATCGTGCCCGAGTGGTACTTCCTGCCCTTCTACGCGATCCTGCGCGCCATCACCTTCAACATCGGGCCGATCGATTCCAAGCTGGGCGGGGTGCTCGCCATGTTCGGCGCCATCGCTGTCCTGTTCGTGGTGCCCTGGCTCGATACCTCGAAGGTGCGCTCGGCGGTCTACCGGCCGTGGTACAAGCTGTTCTTCTGGCTTTTCGTGGCCGATGCCATCTTCCTCGGCTGGCTCGGCTCGAGGCCGGCGGAGGGCACCTATGTGGCCATGGCGCAGGCCGCCACGCTCTATTATTTCGCGTTCTTCGTCGTCGTCATGCCGGTCCTCGGCCTCGTCGAGACGCCGCGCCGGCCGCCGAACTCGATCACCGAGGCGGTGCTGGAGAAGAACAAGCCCGGGACCCCGGCCGCCCAGACCGCCGGCGAGGCATGAGCGAGCGTATGCGCAAGAGGATCTTGGAAATGAAGACGTTTCTAAACGGGCTGGCTGCGCTCGGCCTCGGCATTGCCATGGCCACCCCCGCGGATGCGGCGGAATACCCGCTGAAGAAGCCGCCGCAGCTCGAATGGAGCTTCGACGGCCCCTTCGGCGCCTACGACAAGGGCCAGTTGCAGCGCGGCTTGAAGATCTACCGCGAGGTCTGCTCCTCCTGTCATTCGCTCGACCTGGTCGCCTTCCGCAACCTGGAGGATCTCGGCTACACGGAAGAGCAGGTTCGCGCCATCGCCGCCGAATACGAGGTCGAAGACGGTCCGGACGAGAACGGCGACATGTTCACCCGTCCCGCCACGCCGTCCGACCATTTCCCCGCGCCCTTCGCCAATCCGCAGCAGGCGGCCGCCTCCAACAATGGTGCCGCGCCGCCGGACTTCTCGCTTCTCGCCAAGGCGCGCGCCGTGGAGCGCGGCTTTCCCACCTTCGTCTTCGACATCTTCACCCAATACGCCGAGGGCGGTCCGGACTACATCCACGCGCTCCTGACCGGCTATGAGGAAGACGCGGAAGGCCACGAGGTGCCCGAGGGCACCTACTACAATCCCTATTTCTTGAACGCCGTTTCGCTCTCCATGGCGCCGCCGCTCTCGGACGGCATGGTGACCTACGAGGACGGCAGCCCGGAGACGGTCGACCAGTACGCCCGCGACATCGCCGCCTTCATGATGTGGGCCGCCGAGCCGCACATGGAGGCGCGCAAGGAAACCGGCTTCACCGTGATGGTCTTCCTGGTCCTCTTCGGCGGCCTCGTCTACCTCACCAAGCGCAAGGTGTGGGCCGAAGTTCACTAGAGCAATTCCAGGAAAAGTGGAAACCGGTTTTCCGTCCGGAATTGCGACAAAACAACGACTTAGACCGGTTCATCGATTCCATGAAACGATGAACCGGTCTAAGGCCGCGGCAAAAAGCCAGGGGCGCCGCCGGGCGCCCTTTTCTTTTGGCGCGCAAAAGGGCAAAAGGGGCTGCAACGGGCCGGGGCTGCCGATGAAACCTTCCCTCGAAGACACGCTACTTTCAGCCATTCGCACCATTCCCGACTATCCGAAGCCGGGGATTCTCTTCCGCGACATCACCACGCTTCTGGGCAACGCGCGCGCCTTCCGCCGCGCCGTGGACGAGCTCGTCCACCCCTATGCCGGCTCCAAGATCGACAAGATCGCCGGCATCGAGGCGCGCGGCTTCATCCTCGGCGGCGCTATCGCCCACCAGCTCTCCTCCGGCTTCGTCCCCATCCGCAAGAAGGGGAAGCTGCCGCACGAGACGGTGCGCGTCGCCTACAGCCTGGAATACGGGCTCGACGAGATGGAGATGCACGTCGACGCGGTGGAGCCGGGCGAGAAGGTCATCCTCGTCGACGACCTCATCGCCACCGGCGGCACGGCCGAAGGCGCCGTCCGGCTTCTGCGCCAGATGGGCGCCGATATCGTCGCCGCCTGCTTCGTCATCGACCTGCCGGACCTCGGCGGCCGCGCCAGGCTGGAAGGGCTGGGCGTGGACGTGCGCACGCTCATCGCGTTCGAGGGGGATTGAGGCTGTCTATCGGGTGCCTTGGAGGCGCCGGCATTCCTCGCTGAATTCGCCTACCCAACCCTCAAAAGCACCGCATTATCAAACTCCAGCACCGCCTGCCCGTCGCCGTTGAACGCCCCCGCCTTCAATGACAAAAGCCGCCACCCAGGCCGCGAGGCCAACGCCCGGTGCGACACCGCGGTGCGCGTGAAGGTGATCGTATCCCCGGCATAGACCGGCTTCAGCCATTTCAAGTTGGAAAACCCCGGCGAGGGCCCGAATTCCGGCCGCGGCCCCGGCTCCCGCCAGGCGCCGTCGTCGGTCCGCGCGTTTTGCAGATTGTACTTCATCCACATGGCGCAGGTATGCCAGCCCGACGCGCACAGCCGGCCGAACACGCTTTCCTCCGCCGCCTTCTCGTCCAGATGAAAGGGCTGCGGGTCGTACTTTTCGGCGAAACGCTTGATCTCGTCCGCCGTGAAGGTGTGGCTGCCGAGCGTGACCGTCTCGCCGAGCCGCAGGTAGGCCTCAAGGCTCATGCCGCACCTTTCTCGCGAAGGCGGAACAGGATCGGGTTCTCGCACAGGATCACCCTCTCGCCATTCTGGTTCTTCACTTCGTGCCGGAAGGTGACGAGGCCGAGACCGGGCCGCGACTTCAGAAGCCGCCGGGAAAGCGCCGTCGAGGCGCCCGAAAGCCGGTCGCCGGCCAGCACCGGGCGCTGCCAGCGCATGTCGGTGATGCCGGGCGAGCCTTGCGAGGTGGAATCGAGCAGGAAGGCCTCGCACATCATGCGCATGAATATCGAGCAGGTGTGCCAGCCCGAAGCCGCAAGCCCGCCGAGCAGGCTCGCCTCGCCCGCTTCCTCGTCGAGGTGCATGGGCTGGGCGTCGAACTCGGAGGCGAACGCGACAATCTCCTCCTTGCCGACGCGCTTCTCGGGAAGGGCGATGACGCAGCCCTCGTAAAAGTCCTCGTAGGCCCAGCGCTTCCCGCTCATCGCATCTTCCTTCCAGATACAAGGACCAGCGGCCTCGATAATCGACCCTGAAAGGCTCCGTTCACCAGGCGGTCAATGCAAGGCCTGCCGGCACAAGTCACACATTGAACTTGAACAGCATCACGTCGCCGTCCGCCACCACGTATTCCTTGCCTTCGTCGCGCGCCTTGCCGGCCTCGCGCGCCGCCGTCTCGCCGCCCAGCCGCACGAAGTCGTCATAGGCGATGGTCTGGGCGCGGATGAAGCCGCGCTCGAAGTCCGTATGGATTTCGCCCGCCGCCTGCGGCGCCTTGGCGCCCTTCTGCACGGTCCAGGCGCGCGCCTCCTTGGGGCCGACGGTGAAGAAGGTGATGAGGTCCAGCAGTTCGTAGCCGGCGCGGATCAGCCGGTCGAGACCGGGTTCCTCGAGCCCCATGGCGTCCAGATACTCCGCCGCCTCCTCGTCCGGAAGCTGCGCCACCTCCGCCTCGATGGCCGCCGAGATCACCACGGATTTCGCCCCTTGCGCCTCGGCCATCTTTTCCACCGCCGCGCTGTGCGCGTTGCCGCCCGCCGCATTGCTCTCGGCGACGTTGCAGACGTAAAGCACCGGCTTCGATGTCAATAGGTTGAGCGAGCGCAGGATTTGCAGGTCCTCGGCCGCAAGCTCCGGCAGAAGCAGGCGCACCGGCTTGCCGTCCTGCAGCAGCGCCAGCGCCTTCTCCATCATCGGCAGGACGGCGATCGCCTCCTTGTCCTTGCCGGTGGCGCGCTTGCGCGTCTGCACGATGCGCCGCTCCAGGCTTTCGAGGTCGGCCAGCATCAGCTCCGTCTCCACCGTCTCGGCGTCGGCCATCGGGTCGATGCGGCCTTCGACGTGGGCGATGTCGTCATCCTCGAAGCAGCGCAGCACATGCACGATGGCGTCCACCTCGCGGATGTTGGCCAGGAACTGGTTGCCCAGCCCTTCGCCCTTGGAAGCGCCGCGCACGAGGCCTGCGATGTCGACAAAGGAAATGCGCGTCGGCACGACCGCCTTCGATTGGGCGATCGCGGCAATCTTCTTCAGCCGCGGATCGGGCACGGCCACCTCGCCCGTGTTAGGCTCGATGGTGCAGAAGGGGTAGTTCGCGGCCTGTGCCGCAGCCGTTTTCGTCAGCGCGTTGAAGAGCGTCGACTTGCCGACATTGGGCAGGCCGACGATGCCGCATTTGAAACCCATCTTGTGCTTTGTCCTGTAAGGTGAAGGCTGTTCAAAGAATGTTGGCAGGGCTATGGGCGAAGGGAGCGGCCATCGTCAAGCCCTGGAAGCATCGCCCGGCCGTGGCCAGGTGCTGAACCGGCGCTACTTCTTCTCCCCGAAGAGCTTCTTCAGCATGGCTGCCATAGGCCCGGTCTCGGGCAAGGGCGCGGACGGCTTTTGCGGCCGTGCCTGGCGGATATGGCTCTGCCCCTTGGCGGCCGGTTTCCGCTCATTGCCGGCCGGCTCCGCCTTGCCTTTGACGGCCAGGCTCACCTTGTTCATGAAGCCGGAATCGTCACCCTTCACCAGCATCTCGGCGTTGTCGGCGATCGCTTCCAGAAGCGGCTCCAGCCAGTCCCGGTCGGCCTTGGCGAAATCGCCCAGCACATGGCCGGTGACACGCGCCTTGTCGCCCGGATGGCCGATGCCGATCCTCACGCGGCGATAGTCCTTGCCGCAATGCGCGTCGATGGATCTGATGCCGTTATGGCCGCCGGCGCCACCACCGACCTTCACGCGCACCTTCGCCGGCGCCAGGTCCAGTTCGTCGTAGAGGACGATGAGATCGGCGGGCTCGAGCTTGTAAAAGCGCATCGCCTCGCCAATCGCCTGGCCGGAGAGGTTCATATAGGTCTGCGGCTTGATCAGCAGCACCTTCTCGCCGCCCAGCCGGCCTTCGCAGACCAGCGCGCTGAACTTCTTCGACCAGGGCGAAAAGGAATGGCGGCGAAAAATGGCATCCGCCGCCATGAAACCGACATTGTGCCGGTAGTTCTCGTATTGCCGGCCGGGATTGCCGAGCCCTGCAATGAGGAGCATGGGAAATTACCCTCGACGGAGGGGAAAGGGCTATTCCTCGCCCTTGTCCTCGCCTTCCGTCTCCTTCTCTTCCGCCTCTTCCTCGGCCTCTTCGGCCTCGGCTTCAGCCGCTTCCTCTTCCTCCGCCTTCAGGCCGGCCGGGGCGGCGACCGTGGCGATGGTGAAGTCGCGGTCGGTGATCGTCGGCGCCACGCCCTCGGGCAGCTTCACCGCCGAGATGTGCACGGAATCGCCGATGTCGAGCCCCGTCAGGTCGATCTCGATGTGATCGGGGATGGCGGTCGCCGGGCAGGTGAACTCCACCTCGTGGCGCACCACGTTCAGGACACCGCCGCGCTTGATGCCGGGGGCCAACTCTTCGTTCGTGAAGTGCACCGGCACGTTGACGGTGACGATGGTGTTGCGGCCGATACGCAGGAAGTCGATGTGCTCGGCAAAGCCGCGCACGGGATCGAGCTGGTAATCCTTGGGCAGGACCTGGATCTTCTCGCCGTCCACGTCGATGGTGGCGATGGTGGTCAGGAACCCGCCGCCATGGATGCGCAGGAACGCTTCCTTGTAGGGCAGGGCGATCGTCATGGGGGGCTTCTTGTCGCCGTAGATGACGGCGGGAATCTTACCGCTGCGCCGAATTGCCCGGGCGGACCCCTTACCGACCCGTTCGCGCGCCTCGGCCTTCAGCTCATATGACTGACGGCTCATTGGCTTTTCCTTTCAAGTTTCGGAGCGTTTTCCGGACGTAAACGGACCCTGAAAACGAGAAAGCCGCCAGGCGCATCGCGCAAGGCCGGCCTCCATCCGCGCTGCCTCCAAGGGTGTCTGCACGGACGGCGGGTCTATAGCGGATGGGAGGGGCGGGTGCAAGGGCATGCGCAAGGATTACCCCGGCCGTACCGGGGCGTCGTCGGAATATGCTATCGTCGCCCCGCCATTCAAGCGGAGCTTTAAGCATGACCCTGCGCATCGTTCGTCTCGGCACGCCACGCCTTTCGGGGGAAGGGACGCGGATCGGCACCGTGCGGCGCCCGCCGCGCGGCGTGCGCAAGGAGCGCTTTTCCGCCGACGACTGGTTCGACCTCTGGTACCCGGAGCTTTCGCCCAGCGCCGAACTGGTCGCGAAGGCCCAGGCGGCGAAGACGGAGCGCGAGTGGGCGGCCTTCGTCAAGGCGTTCCGCGTGGAGATGAACGCGCCGGCGCCCCGGCACACCCTGGACCTTCTTGCCGCGCTTTCGCGCGACGCCGACTTCTCGATCGGCTGCTACTGCGAAGACGAATCCCGCTGCCACCGTTCGGTGCTGCGCGAGCTTTTGGCGGAGCGAGGGGCGAAGATCGGCTAGAGCAATTCCAGGAAAAGTGGAAACCGGTTTCCCGTCCGGAATTGCGGCAAAACAATGAGTTAGACCAGTTCATCGATTCCATGAAACGATGAACTGGTCTAAGGGCGCCGCCCTCAATCGAACAGGCTCGACACCGATTCTTCCGTCGCCGTGCGCGAGATCGCCTCGCCGATCAGGTCGGCGATGGTGACGACGCGGACGCTCTTCGACGCCTCGACGGCGGAGGTGGGCTGGATGGAGTCGGTGATGACCAGCTCCTTCAGCTTGGACGCCGAAATGCGTGCCACGGCGCCGCCTGAAAGCACGCCGTGGGTGATGTAAGCCGTTACGCTGGCGGCGCCGCTGTTCAAAAGCGCCTCGGCCGCGTTGCACAGCGTGCCGCCGGAATCGACGATGTCGTCGATCAGCATGCAGTCGCGGCCGCGCACGTCGCCGATGACGTTCATCACCTCGGATTCGCCCGGCCGGTCGCGGCGCTTGTCGACGATGGCGAGCGGCGCGTCGATGCGCTTGGCGAGCGCGCGGGCGCGCACCACGCCGCCGACGTCCGGCGAGATCACCATCACGTTTTCCAGCTTGTAATGCGCCTTGATGTCGCGCGCCATCACCGGCACGGCGAAGAGGTTGTCGGTCGGGATGTCGAAGAAGCCCTGGATCTGGCCGGCGTGCAGGTCCAGCGTCAAGACGCGGTCGGCGCCGGCGCGGGTGATCAGGTTGGCCACCAGCTTGGCCGAGATGGGTGTGCGGCCGGAGGTGCGGCGGTCCTGCCTCGCATAGCCGAAATAGGGAAGCACCGCCGTGATCCGCCGCGCCGAGGAGCGGCGGAAGGCGTCGATCATGATCAGCAGTTCCATCAGGTGGTCGTTGGCGGGATAGGAGGTGGACTGCAGGACGAAGACGTCCTCGCCGCGCACGTTCTCCTGCACCTCGACGAAGATCTCCTGGTCGGCGAAGCGCCGCACCGTGGCTTTTCCAAGGGAGATGTTGAGATAGCGGGCAACGGCCTCCGCCAGAACCCGGTTGGAATTGCCCGCAAAGAGCTTCATGGAATGTTCCCGGCCAGCGCCTCGACTTCTGTCCGGCTTTTAGCGGGGTGGCCGGCTATTGCAAGCATCGGCGGAAAAAATCCTCCGCCGAAGTGAATGCTTCCTCGGCCGCAGCCTCGATAGCTCCGCTCCCGATGTGCCGCTGGTAGCCAGGAGTTGTCTCTCCGCCAATTTGTACGTGTTTGACATATTCTGTTTTATTGTGGTACATGAATGTATAACTCAATGTTTACCACTGGTGGGGCAGGTAGCATGAGAAGTAGTAGTATATGCGTTTCAGATGGGCCTACTGATGTTCTTAGGTTTGTTGATTTAACTGAAGAGTATTTACTTAATAAAAACCCAAATTACTTATTTCTTGATGAAACTTTGTTGTCTAGTATAAGGCGCCGGAGCCGCTCTGATATCTCTTTTTTTTCTCCACGAAGCTGGAGGACGCCCATAAAACGACTACAGGTTGCAGCGATGCGCAACCTTAAAGGTGTACCGGATGAAACGACTGTACGCGGGATCGCACGGGAAGTCGCAGCCTGCGCGTCCACAATCACGAACGGCAAGCCATACGACTTTATTTGTGGTGTGCCAGGCGGGAGTTCCTCCAAGAAGGAGAATTTCGGCTCATTGGTCGCGCGCTACGTCGCCGATGAGCTGAACATCGGATACTGCGCGCCTCTCATCACGAGGGTGGCGGGAGGTCGCTCATCCAGTCATCCGAAACAGAGTATGCATTTCAGGTCGAGTTACGTGGGACACGCGCTCGAAGGCACCTTTGGATTGCTGGTAGACGACGTTGCCACAAGCGGCGCGCATTTCGCGGACTGTGTCAAACAGTTCAGAAGCCACGGAATCGCGGTGGTCTGCGTCTCCTGGATCAGTTGATGGCTGGGTGAGCGCGGTGCATGGGTTTTGTTCCGGAACTGCCGTCAGCCCGTGCCCCGCGTAAGCCACGCCGCCAGATCGTCGATGGTCCTGTCGGCGATCGTCTCCATCGTTTGGCCGGTGACCGAGGACCAGCCGTCGCCCTGGGCGCCGGGCACCTTCTGCTGGCCCTGGATCCTGTGCAGGCGGTTGCCCGAAGGGTCGAGCACGTCCCAGACATAGATGACGGTGGTCTCGTTGCCGTCGGCGATGGCGGAGAAATAGCCCTTGACGATATGCGTGGCGCCGGAGCCCTGCACAATGGGAATGCCGCGCTGGCGGGCACGTGCGGAAAGCCGGCTGGAAAGCGGGGGCAGGGCCTCCTCGGTGGCGCCGATCACCGGGGCGAACTGCACGCGTGCGTCGGTGCTGACGGCGGCGACCGCCTGGCCTTCCTGCGCCGCCTGCGCGCCCGCCTCGCTTGCGGAGCCCGCGGCGCCGGCATCGCCTCCTTGCGCCTCTACCGCCGCAATCCCGCGGCCGGGCTGCGGGTTGAGGCCGTTGACGTCCGTTCCCGCGCAGGCGCTGAAAAGCGGCGCCAGCAGCATCAGGCCGATAATCGTTGCAAACTGCCTCATTCCGTTTCTCTTCCCCGCTTCAAGCCCATTCGCGCTACCGCAAAAGTCTTACTTAACGATCAATTCGAGCCCGTGGCGAGAAAGCGGCGCCGGCTCGGCTTCCGTGGTCAGGTAGGTACGGCCAAGGCACATGGCGCAGCCCGATTCCGAATCCATGATGATCATATGCGCGAAGAGCGTCATGTTCGGCGCGATCTGTTCCGGACTTCCACTGTAGAACATCGGCGGGTCCATCCAGGAGGGCGCGAAGCGCGCGCCCAGCGAATAGCCGCAGGCGCTCAGACGGTGCTTGGTCAGCCCGTGCGCTTCCATCTCCCGGGCATGGGCGTCGAAGACGTCGCCGAAGGTGTTGCCCGGCGCCATCGCCTTCTCGCAGGCCACAAGCGCGTCGCGGGCGGCCTCGAACAGCTCCTGATGCCGCTTGGAGACCTTGCCCGTCAGCACCGTCTGCATCATGGCGGCGTGATAGTGATGGTAGACGCCGGCCCACTCCAGCGTGAGCTGGTCGTTCTTGGTCAGCTTCCTGCGCCCCGCCTTGTAGCGGCACAACAGCGCGTCGGCGCCCGAGCCGATGACGAACTCGTTGGCCGGGTAGTCGCCGCCGCCGGCGAGCACCGTCCCCTGCATGGCCGCCAGGATCGCCGCCTCGTCGCCGCCCTGCTTGATCAGCGGAAGGGCGGCATCGAACGCGTCGTCCGCGAGCTTTGCCGCGCGCTTGACCTTCTCCGTCTCGGTCGGGCTCTTCAGGAGCCTGAGGCGGGCCGCCACATCTGAGGCATCCTCGATCTTGGCGAACGTCTGCAGCTGCTCGTCGAGCATCCGCCCGTTCTTCGCCGTCAGCCCGTGCGTGTCGTATTCGACGCCGATGCGGCATCCCAGAAGATCGAGGTTGTTCAGGAGATCGCGCAGCTCGGTGGCCGGATTGGCGCCGTGACGGTCGTTCCACACCACGATATTGTCGATGATGGAGGTATGGCGCGCCTGCCTGAGGTCGGCCGAGCGGGTCATGAGCACCATCTCGCCGTCGGCCTTCACCACCAGGCACTGGAAGAAGCAGAAGCCGAAGGTGTCGAAGCCGGTCAGCCAGTACATGCTCTCCTGGGCGAAAAGCAGCAGCGCGTCCAGCTTGCGCTCGGACATCTCGATGACCAGCCGGTCGCGGCGGGCGTCGAATTCGGCACGGTCGAAGTGAAGCGCCATCAGAACTCCTCCAGGCATATCGCCGAAATCTGGCGTCCGTAATCGGGTTCGCCGCGATGGGTGGCGCGGCGATAGGAATAGAAGCGCTCCTCGTCCGCGTAGGTGCAGCGGTCGAGCATCCCTGCCGTCACGCCGGCGCGCGCGAGCCGGTCGAGCGTATAGCGGTTCAGGTCGAAGAGGGCATGGCCGGGCCGCGCGGAGTGACGGAAATAGCGCGCGTTCCCGGCATCGGCATCCGTGAAGCGCTCCCGGTATTCCGGCCCCACCTCGTAGTTGTCCTGGCTGATCGCCGGCCCCAGCACGGCGATGATCCGCTCGCGCTCGGCGCCCAGGCGCTCCATGGCGGCAACGGTGTTCTCCATGATGCCCGTCAAGGCGCCCTTCCAGCCGGCATGCGCCGCGCCGACGACGCGCGCCTCGGCATCGGCGAAAAGCACCGGCCCGCAATCGGCCGCCAAAACGCCGATCGCCAGCCCAGGCAGCCGCGTCACCATGGCGTCGGCCTTCGGCCGCACCTTGCCCAGCGGCGCCTCGACCACCATCACATCGGCCGAATGGCACTGGTGCAGCGTGCACAGGTTTTCCGCCGGCACGCCCATCCAGGTCGCCACCCGGTGCCGGTTCTCCAGCACCGCCTCGCGCGAATCGTTCGAGCCGAGGCCGATGTTGAGGCCGCGATAGATACCCTCCGACACACCGCCGGCGCGGGTGAAGAACCCATGCTTCACGCCCTTTGCGCGTGCGCCGTCGAGGAGGGGCGACCGGAGCGGTTCCGGCTTCGTCATATCCAGCATGCGCCGCCTTGCGATCCTGCTTCGTTCGGCGGCGGATCGTGGGGCAGGGGAGGGGGCAAGTCAATCCGCGTCGAGGCGGGGCGGTGCAATCGCCTGGGGGTAATGGGCTTCTCCTCGGGGGCTTGCACTTGGCGCAGTATAAGACTAAGTTTGTATGACTAAGTCTATAGGTAGAACCCATGCGCACTGTGAACATCCACGAAGCGAAGACGCATCTGTCGCGCCTGATCGAACGTGCTGTTGGTGGCGAGCCCTTCATCATCGCCAAAGCCGGGAAGCCGCTGGTGAAGGTGACCGGGTTGGCCGCCCCCGGCGCCGGCGAGATCCGTCGGTTGGGGTTCCTTTCCGGCCACATAAAGGTGCCGGACGATTTTGACCGCATGGGCGAAGAAGAGATCGCCGAGCTTTTTGGCGACGAGCGTTGAAACTGCTCCTGGATACACAACTGCTCCTGTGGGCGGCAGGCGAGCCCGACCGTCTTTCCGCGGCAGCTCGGGAATTGCTGGAGAAGGCCTCGAACGAGCTCGTCTTCAGCGCGGCAAGCCTCTGGGAGGTCACGATCAAAAGCAGTCTAGGCCGCAGGGATTTCCAAGTGGATTCCAGCGTTCTGCGCCGCGGGCTCGTCGATAACGGCTATCTCGAACTGCCGATCACCAGCGAGCATGCGACAGCCGTAGGCAGTCTCCCGCCAATCCACAAGGATCCGTTTGACCGGATGTTGGTCGCGCAGGCGACTGTCGAGGGGATCACGCTGCTGACCGCCGATTCGTATCTGTCACGGTATCCGGGGTCGGTGCAGCGCGTGTAGAGCCCTCCAGCTCGATCACCCGAACACTCCGCTAGCCACCCCCGCCGAACGGCGGAACGGCAACGCCCCTCGGCATCACCGCAAGCACCTTGAACAGCGTCCCCATCGCCTCCGGTCCTGCCAGCCGTTCGACCTCGCCGCGGATGCGCTCCTGCTCCTCTGCGCTCCTTTCCGCGCCCAGCCGCCCGGCGCGCTCCAGGAGCCCCAATCCCAGGAGAAACGCCCCCTGCGGCATCAGCCACGCTCCCAGCCCCTCTCCGCCGGCAATCCTCGCAAGCGCCGCAAAATCCACATGCGCCGTCAGATCCGCCTCGCCAGGATGGGCCAGGGCATCGTCATAGGCATGGCGGCGCACCGCCTGCAACGTATCGCCCAGTGCCGGCCCCTCGTAGCCGTAGTCGATGAAAAGCCCGGCGCCGCCTTGCGCCGCCAGCCGTCCGGCAATCGTCTCCATCAGCGCCTCGCGCGACGGGGCGGCCTCGAAGACGGCGCTCTCGGGCGCGGCGTCGGCTCCTGGCGGAAGCAATGTCGGGTCCGGAGCCCCGGCGCCGGCCATGAAGGCAAGCGCCCCGTCCTCGCCGACACCCACCACCCGCTCGCGCCAGCCGGCGGCGCTTTTCACGTACTGGTGGATGGGCAGGGCGTCGAAGAGCTCGTTGCCGACGATGAAAAGCGGCCCCTCCGGCAGGTCTTCCACGCGCCTGTACCACTGCGGCCGCCCATATGCTCCTGGCGCAGGCACCCCCGAAAGCATCTCCTTCTGCACGGCGGCAAGCCGAGGGCTTGCCTCGATCATGGCGACATGCCGCGCGGCAAAGCCGCGGTCGAGCCGGTCGAGCGCGCGCAGCATGTCCTTCATCAGCGTGCCGCGGCCGGGGCCGATCTCGGCGATGATTGCGTCCTCGGGCGCGCCGCAGGCCTGCCACGCCGCATAGAGCCACACGGCGACAAGCTCGCCGAACATCTGGCTCACCTCCGGGGCGGTGATGAAGTCGCCGCCCCGCCCGAAGGGCTCGCGTGCCGTGTAATAGCCGTGCTCGGGGTCGAACAGGCAGAGCGCCATATAGCCGCTGATGCTCATCGGCCCCGCTGCCTCGATAAGACGGGCGATCTTTTCCTTCAGCTCGGTCATGGCTCCTGGCGTGCCAGTGGTCTGCCCCAAACAGATGATACCATCTGTCAGGATCGCACCACTAGGGCAGGCTCGCGTGCCGTCATCATGGCCCAGAGGCCGACCAGCACCATCGGCGTCGACAGCACCATGCCCATCGTCAGCCAATCGCCCGCCAGATAGCCGATATGCGCGTCCGGCTCGCGGAAGAACTCGACGAAGATGCGTGACAACCCGTAGCCGGCGATGAAGGCGCCGCCGACGAAGCGCGGCGTCTTCAGCCTCAGCCGCGAATGGGTCAAAAGGCGAAGCACGAGGAAGAGCACCAGCCCCTCCAGCGCCGCTTCATAGATCTGGCTCGGATGGCGCGGCAGCGGCCCGCCATCGGGGAAGACGATGCCCCAGGGCATGTCCGTCGGCCGGCCCCAAAGCTCGGAATTGATGAAGTTCGCCAGCCTTACCAGGCCGAGGCCCACGGGCGCGGTGGCGGCGATGGTGTCGATCATGCTCCAGGCGTTGATGCCGCGCGAGCGGGCGAACAGCACCATGGCGAGGATCGTGCCCAGCATGCCGCCGTGGAACGACATGCCGCCCTGCCACACGGCGAAGATGTCGAGCGGATTGGCCAGGTAGCGCGGCAGGTCGTAGAACAGCACGTAGCCGAGCCGCCCGCCCAGCACCACGCCGATCGCCGCCCAGACGACGAAATCGTCGAGGTCCGTCGGCTTCATGGGCGGCGTGTCGTGCGCCCACAGGCGCTCCGTCGCCACCAGCCGCTTGGCATACCACCAGGCAAACAGGATGCCGGCGATGTAGCCGAGCCCGTACCAATGCACCGCAAAGGGCCCGATCTGGAAGATCACCGGGTCGATCTGCGGGAAGGGGAGTGCGGCCAGCGGCAGGAGAAGATAGTCGTTCAATCGTGCCTCCTGTTTCGCGCCGCCGGCGGTCGGTCGGCATCCGGTATGCGTAAGGCCCGGCGCGCGGTCAAGCGTCGGGTGGTGAATTCGGATGGTGAATAGTGAGTAGTGAATAGTGAATGGGAGTTCGGGAACAGGCTGCGAGCGCCTCCCGCCGGCTTCTATTCACCACTCACTACTCGCTATTCACTATTCACAATTCACTCCCCACCACTCCCTTCTCTCCGCTTGCATTCGCCGCCGCCCGGCCCTACCTCAAATCATGGGATCAGGAGAGGCGACGACATGACCAACGGCACGAACCGCATCCTCGATGAATTCGCCAAGATGATGACCGACGCGGCCGGCGCCGCGCAAGGCGTCCGCCGCGAGTTCGAGACGCTCTTCCGCACCCAGGCCGAGCGCATGCTCCACTCCATGGACCTCGTCCAGCGCGAGGATTTCGAGGTGGTGCGCGAGATGGCGATCAAGGCGCGCGAGGAGAACGCTGCCCTTCAAGCACGAATCGAGGCGTTGGAGGCCCAACTTCCTGCCGGCGAAGGAGGTGGGAAACCGGCCTCCGGCGGGCGATCCAAAAAATAATTTGTTGCCGTCGCCAGCCTGTGTGCAATTGCAAAAAATGCTGGCGCGAGAGTCGCTTAGAAGCCGTGGGCAATCGCGTCGCGGAGCGAACTATCCACACCGTCGATTGTCTATTCGAAAAAAGGACTGGCCACGGCTTCTCTCATCAATAGACTGAATTTGCTACATGATTCGAAACAGTCATGTGCCGGGCTGGGGCGGGCCCGTTCTTTAAGTCTCTCGTTTCTCTCTCGCTCCGCTCAGTATCGAATTGCGTCGGTCGCGTGCTTCAAAACCGCATGTGCCAGATGGCGGGGCGCGCAGCGCCTTCAAAAACGGGAAAGCAGATTTATGAGCCTTCTTGAACTCGACATGGCGCGTGACGCCCATCCGGTTGATGTCATCGAGCATGTCGCCCACACGAACGACTGGAGCTTCGAGCGCAACGGCGACGACGAGATTGCCATCTCGGTCGCCGGCACGTGGACGGACTACCAGGTCTCCTTCTCCTGGATGGAGGAGTTCGAGGCGCTGCACGTTGCCTGCGCTTTCGACCTCAAGGTGCCGGAAGGCCGCGCGCTCGAGGTGATGCGGCTCCTCTCGCTCATCAACGAGCAGATGCTGTTCGGCCACTTCGACCTTTGGGAGCGCGAGGGCGTCATCATGTTCCGTCAGTCGCTGGTGCTGGCCGGCGGCGTGGAGCCGACGGGGCTGCAGGTGGAGGTGATGCTCAACAGCGCGCTCGAAGCCTGCGAATGCTACTACCAGGCCTTCCAGTACGTCATCTGGTCCGGCACCTCGGCGCAGGACGCGCTCCACAGCGTTCTGTTCGAGACCTTCGGCACGGCGTGAGCGCAATGAACGGCGGGAAGGCACCGGAAATCGGCTTCGGCGATTTCCTCAAGGTAGACATCCGTGTCGGCACCGTCGTCGAGGCCGAGCCCTATCCGGAGGCGCGCAAGCCCGCGTTCAAGCTGAAGATCGATTTCGGCCCTGAGATCGGCATAAAAAGATCCTCCGCCCAGATCACCGTACACTATACGCCGCAAGACCTCGTCGGCCGCCAGGTCATGGCGGTCGTCAACTTCCCCCCGCGCCAGATCGGCAAGTTCATGTCCGAGGTGCTCACGCTGGGCTTCGCCGACGAGGCAGGCGCGGTGGTGCTTGCCGCGGTGGACAAGCAGGTGCCCAACGGCAGCCGGCTGCATTGAGTTTTTCCTTTTTGCCGGCTTCGCCGGAACCCCCACTCTCAATCCCTCCCCTCAAGGGGGAGGAGGCAGGCCGAGCACGGCTTCGTCCCCCTTGAGGTGAGGGGTGAGGGGTGAGGGTTCTATCAAGGACTCAGAACCCACATGCGATAGTCCTGCCCGCAAGGAGCAAAGGCATCCTTCAATCCAGATATTTCCAGCTCTCAGCCCCGTCGAAGTGCCGCACCCTGATGCCGGCGATCCTCTCCGGGTCCATCAGCCGCGCGTTGACCGCCATGCGCTCCGCCCCTTCCTTCCGCACCGGCTCCCAATGCGTCGTGCATCCGCAGGTCGGGCAGTGGTGGAATTCCAGCCCGCGGTCGCCCCAGAGATAGGCGACCGTCGTGCCCGCGCCCTTCACGAAGGTGACCTTGCTCGGGTGGTAGTAGGACCAAAGCGTCCCCAGCCGCCGGCAAATCGAGCAATTGCATTCGTTTAGCCAGGCAGGCTCTACCGACACTCGAATCTTTACCGCGCCGCAATGACAGGTCGCTTCGAGCATGGTCCGGTCTCCCGTTTTCCCTAAGCCGGCACCCGGACAATCACCCTCAAGCCCCCCAGCGGGCTGTCTTCGAGCGTGATATCGCCGCCGTGGCCGCGTGCGATGTCGCGGGCGATCGACAGGCCGAGCCCGGTGCCGCTTTCGTCCTGGTTGCGCGCCGCGTCCAGCCGCACGAAGGGTTTGAAGACGTCCTCGCGTTTTTCTGCCGGGATGCCGGGGCCGTCGTCGTCGATGGTGATGACAAGGCTCCCGTTGCCGTGCACGGCATCGACGGAGATGGTGGAGGCATAGCGGAAGCCGTTGCTGATCACATTGGTCAACAGCCGCGAAAACGCGTTGGGGCGTACCAGCACTTCGCGCTTGCCCGACAGCGAGGCCTTGAACCCGCAATCCATCAGCCGCGCCTCTTCCCGCATCTTGTCGAAAAAGGCGGCGAGGTCGAACTTGCCCGGGTCCTCGGCGGCCTCGCCGCGGGCGAAGGCGAGATAGCCTTCGAGCATCAGGCGCATGTCCTCGATGTCCTGGTCCAGCGCATGGATATCCGCCTTCGACTTGGCCAGCGCAAGCTGCAGCTTGAAGCGGGTGAGGATGGTTCTGAGGTCGTGGCTTACCCCGGTCAGCATGGCGGTGCGCTGCTCGATCTGGCGCTCGATGCGCTCGCGCATCAACAGGAAGGCGGAGCCGGCGCGGCGCACCTCCTCGGCCCCGCGCGGGTGGAAGCCGCTCGGCGTCGGGCGCCCCTTGCCGAAGCTGTCGGCAGCCTCGGCCAATTGCAGGATGGGCCGGATCTGGTTGCGCAGGAAGGCGACGGCGATGGTGAGCAGCACAAGCGAGGTTCCCACCATCCACAAGAGGAAAATGGACGTATTGGAGGCATAGGCCTGGCTGCGCCGGGCAAAGACGCGCAGCACCTTGCCTTCGAGCTGGATGCGGATCTCGATGATGTTGGAGTTGCCCACGGTATCCAGCCAGAACGGCCGGTTGATCAGGCCCGTGATCTCCTCGCTGAGCGCCCGGTCGAGGATGGAGAAGAAGGGTTTCGGCCCCGGCGGGGGCAGGGGGTCCGGCGGCTCGATGCTGATCTGCAGCCCCAGCCGCTCCTGGGCAATGCGGATGACCTCGGAATAATCTACGTCCTGTTCTCCTCCCTCTCCCTCTCCGCCCCCCTCCGGCGCATCCTCATAGGTCTCGATGACGTCGATGACGGCGGCGATGTCGCGCGTGACGGCCTGGGAGAGGCGCTGCGTCACCGTCTGCCAGTGGCGCTCCATGAAGACGAAGGCGATCACCGATTGAAGCAGGATCATCGGCGCGATGACGATGATGAGCGAGCGCGCGTAAAGCCGCTTCGGCAGGTAGCGCGACACGCCCCGCCCCGCCCGCCGCCACAGTTTGCGCGCCGCATGCAGCCCGCGCACCACGCGCGCCAGCAGGTCGTCTCTCTCGCCCCAGGATAGATCGTATCTTGCCATTCACTCTTCCGCGTGCTGCGGATGCCGGAGCTCCTTGAGAAACCGGCAACGCTCGCACTGGCGCATTACCCCGCCGCGGCGGCCCGCGTAAAGCGGGACGTCGCCTGCGTCCGGCAGTCTAGCCGCGTTTTCCGGCAGCGTCACGGAGGTCGAACCCTATCCAGCCATAGGCGTAGCCTGAAAAAAATGTCGGATCGGCACCGGCCTATCGTCCTGTGGCCGCAAGCGACGCTGCACGGCATACCGCAAGTGGTCCGACCCAAACAGATGGGTACCATCTGTCAGGATCGCACCACTAAGTGGTGTCCGAACGATGATTGTGAAGACCAAGGGGACAATCGGACATGTCTATTCCTTATCGTTGGGTGATCGTCGGCGCGGGCGCGCTGATGACCTGCGTCGCCATCGGGGCGATGTTCTTGCTGGCGGTTTTCCTCGACCCGATGTCGACCGAGACCGGCTGGTCGCGCGCCGCCATATCGAGTGCCATGACCCTCAATGTCCTGGTGATGGCCCTCGGCAATTTCGGCTGGGGCATGGCAAGCGACCGCTTCGGCACGCGCATCGTCGTTCTTGCCGGCATAAAAAGCCCGCACGTGCAGGGCCGTTTCCGCCTGCGGGCGGAAACGGCCCGCTTCGTCCTTGAAAGCCTCGTCCTTGAAACTTGCGACGTTCGCACCCAAATTTTCTGTGTCGGTCGCCGAGAATGGGGCCGACACCGTCAAGGGGCGCCAGCTCTTTGGCGCCCTCGTACCATGTTGCTCGAACGAGGATATGGCTATGAGGACGTTCGACCTTTCTTCTCTCTCTACCGGTCAAGCATCGGCTTTGACCGGATACCCGGTCTGCCGGAAAATCCAACCCCGTTCGCAGACCGTCGACAACTGGCCTCCCTACGACATCGCCAAGACCTGCGACAACGCCCACGCGCCGTCTGCGACCCTGCCGAAGACCGAGCAGGCGCAAGCAGCGCGGGCCCCGTTGCCTGTTGAATGAAAGGAGCAGTCGTCATGGCAAACGACGTTACACGTGGTACCCAGGAAACCGCCCTCGACGTGGTCAACCTCGTCGTCGGCATCGGCCTGATGCTCACGCCCTGGATGCTGGGTTACACGGCCGAAACGGTGGCCGCCTGGAACGCCTGGGTGGCCGGTGCCCTCATCGGGCTGGTCGCCATCGGAGCCCTGGTCTCGTTCGCCGAGTGGGAGGAATGGGCAAACCTCGTCCTCGGCATCTGGGCGATCATCTCGCCCTGGATCCTCGGCTTCGCCGTGATCACCGCCGCCGTCTGGGCGCATGTGATCGCCGGGTTGATCGTCGCCGTGCTCGCGGGCCTGGAGTTGTGGTTCGCGCGCCACCGGACATCGGCGGCCTGACCGGCGTTCTTCCCGCCGCTCGCGGGTATGCCCCGACCGCCCCGGCGGTCGGGAAGGATGTATTTTGCGTGGCTGGAGGGGGTTCCTTCCGGGTGCAAACCACATGGACATGCCCCGGCACGGCGGCGTGGAAACGGCGCCCCTTCGCGCCCCCCTCTGTCCTGCCGGACATCTCCCCCACGAGGGGGGAGATTGGCCGTCGCGGATGGCTTCGCCAATCGTCAGCGTTGCAGGAGAGGCGCCGGAGCAGGCGGCCAAGGCAATCTCCCCCCTTGCGGGGGAGATGTCCGGCAGGACAGAGGGGGGCGCGAAGGGGCGCCGACACCTCCAGAAATCGCCTTAACCAGCCCTACTCCACGCTCAGTCGATACCCCACCCCGCGCACGGTCTGCAGCCATACCGGGTTCGACGGGTCGCGCTCGATCTTGCGGCGCAGGCGGTTGATCTGCACGTCGATGGTGCGCTCGCCCACTTCCGATTCATCGCCGACGAGCTCGTGGCGGGGGATGGTCTCGCCGGCGCGCTCGGCGAAGATGGCCATGATCTCGCGTTCGCGGTCGGTAAGCTTCAGCGGCTCGCCGGCGCGCTTCAATTCGCGCCGCGGGATCTGGAACGTGTAGGGGCCGAATACCACCTGCTCCAGCTTGGGCGGCATCTGCTGGCCGCTGCGGCGCAGGATGCTGTTGACCCGAAGCACCAGCTCGCGCGGGTCGAAGGGCTTCGGCAGATAGTCGTCGGCGCCGGCTTCCAGCCCGGTGACGCGGTTCTCCGTCTCCGAGAGCGCCGTCAGCATCAGGATGGGCATCGTCTTTTGCGTCCGCAGACTCTGCGTCAGCGCCACGCCGTCCTCGCCCGGCATCATCACGTCGAGGATGATGAGGTCGAAGTCCAGCCCTTCGAGCTTGCGGCGCGCTTCCGACGCATCGCCGGCGATCGTCACCCGGAAGCCGTTTTCGCCCAGAAAGCGGTGAAGAAGCGTGCGGATACGCTTGTCGTCGTCGACGACAAGCAGATGCGGGGCGTCGTCGGGCAGCGCGCCGTTCGGCAGCACGCCTGCGCCATTTTCGGCAACGTTGCCTTCGATCATTCCATCTTCCCTCTCTCGCTCGTACGGTCGCCGCCGGAAGGCGGCCTGTCGACCTGCGCCCTGAGCTCCGGGTTCACCATCGCCTTCAGGAAGCGCTCGAGGGCGGCACGGTCCTCAATGCCCGCCTCCTCAAGTGCCGCATGGATGCGGCGGGACTGTGGCAAGGCCAGCGCCAGGGCGAGCGCATGGCCTTTCTTTGTAGCGTAGAGCTCGCGCTGGCGCCGGTCCCGCGGTCCCTGCACCTGCACCACATAACCGGTATCGATGAGCTGCTTGAGCACACGTGCGAGAGACTGCTTGGTAATTCTCAGCACTTCAAGAAGTTCCGCCACCGTCAGTCCTGGCCGCCGGTTGACGAAGTGCAGCACCCGGTGGTGCGCCCGCCCGAAGCCATAGCGTGCCAGGATCGCGTCGGGGTCGGAGGTGAAGTCCCTGTAGGCGAAGAAGAGGAGTTCGATGATGGCGAAATCCACCTCCTCGTCTTCCCGTGTCGCCTCCTGCGGCTGGCTCGGCTTCATGGGCCTTTTCATCATGGGGCTTTTCATCGTTGTTTTTCCCGGTGAACGAAAATTATGTCAGCCATATTGACATAATTAAGACCGTTTGATAATTTTTGCCAAGCTTTTCGGCCCATGGCGAACAAAAAGGTGCGTCGAGGCGGGTTTTCCGGAACTTCCTGCAAATGCGTTTGCTTCGGGATGCGGTGTTCCGGCATAATCGGTTTTTCGCCGGTTTCGTATTGGGTGTTGTTCAGGGCGTGTTCCCGCAGGAGAGGTTACGATGGCATCGGTTCCTTTCGACCAGCTTGACGGCTTTATCTGGTTCAATGGCGAGTTCGTCAAATGGGCGGATGCGAAGGTGCACGTACTCACCCACGGGCTGCACTACGCGAGCGCCGTCTTCGAGGGCGAGCGCGCCTATGGCGGCGAGATTTTCAAGCTCACCGAGCATACGGAGCGTCTGCACGAATCGGCCCGCATCCTCGGTTTCCGCATCCCCTTCAGCGTCGAGGAGATCGACGAGGCGTGCCGGCAGCTCCTCGTCAAGCAGGGGCTTGAGGACGCCTATGTGCGCCCCATCGCCTGGCGCGGCAGCGAGATGATGGGCGTTTCGGCGCAGAACAACCGTATCAACCTCGCCATCGCCATCTGGGAGTGGCCGAGCTACTTCGATCCGGAACAGCGGCTGAAGGGCATCCGTCTCGACATGGCCGAGTACCGCCGCCCCGATCCGCGCACCGCGCCCTCGAAGTCGAAGGCCGCCGGCCTCTACATGATCTGCACGCTGTCCAAGCACGCGGCCGAGGCCAAGGGCTATACCGACGCCCTGATGCTCGACTGGCGTGGACGGGTGGCCGAGGCTACCGGCGCCAACGTCTTCTTCGTCAAGGACGGGGTGCTGCACACGCCCGTGCCGGACTGCTTCCTGGATGGAATCACCCGCCGCACGGTCATCGGTTTGGCGCGCCGCCGGGGCATCGAGGTGGTCGAGCGGGCCATCATGCCCGAGGAGATGGAAGGCTTCGAGCAGTGCTTCCTGTGCGGCACTGCGGCGGAGGTGACGCCGGTTTCCGAGATCGGGCCCTATAGCTTCCAAGTCGGTGAAATCGCTCGTCTTTTGATGAACGACTATGCCGACGAGGTGCGCCCCAGCCAGCGCATGGCGGCGGAATAGAGGCACTTGGCCCTCCAGCCGCCGGCCCCTGATCTTGCCCTCCCGTATTTGACTTTGGTCTAATTCGGCGTTTCATGATGGCGCCGGCACGCGAGGCCGGCGCTATTGGAGGGATAGTTATGGAAGCACTTCTTCCGATCATCGTGCAGGCGATCGCCGGCATCATCGGCGGCGAGGCCGTCGGTACGGCGTTCAAGAACGCGGCGATGGGACACGCTGCCAAGATCATCAGCGGCGCCGTCGGCGGCGTGGGCGGCGGCGTTCTGCTTTCCTCTCTCGGCGGCGATGCCGGCGCGCTGAGCGGCCTGTTGGGCGATGCTGTAGGCGGCGTCGTCGGCGGCGGTGTCTTGAGCGCGGTCGTCGGCGCTGTCATGGGTGGCATGAAGAAAAGCTGACCTTTCTCCGGGAAGAACGCGAACGGGCGGCTGGTGCCGCCCGTTCCGTTATAGATAGGGCAGGGGCGTTGGCGCCCCGTCTTCAGACTCAACAGAGAAGACACTGCCATGACCACCCTCAAAGCCGCCATCGTCATCGTCACGGTGTTCCAGCAGAACTGCGCCATCCTCTTCGATGACGAGGAAAAGAAAGGGGTGGTGGTCGATCCCGGCGGCGAGGTGGAGCGCATCCGCGCGGCCATCGACCAGGCAGGCGTGAGGATCGAGGCCATCTGGCTCACCCACGGCCATATCGACCATGCCGGCGGGGCGATGGACCTGAAGGAGGCGCTCGGCGTCGACATCATCGGTCCGCACGAGGCCGACCGCGAGCTGCTTATGAACCTCGAAACCCAGGCGCAGATGTTCGGCCTGCCCGGCCCGGTGCGCAACGTCACGCCCGACCGCTTCCTTGCCGAGGGCGAGACCGTCTCCTTCGCCGGCCACTCTTTTAAGGTTCTGCATTGCCCCGGCCATGCGCCGGGCCACATCGTCTTCTACAACGCCGATGCCAAGTTCGCCCATGTGGGCGACGTTCTGTTCAACGGCTCCATCGGCCGCACGGACCTGCCGGGCGGCGACCACGCCGCCCTCATCCGCTCCATCAAGGAAAAGCTTCTGCCGCTCGGCGACGAGATCGGCTTCCTGTGCGGCCATGGGCCGGGCGGCCGGTTCGGCGACGAGCGGCGAAGCAATCCGTTTCTGGTGTGAGGCTGTGCCGCTTACAGCATCGGCCCGGACATCTCCCCCACGAGGGGGGAGATTGCCTTGCCGCTTGCTTCGGCGCCTTTCCCGTAACGCTGGCGATTGGCGAAGCCATCCGCGACGGCCAATCTCCCCCCGTGTGGGGGAGATGTCCGGCAGGACAGAGGGGGGCGCGAAGGGCGCGGCGGTAAATCGTAACTGTAAAACTAGCGCAGCGTGCAGAAGTGGCGCTGGCCGTCATAGCCCATGAAGGTGCCCGAGTTCGCATCGAAGCTGCGGTAGCGCGCGTCGCAGGCGCGGTACCATTCGGGGCTCCAGGGCTCCAGCGTATAGCTTACCGTGCTGCGGTAGGTGGGGGCGGCGGGATAGTAATCGCGCCCGTAGCGGTAGCTGGGCTGCGGTGCCGGCCGCGGCGGGTCGATATAGACCCGTTCGGGCTGGCGCGGCTGCGTCAGGACACCGGCGGCAATCGCGCCGACCGCAAGGCCGATCACGCCGGCGGCCAGCATGTCGCCGTCGCTCCTCCTCTTCTTCCGCACGTAGTGCCGCTCGTACCCGCCATGGCGCTCGTAGCGGTGATGGTCGCCATAACCGCCGCGGCGCCAATCGCCGGCCTCGGCCGGGATGGACGTCAGCGCGGTGGCGGCGACAGCCAGGGACAGGACGCCGGTTTTGAGAATGTTCTTCATCGAACTCACCTCATCTTCAACACGCCGCCAGGGGGGATCGTTTGCGGCTTCAGGCGAGACCTAGCGCCCTCTTGCTGAACGGCACCTGAACGTAAATGCGGCGGAAACAGACGACTTTGTCACCCCCCTCGCCATCAGGACGAGAAGGATGGCCATATAGTCCCACCGCTCCGTCCGCTACCGCCTCTATCGCTATGATACTTTACATGCTGGGTCGGAAACTGCCGCCTGAAACTCAAATTCAGGATTTGCCCCTTCATGCGGCCCATGTTAGCTTTCCATTGTCTTTCGGCTTGCGAATTTTGATTCTCCGGATGGCAATTTAACTATACAATTATTATAGATATTAAAGGTTATTGCTATGATACGTAATATACCAGAGCTCTGGATTGCGCCGACAATAAAGAGGCTTCTGGCAATATGCCTGCCCGCCCCAGCGATACATGCCGCGGAAGAGAGCAACTCCGATGGTCCGGGCTTCCCGCGCGCCCCGACCGAAACGGAAGCCAACCAGGGGTCCGGCCATGGCGGAACCGAGGTTCTGGACAACGGGAACACCAGGATCGGCGATATGATCCTCACGGCGGAGCAGCGCCTGGTAATATGCCCGCCCGCCCCAGCGATACATGCCGCGGAAGAGAGCAACTCCGATGGTCCGGGCTTCCCGCGCGCCCCGAACGAAACGGGGGTCAACCTGGGGTTCGGCCATGGCGGACCCGAGGTTCTGGACAACGGGAACACCAGGATCGGCGATATGATCCTCACGCCGGAGCAGCGCCCAGCGCTTTACCCGAACGAAACGGGGGTCAACCTGGGGGCCGGCCACGGCGGACCCGAGGTTCTGGACAACGGGGACACCCGGATCGGCGACATGATCCTCACGCCGGAGCAGCGCCCAGCGCTTTACCCGACCGAAACGGGGGTCAACCTGGGGGCCGGCCACGGCGGACCCGAGGTTCTGGACAACGGGGACACCAGGATCGGCGACATGATCCTCACGCCGGAGCAGCGCGCGGCGCTTTACCCGAACGAAACGGGGGTCAACCTGGGGGCCGGCCACGGCGGAACCGAGGTTCTGGACAACGGGGACACCAGGATCGGCGACATGATCCTCACACCGGAGCAGCGCCCAGCGCTTTACCCGAACGAAACGGAGGTCAACCAGGGGGCCGGCCACGGCGGACCCGAGGTTCTGGACAACGGGGACATCCGGACCGGCGACATGATCCTCACGCCGGAGCAACGCCCAGCGCTTTACCCGAACGAAACGGGGGTCAACCTGGGGGCCGGCCACGGCGGACCCGAGGTTCTGGACAACGGGGACACCCGGATCGGCGACATGATCCTCACG
>NZ_WQNH01000089.1 GCF_009812055.1 Chelativorans xinjiangensis | reverse complement strand
TCGCGGGCCCTCAGGCCTCCGGGTACCGAGCCCGAAGGGAGAGGTCTCCGCCGCTCTCCCTGATCCCCGGTCCGGACCCGGTTCCCGTGAGGGCGATGGGGTGGATTGTACGGGCGGGCTGGGCAGGGGGGCGTATTTTCCTGCGAAAAAAGTTGGAGAAATCATTCCGAAGCGAAGGAAAACAATGGGTTGGTGGGGAAGAAAGAATCTTTGTCGCCACATTTTATCCCCGCGCAGGCGAGGCACCGCCGGCTGAGGTGAAGGGCGCCCGCCGCCTTCCCAACACGCGTCATCCCCATCCCCACCCGCGCGCGTCATCCCACCCGCGCGCGTCATCCCGGAAAGCCGAAAGGCTTGTCCGGGACCCATTCCGGAAGGTGGACTGGTCACGGAATGGGTCCCGGACAGTCTCCGCTTCGCTCCGACTTCCGGGATGACGCGTGCGGGTGGGATGGGGAGGATTTTAAGGGCAGGCTGGGCAGGGGGGAGTATTTTCCTGCGAAAAAAGTTGGAGAAATTATTCGGAAGCGAAGGAAAACAATGGGTTGGTGGGGAAGAAAAAATCTTTGTCGCCACATTTTATCCCCGCGCAGGCGAGGCACCGCCGGCTGAGGTGAAGGGCGCCCGCCGCCTTTCCAACGCGCGTCATCCCTACCCGCGCGCGTCATCCCACCCGCGCGCGTCATCCCGGAAAGCCGACTTGTCAGCCGAAGCCCGCAGGGCGAAGGCTGAAGGCTTGTCCGGGACCCATTCTCGCCTCGCTGAAGCTCCGGCGAAGCGGGCCGGAAGGTGGACGAGTCACGGAATGGGTCCCGGACAGTCTCCGCTTCGCTCCGACTTCCGGGATGACGCGCGGGCGGTGGGGTGGAGATGGGCACGCAGTACGCGCATGTCGTCGCGCGGCCGGGATGACGCGCGCGGGTGGGTGGTGGATTTCCTTGAAATGCCGGCGCCCCTTCGCGCCCCCCTCTGTCCTGAGCTTTGTCGAAGGGCCGGACATCTCTCCCGCAAGGGGGGAGATCGGCCGTCATGATGGGCTTCGCCAATCATCAGCATTGCAGGAATGGTGCCGGAGCAAGCGGGCGGCACAATCTCCCCCCTCGCGGGGGAAATGTCCGGCCCTTCGACAAAGCTCAGGACAGAGGGGAGCGTGAAGGAGCGCGGGCTTATCCGAGGGGCATGCAGTCGAAAGGGATGAGCCGGCGGTCCTAGCCCCGGCCCCGCTTTCGCCGCGTCGGCCCATGGCCATGCCAGCTCGGCGGATCCTTCAGGAGCAATGACCACAGGACGTGGTCGGCAGCGCCCGGCGGGCCGGGGATCAGCAGGGTGGTGAGCTTGCGGGACAGATCGGGGTTTTCGCCGTCGGGCGGCAAGCTTGTCGGCGGGCGGCGCTTCCACAAGCCAAGTCTCTTGAAAAAAGCTCTACACATGGAGGCAAGGTCGGGCCAAAATGGCCTGCAGGCAAACGCGAAGATTTCAGTGCGCATTTGAGGTTTTCTCAACCAGGAGCGAGCGATGCGGCGACTTCCTTCCCTGCGTGGGCTGCAAGCCTTCGAAGCGGTGGCGCGGATGGGCAACCTGGCAGGCGCCGCGGAAGCGCTCCGCATCACGCCGAGTGCCGTGAGCCACCGGATCCGCGGTCTGGAGGAGGAGCTGGGCCTGCAATTGCTGCGGCGGTTGCCGAACGGGCTCGGCCTGACCGCGGCGGGGCGCCGATATCGGGCGGGCGTCGAGGACGCCTTCGCTCAGCTCGCCCGTGCCACGGCGGAGCTGCTCGGCCCCGACCTGTCGCGGCCGCTGACGGTGAGCGTGACATCGGAAGTCGGCACCCGCTGGCTGATGCCCCGGTTTTACCGCTTCCGGGAGCTTCATCCCGACATCGACATCGCCATCCTCAGCACCTATCACCCCACCAATCTGGCGGCGGGCGAAGCCGATCTGGCCCTCCGGTGGGGCGAAGGAAACTGGCCCGGACTACAGACTGAACCGATATTGCGCTTCAGGGTGACGCCCCTTTGCGCGCCGGAGCTGAAGGCGCGGATTGCCGGCCTGACACCTGCCGAGGTGGTGGCGAAGAACATCCTGATAAGGGACATCGACGACAGCTATGACGACTGGGATCTGTGGCTGGACGCCGCGGGCGCGGGCGGGGTCAAGCCTGCCCGGCACTGGCGGTTCGAAGACTACTCGATGGGGATAAAGGCGGCGATAGACGGGCAAGGAATCGTGCTGGGCTATCTCGGCTATGTCGAACGCGAAATCGCCTCCGGCGCACTGGTGCAACCGTTCGACCTGACGGTGCCGGTGAAGAAGGGCTACCATCTCACCTATCCGCAGGAGCGCCTTTCCGATCCCCGGGTCCGTGCCTTCAGGGACTGGGTGATCTCGGAGAGGGAGCCGGCACTGCGGGAGCAATAAAGGGCGACTGCCTGCCTCATGGAACCTTGCTACCGCCGCAATCGAGCCGTTACAAACGCCTCATGTCCGACAACCGCCGCCGCCTTCCCCCTCTCCTCGCCCTTTCGGCGACGCTCCTCACCGTGCCGCTGGTGATGGGGTACTGGGGCACGGTGCACCCGGCTTTCGATTCGCTGGCGCATTTCCGGGTGCATCTGGCGGCGCTGGTGGTGATCCTGGCGCTGCCTTTGCTTTTCGTTCGAGGCTGGCGACGCATCGGGCTGATGGCGGCCGTTCTGGGGGGCGCGGCGATCGCCTCGGTGACGGCGCTGCCGGCCGGGGAGGTGCATGCGGAAGGGGAGATGGGTGCCGCGCGCTATCGGCTGTTGCAGCTCAACCTGCGCTACGACAACCGCACGCCGAGAGAGGTCCTCTCCCTCATTGGCCGCGAGCAGCCGGACGTGGTGACGCTGAACGAGGCCTCGTCCGCGTGGCTGCCGGAACTGGAACTGATCGAGGGCGCTTATCCGCACCGCATCGTCTGCCAGCCGCCCTCGCCCATCGGCGGCGTGGCGATCCTGTCGCGCAGGCCGTTTGTGCACCTGTCCCAGGCGCAGTGCTTCGACCGGGGCTCGCTGGCGATCGCCACGGTGAATTTCGGCGGCGCGGCGGTCGATATCGCGGCGATCCATCTTGGCTGGCCGTGGCCGTTCGAGCAGGCATGGCAGATAGACGATGTCGTTCCCGTTCTCGAGCGGCTTTCGTCGTCGGCCATCGCTGTGGGCGACCTCAATGCCGCGCCCTGGAGCCTGACGGCGCGGCGCGTGGCGGCGGCGGGCGGGCTGACCTCGGCCGGAAATATCGGCCCGACATGGCTGGTGCGGTCGGCGCCGGATCTCCTCCGGCGCGTTGCCGGCCTACCGATAGACAACGTCTTCACGAAGGGCCGCGTGGTGCCGATCGCCACGAGGCGGCTCGAAAGTGTCGGCTCCGACCACCTGCCGGTGCTGCTGGAGTTTGCGGTGAGGCCGGCGGAAGAGGCGGCCGAGGTGATGCAGGCGAGCGTTGCAAGGGAGTAGGGCGGCCGCCTTTGGCTTTGACCGTTTTGTCTATCGGAACGGATCCATGCCTGAACAGCAACGCGCCACCTGCCCTCACATATTCTGGTAGACCGGCCCCTCGCCGCCGTGCGGCGGCACCCAGTTGATGTTCCTGTTCGGGTCCTTGATGTCGCAGGTCTTGCAGTGCACGCAGTTCTGGGCGTTGATGACGAAGCGGGCGTCGGGGTTGTCGCGGGAGGCGCCGGCGGTGAGGGCGTTGCCGTCGGCATCCACCCATTCGTAGACGCCGGCCGGGCAATAGCGCGCCGAGGGGCCGGCGAAGACGGCATATTCCGAGGCTTTCTGCAGGTCCATGTCCTTCACCTTCAGGTGCACCGGCTGGTTCTCCTCGTGGTTGGTGTTGGACAGGAACACCGAGGACAGACGATCGAAGGTGAGGACGCCGTCGGGCTTCGGGTAGGGAATTGGCGTGTGCTTTTCGGCGGGCTCCAAGGTTTCCGAATCGGGTTTGCCGTGCCGCAGGGTGCCGAGCGGGGAGAAGCCGAACAGCGTGTTGAACCACATGTCGATGCCGCCGACGGCGACGCCGACATAGGTGCCGAAGCGCGACCACAGCGGCTTGACGTTGCGCACCTTCTTCAGGTCCTTGCCGATGTCGGAGGCGCGCCAGGCTTCCTCGTAGGAGGTGAGCTCGTCATTGGCGCGGCCGGAGGTTATGGCCCCGGCCACGTGCTCGGCGGCCAGCATGCCCGACAGCACCGCGTTGTGCGAACCTTTGATGCGCGGCACGTTGACGAGGCCGGCCGAGCAGCCCATCAGGACGCCGCCCGGAAAGGCCATCTTCGGCACGGACTGGAAGCCGCCCTCGGTGATGGCGCGGGCGCCGTAGGAGAGGCGCTTCCCCCCATCGAAGGTGCCGCGGATGGACGGATGCGTCTTGAAGCGCTGGAACTCCTCGAAAGGGGAGAGATAGGGGTTCTTATAGTTCAGGTGGACGACGAAGCCGACGGCCACCAGGTTGTCGTCGAAATGATAGAGGAAGGAGCCGCCGCCGGTCCTGGCGTCGAGCGGCCAGCCGAAGGAGTGCTGCACCAGGCCGGGCTTGTGGTTCTCCGGCTTCACCTCCCACAGTTCCTTCAGGCCGATGCCGAATTTCTGCGGCTCGCGGCCTTCGGACAGACCGTATTTGGCGATCAGCTCCTTGGCGAGCGAGCCGCGCGCGCCCTCGCCGATCAGCACGTATTTGCCGAGAAGCTCCATGCCTGGCTGGTAGCCGGGGCCGTGGGTGCCGTCGCGCTCCACGCCCATGTCGCCCGTGGCGACGCCGATGACGGCGCCCTCCTCGTTATAGAGCACTTCGGCCGCGGCGAAGCCCGGATAGATCTCGACGCCCAGCGCCTCGGCCTTTTCGGCGAGCCATTTGCAGACATTGCCGAGGGAGACGATGTAGTTGCCGTGGTTGTTCATCAGCGGCGGCATGAGGAGGTTCGGCAGGCGCATGGAGCCGGCCGGCCCCAGAAGCAGGAACTGGTCGTCCGTGACCTCGGTCCTGAAGGGATGGCCGGCCTCCTCGCGCCAGCCGGGCAGAAGCCTGTCGATGCCGACGGGGTCGACCACGGCGCCGGAGAGGATGTGGGCGCCGACTTCGCCGCCCTTTTCGAGCACGACGATGGAAAGCTCCGGATTGAGCTGCTTCAGCCTGATCGATGCCGCCAGGCCCGCCGGCCCGGCGCCGACGATCACGACATCGAATTCCATGCTCTCGCGTTCGCTCATCCAATCCTCCACGGGTCGCCACGATCGGCTGCCTAGACCAGTTCATCGTTTCACGAAATCGATGAGCTGGTCCAACTCCTTGTTTTGTCGCAATTCCGGACGGAAAACCGGTTTCCACTTTTCCTGGAATTGCTTTAGCCCGGCCCGGCTATAGCGCATCGCACCAGGCGGTTAAACCGCTGCGGCGGTACGGGAAAGCAATTCCTTGCGCCCGCCACGGGCATGCCTTCCGATTATTCTTACTTTCACGTAAAAGTAAACATGTGCAAACGGCGCTTCACCGCTCCATCCGGAACGTAGCGGCGGGTGCCCGCGTCTCCCACCCGGCCCTCTCCAGCGCCGGAACGCTGTCTTCGGCGGCCGGGTATCCGAGGCAGAGGTAGCCGATGAAGGTCCATGTGCGCGGGACGTCGAGCGCCGAGACGACGTCCTTCGGCTCCAGGATGGAGACCCAGCCGAGGCCGACACCCTCCGCGCGGGCGACGAGCCAGAGCGTATAGATCGCCATCACCGCCGAATATTCGATCATCTCCGGCATGGTGCGGCGCCCCAGGCCGTGGCCCTTTCCGGTCGACCGGTCCGCGAACACCGCCACGTGGCAGGGCGCCTCGTCCAGGCCCGCCAGTTTAAGGTGCGCATAGCGGCCGGCGCGCTCGGACGGCTCGGCGGCAAGGGCCTCGGCGTTGCAGCGCGCGAAGTTCTCCCTGATCCTGGCGCGCCGTTCCCCGCTCGTCACGATGACGAAGCGCCAGGGCTGGCTCAGCCCGACGGACGGCGCAAGGGAGGCGGAATCGAGGAGACGCTCCAGAAGGCCGTCGGGCAGCGGCTCGGGGCGGAAGCGCCGCACATCGCGGCGCCAGGAGAGAAGGTCCCCGAGCTTTTCCCGGAACGCCGCGTCGAAGGCCGGCGCTTCGACCGAGGGTCGGGGATTGCGGAAGGATGCGGCCTTGCTCATCGTTCTATTCCTTGCTCCAGCATCCGGGGCGTCCGGCAAGGCACCGAATAGCTTCCAAACAACGCGGCGGCAAATCCCCTTTGCAGGGCGGGCCAGCAGCGAATTCCGGCCGGGCACTACCGGTTGGGGGCCATTGTGCGGTACAATCACCTTGTGCCCGCCGGGGCGGGCATGGGGGCACCTTGTGCCCGCCGGGGCGGGCATGGGGGCACCTTGTGCCCGCCGGGGCGGGCATGGGAGGCACGGCAATGCGAGGCACTGCGCGATGGGCAGCGGCCATCGCCGCGTTTTTCCTGCTGGGCGCAGGCCCGGCGGATGACGGGCGCTGGCTTGCCGGCGGCTATTCCTTCTCCCACGAAAACGGCGGCTTCCGTATCCGGGGTATAGCCGGCAGCGGCACCAAGGATGACCCGGTGGTGCTGACGCAGGAGCTTTACTCGGCGAGTTCGGTGGTGCTCGTCATCCGCGAGGTCGCGCCGCCCCCAAAGGCCCCCAACGCCGCGCGCCATGCCGGCACGCGGCTTTATCTCAGGCTGGAGACGGTGAATGCGAGCGCGCTTGCCTGGATCGAATTCGCCTACGAACTACAGGAAACGCGCGGCCTGCCCAGCACCTATGGCGACGGGCTGTCCTTCGACCAGAGGCAGACGGAAAGGGGCACAATCTCCTCCGATGCCTTTTTCGAGCACAACCGGGACTTCGAGCCGCACGACAGGCTTCTGTTCACCGATGGCAAGGTCGACCCGGACGAGACGGCAACCTTCTCGTTTCTCGTCACCGACCTGACGCCGGTCGCCACCTTCTACCTGGTGCAGGATCCGCGTATCCCCTTCTCGTGAAACCGGGCCGGCCTCTCGCGCGCTCCCCCCTTGCATTGCGCGCGGCGGCGGACGACATTGGCGCCATGATGCCCATCCGCGATCCCGCGCAACTGCGCGACATCCTCTCCTTCTACGCCGATGCCGGCGCCGACGAGGCGCTGGCCGAGGAGGCGCAGGACCGCTTTGCCAAGGCGAAGGAGGCGCCGGCACCCGGCATGGCCGAGGAGAAGGGGCCGGCGCGGGAAGCGCCCCCTGCCCCGCCCCGGCCGGCGGTGCGCGCCGCCGTCCCCGACGAGGCGCAGGCGGCTCGGGCACGCTCGCTTGCGCGCGAGGCGGGATCGCTGGAGGAGTTGAAGGCGATCCTTGCCGATTTCGACGGCTGCAACCTGAAACACACCGCGAAGAACATGGTCTTCGCCGACGGCAACCCGGAAGCCGACCTGATGCTGGTGGGCGAGGCGCCGGGGCGCGACGAGGACCTGCAGGGGCTGCCTTTCGTCGGCCGTTCGGGAAAGCTGCTCGACCGCATGCTGGCGGCGATCGGCCGCGACCGCGCGAGCGCCTACATCTCCAACGTCATCCCCTGGCGGCCGCCCGGCAACCGCGATCCCTCGCCGCTCGAAACCGAGATCTGCCGCCCGTTCATCGAGCGGCACATCGAATTGGCGAAGCCGAAGGTGCTGGTGACGCTGGGCAACCCATCCACCAAGCTGCTGCTCAACACGCAAACGGGCATCATGCGCATGCGCGGCACGTGGGCGATCCACGCCACACCGGATGGGCACGAAATCCCGACGATGCCGACGCTGCATCCAGCCTATCTCCTGCGCAACCCGGCGCACAAGAAACTCGCCTGGCGCGATTTCCTCGCCATCAAGGCGAAGCTCAAGGAACTGGGCGGCTAGGGTGTGTTGAGAGTTGTCGCATCAGGTGGCGCCGCCCCCCTCTCTTGCAATTTCTAACACTTAGCTTTCGCTTCGCTCCAGCTAAGACGCCCCTCAAGCGCTCTTTGGACTCCGAGAGCGAGCGGGGCAAGCGTTGGCTCACGCCGATACGTTCAGAGCCACGGCGGCGCGAATGAGCGTCTTCAACGCCTCTTCATCGATCTTGTCGCCCTCGTGGAAATCGATGGCACGGCGGGTGTTGCCTTCGAGGCTGGCGTTGAAGAGGCTCGAGGGGTCCTCAAGCGCGGCGCCTTTGGCGAAGGTCAGCTTCACCCTGTCCTTGTACGTCTCGCCGGTGCAGATGATGCCGTCGTGCTCCCACACCGGAACCCCCAGCGGGTTCGACGGCTTTCGCCATTTCACCTCCTCGACCACCTCGGGGTCGGCCTCCCTGATGAGAGCCCGGACCCGTGCGAGCGTCTCGCCCTGCCAGTCTCCCAGCGCGGCGATTTTCGCGTCGATGAGCTGGGAGGGGGCGGCTTCGGCTGTTGCTTCCGTCGGGTCGCTCTTCTTCATGGTGTCATCGCCTTCTTCATGGTTGTTGTCGCTCGCCCGCCATCCCTTCCCGCTCACAACTTCTCGCCGGGCAACGCGGCCGCCTGCTTTACCCAATCGGCGAACTGAGCTTCGTCGAGCTGGCCCTCGTAGATGTCGAGGTAGCGCACTTCCGGGTGCTTGGACGCGCCGGGCGGGACCGGTCGGAGCGACGTGCCGCGGAAGAAGGTCACCTTCACGTATTTCGTGAAGCAATGGTAGCTGAGGAACCAGATGTCGTCCTCGATGCCGTAGAAGGGCGAGTTCCATTTCACCGCCTTCTTCACGCCGGGGACGGTGTGCACGACGATCTCGTCGAGGCGGCGCCCGACGTCGCTTTTCCAGCCCGGCATGGCCGCGATGTAGGCTTGCACGGGCGTGTCGCCGTAGCCCTTGGCAATCTGCGGGTTGCCGCCTGAGAGGAGAACCGGCTTTTCGGCCTTCGCCGAATTCTTGGACGTCTTGCCGGCCATCGCGTTCACTCCTGCCCGACGGTTCGTCCCTCGCCGCGCCACCTGGCGGCATACGGCAGCACGAACATGTAGAGGCCGGTGAACAGCTGCAGGAAGAGCGGCGGCAATGGCGAGTAGACCACCCAGGCCGGAGGCTCCCCCAGACCCATGGTGACGAAGTTTGCAATGACGGCCGCCGTGAAGACGATCGACGTCCATCGGTGAACCTGCCGAATCAAAATGTTCATTGGGACCTTCCTGTGAGACGCGCCCGCCCTACCAGCGCGCCAGCTGGGTGATTTGAACGAGGTTGCCGCAGGTGTCGTGCAGCTGGGCGATGGTCGAGCCGGTTACCTCGGTCGGCGGCATGGTGAACTCGGCGCCGCGCGCCTTGATGCGCTCGTGGTCGCCCTTGACGTCGTCGGTAAAGAACATGACGGCGGGCTGGCTCTTTTGGAACATGGCCTCCCGGTAGGCCTTGGCCGCCGGGTTGTCCGGCGCGAGTTGCAGCTCGGTTCCGTCCGGCTCTTCGGGCGAGGCCACGGTCAGCCAGCGAAACGGCCCATTGCTGAAATCGGCCTTCTTGGTGAAGCCCAGCACCTCGGTGTAGAAGCGCAGAGCCTTTTCCTGGTCGTCCACGTACACGCTGGTCAACTTGATCTTCATCGGTATTCCTCCGTTGTCACGCTCGCGGTGAGTACCGCTCTGTAAACAGGGTCTTAGCCTCGAATTGCGCTGGCGGGCCTCAATCCATCCGCGCCAGGACCTCTTCCAGGGCCGCAAAGAACCGCGGCCATCCGGCCTTGGCGCCCCGGTAGTAGGGCTGCTGATCCGGCCGGAAGCCCGACTGCTCCATGCGCAGGAGGGTTCCCGTGCTCGTCGTGGTGAGCGTCCAGGTGACGACGCTCCTCAAATCCTTGGTATCCCACGTGTAGGAGAGCGTCTTGTGCGGCTCGGCTGTCTGGACCTTTCCGTCGACCGTGCCCCAGTCCGCGCTGAGATTGAAACGGTCGCCCACGACAGGCTTGAAGTCGTTCTTCATGAGCCACTCCTCGATCAGGTGGGGTTGGGTGAGCGCGCGCCAGATCTTTTCCGGCGGATGAGGGATCTCGCGTTCGACGACGACGGAGAGCGTTTCGGGCTCGGTATTGGTCACTGGTCCATCCTATTGAGTAGATCTTCGAGGTCGTCGAACCGGCTTTGCCAGAAGCCGGTCATCTGGTTCGTCCAGTCGATCAGCGGGGAAAGGGCGCCGAGCTCCGCGCTATAGTGCGTCTGGCGGCCTTCGTGGCGGTCGCGCACCAGCCCGGCCCGCTTCAGGACCCCGAGATGCTTCGAGACGGCCGGCTGCGAGACGCCGGCCTCGGCCGTCAGGGCCCGGACCGTCAGGTCTCCCTCGCGGCACAGCCGCTCGAAGATGGCGCGTCGCGTCGGATCGGCGAGCGTTCTGAAAAGGATATCGTGGGGCTGTGGCATTGCAATCGATAACCCGCTGGCTATTGATCGAACCAATAACCGCCGGGATATGTGTGAGTCAAGCAGGCCTGTGGAGCGGTACAATCATCCTCGCGGAAATGTTCCAGCGGGAGGTGCGGTAAGGAGGGCCGGAGATGCCGCGCCCTGTCGCGCCCCCCTTGTAACTCAAGCTCCGCCGCATCTGATATACTCATAGTTGCGGTGGCTGGCGGGAGACCGATTCCCCCTGGGGACA
>NZ_WQNH01000088.1 GCF_009812055.1 Chelativorans xinjiangensis | reverse complement strand
GACGGCAAGATGCACAAGGTCGAAGTGCGCCTGAGGCCGATTTCCGCACGGCGCCCAAAAGCGGCGGCTCGAATCTGAGCTGCGCGGCATCGTCCGATTGACATCGGTCAAATCTGGCACCGACCGGCTTTGCTAGTTTTCTCCCGGCCAACAGAACGATGGAGATCGGCAATGGGCATGGTGTCTGGCAAAACTGCCCTGGTAACGGGTTCGGGCGCGGGCATCGGGCGTGCCACCGCCGTGAAGTTCGCCGCCGAAGGCGCGAAGGTCGTGGTCTCAGACGTTAATGCCGAGGGCGGCGAGGAGACCGTCGCCATGATCGAAAAGCAGGATGGTAAGGCGGTTTTCATCAAGGCCGATGTTGCTGTCTCTGACGAGGTCGACGCGCTGATCGCCAAGGCCGTGGAGTCCTTCGGCCGGCTCGATTGCGCCTGCAACAACGCCGGCATCGAGGGCAAAATCGTGCCCTTCATCGAGCAGCCGCTCGACAATTTCGACCGTATCATCGCCGTCAATCTACGCGGCACCTTCCTGTGCCTGCAGGCCGAGATCAGGCAGATGCTGAAGGACGGCGGCGGCGCGATCGTCAATCTCGCCTCGGTGGCCGGCCTGATCGGCTTTCCGGGTCTTGCCCCCTATGTCGCTTCCAAGCACGGGGTCAACGGACTGACAAAGAATGCGGCGCTGGAATACGGCAAGCAGGGCATCCGGGTGAATGCGATCTGCCCCGGCGGGATCGACACGCGTATGCTGGATTCGCTGGCTGAGCAGTCGACCGGTGGCGAGATAACAACCCGGGAGATGATGGACCCGCTGCATCCCATCGGCCGCATCGGCACACCGGAGGAAGTCGCCGAACTTATCGTGTGGCTGTGCTCCGACCGCGCGTCTTTCGTGACCGGCGCGAACATCCCGATCGACGGCGGATTCGTGGCACAATAGGATTGCGTTCGGCTATTGGCTATTCCCTGGCTTCCCGTCCGGACATTCGGTCGATGGTGATGGGAAGAAGACTTCCCGTGCGTATGTGGACACGGGAAGAATGGGTTTGAGGGAACCCGGCTCCCACCAGTCCGCATGCTTGCTCAGCAGCAGCCACGCATGGTCGCGCTCGCGCTTGTGACCGATCTCGTCGGGCAGGTCCTCATAGCGGCCGTCGGCAACGACGCTGCGCCAGCCGTACGCCTGCTTCGCTTCGACCAGAATGGAAACCAGCGGGTTGGCCCGCATGAAGTCGATTTTCCTGCCGGGCAGGGAGAATGCGTAGAGAGAATGATCTCCATAGGCATAGTAGATCGGCACGACATAGGGCTGTCCTTCACTGGCGCAGGCGAGACGACCGAGACGGTTCTTGCCGAGAAGCTTGGCGCATTCGGCTTCGGTCAAGCTGCGGATGATCACGGACCGTCTCCTTTTCCTTCCCCGCGCACGCGACCAACTTCGCCATCCGCGGCGGTAAGCTGAAGCGCGGCAACAACCTCTTCGTCCGCAAGCTGTCGGAAGTCGAGATAGTGGTCGCCAAGGGCGCGGAAATAAAGCGGCCGGTCGATGCACACGACCTGATCCGCCTCGTGCGAAAGCATGTGGACCGTTTCGAGAGGGGCGACCGGCAGAGCGATCACGATCTCACGGGGAGCAAGGTTCCTGATCGCGCGCACGGCCACCTTCATGCTGGCGCCGGTGGCAGCACCGTCATCGACGAGAATTACGGTCTTCCCGGTTACGGGGATGCGCTGACGATTTCCGAGATAGGCCATGCGCCGGCGCTCAAGCTCAGGACGCTCGCTCTCGATCAGTGCCTCAAGCTCTTCCTCGTCCAGCCCTAGCGCCTCCACCACATCGCGGTTCAGAACCACATACGGAGGATCGCCGTCGACGATCGCGGCGGCCGCCAGTTCAGGATTTCCCGGCGCGCCCACCTTGCGCACGATCACCAGATCGAGCGGCGCATGGAGGGCATCGGCGATTTCAGCCGCCACCGGGACACCGCCGCGAGGCAGCGCAAGGATGACGGGCTCGTGCAGCTTGTGCTTCGCCAATTCGCTCGCGAGTGCGCGGCCTGCTTCCTGTCTGTCACGGAACATCGTCGCATCCGATGGCCGGCGGTCTTGCGGTCTGCCCGATGGAGCCCTTGCGGCGACAAGCCTAATGCCAGCGAAGCAAGCCTCGCCGGCTTGCCTCCGGTTCCTGTCACCATGCCCCGCGGCAACCGCGATCGTTCACGCCGCCTTCACGCTGATCTTCTTCTCGTTCTTCTTTGCTTCCGCCGATTTGGGCAACGTCACGGTCAGCACGCCCTTCGCAAACCTGGCGTCGATCTTGTTGGTGTCGACACCCTCGGGAACGCGGAAGCTGCGGTGGAAGGAGCCGTAGCGGCGCTCCGACAGGTAATATTCCTTCTCGCGCTCTTCCTCGGTCTTCTCGCCCTTGATCGTCAGCGTGCCGTTGGACAGCTTGATCTCGATGTTCTTTTCATCGAGCCCCGGCAATTCGGCGCTGATTTCGTAGGCACCGTCCTTCTCGGCCAGATCCATCGCCGGCGCGATCTCCCATGTTGCCACGCGCGGCCAGTCGAACTCCAGGTCGAACAGGGACGGACGGGGCGATCGCCGCCAGCCGAACGGATGGAAGTTGTCGAACAGACGATCAACCTCGCGATGCAGGGTTTCGAAGGGGGACCAGAGTTCCCGTTTGGTCCTCGCTGATTTCTTCTCGGTCTTCACCGGCAGTTTGGTAGCGGCCTCGGCCATGGCTTGCTCTCCTTCATAGGTTGACAGCTCTGGGTGCCGCTCCCCGCCTCATCCGCCTCAAGGCTTTCCACGAGAGCGTTGGGCCGCAGGGGAACGGGTCGTCCTTCGGGTATCGTCGTCGGCGGATGCATCGTCGGCCTTTGCCCTGAAGCGGCTTGACCGGCACCCTGCCGTCCAGGCTTTGCCCGAAGAGGTTCCCATCAAAGCCCTTTGTACCGGCGGCATCATTGATACGGATCAAGAAATGTCATTCGCAAGCCGACGAGCCTTGGGACAGGTTGCGCAGAGCGCTCAGCGGCGACGTTTGTCCCACCACTTCTCGAACTCCATGACCGCGAGCAGTGTGGAGGCGGCAAGCAGCAGCCAGGCCCATTCGGCGAGGCTCACAGGAGCAAGGGCCAGCGTGTCGCTCAACCCCGGCATGTACATGGCACCGATATGCAGTGCCTGCGCGGCGATCACGCCCAGGATCAGGAAGCGGTTGGACAGGAAGCCCCGGCGGAAGATCGAGTGGTGTTCGGAGCGGCTGTTAAAGGTCTGGAAGTTCTCGAACAGCACAAAGAGGAGGAGCAGCAGGTTGCGCGCCGTCTCGGGATCGGTGCCTCCCTCAAGCAACCACCAGAAAAGTGCGAAACCGCCGAGTCCCATGACGGCGGTCGAATGCAGGACGCGGCGGATCATGACCCGGTCGAAGATCGGCTCGCCTGGCTTGCGGGGCGGGTAGGCGAGCTCGTCACCCTCAGCCCTTTCCGTCGCCAACGCGATGTCCTGGATGCCGTTGGTGACGAGGTTCAGCCACAGAAGCTGCACCGGCAGGAGCGGCATGGGCAGGCCGAGCGGAATCGCCAGCAGGAACAGAGCGACTTCCGCCGCTCCCGTCGACACCAGCATGAAGACCACCTTGCGGATATTGGCGTAAGCGACGCGCCCCTCGCGGATGCCGGCGACGATGGAGGCAAAATTGTCGTCGGTGAGCACGATGTCGGCACTTTCGCGGGCGACGTCCGTGCCCTTGCGCCCCATAGCGACGCCGACATGGGCGTGGGTGAGGGCGGGGGCGTCGTTCACGCCATCGCCGGTGACCGCCACGAAATGTCCGCCGCGCGCCAGCGACATGACGATCGAAAGCTTCTGTGCAGGGTCGACGCGCGCATAGATGCGAGCTCTGCGCGTCAGGCGGTCGAGCGCTTCTTCGCCCGCCTCTTCCGCCAGGCGCACGTCCTCGCCCGTCACCACCTGATCATCGTCGAACTGCAAACCCGCCTGCGCGGCGATAGCGGCGGCGGTTCGCGGATCGTCGCCCGTCACCATCGCCACATCCACGCCCGCGGCGCGGCAGTCGGCAATGGCCTGCGGTGCTTCCGGGCGGATCGGGTCCTGCATGCCCGCCATGCCGAGGAAGACGAGGTCTACCAGATGGGTGTGGCCGTATTTACCGTCACCCTCTTCCGCGGCCGTGCCTTCGGCGAAGGCAAGCACCCGCAGGCCACGGGCTGCCATTTCCTCCTTCTGGGCAAGCAGCGTTTGAGGGTCGATCGGCACCGTATTGCCGCCTGCATCCATGCGCGCGGCCATGGCGATCAGTGTTTCCGGCGCGCCCTTGACGAAGATGCGCACGCCCTTGCCGCGGCGGTGGAAGGAAGCGGCGTAGCGGATGTCGGACTCATAGGGGATGCGCGCGACAAGCGGGTATGTCTCCTGCACATCCTCATGCTTGATCCCGGCCTTGCGGGCGGCCGCGAGCAGGGCCACATCGACCGTGTCGCCGAGCCCCTTCCAGCCGTTTACGTCCCATGACAGGCGCGCTTCATTGGGAAGGCTGGCCGCCTTCAGCAGCGCGGAGACGCGCGCCCGCGCGTCGAGGTTGCCGGGATGAGCGCTGCGGATGGTACAGGCTTCGAGGTCCTCGCCTGTTTCGAATATGAATCTTGCACCCTCCGGCAGGCAGATATCGGTGACGGTTAGCTCGTTGAGCGTCAATGTGCCCGTCTTGTCGGTGGCGATCATGGTGCAGGAGCCGAGCGATTCCACTGCCGGCATGTTGCGCACGATGACGTGGACGGCCGCCATGCGCCGCATGCCGATGGCGAGCGCCACCGAGATGGCGACAGGCAGGCCCTCGGGGATGGCAGCGACCGCAAGCCCCACCGCCATGAGAAAGAGCGTGTGGAAGGGCATGTCGCGCAACATGCCGACGGCGAGCAGTAGCACGACCGAAACGCCGACGCTTACGGCGATCATGCGTGAGAAATGCTCAAGGCGGATCATCAGCGGTGGCTGCGATATCGATTGCTTGCCGATTTCACCGGCGATGCGGCCGAGTTCGGTCTTGTGTCCCGTCGCAGAGACGAGGCCGCGGCCTCGGCCACGCGTGATGAGTGTTCCCGCAAAGACATGTGAGGTGAGCGGGTCGACCGCGGTCGTGCTCTTCGTCACCGCCGCCGATTCGCCGGTCAGAAGCGACTCGTCCACCTTCAGGTCGATCGCCTCAAGGAGCCGGATGTCGGCCGAGACGCGCTCTCCGGCCTCCAGTAGTACGAGGTCGCCAGGCACCAAGTCCCGGGCGTCGACGCTGCGCGCGGCGCCGTCGCGTACGACGTGCGCATGCGGCACCTCGTACTGACGTAGCGCCGCCGCCGCGCGCCCGGCCGAATATTCCTGGGCCGCACCGATGATGCCGTTGACGAGGAGGACGGCGCCGATGAAGAGAGCATCGCTCAAATCACTCAGAGCCAGCGAGATAAGGGCCGCCGCCAGCAGGATATAAATCAGCGGGCTCAGGAACTGCCGCAGGAAGACCACAAGCAGCGACGGCGACTGCGGCTCCGGCAGTGTGTTACGGCCGAAGCGGGCAAGCCGGGCGGCCGCCTCCGCTTCGCTCAGACCGGTGAATTGCTCCAACGAGGCGTCGCTTATGTTCATGTGGACTTCGATATCCCCGCTGCGGCTGCCTGAGCTTGACCTCGTTCTAGGATGTCGGAGGTTGTCTGCAGCGTGCCGATCTCTATCCCGGCGGTATCTCGTGCGCCTGTACTGTCGGCAGGACGCGCTGCAGCCGTATCGCGATGATCTTTTCGGGAGGGAGGCGGAAATATCGGCCTATCCGCTCGTCGGACAGACCGAGATCTGCAAGCACTGCCACCGCCAACTCCGGTCGTGGGCCCATCCTGCCATGCGCAACCTTACCGTGCCCCTTGTCCGGCGGGCGCGTGGTATTTCTGCTCCCCATCTCCAGCGTCCCTACCAGCGCATCATCTGGTGGCCTTGGCTGCGACCCATTCCCATGCCCATCATCGGCAATACGATATCGTCGGCAACAGCTCTCTGCTCATCCGTGAGGGCAGCATAGAGATCAGCTGCCACACTCTGGACCGATTTCATCTGCTCGAGCCGCGTTTCCATCTGCGAAATCTGCCATGAGAGCCGTTCGGGCAGCGCCTTGTCGAATATCTTTCCATCGTCGAACTGCTCAGCCATGGAGCGCATCATGTCGTTGTGTACTTCGGCTGAAGCCTTCACGACGGTGGCAAATGTATCCCACGCTGCGGTCTGTTCGGGCGTGATCTTGAGCTCCGTCTTCATGTAGGCGAGCCGTCCGTCCACTCGGTCGAGCATTCCGTCCGACCGCCACCACCCCATCATGCCGGGGGTCCACTCGCTGCCCATCATGCGCTCCATGCCCCAACCCCAGCGGGGCCACCAACCGCGCTCTTCATCCGTCGCCACAGCCGGCACATTCATCGCCGCAGTGAGTGCGACGGTAGCTAGTGTAACGCCAATCCATGATCTCGACATGCCTGCCTCCTGTTCGAAAGGCGCAGCGCGCTCGATGGAGATGCCCGCACCTTCTGTTTAAGTTGCGTAAGCCGAACATGCCTATGGCCGCGCGTCTTTGATCAGCGTCAAGCGAGGCCGCATCCCTGTAGGAATCAGGCGAAACCCAACACACTGAAGGAGGAATTTGCCCGCAGCATCTTTGCCGAAAGCTTCGGATCTCCCAAAGACGGCCGAGCGGACGAGAACCAATAGATTGAAGACCCATCGCGCCAGTGAAACATGACAGACGGGCTCGCCGCGATATTCGAGCGACCTTGAGCAAAAGTTCGAGGCTTGTAGGATATTCGCTGCGGGCCTGATCGATCTCGGGAAGCAATCCGAGAAGGAGGCTTGATCGTCTCAGAGCCATCCTCATCGGAACGCTCACTCGATCTTACGCCGTCCAACGTAGCCGTAGGACACCTCCTTCGGCTACCTCAATACAATGGCCGGGGCGGCTTTCCCGATCCAGCACTTCGGCAAGCCAAGAAGCGTCTGCATGTGTCGCGCGGTTAAGACGGAGCCTGCGCGCCTGAAACGGTACCATTTCCAGAAAGTTGAGCCCGCGACTTTCATCATCATGGTCTGCGAAATAGGCAAGCACCAGGTCAGGTCTAAAGGCTTCGTGACCGTGGATGCCCTCATAGTCGTTGATGAAGTCGCCACAGCCGTAGAAGATCGGCCTGCTTCGGTAGATCTCAATGCCTATCGGGTGGTGGGACGAATGGCCATGGATGAGGTCGGTTTCCGCCTCCTCGACAAGCCTATGGGCGAAGCGGCGATGGCTTTCGGGTATCTCGTAACCCCAGTTTGGCCCCCAATGGATCGATACGACCACGAAGTCGCCGGCACGACGCCATTTGCCGATGCGGTCTATCACGCGTTTGACGGTGTCTTCGCCGAGATCCGGCAGGAGGTTGACCCCAGGTCGGCCTGCGCCCGCCGCCCAATGGACGGGAACGCCGGATGAGAGACACGCAAAGGCGAAGACGAGCACGCGGCGGCCTTGCTTGCTGTAAAGGATTGCTGGCTGCCCGGCTGCTTGCGCATCGCTGCCTGCGCCGACGCTTGCGATTCCGGCCTCGGCAAGGTAGATGACCGTGTCCGCCAGACCGCCCATGCCCCAATCCGCCACGTGATTATTGGCGAGCACACAGCAATCGATCTTCGCCGCCGTGATGCAGCCGATATTGTCCGGATGTATGCGGTAGTGAATGCCCTTGGCGTCCGGCCTGCCGTCCGCCGTGACGCTGGTCTCAAGATTTATGATCCGCAGATCGGGGCTCCGACGGTCGATCTCCGCCACGGCGTCGCCCCAGATATAGTCGAACGTGACCGGGCAGGAGATCGGGCCCGAAACCTGCTCGGCGAGAGCCACGTAGTCGCGCGCCGAACGGACATAGGATTCGTAGAGAACGGGGTCGCCCGGATGCGGCAGGATCTGATCGATGCCCCGGCCGATCATTACGTCGCCGCAGAAGAAAAGTCTCATGATCGGCATACCACGTTCGTACCCCCGGGAGCACGAGCGCTCGATTGGGATGCTTGCTGCAGCCATCGCATCCTATCAACACCTGATCAACTGCTCGCGACAAGCGATGGCGGCAGTTCCCTGATAAGTTTAACGAACTGCTTCCATTCCGTGGCAGCCCAGATCTCTGTCGTGGCGTGCCCAAACGTACGAATAATCGTGGCGACCTTTGTCGCGGTGGCGTTGTCGGGCGCCGTGAAAATGTCGAGATAGTCCGCTGGGCCAAGGATGACGTAGTTCGCCTGCCAATGGACGTGAGGACATTCGCGACGGACATGCTCCGCAATCTGATGGCTCAGGTTTTCGAGGGATCTCGGCGATTGCATTGCCTCATGGCTGAGGCGTGTCAGCATTATGAAGGTTGCCATGCCTGCTCATTCTTCTGTGTGTGTTTCGAAACAGAATAGTGTGGCACTGGCGTCCGTGACTTTGAGCAGTGTCAAACGTTGCGTCGGCACATCGACATCGAACTTGTGAGGCGCCGTCCTCAGCGAAGCCGCGGTCAAAGTGCGTTTGATGTGATCGGGCCTCGTTTGAGGTTTTGATCCAGATCATGGGGAGAGAATGGCGAGCTTAGAGCGCAGTTCCCGGCAACATCGGCCGACGACATGGAGGACGCGGACAAGCACCTTCTGGTTCTGTTGTTCCAGGGCGGCGGCGACCGGCAGGCAGCGCCTTTCGATGAATCGATCCGCGGCCACGAGGTCCGGCAACTTGCGCGCAGATTGGGTGTCGAGATCGGCGTCGTCAAATATCGGTCTGGACCGATTGTCTGCGCGTGGGCTCGCCGAGAGTTACGGCGGAAACCTCGCCTACGGCCACATCTACTGGACGCTGACCGGCGCAGGCCGCGCCTATGTCGTCGAAAACGGTTTGCTGGAATAATCGCCGCTCTTGGCTCCGCAGCGACTACCCGCGAATGCCTAGCGCGACCGAACCTTGCCCCGATTGCCCTAACTGGCCCTGGATCTCAAAGTCCTTGAGATTGATCTTGGTGAAACCGGTTGTGTAGGTATAGTTCACCGCAGCGCGGCAGCATTCCCCGACAATCTTACCGTCTGCAATGGCTTTCGGGCTGGTCTCAACGTTTCCGAAGAAACCGGACGTTCCGCGCTCCTCGATCAACCGGCACGTGGTGCAACTAGTGGGCGTGCAGGCGGCTTCGACGCGACCATACACCGTCTCGGCGGGACTGCCTCACAAATACCGCGTCAACACCACCGTGCGCTCGGCTTGTGGCCCGGCGCCGGCTTTCAGCTCCTGCGTTGCCTGGCCCGGTAAGTCGCCAACGCGGCTTGCATCGAAAAACATTCCGACAGTGCGATTACCGTCAGGTGAAATTGCGCGCTACATGACCCTCGAAACGCTTGAAGACACTTACGGAAACCATCACCCAGACCATCAGGCGAGGTTGGCGATGCGTTTACACGCGGCAGGGTAGGGAGGCGGCAACGTGTTTCGTTGCTGTAATCGTTGCCGTGGATTTTTGGAGGTGCGGTTAAGTCCTTGAAAAGTCTGGTCGGAGTGGCAGGATTCGAACCTGCGACCCCCTCGTCCCGAACGAGGTGCGCTACCAGGCTGCGCTACACTCCGTGACCCGACGGCGGCTTATAACGGGCACGCCGCTCCTTCGCAAGCTGAAACCGTGCCCTCAATAGGGGCTTTCGACATTTCCGGTTTCCACGTAGACCGCCTTGATCTGGGAATAGTGGTCGAGCGCTGCAAGGGCGTTCTCCCGGCCGATGCCGGAACTCTTGAAACCGCCGAAGGGAAGCTCCACTGGCGTCAGGTTGTAGGCGTTGATCCAGCAGCTTCCCGCCTGCAACTGGCCGACCACGCGGTGAGCGCGCGCCATGTCACTCGTGAAGACGCCGGCGGCCAGCCCGAACTCCGTGTCGTTGGCACGCGCGATGGCTTCCTCCTCCGTGTCGAAGGAGAAGACGCACATCACCGGCCCGAAGATTTCTTCGCGGGCGATGCGCATGTCGTCGCGCACCTTGGTGAAGATGGTGGGTTCGACAAAGAAACCCGTCTCGAAGCCCTGCAGGCTGGGAGCGCCGCCGCCGAGGTGCAGATGCGCGCCTTCCTCCTGGCCGAGCGTTATGTAGGACAAGACGCGCTCGCGCTGTTCGGCAGAGACGAGCGGGCCGAGATGCGTGTCGGGATCGAGCGGGTCTCCCAGTCGGATGGCGCGCGTGCGTTCGCTCAGCCGGTCGAGGAAGCGGTCGTAGATGCCTTTCTGCAGGAAGACGCGGGTGCCGTTGGAGCAGATCTGGCCGGCGGAATAGAAATTGCCGAGCATGGCGCCGCCGACCGCGTTTTCCACATCCGCATCGTCGAAGACGATGATGGGCGACTTGCCGCCAAGCTCCATGGTGCCGTGCTTCATCTGGCTGCCGGCAAGCGCCATCACCTTCTTGCCGGTGGCGACGGAGCCGGTGAGAGAGACCTTCGCTACCGCTGGATGGCCGACCAGTTGCGCGCCCACTTCGCCCGCCCCCTGCACGACGTTGAAGAGGCCGTCGGGCAGGCCGGCCTCGGTGAGGATCTCCGCGAGCGCCAGGGCGGAAAGCGGGGTGTTCTCCGACGGCTTGAAGACCATGGCGTTACCAGCGGCGAGCGCCGGGGCGGCCTTCCATGCGGCGATCTGGATGGGATAGTTCCAGGCGCCGATACCGACGGTGACGCCGAGCGGCTCGCGCCGCGTGTAGCCGAAGGGGCCGCCGAGCTCGATATGCTCCCCGTTGTGGGCGGCGACGGCGCAACCGAAGAACTCCAGTGCGTCGGCGGCGGAAGCCGCGTCGGCAACCAGCGTCTCCTGGATGGCCTTTCCGGTATCCAGCGTCTCGAGCCGCGCCAGCTCGGCGTTGCGGGCGCGCAGGATATCTGCCGCCTTTCTCAGGATTCGCCCGCGCTCCATGGGCTTCAGCCGCGCCCAGGAAGCTTGGGCTGCGCGTGCGGACTCCACCGCCAGCTCGATGACATTGGGCGTCGCCAGATGCAGCCGGGCGATTGTCTCGGCCGTCGCGGGATAGATGACCTCGAGGCTTGCGCCTCGCGTATCCTCGGCGAAGTCGCCGTTGATGTAGTGCGAGGCCTTTGGCTGGGCGCGCATATTCTTCTCCACGGGGTTAGCGGTCGGAAACCTGCCAGCGCGGGTTGATCCACGGCTGTTGGTTCGACGGCGGCAGGAGGGGCTTGCTGAGGATATGATCGGCAGCCTTTTCGCCCACCATGATCGAGGGCGCGTTGAGGTTGCCGTTTGTGATGCGCGGGAAGATGGAGGAATCGGCCACTCTGAGGCCCTCCACGCCGATCACCTTCAGTTCCGGATCGACGACACTCATCGGATCGCCCCTGTCGCCCATGCGGCAGGTGCCGCAGGGGTGGTAGGCGCTTTCCACGTGCTCGCGGATGAAATCATTCAGAGCCTCGTCGGACGTGACGTGCCCGCCCGGCGAGATCTCCTGTCCGCGATAGGGCGCGAAGGCGTCCTGGGCGAAGATTTCGCGTGTGAGCCGGATGCAGTGGCGGAAGTCGGCCCAGTCTTCCTCGTGCGCCATGTAGTTGAAACGGATCTTCGGCGCCTGCCGGGGATCAGGTGAGGCCAGGGTGACCGAGCCGCGCGACTTCGAGCGCATGGGCCCGACATGGGCCTGGAAGCCGTGCACCTCGGCCGCAGCCTTGCCGTCGTAACGGATCGCGGCGGGCAGGAAGTGGTACTGGATGTCGGGATAGTCGACGCCGGCGCGCGAGCGCACGAAAGCCGCCGCCTCGAAATGGTTGGAGGCGCCGAGCCCGGTTTTGAAAAGGAGCCATTCGGCGCCGATCAGCGCTTTGGAGAAGAGACCGAGCTTCGAATAGAGCGTGATCGGTTTGACGCACTCCTGCTGGATATAGAGCTCCAGATGGTCCTGCAGGTTCTGGCCGACGCCCGGCCGGTCGGCGACGACTCTGATGCCGTTGCGGGCGAGTTCCTTGGCCGGTCCGATGCCCGACAGCTTGAGCAGTTTCGGCGAGTTGATCGCCGAGGCGGCAATGACAACTTCAAGTTGTGCTTTAACAACTTGAATCACTTTCTCAACTTCGATCTCCACGCCGACGGCGCGTTGATTCTCTATCACAATGCGCCGCGCGAAGCCTCTGACAAGACTCAGGTTTTGCCGCTTGAGCGCCGGCTTCAGATAGGCGTTGGCCGCGGACCAGCGGCGGCCGCGATGGATCGTCTGCTCCATCGGCCCGAAGCCTTCCTGCTTGGCGCCGTTGTAGTCTTCGGTCAATTCGAAGCCCGCTTCGCGGCCGGCTTCGACAAAAGTCTGGTAGAGCGGATTGAGCCGCGGGCCGCGCTGCACGTGCAGCGGCCCATCGGTGCCGCGCCAGCCGTCCTCGCCGTCCTTCGTGTTCTCCATGCGCTTGAAATAGGGCAGGACGTCCGCGAAGGCCCAGCCCTTGGCGCCGGCTTCGGCCCAGTGGTCGAAGTCACGGGCATGGCCGCGCACATAGACCATGCCGTTGATGGAGGAGGAACCACCGACGACCTTGCCGCGCGGGGTGGCGAGGGAGCGGTCGGCGAGATGCGGTTCGGGCTCGGTGCGAAAGCCCCAATCGTATCGGGCCATGTTCATGGGGAAGGAGAGGGCAGCCGGCATCTGGATGAAGGGGCCGAAATCGCTGCCACCGTGCTCGATGACGATCACCGAATGTTTGCCGCCCTCCGACAGGCGGTAGGCGAGCGCGGAGCCGGCGGAGCCCGCGCCGACGACGACGTAGTCGGCCTCAAGCATGGTGCCGCCCTCCAAGCCTCAGCGTCACATAGTCCTCCACCAGGGCGATGGCCGACGTCGCGTCCGGCGGGCCGTCCTTGAGGGCGCGGCGGATGTAGAGCCCGTCGATGAGCGCGGCAATGCCCTCGGCCGTGCGCTCGGCTTCCGAGCGCGGCAGAAGGGGCGTGAGCGCGAAGACCAGGTTGGAGTGGAGCCGCCGCGCATAGACGCGCAAAAGGCGCCTGAGCGCTGGCGCACGCTGCGCCTCCACATAGAAGGCGAGCCAGGCGGCGATGATCTCCGGCCGGAACTGCTTTTGCGAAAAGTTCACGGCGATGATGGCGCGCACGCGGGTGAGGCCGGCGCATCCCTCAACCGCCTGGCTCAGGTCGCGCCCGAGTTCGGCCAGGATATGGCGCATGGTTGCGAAGAGCAGGTCTTCCTTGGCGCCGAAATAGTGGTGTGCAAGGGCCGCCGAGACGCCGGCGCGGCCAGCGATCTCCGACATGGTGACGTCCAGCGAGCCGCGCTCGCCGATGGCATGGATGGCGGCGTCGATGAGCGCCCGCCGGCGCAGGGGTTCCATTCCGATCTTGGGCATGAGGGGCAGTTTATTTTTGATTGAGTCATCAATCAAGAAAAATATTAAGGTGCATGAAGAGCGGGCATGCCGGTGCCCCTTCGCGCCCCCTCTGTCCTGCCGGACATCTCCCCCACAACCGCAGGGCTATCGCATATGAGTAAAGAGCTCATGGAAGAAGTCTCTATTCCAGTTTGCGCGGCGCATTTTACTGGCGATTGGCTTGTCG
>NZ_WQNH01000087.1 GCF_009812055.1 Chelativorans xinjiangensis | reverse complement strand
CGCCAGTAAAATGCGCCGCGCAAACTGGAATAGAGACTTCTTCCATGAGCTCTTTACTCATATGCGATAGCCCTGCCCTCGTGGGGGATCAGCCATCGCTTACACCCCGCCCGTTCTGGAACGTCGGCGATTGGCGAAAGCGGCCTGTGACAGCCAATCTCCCCCCTTGCGGGGGAGATGGCCGGCAGGCCAGAGGGGGCGTGAAGGGGCGCGACGAAAACCGCAACTGTAGTGCTAAGCAGCCTTGCGCATCTCGCGCTCAATCTTCGATCGCAGCTTCTTGCCTTCTCCTTCCAGGAGGGCCGCGGCTTGGCTGAGGCATGCCTTGCGCAGCGTCTTTTCCCGGGTGGCGAGAAGCTTGCGGAAGGTGCTGACGGCGTCGGGTGCCGCGATCTCCGCCTCCTCCTGGTCGAGCATGTGGTACATGGCGCAGATGTCGTTCAGTTCGCCCAGCTTCTCGGCCAGCCGGTCGGCGCGGCGCCGGTGCGCCGGCGTTCGGCCGGGCCACATATGGCCGAGCAGGCTCAAATGCATCCAGTGATATTTCAGCGCCTTGCGCAGCTCGTGAAAGTCCTCGGCCCCGCCGCCCTTCTTCGCCATCTTCAGCGCCCTGCGCGCCGTGGCCACCATGGCGCGGGCGCCGCGGGCCAAAAGCCGGGCGCCCTCCTGCCTTGTGCGGGGAAGGGCGAGCGCCTCGAGCGCCGCCTGCGCTTCGGCAAGGGAGGCGAGCGCGGCCGGCACGGCGTCCCGCTCCGCATGCTCGCGCACGATGCGGTCGCGGCGGTTCTCCAGATAGGTCCGGATGACCGCCAGTTCGGCAGCGGCCCTGGCGCCGGGGCCGGTGGTAAAACGATCCAGCGTTTCGACCAGCGCATCGGCGTCGCGCGCCGCCGACAGGCTGCGCGCCATATCGCGGAAACGCCGGTTTTCGCGCGCGTGGAAGTCTTCGTCGCCCTCGCGCACCAGCTTGATGAGCCCGCGCAGCCTTTTCAGCCGCTTGCGCGCCCCGTGCAGGGAGTGCTGACGCCCTTCCGGCGCCTCCCGCAGCAGTGCGGCGATGGTGGCTATTTCGTCGCCGGCAATTCGCCGGACCTCCACATCGACGGGGAGAGCCGGATCGAAGCAGTAACTCATTCGGTGCACTCCGGCAGACCGTTCACGGCGAGCGAGGCGTTATAGTATGCCGGCTTGCCGGTTATTTCCAGACCGAGCCAGGGCGGCAAATCGTCGTCCGCCACCGTGTCCGCCGTCTCCAGTTCGGCGATGACGAGCCCGGAAAGCGAGCCGGCAAACACATCTACCTCGTAGAGATAGCCACGGTGGCGGACGAGGTGCCGCACCTTCTCGATAATTTTGCCGCGGGCGAAGGCTTCCATCTGTCGGGCATCGGCCAGGGGAATGGGATACTCATACTCGTCCCGTACCCGTGCATGGGCGCCGAGCTTGAGCGCCAGCGTGGCGCGCCCTTCCTTGAGGCGCACGCGCAGGGAGCGGTCCGACCCCACAAAGAGATAGAACTGGCGGATAGCGAGAACCTCCGCAGCCTCGTCGCGCCAGGCCTCGCTCGCGACCAGGAATTTACGCTCGGTTTCCTTGGCCATCTGTCCTCCTGAACGCATAGAAGCGCGCCGCGCCCGGCGACGCAAGGGCCGGTCCGATACACGGTTGACATTAATCAATCGATTGATTAAAAACCCATCATGGCTAGACAAGAACTCGACATCAAGGAAAGGGCGGCCCGTCTCACCAGCGCCGAACGCACGCGCGAGGCGCTGATCCGCGCGGGGCTGCGGCTTTTCGGCGAAAAGGGCTTCGAGGCCGCCTCGACGCGCGAACTCGCCGCAGCGGCGGGCGCCAACATCGGCTCCATCGCCTACCATTTCGGCGGCAAGGAAGGCCTGCACGGGGCTTGCGCGGACTATATCGTCGGCATGATCTCCAGTGTTGCCGAAGATACGCTGGGCGATGTGGCGGCGCCGTTGTCCCATCCCATCTCGCCAAGGCAGGCGCGGGCCATGCTGGGCCAGGCGCTGCAGGCCATGGTGGGCTTTATTGTCCAACGGCCGGAGGCGGGCGAGATCGTGCAGTTCATCCTGCGCGAGCTGACGCATCCCACGACCGCTCTCGACACGATCTATGCCGGCATCTTTGAGCCCCTGCACAAGCGGCTGTGCGGCCTCTGGGAGGCCGCCACCGGAGAGCCCGCCGAAAGCGAGCGCACCAAGATCACCGTCTTCACGCTGATCGGGCAGGTGGTCTATTTCCGCATCGGCCGCGAAGCCGTGAAACGCCGCATGGGCTGGCGCGACATCGGCAAGCGCGAGGCCGCCGCGGTGGTGAGCGTGGCCACCGGCAATCTTTCCGCCATTCTGGACGCACGAGGGCGCAGAAAATCATGAGCATGCTTTGCGCAATACCCTTTGCCGCCGCACTGTTTTCCGCGTGTGCCGCGCCCGGGCCGCTGGCGGTGGGCTATGTGGAGGGCGAATACGTGCTCCTGGCACCAACCGAGGTGGGCCAGGTGCGCTCCATCGCCACGCGCCGAGGTGCGCGGGTGGAGGAGGGCGAGACCGTGGCGCGGATGGAGCAGACCGACGCCAAGATCGCCGTCGCCCAGGCCGAGGCCGCGCTGGCCGAGGCGGAGGCGCAACTGGCCAATCTGAAGCAGGGAAAACGGCCCGAGGAGATCGCCGTTCTGGAAGCGACGCTTGCCTCCGCCAATGCGCAGGTTGCGGAAGCCGAACGCGTGTTGACACGCACGGAAGACCTCTTCAGGCGTGGTATCGCCACGCAGGCCGAGCTCGACAAGGCACGCACCGAGGCCGAGCTTGCGCAAGCACGCGTCGGCGAGGCGGAGGCGAACCTGGCGGTCGCCCGCCTGCCCGCCCGCGCGCAGGAGATCGACGCCGCCGAAAAGCGCTGGGAGCAGGCGAAGGCCTCGCTGAACGAGGCGCACTGGCGACTGTCCGAACGTGAGATCAAGGCGCCGGCTGCCGGCCGCGTCGACGACATCGTGCGCAATCCCGGCGACGTGGCCGGTCCCTCGGCCCCCGTCATCTCCATGCTGCCGGACGGCGCGGTGAAGCTGAAGCTCTACGTGCCGGAGCCTTCCTTCTCCGCCGTCGAGGTGGGCTCGCTGCTCGCCGTCAGCTGCGACGGCTGCCCGGCGGGCCTCAGGGCACGCGTCTCCTACGTCTCGCCGGACCCGGAGTTCACACCGCCGGTGATCTATTCGCTGGAGACACGCCAGAAGCTCGTCTTCCTCGTCGAGGCCAAGCCGGAGGGAGACGGGGCGGAGCGGCTGCAGCCCGGGCAGATCGTGGATGTGGTGATAAGTGAGTAGGGAATAGTGAATGGCGAATAGAGCGTGCTGGCGCCGTTTCCAGATCTAACCTCCCCCCAACCACTACTCACTATTCACTTCTTACTACTCACTGGAGTTCCGACGATGCAGCACGCCATAGACGTCCATGACCTCGTCAAGAGCTTCGGCGACAAGACCGTCGTCGATCACGTGTCCATGACGGTGGATACGGGCGAGATCGTCGGCTTCCTCGGTCCCAACGGTTCCGGCAAGACGACCACCATCCGCCTGATGTGCGGGCTTCTGACGGCGGACGAGGGCCACGGCCAGGTACTCGGTTACGACCTCAGGACCGAGCCTTTGAAGATCAAGCGCGAGGTCGGCTACATGACCCAGCGCTTCTCCTTCTACGAAGATCTGACGATCGCCGAGAATCTGGCCTTCGTCGCCAGGCTCTACCATATGAAGCCGGCTAATGAGCATGTCGACCGAACACTTGAGGACCTGGGCCTGACGACGCGGCGCAATCAGCTTGCCGGCACGCTGTCGGGCGGCTGGAAGCAGCGCCTGGCGCTGGCAGCCTGCATCATGCACAAGCCGAGGCTCCTGCTGCTCGACGAGCCGACGGCAGGCGTCGACCCCAAGGCGCGGCGCGACTTCTGGGACGAGATCCACCGCCTGGCGGCCGACGGGCTGACGGTGCTCGTTTCCACCCATTACATGGACGAGGCCGAGCGCTGCCACCGCATCTCCTACATCTCCTACGGCAAGATGCTGGCCAGCGGCACGGTCGCCGAAGTCGTGCGCGACGCCGGGCTGACGACGTTCGTGGTCGAAGGGCCGGGCCTGGAGCGCATGGCGCGCGAGATCGAGAAGCTGCCGGGCGTCGAGCAGGTGGCGCCCTTCGGCGCGACGCTGCACGTGGTGGGCTCTGATGAGCAATTGCTGGGTGCGGCGCTGGAGGAGATCGGCAGCCGCCCCAGCGTGACGGTGGCGCACGGCGAAACCAGCTTGGAGGACGTCTTCATCCAGTTCATGGGCGATGCAACGGACAACATGTCATGAAGAGGTTCTTCTCCCTCGGCCGGCTCGGCGCGCTGCTCTTGAAGGAGTTCATCCAGATGCGACGCGACCGCATCACCTTCGCCATGATGCTGGGCGTGCCGCTGATGCAACTCGTCTTGTTCGGCTACGCCATCAACAACGACCCCAAATACCTGCCCGCCGCGCTGGTGACCACCAGCCAGGACCACTACACCCGCGCCATGGTCTCGGCCCTGGAACTGACGGACTACTATCGCTTCAACCACGTGGTGGGGAGCGCGGCAGAAGCGGAAGCGCTGATGGAGAGCGGCGCGGTGGCCTTCATCGTCACCATTCCCGCCGATTTCTCGCGAAAGGTGGATCGCGGGGAGCAGGCGCAGATACTCATCGAAGCCGACGCCACGGACCCGTCGGTCGCCAGCGGCGCGATCTCGACGCTCGGCACCGTGGCGAGCCAGGCACTGACGCGCGAGCGCGGCATCACGCCCGCCGAGGCGGAAGCCGGCGGCGGGCTCGATGTGGTCGTCCACCGCCGCTACAACCCCGAGGGCCTCTCGCAATACAATATCGTGCCGGGCCTGCTCGGCGTCATCCTGCAGATGACCATGGTCATGATGACCTCCATCGCGCTGACCCGCGAGCAGGAGCGCGGCACGATGGAAAACCTGCTCGCCATGCCGGCAAGCCCGTTGGAGATCATGCTGGGCAAGATCCTGCCCTATTTCGCGGTCGGCGCCGTGCAGGTGGCGGTGGTGCTCACCACCGCCGGCCTCCTCTTCGGCATCCCCTTCGTCGGCGGCATGTCGCTGCTCTTGTTCGCCGTCTTCATCTTCGTGATGGCGCTGGTGCTCCTCGGCTACACCATCTCCACCATCGCCAGGACACAGATGCAGGCCATGCAGCTCACCTTCTTCTTCTTCCTGCCGTCGATCCTGCTTTCCGGCTTCATGTTCCCCTTCCGCGGCATGCCGCAATGGGCGCAATGGATCGGCGAGACCTTTCCGCTCACCCATTTCCTGCGCGTCATCCGCGCCGTGATGCTCAAGGGCGCCGACCTGCCGGCCGTGGCCTTCGAGACCGGCATCCTGGCGCTCTTCATCCTCATCTATGCTGCAATCGCGCTGATGCGCTTCAGGAGGACGCTGGATTGATGCGGCTCAAGATCGAATATGACGCGGACACCGACGCCGCCTATGTCCACTTCACGGCGGCACCCGTCGTCGAGAGCGCGGAAATCTCGCAAGGGATCGTGCTCGACTACGACGAAGCCGGTCATATCACCGGCATGGAGGTACTGGACGCGAGCGCCCACCTGCCGCCAACACTCCTGAGGCGGCGGCATCTGCGCTCCGTTCGCGCCTTGCATCCTTAACGGGGCATCCTTAACGGGGCATCCTTGACGGGCCGTTGCTCCGGTCTTAGTTTAGAATTATTCTAAACTAACTGGACTCCCCGCCTCATGTTCACCCGCCTCTTCGGCTTCAACCGCCGTGCCTTCTCCTCACTCTCGGAGCAGGAGGTTCTGGCATTGGCGATCTCCTCGGAGGAGGACGACGCACGCATCTATCGCGCCTACGCCGACGGCCTTGCCGACGATTATCCCCATTCCGCGGCGATGTTCGAGGATATGGCGGAGGAAGAAGACCGGCACCGCGCTTCCCTGATCGAATTGCACCGCCAGCGCTTCGGCGAGCGCATCCCCTTGATCCGCCGCGAGCACGTGCGCGGCTACTATCAGCGCCGGCCGGACTGGCTGGTGCGGCCGCTGGGCCTGGAGAATGTGCGTGCCCAGGCCGCGCTCATGGAGGAGGAGGCGCAGCGCTTCTATATCGAAGCCGCCAGGCGCACACAGGACGCCGCCACCCGCAAGCTCCTGGGCGACCTGGCCGCCGCCGAGCAGAAGCACGAATCGCTGGCCGAGCACCTTTCGGAAAAGCATCTCGGCGCCGAGGCGCGCGACGAGGAGGCGCGCACCGAGCGGCGCCAGTTCATCCTCACCTACGTGCAGCCGGGGCTGGCCGGGCTGATGGACGGCTCCGTCTCAACGCTTGCCCCCATCTTCGCCGCCGCGTTTGCCACCGGCGACACGTGGCAGACCTTCCTCGTCGGGCTTGCCGCCTCCATCGGCGCCGGCATCTCCATGGGCTTCACCGAAGTCGCCTCGGACGACGGCGTGATCTCCGGGCGCGGCTCGCCCATCAAACGCGGCCTCACCACCGGCATCATGACGACGCTGGGCGGCCTCGGCCATGCGCTCCCCTACCTCATCCCGGATTTCTGGACGGCGACAACCATCGCCATCATCGTCGTCTTCTTCGAGCTGTGGGCGATCGCCTTCATCCAGAACCGCTACATGGAAACGCCCTGGAGCCGCGCCACCTTTCAGGTGGTGCTCGGCGGCGCTCTGGTGTTCGCGGCCGGCATGCTGATCGGCAACGCATAGTTCCCTCCCCCTGGGCTTGTCGAAGGGTAGGCAGGGCTATCGCATATGAGTCATTTTTGCCGGCTTCGCCGGGACCCCCCACCCTCAATCCCTCCCCACAAGGGGGAGGGAAGTAGGTCGAGCACGGCTTCGTCCCCTCCCCCTTGAGGGAGGGGTGAGGGGTGGGGGTCCGGCGAAGCCGAACAAGAATCAAGGGAGAGCGCTTAGACGTCCAGATTGGCCACCGACAGCGCGTTCTCCTGGATGAACTCGCGGCGCGGCTCCACTTCGTCGCCCATGAGGCGCGAGAAGAGGGAGTCGGCGTCCGTCGCGTCGGTCACCTTGACCTGGAGGAGCGAGCGGGCGTTGGGGTCGAGCGTAGTCTCCCAGAGCTGCTCGGAGTTCATCTCGCCAAGGCCCTTGTAGCGCTGCATGGTGAGCCCCTTGCGGCCGGTGGCGAAGATGGCTTCGAGCAGCGCCATCGGCCCGGAGATGGTCTCGGACTTGTCGCTGCGCCTCAGGACGGGCGGTTTTCCGTACACCTCCTGCAGGCGCCCCGTATAGCGGTCGATGGCGCGTGCATCGGCCGAGCCGACGAGGGCGGCGTCGAGGATGATGACGTCGCGCACGCCGCGCACGGTGCGCTCGAAGAGATAGCCGCCCGCACCCTCGTTGGACGGGTTGAGCCGGCCCTGCCAGCCGCGTTCGGTCTCTTCCGAGATGATGTCGAGGCGGCGTGCCACGTAAGCAGCCGCCTCGGTTGCGCGGGCCGGATCGGCGAGCACGGCGGCGTTCAGCGCGCCGGCGATGGCCGCCTGCTCGACCACGGAGCGGTCGTAGCGGGTGTGCAGGCCGTTGATGAGCCCGCGCACGGCGCGCGCATCCTCCACCACCTGCTTCAGGTCGTCGCCCGCGCGCACCTCGCCGTTGACAAGCTCGAGTGAAGCTTCCTGCAGGCCGGTGTCGACCAGGAACTCCTCGAAGGCCGCCTCGTCCTTGACGTACTGAACGGACTTGCCGCGCGTGATCTTATAAAGCGGCGGCTGGGCGATATAAAGGTGCCCGCGCTCGATCAGCTCCGGCATCTGCCGGAAGAAGAAGGTGAGAAGCAGCGTGCGTATATGGGCGCCGTCGACGTCGGCGTCCGTCATGATGATGATCTTGTGGTAGCGCAGCTTCTCGGGGTTGAACTCGTCCTTGCCGATGCCGGTGCCGAGCGCGGTGATCAGCGTGCCGATCATGTCCGACGACAGCATGCGGTCGAAGCGCGCGCGCTCCACGTTGAGGATCTTGCCCCTGAGCGGCAGGATAGCCTGGTTCTTGCGCGAGCGCCCGCTTTTGGCCGAGCCGCCGGCCGAATCGCCCTCGACGATGAAGATTTCGGACTTCGCCGGATCGCGCTCCTGGCAGTCGGCCAGCTTGCCGGGCAGCGAGGTGATGTCGAGAACGCCCTTTCGGCGCGTCAACTCGCGGGCCTTGCGCGCCGCCTCGCGCGCGGCGGCTGCCTCCACCACCTTGCCGACCAGCACCTTGGCTTCCGACGGATGCTCCTCGAGCCAGGTGCCGAGCGCCTCATTGACGAGGCTTTCCACCACGGGGCGCACCTCGGATGAGACCAGCTTGTCCTTGGTCTGCGAGGAAAATTTCGGATCCGGAACCTTTACGGAGAGAACCGCCGTCAGCCCCTCGCGGCAGTCGTCGCCGGTCAGCGAGACCTTTTCCTTCTTCGTCAGGCCGGAGACCTCAGCGTAACTCGTGACCTGCCGCGTCAGCGCGCCGCGGAAGCCCGCCATGTGCGTGCCGCCGTCGCGCTGGGGGATGTTGTTGGTGAAGGCCAGCACGTTCTCGTGGTAGGAATCGTTCCACCACATGGCCACCTCGACGGTGATGCCGTCGCGCTCGCCGGCAATCGCAATGGGATCGGCAATCAGCGGCTTCTTCGCCCGGTCGAGGTATTTGACAAACTCCTCGATGCCGCCCTCATAGAGAAACACCTGTTCCTTGACGTCGGCATGGCGGCGGTCGGTCAGAAGGATGCGCACGCCAGAGTTCAGGAAGGCCAGTTCGCGCAGGCGGTGCTCCAGCGTGCCGTAGTCGAACTCCGTCATGGTGAAGGTCTCGGTCGAGGGCAGGAAGCTCACTTCCGTGCTCGTCTCACCGCCGGCATCGCCGGTGACGGCCAGCGGCGCATCGGCCACGCCGTGGGTAAAGCTCATCTCGTGGATCTTGCCCTGGCGGCGGATTTTCAGCTTCAGCCAGGCCGACAGAGCATTGACGACGGAGACGCCGACGCCGTGCAGGCCGCCGGAGACCTTGTAGGAGTTCTGGTCGAATTTACCGCCCGCGTGGAGCTGGGTCATGATGACCTCGGCCGCCGAGACACCCTCGCCGGTGTGCACATCGGTCGGAATGCCGCGGCCGTTGTCGGTCACCGTGCAGGAGCCGTCGGGGTTGAGCGCCACCGTCACCAGCGTCGCATGGCCTCCCAACGCCTCGTCGATCGCGTTGTCCACCACCTCGTAGACCATGTGGTGCAGGCCGGAGCCGTCGTCCGTGTCGCCGATATACATGCCGGGGCGCTTGCGGACGGCATCCAAACCTTTGAGAACCTTGATGGATTCGGCGCCGTATTCGGCCGGTTCGCCGGGGATTGTTTCGGGCGTGTCGCTCATCAAATGCTTTCGTTAAGGGGGGCGCCATCGAAGGCGCTTGGAGATGCCGCGAATCAACGGCTGTTATCGCCTAAGATATAGGCGTTTCAATGGATTTTTCCAAGTTTTGCCGGCCGACGAGGCTGCGGATGAAAAGCCGCGTTCACGGGCCTTTGCCTTTGGCGGAAAAGGCGATTATGAAGCGCGGTAACAGGGATAAAGCAAGAGACCGAGGCACCATGGCAACCATCAGCCAGAGACCCAAGCTCGTCACCGTGTTCGGCGGCTCCGGATTCGTCGGCCGCCACGTGGTGCAGGCGCTGACGCGGCGCGGCTATCGGGTGCGGGTCGCCTGCCGCAATCCGCACGCGGCGGTGCACGTGCAGCCGCTCGGCAATATGGGCCAGGTGCACGCAATACAGGCCAACCTGCGCTACCGCTGGTCGGTCGACCGCGCCGTGGATGGTGCGGACCACGTCATCAATCTCGTCGGTATCCTCTACGAATCCGGCCGCCAGCGCTTCGACGCGGTGCAGAATTTCGGCGCCCGCGCGGTGGCGGAGGCCGCGCGCGCCGCCGATGCCGGCCTTACCCAGGCCTCGGCCATCGGCGCCGACCTCAACTCGCCGGCAGCCTACGGCCGCACCAAGGCCGAGGGCGAGCAGGCGGTGCTGGAGACGGTGAAGAATGCCAACATCATCCGCCCCTCCATCATCTTCGGGCCGGAAGACTCCTTCTTCAACCGCTTCGCCAACATGGCGCGCTTCTCGCCTTTCCTGCCGCTCATCGGCGGCGGGCACACGAAGTTCCAGCTCGTCTATGTGGGCGATGTGGCGGAAGCCTACGCGCGGGCCGTGGACGGGGCGCTGGAGCCGGGCGCAACCTATGAACTGGGCGGGCCGCAGGTGCTGACGTTCCGTGAGTGCATGGAGGAGATGCTGGAGGTCATCAACCGCAAGCGGCTTCTCGTCTCCATCCCTTGGCCGATCGCTCGCCTGCAGGGCCGCATTCTCGGCATGCTGCCGAAGCCGCTGATCACGCTCGACCAGGTGCGCATGCTCGAAGTGGACAACGTGGTCTCGGAAGAGGCCAGGGAGCGCGGACATACGCTGGAAGGGCTCGGCATCGCCCGGCATTCCATCCAGGCCATCCTGCCCACCTATCTGTGGACCTACCGGCCGGCCGGCCAATTCACCCTGCCGCAGGCCTGAGGCGGGATTGGACGCGCTGGCCAGCCTCCTGCCGGAGGGTCTCGGCGCCACGGCGGGGCTCGTTCTCGTCATTGCCAGCTTCTTCACCTCGGCGCTCACCGCCGTCTTCGGGATCGGCGGCGGGGTGGCGATGCTGGCGCTGCTCGGCCTCTTCATCCCCGTCGCAGCCCTCATCCCGGTGCATGGGCTGATCCAGCTCGGCTCGAATACCGGGCGGGCCTGGCACCAGCGGGCACATATCGTGCGCGGCATCGCAGCGCCGTTTATCGCGGGAAGCGTGGTGGGTGCCGTCGTCGGCACCTTTTTCGTCGTCCAGCTTCCCGATGCGGTGCTGAAGCTTGTGCTCGGCCTCTTCGTGATCGCCGTCACCTGGACGAAGATACCGGGGGCGGCCAAGATCGGCCGCGCGGGACTTGTGGCGGGCAGCGCGCTGCTGGCGCTCCTGAGCATGTTCTTCGGCGCCACGGGGCCGCTGTTTGCCGCCGCCTTCTCGCAGATCATCACCGACGACCGCAAGGCGCTGATCGCCACCCAGGCGGCGGGCATGACGATCCAGCACGCTCTCAAGGTGGTGGCCTTCTCGGTCGCCGGCTTCGCCTTCGCGCAGTGGCTGCCCTTCATCGTCGTGATGATCGCCTCGGGCTATCTCGGCACCCTTTACGGCACCCGGCTCCTGGAAAAGTTCCCCGAGGAAAGCTTCCGCCGCTGGTTCCGCATCGGCTTAACCTTGCTGGCACTGGACCTCGTGCGGCGGGGACTAGTTGTTTAGTCCCGGCATTTGATAGATTGGATCGAGCCTGAAGCGTTCGGGCTCCTTTGTCCAGCATTTGCAGATGTATTCGTAG
>NZ_WQNH01000086.1 GCF_009812055.1 Chelativorans xinjiangensis | reverse complement strand
TTCCTCGCGAATCGGAAAGCCTCTCAAGAATCCATCCAAACCTTCTTGGCAATAAAGAAAATACTGATATGCGATTCCCCTGCCCTCGCGGGGGAGATGTCCGGCAGGACAGAGGGGGGGCGCGAAGGGGCGCCGGCATTTCGCAGGCTACCCTACCCCTCCTCGTCCGGCGCCCTTTCCTCCGGCGAGACGGCCTGGTCGCCAATGGCGCCAAGGTCGGCTTCCTCGCCTTGTTCGGTCCTTTCGGGAAGGGCGAAGATCTGCCCCGGCCAGATGCGGTCGGGATCGCGGATCTGGTCCTGGTTGGCGAGGTAGATGGTGGTGTAGCGGATGCCGTGCCCATAGACGCGGCGGGAGATGTGCCACAGCGTGTCGCCGCGGCGGATGATGACGGCGCCGTCGACCGGTTCGAGCGGCGGCGCCATCCCGGCGGTCTCGCCGGTGCCCTGCGCCGCATCCTCTCCACCCTCCCCGGCTTCGGCCGGCCGCCGATCGCCGTCCGCGGCCGCGGGGCTGTCGGATGTGTCGTCGGCCGTTCCGGTGTCCGGCATTTCGGCCTCGGCGTCCGGCCGTGCCCTCCTGGCCGGGTCGGGCGCCACGGCGGCGATCTTTTCGCCTTCCTCCCGCTGGAAGGGGACGGCGGCGCGGGCGATCACGCTGGCGCCGTCGTCGCCGAGAACGTCGGCGCGCACGATATAGTCGCCCACCGGCAGATCGCGTTCGGTCTCGACAAGGAAGCTCCCGTCAGGATTGACTGTCGCCTGGCCGAGCAGCACGTCGTTGGCATAAACGCGCACATTGCGGCCGGGCTCGGCCCTGCCGGCCACGAACACCTGCCGCCCGTCGATCTCGACCGCCTCGATGAAGGCCGAGGCGTCGGCGGCGGCCGGCTCCTCCTGCCCGGAACGGCCGGCCTCGGCGGCCTGCGCGGATGCCTCGGCCTCAGCGGCCCGTGCCGGCGCGTCCTGCCCCTCCTGCGCGGGGGCGGACGTTCCGGTCCCTTCGTCCGTCTTGGCCTCGGCTGTCGGGGCCTCGGCTGTCGGGGCTTCGGATGCCGGGTCGGCGCGCTCTTCGGCGGGGGCTTCCTCGCCGGACCGGTCGCCGGTCGCGTCCGCCAACCGCTCTGTCGTCTCTTCGGCTTCGCCGGCGTCCTCGCCGCCGCCAAGTGCCGCGGCCTGTTCCTCGGAAGGCGCCTGCGCTTGCGCCGGTTCGCCCTCCGCTTCGGCGCCTTGCGCGGCCTCGGGCGGCGCATCGCCAGCCGGCGCATCGGCGTCCGGCGCGGTGATCAGGCGGCTCGGCTGGCCCGGCTGCTGCACCAGGGCGACGACCTCCCCGTTGCCGGCGGACGGGATGGATACGATGGCCGTCTCGGCGGAGGTGGCGGCTACTTTGTCGGAAGTCGTGGCGCGCAGCACGATGTTGTGCTCTCCCGGCGTCAGCGCCTGATCGAGCACGGCGGCAAAATCACCCGATGGCCCGGCCTCGGTCGTGGCCAGAAGCGTGGAGCCGCTGAGGACTTCCACCTCGGCGCCGGGGGCGGCCCTGCCGGCGACGACCACGGAGCCGTCGGGCTCGACGCGCAGAACGTCGAAGGAGGGAACCACCACCCTCTCCAGCTTCGGCGCGGCCGCGTCTTTCTCCGCCTCCTCGGGTGCCTCCGTGCCGGTGGAGGCCCTGTCGCCGCGCTGCGACGACGATGCCCCGGCATCCGCATCTCCAGCGTCGAGCGCGGCTGCCATTTCGCCGTCTTCTCGCGCCGCCGGATCGAATGCGCCGGCAAAATAGGCGGTGCCCACGCCGAAAACGACCATTCCGGCGAGGAAAAGCAGCACCTTGAGCGGAGTAATCGCCATCAAACCCGATCCCTTGGCCCCTATTTTGAGCGGTCTATCCTGTTTTTCCAGGGCCTACAAGGAAAAGCCCGCGGCGGCCGTCCCGACCGGGAAAACCACTCCGGAGTCATTTCCATCTTGACCCGACTCGGCCGTGCAATCACCAATGAAGGCATGAGCACGATCACATCCGTCTGCGTCTACTGCGGGTCGTCCACGGGCCGCGACGGCAGCTTCATCGAGGCCGGGCGCAAACTCGGCAACGACCTGGCGCGCGCCGGCTTGCGGCTCGTCTACGGCGCCGGCGCCACCGGCATCATGAATGCCGTCGCCACCGGCTGCCTGGAGGAGGGCGGCGCGGTGACAGGCATCATCCCGCGCTTCCTTATCAACAGGGAGGCGCCGGGGTCGTCGCTCGACAGGCTCGACGACCTTATCCTCACCGAGGACATGCACCAGCGCAAGCACCTTATGTTCGACCGTTCGGACGCCTTCGTGGCGCTGCCCGGCGGCATCGGCACGTTGGAGGAGATCGTCGAGATCATGACATGGGCGCAGCTCGGGCGGCACGAGAAGCCCATCGTCTTCGCCAATTTCGGCGGCTTCTGGGGGCCGATGCTCTCGCTCCTCTCGCACATGAAGGCGGAAGGCTTCATCCATTCCGAAGAGCGGGTGCGGCCGTTGGTCATCGACCGCGCCGAGGACATCGTGCCGGCGCTGACCCGCACCGGCGCCTATTCGGAAGGCGACCCGGCCATCATCGGCCGCCTCTGACGCAAGCGCGCCCTGAGCATCGGCCACGTGTAGATCACCAGCGCCGACCAGATGAGGGCGAAAGCGATGGCGCGCACGCCGCCAAAGGGCTCCTTGAAGGCGAAGACGGCGATGAGGAAGATCATGGTCGGCGCGATGTACTGCATGATGCCGATAGTGGAGTAGCGCAGGAGCTTGGCCCCGAAAGCGTAGAAGATGAGCGGCACCGCTGTAATCGGCCCGCAGGCCAAGAGCAGCCAGGTATCCGCCGCTCCCGCAAGGCGGAAATGCCCCTCCCCCGTCCACTCTCCCCAGGCGATGTAGCCGAGTGCCGGGATGCCGAGGATCAGCACTTCGAGGAAGAACCCCTGGCTGGGGCCGACGGGCAGCGTCTTGCGCAGGAAGCCGTAGGTGGCGAAGGAGAAGGCGAGCACCAGCGACACCCAGGGGAGCCCGCCCGCATCGACCGTCAGCACGACCACCGCCAGCGCGGCGAGCCCGACGGCGGCCATCTGCATCGCGCTCAGCTTCTCGCGCAGGAAGATCGCCGCCAGCGCGATCGAGACCAGCGGGTTGATATAGTAGCCGAGCGCGGTCTCGACGGCGCGGCCGGCGCCGACGGCCCAGACATAGACGCCCCAGTTCACGGCGATCACCGTCGCCGTCAGCGCCGCCATCGCCAGCGTGCGCGGCGAGCCGAGGGCCCGCCGGATGTCGGCCGTGCGGCGCAGCAGGAGGAGCACGACGCCGGCGATCGGCACCGACCAGACGACGCGATGCGCCACCACCTCGCTCGCCGGAATATGCGCCACCGCCTTAATGAAGAAAGGCAGCATGCCCCACAGGAGATAGGCCGAGAGGGCGAAGAGGAAGCCGCGCAGCGATTCATCGTCGCCGGCGGGCTGGGGAGCCGTGACCGTTTCAGCCATATCCTATTCGGCCGCGAGGCCGGCCCCTTCTCGGTTCTTCACCAGCTTGTAGACGATGGAATCCATCAATGCCTGGAAGGAGGCGTCGATGATGTTGTCGGAGACGCCGACCGTCCACCAGCGCGCGCCGGTGGAATCGTGCGATTCGATGAGCACGCGGGTCACCGCCTCCGTGCCGCCGTTCAAGATGCGCACCTTGTAGTCCGCCAGCCCCAGGTCGGCGATCTCGCTCTGATACTTGCCGAGGTCCTTCCTGAGCGCGATGTCGAGCGCGTTGACAGGTCCGTGACCCTCGGCGACCGAAAGCAGCGTCTCACCGTCGACGGTCACCCGCACGACGGCCTCCGATACGGTCTTCAAATTGCCCATGGCGTCGAAGCGGCGCTCGACCATGCAGCGGAAGCTGTCGACCTTGAAGAACTCCGGCACGCTGCCCAGTGTGCGCCGGGCGAGCAGTTCGAAGCTCGCATCCGCGCCCTCATAGGCATAGCCTATCGCCTCGCGCTCCTTGACGAGCGCGACGAGGGTGTCGAGGCGCGGGTCGGCCTTGTCGACCTTGACGCCGCGCCGCTTCAGTTCGGCGATGAAGTTGGACTTGCCGCCCTGGTCCGAGACCATGACGCGCCGGGTGTTGCCGACGGCTTCCGGCGGCACGTGCTCGTAGGTCTCCGGCTCCTTGAGGATGGCCGAAGCATGGATGCCGGCCTTGGTGGCGAAGGCGGAAGCGCCGACATAGGGCGCCTGGGCGTTGGGCGCACGGTTCAAAAGCTCGTCGAAGGCGTGCGAGAGGCGGGAGATGTCCTTAAGCGCCTCGCGCGAAATGCCGGTCTCGAAGCGGTCCGCATAGGCGGGCTTCAGCATGAGCGTGGGGATCAGCGTGATCAGATTGGCGTTGCCGCAGCGCTCGCCGATGCCGTTCAGCGTGCCCTGGACCTGGCGCACCCCCGCCTCCACCGCGGCCAGCGAGTTGGCGACCGCCTGGCCGGTATCGTCATGGGCGTGGATGCCGAGATGGTCGCCGGGAATGCCGGCGGCGATCACGGCTCTCACGATGTCGCGGATTTCGCCGGGCTGCGTGCCGCCGTTGGTGTCGCACAGGACCACCCAGCGGCTGCCCGCCTCGTAGGCCGCCCTGGCGCAGGCCAGCGCATAGTCCGGGTTGGCCTTGTAGCCGTCGAAGAAATGCTCGCAATCGACCATCGCCTCCTTGCCGGCGGCGCTTGCGGCCTCGACGGAGGCGCGGATCGATTCCAAGTTCTCCTCGTTCGTCGCGCCGAGCGCCAGGCGCACGTGATAGTCCCAGCTCTTGGCGACGAAGCATATGGCATCGCTCCTGGACTGCACGAGGGCGGCCAGGCCGGGGTCGTTGGAAGCCGAGACGCCGGCGCGCTTGGTCATGCCGAAGGCGACGAAAGCCGAACGGCTGGTGCGCTTTTCGGCAAAGAAGGCGGTATCGGTCGGGTTGGCGCCGGGATAGCCGCCCTCGACATAATCGACGCCGAATTGATCGAGCAGGCCGGCGATGGCGATCTTGTCCTCGACGGAAAAATCGACGCCCGGCGTCTGCTGCCCGTCGCGCAGGGTGGTGTCGAAGAGGTAGATGCGTTCTTTTTTCATGCAAGCACCGGCTGCGCGCGTTCCTTGTTCGTCAGTGTCCTTCCGGCGGCCACTGCTTGGTGTCGTGGTCCGGATGCTGATGGTTGGTGTGTCGTATCCTGTCCAGCAGTTCGGGCGGATCGGTCTCCTCGGTGGCGGTGCTCTCCAGTTCGGCGAGTTCGGCAAACCACGGCATCCGCCCCTCGCTTCCGACCTGCCGCGCCGGCTTCACGCGCTCAGGGTGATCCAGCGAGCCGAGCGCGATGCTGATGTGGCTGGTTCCCTCGGCATAGCGGAAGGTGAGCGGCGTACCGCAGTCGCGGCAGAAGCCGCGCTCCACCAGATCCGAGCTTTTGAAGATGGCGATCGTGCCGCGCGTCACCTCGAACGCCTCCATCGGCACGCCGGCGAGCGGCGCGAAATAGGAGCCGAAGGCCTTCTGGCACATGCGGCAGTGGCAGATGTGCGGGTTATGCGGCTCCTTGTGCAGCGCGTAGCGGACGGCGCCGCACTGGCAGCCGCCGGTGATCGGCCGGGCACTCATCGGCGTTCCTCCTGGGGCCATTTCTCTGTGTCGTGGTCGGGGTGCTGGTAGGAGACGAGGTCGGCGAGATAGCTCGCCGCCGGCGTGTCCTCCATGGTGTCGTGCCCCGGCAAGGTGTGAAGCGTGTCGACATAGGGCAATTTGCCCTCGATGCCCCACTGGACGACGGGCACGACCTCCTCCGGATGATCGAAGGCGCCGATGGCGAGCGCCGGCCCGTCCGGCGCTTCGAAAGTGAGCGGCGTGCCGCAGCGCGCGCAGAAGCCGCGTTTGACGTGGTTCGACGACTGGAAGCGGCTTGGCTCGCCGCGGGTCCATTGCAGCTTCGCATGGCTCACCGAGACCAGGGGCGCATAGAAGCCGCCGAAGGCCTTCTGGCACATGCGGCAGTGGCAGATGGAACCTTCGCCAACCGCGCCTTCGACGCGGAAGCGCACGGCGCCGCACTGGCAGCCGCCGGTGTAGTGGGGTTCGTTGTCAAGGCTCATGGTTGCCTCCTCCTCTGTCCTGCGGCCGTCACGATATGGCGGCAGACGTTGTCGATGTCGCGCAGGATGTCGCCGTTCCAGAAGCGCAGGATGGTCCAGCCGTCGGCTTCAAGGCGCTTCGTCCGCGCCGCATCGACACGCCTCTCTTCATGCTCGCCGTGCTGCGAACCATCGACTTCGACGATCAGTCGCTTCGTCGAGCAAGCAAAATCAACAATATATCCCGCAACCGGTACCTGGCGTCGAAAACCCAGCCCAGCCAAGCGATGGGCGCGCACTTCATTCCAGAGTTTCAACTCAGCCTCGGTCAAGGCCCGGCGCATTGATTTTGCTCGGTTGCGATTTTTCGGAGGAAGCGGCGTGTGCGGCATCAGCGACCCCCGAGGCAAGTGGGAAACGTTAGCGCCCTACGTTGCCCCCCTCTGTCCTGCCGACATGTCCGCGTGAACCCTCACCGTCTCGTCTCCCACCGCGTCCTGCGCTCACCCGTCTCCGGGTCCTTGTAGTCCATGAGTTGAACACCCCGACCCGACAATTCCTCCCGTATCCGGTCCGCCTCCGCGAAGTTCTTCTCGCGGATGAAGGCGAGGCGCTGGGCGATATCGGCTTCCACCGCGGCCGCATCGACCTCAGCACCCGCGGCCTTGCCGGAAAACCACTCCTCCTCCGTCTTTTCCAGGAGCCCAAGCAGCGCCGCACCCGCCTTCAGCCCCGCTTTCGCCCCATTGCTCCCCTTCGCCGCCTGCGCCCGCAGGTCGTGCAGGGCGGCGATGGCCTCGGTGGTGTTCAGGTCGTCGAGCAGGGGGGCGAGCGTATCGGCGCGGTTGGCGCCGGCCGCGTCGGCGCCGCCCACCGCGCGGTACCAGCCGTCGAGCACGGCTTCGGCTTCCTCCAGCTTGCGCTGGGAGAAGTCGATCGGCTCGCGGTAGTGCGTCATCAGCATGGCCAGCCGCAGCACCTCGCCCGGCCATTTGCGGCCGCCGAAGTTCTCCGTCGCCAGAAGGTCGTGGATGGTGACGAAGTTGCCCTCCGACTTCGCCATCTTCTTGCCCTCCACCTGCAGGAAACCGTTGTGCATCCAGTAATTGGCCATCGTCTCGGTGCCGTGGGCGCAGCGCGACTGGGCGATCTCGTTCTCGTGGTGCGGGAAGATGAGATCGAGCCCGCCGCCGTGGATGTCGAAGACCTCGCCGAGATAGGCGGCCGACATGGCCGAGCACTCGATATGCCAGCCGGGGCGGCCGCGGATGGCCAGCTCTTTGCCGTCGACGGAGAAGGTCGCCTCCCAGCCGGGCTCATCAGCCGACGATTCCTTCCACAGGACGAAATCGGCCGGGTTCTTCTTGTGCGCCTCCACCGCCACGCGGGCGCCGGCCTGCTGGTCTTCCAACTTGCGCTTGGAGAGGGAGCCATAGTCCGGCATGGAGGCCGTGTCGAAAAGGATTTCGCCTTTCGCTTCATAGGCATGGCCGCGGTCGATGAGGCGTTGAATCAGGTCCACCATGTCGGTCTTGCCGTCGGCGCGCGGCAGCACAAACTCCGTGGCGCGCGGCTCCACGCTGGGCGGCAGGCAGCCGAGCGCCGCCACATCCGCGTGGAACTGCCCGGCCGTCTTCTCCGTCACGCGGCGGATCGCCTCGTTGAGGGAGAGCCTGCCTGCCTCGATCTCGGCGCCGTAGTCGCGCAGCGCGCGGGCGTTGATCTTGTCGTCGACGTCGGTGATGTTGCGCACGTAGGTGACGCCATCCTCGCCGTAAAGATGGCGCAGCAGGCGGAACAGCACGTCGAAGACGATTACCGGCCGCGCATTGCCGATATGGGCGAAGTCGTAGACGGTCGGGCCGCAGACATAGACCCGCACATTGGCGGCATCGAGCGGAACGAAATCCTCCTTCCGCCGCGTCAGCGTGTTGTAGATCCGCAGCCCCTTGAACCCGTCAGGCATCTTCAATCCCCTCATCTCGCCCCGTCATCTCGCCCAATCATCTCGAACACTTGCACTTGCGCAACGCAAGCGGAACCCTCGGCCTGCTGGCCTGGGCGTTTTTCGTGTCGGGCAAGAAAAGGCGAAAACGACCGGACCAGCGGGAGGCGCTAGCCGATAATGCAAATGCCGGTGGTGGCGAACGGCGTTTTCATGGTCGTCCTTATCGCCTTCACGCCCGCCCTCGTCAAGCACGCAGATTGCCCGTGGTCCGACCCAACGGATGGTACCCATCCGTTTGGAACCATTAGACATGTGGCGCAACGGCCACACAGTGTGAAGGAACTATTAAGTTTGTTACCGCAATTTTATGAACCGGTCCCCGGCGTCGGGTGTTTAGGGCGCGAAAGACATGAATATGTCGGAATCAGTACCCACCTGCGACCGGAAGGGACGTGTAACCCAGGCAAGAACAATGGCCACAGACAAAGCCAGGCAAGAGAAAGCCGACACCGTGGAACAGATACCCGCGAAGAAGAAGCAGCTCGTCGACCAATACCGAAAGGTCGGCCCTGCCGCCATCAACGCCGCGCTTTTGTGCAAGGGCAAGCCGAAGAAGAAGGATGAGCCCAAGCGCCTATACGAAGCGCGCGAGGAGGCTTAGGCCCAACGCGGCCATCACCAGGCCGATCAGGCTGTCGAGCACGCGCCAGGCGCGTGGCCGGGCGAACACCGGCTGCAGGAGCCGGGCGCCGTAGCCAAGCCCGTAGAACCACAGGAAAGATGCCGCGACGGCGCCCGCGGCGAAGCTCGTGCGTGCCGCGCCTCGATAGGCGCCGGACAAGGACCCCACCAGAAGCACCGTGTCGAGATAGACGTGCGGGTTGAGGAAGGTGAAGGCAAGGCAGGTGGCGACCGCCGCCTTCAGCCCCTTCGCCCCGCCTTTCGCCGCATGCAGCGCATCGGGGTGCAGCGCCCGGCGAAAGGCCATGACGGCATAGGCGAAAAGGAAGACCGCGCCGCCGAGGGTGACCACCGAGATCATGACCGGCGAACGGGCCACCAGCGTGCCGAGCCCCGCCACGCCCGCCGCAATCAGCACGGCGTCGGAGAGCGAACAGATAAGGCACAGGATGAAGACGTGCTGGCGCAAGAGGCCCTGGCGCAGGATGAAGGCATTCTGCGCGCCGATGGCGATGATCAACGAACCGCCGAGGAAAAGGCCGGCCAGGAAGGGGGAATAGAGCGCGTCGTCCATGGATGGCGATTTGCCCGAGGCCGGCAGTGCTTGCAACAGGCAGAAGCGGCGAGGCATAGGGCCAGTGGGGCTCGGGAATGCCGGCGCCCCTTCGCGCCCCCCTCTGTCCTGAGCTTTGTCGAAGGGCCGGACATCTCCCCCACACGGGGGGAGATTGGCCGTCACAATGGCTTTCGCCAATCGTCAACGTTGCAGAATAGGTGCCGGAGCAAGCGGCCAGGGTAATCTCCCCCTCGTGGGGGAGATGTCCGGCAGGACACAGGAGGGCGCGAAGGGGCGCCATGTTTTTGGAAAAGCTTCAAAACAGCCGCAACTGCTCCGCCCGTTCCGCGACCTCCTCCTCAATCACCTCCGGCTCAACCCGCTCCTGCACCTCCGGCCCCGTATTGGCCACCTTGTTCACCTTGCCCGAAACCGGGGTCACCTCGAAGAACCCCTCCTCCACCGGCGCCAGCAAATCCGCCACGTCGCGCGGCTCGGAGCGCACGCAGTCGAGCCAGCGGGAAAAATGTTCCGGCCGGATGACGGCCGGCATGCGGTGGTGGATGTCGGCGAGGTCTCGGCTGGCCGCCGTGGTCAGGATGGCGCCGGTGTCGATCTCGCTGCCGCCGGGCTCCGAATAGGTCTCCATCAGCCCGGCGAAGGCGATGAGGCCGCCGGAGCGCGGGCGCACCCAATAGGCCTGCGCGCGCCCCTTGCCGCCGCGCCGCCATTCGTAGAAACCCGATGCCGGCAGCAGGGCGCGGCGATGCCGCATGGCGGCGCGGAAGGCCGCCTTCCCGGCCGCCGTCTCCGAGCGGGCGTTGATGAGAAGCGGCATATCCTTCGGGTTCTTGGCCCAGGAGGGAATGAAGCCCCAGCGCACGAGCAGCGCCCGCCGGTCCGGCAGGTTGGAGCCTTGCGGGCGCGCCGCGCCGCCGACGACCATCAGGACCGGCTGCGTGGGGGCGATATTGTAGCGCGGCGGGAAGTCCTCGACGTCGACGCCGAAGAGCGCCTCCACACCCTCCGGCCTGTCCGTCAGCGCAAAGCGTCCGCACATTTTTTATCCTGCCTCCAAGGCCATTGGTCCGGGACGGCGTTGCCACGCCGGGGGCTGCGGGTAAGGTAAGGTCATGCGCGGAGGATGCAACGATGGCCGGTGAGGATATCCACGCCGTTTCAGTGGCGGCCATGCGGGACGGCCGCTTTCTGCTGGTCCGGCGCGGGGGCGCGCCCTCGCGCGGGCTGTTCGCCTTTCCCGGCGGGCGCGTGGAGGCCGGCGAGAGCGACGAGGAAACGGCGCGGCGCGAACTGCGCGAGGAAACGGGGCTCATAGCGGGCGAAATCGCCCCCCTATGCGAAATGACGATCGACGGTGACGGCGGGCGGCGATACCGGCTCAAGGTCTACCGCGTGCTCCAGGCAAGCGGGACGCCCGTTGCCGGCGACGACGCCGACCATATAGGCTGGTACACGGTCGAGGAGATGCGCGACCTGCCGATCACCGCGAGCACGCTGGCTGTCGCCAAGGATATGGCCGCCGACGCCGGGAAATAGCCGGGGGTTCTGAGTCCTTGATGGTACCCCCATCCTGAGCTTGTCGAAGGGGGAGGGGGACGATGGAGGGCTCGGCCTGCCTCCCTCCCCCTTGAGGGGAGGGATTGAGGGTGGGGGTTCCGGCGAAGCCGGCAAAGATAACCTTATGCGATTGCCTTGGAGCAATAGCATGCGTCTTGCGCTCTTCCGCTTTCCCGGCGACAAAAGGACATGAGACCGTCGTCGAAGCCGTTCGCTGCAGCCACGCTTTTCCTCGCCGCCGTCCTCGCCGCGCCGGCGTCGGCCGTCGAGGCGCCCTACGACCGTCAGCTCATGCGGCTTGCCGAGGTGCTGGGCTCGATCCACTATCTGCGCCGCATGTGCGGCGAGGAAGACGGGGGCTGGCGCACGCAGATGGAGGCGCTGCTCAAGTCGGAAGCGCCGTCCGAAGAGCGCCGGGCCAAGCTGGTGGCAAGCTTCAACCACGGCTACCGCTCCTTCGCCGCGATCTATTCGACCTGCACCGAATCGGCGGTGCAGGCAATCGAGCGCTACATGAGCGAGGGCGAGGCGCTGACGAGCGAGATGGTGCTGCGCTACGGCAATTAGACGACGGCGCCCTTCGCGCCCCCCTTCTGTTAGATGCCGGCGCCCCTTCGCGCGCCCCTCTGTCCTGCCGGACATCTCCCCCACACGGGGGGAGATTACCCTGGCCGCTTGCTCCGGCGATTATTCTGCAACGTCGGCGATTGGCGAAACCTTCCACGACAGCCAATCTCCCCCCTCGTGGGCAGGGCTATCGCATATGAGTAAAGAGCTCATGGAAGAAGTCTCTATTCCAGTTTGCGCGGCGCATTTTACTGGCGATTGGCTTGT
>NZ_WQNH01000085.1 GCF_009812055.1 Chelativorans xinjiangensis | reverse complement strand
CATCCGCGAGGTCGACGAAATCCTGGCGCACGCCCATTCGCTGGCCCTGTACGCGCTGGAGAGCCCCGACACGTCATGACGCGCGGCGTGGACCGGCTTTCGGCGGAGCATTTCAACGAGCTTAGAGGCCAGACGGTGTAATAGCCGGGCGTGGCGAGGATGGAGCATGGCCGACCTGCCCACCGACCTTCAGTCGGCCGAAGCCGACTTTCGGTCGGCGAAGGCCGAAGGGCGAAGGTGGGAGGCCGAGGCGGCGACCGCCGTCCGCCCGACTTTTCGGGCGCCCCCGCGGAGGCCAGCGACCCCGGACTTGATCCGGGGGAGCGCTCGGCCGCGAGCGAAGGGAAACCAGCATGTCAGGAGCTAAAGCGTGCCGGGTGGACAAAGCGACGAGGCGGACGCATTTTCGGCGCTTGAACGTGAGGAGCGATGAGATGCAATCAGGCACTATCCGCGCCGGCATCGGCGGCTGGACCTTCGAGCCCTGGGAAGGCACCTTCTATCCCGACGACCTGCCGAAGAAGCGGCAGCTCGAATATGCCAGCCGGCAGATGCCCACGATCGAGGTGAACGGCACCTATTACGGCTCGCAGAAGCCCGCCGTCTTCGCCAAATGGGCGTCCGAGGCGCCGGACGGCTTCGTCTTTTCGCTGAAGGGCAACCGCTTCGTGACCAACCGCAAGGTGCTCTCGGAAGCGGCGGAGTCGCTCGGCCGCTTTCTCGGCTCGGGCATCGCGGAGCTGGGCGACAAGCTCGGCCCGCTCGTCTGGCAGTTCGCGCCGACCAAGAAGTTCGACCCGGAGGATTTCGAGGGTTTTCTGAAGCTCCTGCCGGAGAAGCAGGACGGCATCCCCCTGCGCCACGTGCTCGAGGTGCGGCATGCTTCCTTCGTCGTGCCGGAATTCGCCGCCCTTGCCCGCAAATACGGCGCCGCCATCTGCTATGCCCACCACTTCACCTATCCCGAAATGGCGGATGTGACGGCGGATTTCGTCTATGCGCGGCTGCAGCGCGGCGAGGATTCCATCCCCACCGCCTACACGCCCGGCGATCTCGACCAGTGGGCGAGCCGTGCCAGAACCTGGGCCGAAGGCGGCATGCCGGGCGACCTGCCCCTTGCCGACGAGACGGTGAAGATCGAGCCGCGCCCGCGCGATGTCTTCGTCTACTTCATCCACGAGGGAAAGATCCGCGCCCCCCAGGCCGCCCAGGCGCTCATGGAGCGGGTGCGATAGGTTTCGACTAAGTGGCCGCACCGCCGGTTTGGCCCGCTTGCGGGCCGCCCTCGGAGAGGCTGAACCCGTGATCGGCCACCCTCTTTTGCGCCCAGTGATAGAAGCTGCCCTCCTCGGGCGCGGACGTCGTCGGGCCCTTCTGGTGGATGTGGAAACCGATGAAGTGAGGGTGGTGGAGCGGTTCGAGGCCGTACTTGGCCGAGAAGATCTTCAGCGACTCCTTGCCGTTCCAATAATAGAAACTCTCCTTGGGCGCCGCGTCGCCGAATATCCCGTAACGCTTCGCCATGCGGGAAATGCCGTCATTGGCGAAGATGGTGATGCCAAGGGCGGCCGGCGTGACCTCCCTCCCCTTCAGCCTTAAGAGCATCGGCCGCAGCACGCGCCGTCTTATCCCGAGCCAGCGCGGCGCAATATCATCGCTGGCGATATACCGCTCGAATTCCTCGATGATCGGGCTGTTCTCCGGCAGGTAGAGCGCCGAGACGCCGAGACGGCCGCGGTTCTCGCGCGCCAGATAGTGCATATCGGGATCGGGTTCGAACCTCTTCACCAGATAGATGTCCGTATCGAGCCACACCCCCTGCTTGTGCCTCATGAGCGTGACGCGGAACAGGTCGCTGAAATGGGGAATGGTCCGCGACGACTTGAGATCGGGATAGCCGGGATCGAGCCGCTTGAAGGTCTCGCGCGGCAATATCGCTTCCGCGTCGCAACACTCCACCCCCGCGGGAACGTTCAGGACCGGCTCGTAGCTGAACAGCTTGACCCGTTGGCCCGTCATGACCATCGAGGCCAGGCAAAGCCGATCGACCTCGCGAAGACGGGGCCCGTACCAGAAGGTGCAAATATCCATGGATCACCGCGTGCTGTTGTGCCCGATCTGCCGGAGAACGATCTCCGCCGCCATATCCCCCGACGGGCGCGGCGTGGCAAGCGCCTCCGCCACCTCCGCAAAGCCCTCGCGCTGGGCGCGGCGGGTCGGCGTGTCGCGCCAGAGCTGGTCCAGTTGGCGCGCCAGATAAACGGGGCGGACGAACGCGTTGAAGTGCTCCGGCACGACCGGCCAGCCGGCGATCAGGTTGGGCAGCGAGGCCGACCAGACGGTGAGCAGAAACGGCGCCAGCCGTGAGGCGACGGCGTCCGTCTTGTAGCAGCTTATGAAGGGCACGCGGGAAAGCGCAAGCTCCAGCGCCACCGTGCCCGAGCAGGCGAGCGCGGCGTCGGCCTCGGCGAAGGCTGCCCATTTGCGCGCCTGGTCGAGGATGATCTCCGGCCGCACCGGCCAGCCCGCCACCGCCGTTTCCACCAGTGCCGCCACATGCGGCACCGTCGGCAGGGTTACGTCGAACGCATGGCCCGCCGCCGCCAGTTCCGCCACCGTCTCGCCGAAGGGGCCGAGAAGACGCCGCACCTCGCCTTTGCGGGAGCCCGGCAGAAGGAGGAGCTTTTTCCGCGTTCCCCGTCCGCTCCGCGCGATCTGCGCCCGCGCCGCCGCCTGGATATTCCTGTCATTGCTCAGGCGGTGGCCGACGAACGTGCCGGGCGGGCCGCCGAGGCGGCCAAGCTCGTCCGGCTCGAAGGGCAGAAGACACAAGACGTGGTCGACATGCGGCCGCATGGCCGCCGCCCGGCCGGGCCGCCACGCCCAGACGCTCGGACACACGTAGTGGACGATGGGGATCGAAGGGTCGGCCGCCCTCACCTTCTTCGCCACGCGCAGGCCGAAATCGGGGCTGTCGATGGTGATGAGGCAATCGGGCTTCGCCGCGGCGATCGCCTTCGCCGCCTGGCCGATGCGCCGCATGAGGCGCGGCAGGTCGCGCAGGACCGCCGAGATGCCCATGAGGGCGATATCGTCGGCGTTGAAAAGGGATTTGAGCCCCAACTCCTTGAGATTGCGCCCGCCGACGCCGGTAAGCTCGACCATACGCCCCGTCCGCCGTTCGATCGCCGCCGCGAGATCGGCGCCCAGAAGATCGCCCGACTCCTCGCCCGCGACAACGGCGATGCGAAGCGGCCGCTCGCGGCTCATTGCTCCCGCCCCCGCGCGAAGCCGAGGATGAAAAGGCCATGCCGGTCGGCCAGGTTCACGGTCTCCGCACAGGCCAGGATGAAGCTCACCTCGGCCTCGACGGCGATCCCGGCAAGCCCCGCGCCATGGGCCGCCGTCACGGTCTGCGGGCCGATCGTCGGCAGGTCGGCGCGCGCCTCCTGGCCGGGCTTAGTGCATTTCACCAGAACACCGCGCCCCTTTCCGGCAAGCCGCCCGTGGGAGCGCAGCTCCTTGGTGCGGGCGAGCAGACCGTCCGTCCCCTCGATGCCTTCGAGCGCGACGGCCCGCCCGCCGATGGCGATCGCCGCCTGGCCGATGTCCAGCCGGCCGATGGCGCGGGCGGCGGCAAGGGCGGCGGCGATGTCCTTCTCGTCGCCGCGCGTCGGCTTCGCCTTGCTCAAAAGCCCCTCCGGCGCCAGCAGTTCCGGCACCAGCTCATGGGCGCCGACGACGCGTATTCCGTTCGCCTCGACATAGCCGACGAGCATGCGCAACAGCGCGTCGTCGCCGCGCGCATAGGCGGTGAGGAGCCGCGGCAGGTGCAGAAGGAAGCGCGGATGGACGCGCAGGCTCCTGATGGGCGGGCGGGCCGCCACGCCGCCGGCCAGCACGAGATGGGTCACGCCGTGCCGCTTGAGTTCGGGCATGAGAAGCCCCAGCCGCCGCGCCGGCACGCGCAGGAGGTCGTAGCGGTCCGGCGCTTCGGAAAATTCCGCCTCCCCCTCGATGGCCGCAACGATTGGACGATGGCCGGCACTGAGAAGGCCCTCGACGATATCTTGCGGCAGCCGGCCGCTGCCGGCGATGATGGCGATGCGGTCGGCGGCGCCGATTGCCAGACTGCGCGGCGGCTCATTCGATGCCGTCGTCATCGTCCTCATCCACGGCCCCGCTCGGCGGCACGGTGAAGTGGCGCTTTTCCCGGCCGGCAACGAAGCTGAGGAGGTCCGCCACCGCTTGCGAACCGGAAAACGCGCGCTGCACGAGCTCAAGGTTCTCCGAAAACGGCCGCTCCGGCGAAAACAGCAGCTTGTAGGCCCGCCGAAGCTGCGTCAGCTCGGAGCGCTCCATGCCGGCGCGCTTCATGCCGATGACGTTGAGCCCGCGCAGCTTGGCCCGGTCGCCGACCGCCATGCCGTAGGGGATGACGTCGCCGACGACGGCTGCAAAGCCGCCCAGAAAGGCATGATGGCCGATGCGGACGAACTGGTGCACCGCCGCATAGCCGGACATGATGACGTGATCGCCGATCTCCGAATGCCCGCCAAGGCCGGCGTAGTTGGCCATGGTCACCTTGTTGCCGACGTCGCAATCGTGGGCGACGTGGCTATAGGCCATGAACAGGCAGTCCTCGCCGATGGTGGTCTTGCCGCGGCTGGTGTCGGTTCCGCGGTGGAGCGTCACGCCCTCGCGGATCACGCAGCCGCGTCCCACGTTAAGCGTCGTGCGGCCGCCCTTGTGCTTGAAATTCTGCGGCGGGCCGCCCAGGACGGCGTTGGGGAAGACCTGGCAGCCGGGCCCGAGCGTCGTCGCGCCCATGATCGACACATGGCTGATCAGCTCCACGTCGTCGGAGAGAACGGCTTCGGCGGAAACATGGCAGAAGGGGCCGATGCGGACACCGCTGCCAAGCTCGGCGCCCTTCTCGACGACGGCCGACGGGTGGATAAAGGTCTCAGCTGTCATGCCGCCCGTCAATCCGGCTCGTTTGGCGACATCAAGGCGGAGATCACCGCCTCGGCCACCTTGCCGCCGTCGACCATGGCTTCGCAGGAAAACTTCCAGATCTTGCCGCGCTGCTTCAGCTTCTCGACGTGGATCTCCAATCGGTCGCCCGGCACCACCGGCTTGCGGAACTTGGCGTTGTCGATGGTCATGAAATAGACGACCGAGGGCTGGCCGTCGCCGGCATTATGGATGCAGATGGCGCCCGCCGTCTGTGCCATCGCCTCGACGATCAGCACGCCCGGCATCACCGGCTGGCCGGGAAAATGCCCCATGAAGTGCGGTTCGTTGGCCGTCACGTTCTTGATGCCGATGGCGGAATTGTCCGCGTCGACGTCGATGATCCGGTCGACCAGCAGAAAGGGGTAGCGGTGCGGCAGCAGCCGCAGAAGGTTCTGTATGTCGAGGCTTTCCAGTGTCGTCGGCACGGTTTTATCCATTACTCTTGCTCCCCCTCCGCTTTCCTTCCGCCAGGCTGCGCAGGGCGGCGATCTCCCGAAAGGCCTGGCGCATGGGCTGGGCCGGAGAGCCGGCCCAGCGCTCGCCGGCCGGAATGTCGGTCATGACGCCGCTCGAGGCGGCAAGCTGGGCGCGGTCGCCGATGGCGATGTGGTCGGCGATGCCGACACGCCCGCCGAGCATCACATAATCGCCCAGCGTCACCGAGCCGGACAACCCGCAATGGCCGGCGATGACGCAGCTGCGCCCGATGCGCACGTTGTGGGCCACCTGCACGAGATTGTCGATCTTGGTGCCCTCGCCGATCACCGTATCGGACAAGGCGCCGCGGTCCACGGTGGTATTGGAGCCGATCTCGACATCGTCCTGGATGATGACGCGGCCGATCTGCGGGTTCTTCTCAAGGCCCGTCGCTCCCGGCAGGAAACCGAAACCGTCCTGGCCGATCTGCGCGCCCGGGTGAACGATGACGCGATCGCCGATGACGGCGTATTGCACGGTCGCATTGGGACCAATGTAGGTATCGCGGCCCACGCTGCAACCCGCGCCGATCACCGCATGCGGCGCGATCACCGCACCGCGTCCGATCGCCGCGCCGGCGCCGATCACGGCGCCCGCCTCCACCACCGCGCCCTCTTCCAGCACCGCATCGGGCGCGATGATGGCGTGGGCGGAGATGCCGGTCTCGCCGGTCACCGGCTGCGGGCGGGTTGCCGCCGGGAAAAGCAACCTTGCCACCTCGGCAAAGGCCTGCTGGGGCTTGGATGTCGCCAGAATGGCGATGCCGGCCGGCACCTGGCTGGCGGCCTCTTCAGTGCACAGCACCGCCGCCGCCCGAAGCGCGCCGAGCATTGCCGTATTGCGCTTGCCGTCGATGAAGACAAGCGTGCTCTCGCCACCCTCGGAAGCCGACGCGAGGCGGGTGACCGCGATGTCGGAATGCGCCGCATCGACCAGCCGGGCGCCGGTCAGCGTGGCAATTTCGCTCACCTGGAAGCGGCGTGCGGGAGCGAAAAATTCCGGTTCCTTCATTGAATGCCTTCTGGTCCGGGCCGCCGGCAGCCGCCCGGACAGCATGCTCTTGTTCCTAGAACCGGGTCGAGATACCGAAATTCCAGTGCTGGATCCGGTCCGTCGATTCCTTCACGACCGGTTCGGCATAGTCCACCCTGAGCGGCCCGAAGGGCGAAGCCCAGATCAGGCTCGCGCCGACGGAAGCGCGCCACTCCATGTCGGTTCCCCCGACTTTCGCGCTGGTGTAGTCGCTGCCATAAAGCGTCGCCGCATCCGCGAACACCGCACCACGAATACCGAAGCTTTCGGGAACAACCGGCAGCGGGAACTGTGCCTCGGCGGTAGCATGGAAGTAGGTGGTTCCGCCGAGATAGTCCCGGTCACCGTCGGGGGTCGTCTCAAACGGGCCGATCCCGTTATACTTGAAGCCGCGAATGATCCGATCGCTGCTGTTGAACTGGTCGAAGATGCGCAGATCCTCATCGAAACCGACGATGTGTCCGCCGCCCACGGTCAGCAAGCCGACAAGATCAAGCTCGTCGGAAAGCATCTGGTACATGTTGGCGCGCGCGGTGAACTTCGCCCATTTTGCATCGCCACCGAGACCCGCAATCTCCGTCGTCAAAGTGGCGTGGATACCCTCGCGCGGGTTCCGCATGTCATCGATCGTGTTGTAGATGAGCGAGCCGCTGACCGAGGATTTTCGCCAGGTGCCCTGGTCGAGCGCCTGTTGCACCGCGGTCGACAGGTCGGCGCTGTCCGCCTCCTGGTCGAATTCTTCCTGCGAGTAGTTGTAGGCGACCTGTGCCGTCAGCGCTTCGGTGATCGGCAAGCCGAAGCGTACCGTGCCGCCGGTCGTCTCTCTTTCGTAGATATCGTCGTCATCCGAGTTGCTGAAGGTACGCGTGTTGCGGAAGATGTCGAAGCCCGCCGAGATGCGCCGGCCGAGGAAATAGGGCTCGGTGAAGGAGAAGGAGTAGTCGCGCGAATCCTCGCCGCCGGCAGCCGCGAGGCGGACGAACTGGCCGCGCCCGAGGAAGTTGCGCTCCGTGATCGAGCCCTCGACCGAGAAGCCGCCGCTGGAGGAGTTGGAGGCGCCAGTGGTGTAGCCGGCGCCGATGGAGAACTCGCCGGTCGACTTCTCGACCACGTCGACGACCAGCACCACCTGGTCCGGCTCGGAGCCGGGCACGGTGGTGATGTTCACCGTCTCGAAGAAGTTCAGCCTGTCGAGCCGGCGCTTCGCCCGCTGCACGAGGACCTGGTTGAAGGCGTCGCCCTCGCTGATGTCGAACTCGCGGCGGATGACGTAGTCGCGCGTGCGGTTGTTGCCGCGGATTTCGATGCGCTCGATATAGGCGCGCGGTCCCTCGTCGATGGCATAGACGACGGAGATCGTGCGGTTTGCGAAGTCGCGGTTGCCGCGCGGCGTGACCTGCGCGAAGGCATAGCCGAGGCCGGCCACATTCTCTGTCAGGCCGACGATCGTGTCCTCGACGTCCTCGGCGCTGTAGACGGCACCGCTGCGGGTCTTGAGTTCGGAGCGCAGGGCCTCGACGTCGACGCCGGGAATGGTCGATTCGACGGTGACGTCGCCGAACGTGTACCGCTCTCCTTCCTCGATGGTGAAGGTGACCGTGTAATCGTTATCGGCAAGGTCGGCGGAGGACGAGATGACGCGGAAGTCGGCATAGCCGCGGTTGAAGTAGAAGCGGCGCAGCACCTCCTCGTCGGCGCGCAGCCGATTCTCGTCGTAGATGTCGTTGCGCATCAGGAACGAGAAGACGTTCGACTGCTTGGTCGAGATCACATCCCGCAGGCGCCGGTCGCTGAAGGCACTGTTGCCCTCGAAATTGATGGAGGCGATCTTGGTGCGGTCGCCTTCCTGGACCTCGTAGATCACGTTGACGCGGCCGTCGTCCAGCTCCTGGACGCGCGCGCTCACGGTCGCGTCGTCGCGGCCGATGCGGCGATAGGCCTCGCGGATGGCCTCGGCGTCGGCCTCCATGAGCTGGTTCGAGAAGGCGCGGCGCGGCTGCAGCTGCACGGACTGCGCCAGGTTCTGGTCCTTGATCTTCTTGTTGCCCTGGAAGAGCACCTGGTTGACGATCGCATATTCGTCCACCGTGACGATAAGCGCGCCGCCGGACTGCGTGATCGACACGTCGGCAAAAAGGCCGGTGGCGAAAAGGCGTTTCACGGCCTCATCGAGATCGGCATTGCTGAAGGACTGTCCCGGGCTGATGCCGACCTGGGTGCGGATCGTGTCGGCATCGACACGGCGATTCCCCCGCACTTCGATCCGGCTCACCGTCGCGGCCTCGGCCGAGGCAACGGCCGCGAGCTGAACGGCAACCGCTCCAGCTGTCGCAAAACCGGCCGACAGCGCTACCGCCGAAACGGCGGACATCAATCTCGAAGCTGCCTTCATAGAGCTAAAATACCTTCTATTCTCGTTGTCCCCACGGCGAGAAACCGGACGCGCAGGCAATTTGGCCTACCGTAATAGCCGGAATTTCCCTACACGCAAGGCTTCTGGTTAATATGCGTTTACGAAACAAGCATTCGTGGCTTTCGCGCCACGCCAATCGCTCGCCGTGGTAAACGCCGCCTCAACAACCCCCGGTGGATGTCTCTCCCATATCCTCCCCTGCACTGAATCGCCCCATCGCTCAGCATCCAAACAGATCGTTCCAGAAAACGAAAGCCATGAACACCAGCACCACCAACATTCCCGCCCGATAGACCACCTCGACAACCTGCGAAGGGACAGGCCGGCGCAGCACCGCCTCGAGGGCGTAGAACACCAGGTGCCCGCCATCAAGCGGGGGAATGGGCAAAAGGTTGAGAATGCCGATGCCCACCGACAAGAGCGCCACCAGTTGCACCAGCCATTCGAAGCCGAGCCCGGCCGCCTTGCCGGCCATGTCGGCGATCTTCACCGGCCCGCCGAGCTGGCAGCGGTCCTCGCGGCCGGCCACGAGGCGCTTGAGGAACTGCCCCGTGCGGGCGATCACGCTGCCGGTCTCCTCGACGCCGGCCACGACAGCCTCCAGCGGGCCATACTCGATCACGCGCGGCTGGCCCAGCGCCTCGTTGTTGACGACGCCGATGATGCCGATCTTGACCGTGTTGCCGAGCGCGTCCGTCTGCTCGGTCGCCTCCGGCGTGGCGACCGTTTCGACCTGGCGGCCGTCGCGCTCCAGGACGAAGGTGAGCGGATCGCCGGCGCGGCCGGAAACCAGCCGCTGCACGTCGGAGAACGTTTCCACACGCACGCCGTCGACCGAGACGAAGCGGTCGCCCGGCTCGATTCCGGCCTGCGCCGCCGGGCTGTCCGGCCGCACCTCGGCCACCATGGGGTCGGCCACGTAGCGACCGAACATGGCGAACATGACGGCGAAGACGACGATGGTCAGCAGGAAATTGAACAGCGGCCCGGCGAAAACGGTGGCCGCCCGCTTCCACACCGGCTGTGTGTGGAAGGCGGTGCTCCGCTCCTCGTCGGAAAGCCTGTCCAGGCCCTCGGCGTCGGGCTGGCTCGCCGCCCCGACATCGCCGACGAACTTCACATAGCCGCCCAGCGGGATGGCCGACAGCCGCCAGCGCGTGCCCCGACGGTCGTTGAAACCGAAAAGCTCCGGCCCGAATCCGATGGAGAAGGCCCTGACGCCGATGCCGCACCAGCGGCCGACCAGGTAGTGCCCCATCTCGTGCACGAAGACGACGACCGTGAGCACGAACAGAAACGGCAGGATGGTTCCGATAAGGAAGTTGCCGAGACCGAGGAAGGGAACAGCAATGTCGGTCACGTCAATTCCTTGTGCTTTTTCATGAAACGATGAACCGGTCTAGTGTCTGTTCAAAACCGGCAAATCCATGACGGCATGTAACATTTCTCAATTTGAGAAGAAACCTGCAGCCGGCGTGTCGGCACCCGAATATAGGGCGCCCAGCACATAAAGGACCACCGCCGCCGCCACCAGGGCGTCGACGCGGTCCATCACCCCGCCATGGCCGGGAATGAGCGCGCTGGAATCCTTCACGCCGTGGCGCCGTTTCACGGCCGATTCGAACAGGTCCCCCACCTGCGAGACGGCCGACAGGACGAGCGCCACGAGCCCCGCCCATACGGGCGAAAGCCCGGTGGCGGCAAGCCAGGCGACGGCCGCTCCCGCCGCGACGCCGCCAAGAGCCCCGCCCACAGCGCCGCTCCAGGTCTTGCCGGGGGAGATCGCCGGCGCGAGCTTGGGCCCACCAAGGGCGCGGCCGGTGAAATAGGCGAGAATGTCGGTCGCCCAGACGACGGCGAAGAGGAAGAGCACGGCAATCAGCCCCGCCTCGTCCGCCCCGCGCAGGAAGGCGAGCGCGGCAGCCGGCACGCCGGCATAGGCGATGCCGGCCGCACTCCACACGCCGCCGCCGGAAAAGGCGGCATGCGCCAGCGTCAGCAGGCAGGCGAGCGCCAGCGCGGCGAAGACCAGCGGCGCCGAGGCCCCCGCGAAGAGCACCAGAAGGGCGGCAGTCAGAAGACCCCAGGAGGCGATCTCGTGCGCGCGGCGGGCCGCGGGCCGCATGGCCGTCCACTCGTAGAAGATCAGCGCCGCCGTCACGACGGCGAACAGCCTGAAGGCGGCGCCGCCGAGGATGGCGGCGGCGAGCACCACGGCGCCCAGCACCAGCGCCGAGACGACACGCTTTCGAAGATTGCCGTTCCTGCCCGCGCCGCCTTGCGGCGCCTCTTCACTCATGACACCGCTTCTTGCGGCGCCACGCTGCCGAAGCGGCGGTCCCTTTCCTCGAAGGCGGCGATCGCCGTGGCAAGTTCCTCGCGCCCGAAATCCGGCCAGTGGCTCGGCAGGAAGACGAACTCCGCATAAGCGGCCTGCCACAAGAGGAAGTTCGACAGGCGCTGCTCGCCGCTGGTGCGCACGATCAGGTCGGGATCGGGAATGCCCGCGGTCTCCAGGCTTGCCTCGAAATCGTCCTCCGTGAGGTCTTCCGGGTCGAGCCGCCCGGCCTTCACCTTACGGGCCAGCGCGCGGGCGGCGCGCAGGATCTCGGCGCGCGCTCCGTAGTTGAAGGCGACGACGAGGTTCATGTTGGTGTTGCCGGCCGTCAGGCTCTCGGCCTCGGCTAAAAGGGCGGCGATATCCGGCTCCAGCCCCTCGCGGCTGCCGACGATGCGCACGCGCACGCCGTTCTGATGCAGTTCGGCAAGGTCGCGGCGGATGAAAAGCTTCAGGAGGCCCATGAGGTCCGAGACCTCCGATTTCGGGCGCGACCAGTTTTCCGAGGAGAAGGCGTAGACGGTGAGCCAGCCGATGCCCATCTCGCCGGCGGCCCGCACGGTGCGGCGCAGCGCTTCGACGCCGGCGCGGTGGCCGGCCGTGCGCGGCAGGCCGCGGGCAC
>NZ_WQNH01000084.1 GCF_009812055.1 Chelativorans xinjiangensis | reverse complement strand
CTCGTCGAAATCCACAAACAGGATGCGGCGCGTGACGCCCAGACCGCGACCGCTAAACCCAAGCCTGGGTCCTGATCGGCCGGTTACGATTCATCGGTGTTTTGCGTCCGACCGCCGCCAAGGAGATTACGAACTTCACCGCGACCACCGCGGCGATCTCTCAAGACTTGTTTTCAGGCGCTGGCGGCGCGTCGATCTGCAGAAGGTTATCAAGGAGCGCTTCGGCGTCGACTATCACGAGCGCCATGTGTCGACCCTTTTGAAGAAGCTGGGCATTTCCCACATGAGCGCCCGGCCGCGTCACGTTTTCAATCGTGTAGGTGTGGACCACGGTGCCGTTTTCGAAGCGGGCATATTCCTTGGCCGAATGCTACACGGTGTCGTGCTTGGCGTGTTCGGTTCCTCTATGCGGATCAAAGCGATTGGAACGATCAGCGAAAACCTTGTCGGCATCCTCGACCATCTCGGCCCCCCACCAGGACGAAGCAGTCTGAAAGGCCATTCCGCAAGGGATCATGCAGTGGCCCCAGAACCGGGCAATAGATGGGAAAAAGCGCGTGGCCCTACCGCTCCCTGCGCTGCTCAACCGCAGTGCCAGACCGGGCCATTTTGGGCGTCGGTGTCGTCTTTCTCGATCCTGTGGAACAAAGCCACGACCGCCTCCTGCGCCACGGTGATGTGGTCGCGTAGAGCTTCGAGCAATTCTTTGCGGTCGCCCTTTTTCAACGCCGCCACAATGGGCTCGTGGGTTTCGGCAATCCGGTGCGGATCATCATAGAGCTTGCCGATCAGCGTAATACCTGCGCGCATCTCGGTGGCGAGTTCGTCATAAACCTTGACGAGGCGGGTATTGTGGCTTGCCGCGCACAACATGCGGTGGAAGGCGAAGTCCTCGAATATCTGACTCTCCGCGGAGCCCGCATCGGCCAGCCGGTAGAGCTTTTCGATCTGCCGCTCGAGCCCAGCAACCTCCGCTTGGCCGATTCGCTCTAGTGCAAGACTAGCTGCATGCAGTTCGAGGCCGATGCGCAATTCATAAATGTCACGCAGATCGACAGCAGTTAGCGTGCGAACGAAGAAGCCCCGACGCGGGCTGAAGACGACGAGGCCCTGGCTTTCCAGAAGGCGGGCGGCCTCGCGCACAGGTGCGCGACTAGTGCCGAACTCGCGCGACAATTGCAGCTCCGTCAAGCGCGTGCCCGGCTTCAGCCGGCCGGTGACGATGGCTTCGGTGATCTGTCTGGAGATCTGCGTCACCAGATCGGTGGTTGAGATTTCGGAGAACATGCTTTCCGCTATGATTTCCCTTGTCAGTGACCTTCTCAAAAATCTGCCGGTCAGAGCTCCACTGAAGGATCATTATTACAGGAAGCGGTGCCGATTGTCGACAAATTGACAATTATGTGATGCTATGGTTGCTTGTCGCAACGTCAAACTCGGCCCGATGGGCTGGGCAATCACGAAGCAGATCGCCCACATGCGCGACAGCGGTCGCGGCGGGCAGGGGAAAGTCGATGAGCGTTCAACCGCAGTTTGGAACCGATACGGCCGGCGCCGCAGGACAGCCGCGCGAGCGCGTCGAGCTTGCCGCGGCCTACCGGCTGATCGCGCATTACCACATGGACGACAGCATCTTCACCCACATCTCCAGCCGCGCGCCGGCGGAGGAGGGGGAGCATGCCTTTCTCATCAATCCCTTCGGTCTGCGCTTCGATGAGGTGACGGCCAGCAGTCTGGTGACCGTCGACATCGATGGCGCCATCCTGCGCGACGAATACGGCGCCGGCATCAACAAGGCCGGCTTCACCATCCATAGCGCCGTGCATGCCGCCCGCCCCGATGTGCATTGCGTGCTGCACACGCACACGGTGGCGGGTGTTGCCGTCTCCTCCCTGGAGGAGAGCATCCTGCCGCTCAATCAATGGTCGCTTCAGTTTTTCAACCGCATAGCCTTCCACGATTACGAGGGGATCGCGCTAGACCTTTCAGAGCGGGAGCGCCTGGTGACCGATCTCGGCGACCGCAAGGTCATGATCCTGCGCAACCACGGTCTTCTCACCTGCGGACGCACGGTGGGCGAGGCGTTCGCGCTGATGTTCAATATGGAGCGCGCGTGCCGGGCGCAGCTCGCCATCATGTCGTCGGGCGGCGCCCCGCGGGTCATCGACCGGGAACTCGCGGAAAAGACCGCCCGCCAGTACGAAGGCTGGGACAAGCATCACGCGGGCAACAAGCCGGATCCGCAATGGGACGCCTTCCAGCGTCTCGCCATCAAGCATTATCCCGACCTCCTGGACTGAACGGGGCCAGGCAGGAACACAGCAAAGCCATCGGCGGAAGAAGAGGCGAAGGCCCGTGCCGCCCGCGAAACCAAGGGGAACATGAAAGCCATGCTGAAACGACTGTCGCTACTTGCCGCCGCACTCTTCGTCTCGACGGCGCTCCATGCCGAGCCGGTTACGGGCGGGCGCGCCAATGTCGTCATCCAGCCGGAGCCGCCGAGCCTGATGGTCGGGCTGGTGCAGAACGGACCCACGCAGATGGTGGCCGGTAACATCTACGAGGGCCTGTTGCGCTACGACACGGACCTGAAGCCGATGCCGCAGCTCGCCATGTCCTGGGAGGTATCCGAGGACGGGCTGACCTACACCTTCCACCTGCACGAGAACGTCAAATGGCATGACGGCGAGCCCTTTACCGCCGCAGACGTGGTGTTCTCGGCCGACGTCTTCCTGCGCGAGACCCATCCGCGCCTGCGCGCTTCGCTCGAGCATATGGAGGAGATCAGCACGCCGGACGACCACACGGTGGTCTTCAAGCTGAAGCAGCCCTTCGGGCCATTCATCGGCATCTTCGAGGTCGGCACGATGCCGATGATCCCCAAGCACATCTATGAAGGCACGGATTTCGCCAACAACCCCGCCAACAACACGCCCATCGGCACCGGGCCCTTCAAATTCGCAGAATGGGAAAAGGGCTCGCACATCCTGCTGACGAAGAACGAGGACTATTACGAGGAGGGCAGGCCCTATCTCGACGAGATCTACTGGCACGTGATCCCCGACGCGGCCTCGCGCGCGGTCGCCTATGAAACCGGCGTCGTCGACGTCCTGCCCGGCGGCTCGATCGAGAATTTCGACGTGCAGCGCATCGCCGATATGGAGAACACGTGCATCACCGACAAGGGCTGGGAATATTTCGGCCCGCACTCCTGGATGTGGCTCAATAATCGCGAGGGACCGACCTCGGACGTGCGTTTCCGCAAGGCGGTGATGTATGCCATGGATCGCGAATTCGCCCGCGACGCGCTGTGGAACGGGCTCGGCAAGATCGCCAACAGCCCCGTCTCCTCCTCCACGCGGTTCCACACGGACGACGTGACGGAATACGCCTATGACCCGGACAAGGCGCGCGCCCTCTTGGAAGAGATGGGCTATGACGGCACCCCGGTGCGCCTTCTGCCGCTGCCTTATGGCGAGACCTGGCAGCGCTGGGCCGAGGCCGTGAAGCAGAACCTCGACGAGGTGGGCATCAAGGTCGAGATCGTCGCTACCGACGTCGCCGGCTGGAACCAGAAGTTGGCCGAGTGGGACTACGACATCGCCTTCACCTATCTCTACCAGTATGGCGATCCGGCGCTGGGCGTTGCGCGGAGCTACGTTTCGACAAACATCGCCAAGGGCTCGCAGTGGAACAATGTCGAAGGCTACGTCAATGAGGACGTGGATGCGCTGTTCGAGCAGGCCGCCGTCGCCGTGACGCCGGAGGAGCGGCAGGAGCGCTATACCAAGGTACAGCAGGTGCTGACCGACGAGGTGCCCGTGGCATGGCTGCTGGAGCTCGGCTTTCCGACCATCTATCGCTGCAATGTGAAGGATCTCGTGACGACGGCCATCGGCGTCAATGACGGCTTCAAGGACGCCTATATCGAGAAATAGGCGCGAACCGCTGATTTTGCGGCGCTTCACGTCGACCCCACCCAAGCCCCTCCCACAAGGAGGAGGGGAGCGAGGTTGCGCATGTGGGAGGTGTTGGGCGCGGCCTGAGCGATCTTTCCATTCGCACGCTGTACGTTAGAGGTCCGATGCTACGCTTCATCCTCATGCGGCTGGTGAAGGCGGCGATTATCCTGATCGCAATCCTCACGCTGAACTTCTTCCTCATCCACGCGGCACCCGGCGATCCGGCTGCGGTTCTGGCGGGAGAGGCGGGGGCGGCCGACGCACAATTCATCGAACAACTGCGCGAGCGGTTCGGTCTCGACAAGCCGCTCCTAACCCAGCTCGGCATCTATCTGGGCGGCGTCCTGCAGCTCGATCTCGGCTACTCCTATCGTCAGCAGATGCCGGTGGCGGATCTCATCTTCGCCCGGCTGCCGGCCACGTTGCTTCTCACCCTTACCGCCTTCGTCATCGCGCTGGTACTCGGCACGCTGGCCGGCGTGCTGGCCTCGGCGCGGGTGGGCAAGTGGTCGGACACGGTGATCTCGACGCTGGCGCTCCTGTTCTACGCCACGCCGCTCTTCTGGGTGGCGCTGATGGCGGTGCTCGTCTTCTCGGTGTTCCTCAACTGGCTGCCGGGTTTCGGCTATGAGACGGTGGGTGCGAACTATACCGGCTTCAGGCGCGCACTCGATATCGCTCAGCACCTCATCCTCCCCGCCACCACGTTGGGGCTCTTCTTCATGGCGGTTTATATGCGCATGACGCGTGCCTCCATGCTGGAGGTGAGCCAGCTCGACTTCGTGAAGACCGCGCGGGCCAAGGGTTTGAAGCCGGGCATCATCCAGCGCCGGCACATCTTCCGCAATGCCATGCTGCCTGTGGTCACGCTGGCGGGCCTCCAGGCGGGCCAGCTCGTCGGCGGGGCGGTGCTGACGGAGACGGTGTTCGCCTGGCCCGGCATCGGGCGGCTGATGTTCGAGGCGCTGGCCCAGCGCGACTACAACCTGCTCCTTGGCATCTTCTTCGTCTCGGCGGCGATGGTGCTCCTCTTCAATCTCATCACCGACATCCTCTACCGGGTCGTCGATCCCAGGATCAGGGTGGCGTCATGAGCGATTTCTGGAAGCGCTTCAGCCGAAATCGCGGCGCAGTGATCGGGATCGTCATCCTCGCCGTGGTCGTTCTGGTGGCGATCCTCGCGCCCATGCTCTTTCCGCAATCGCCCTGGCGCATGGTGCAGCGCCCTTTCCTGCCGCCGCTTTCCATGAACCAGTATCTGCTCGGGACGGACGCGCTCGGCCGCGACGTATTGACAGGCCTTGCCTATGGCGCCCAGGTCTCGCTTCTCGTCGGTATCGTCTCGACAGTCGCGGCTCTCCTGGTCGGCATCCCCATTGGCGCGCTGGCCGGCTACTTCGGCGGGGCGGCGGACGATGTGCTGATGCGCTTCACTGAATTCTTCCAGACAGTGCCGAGCTTCGCGCTGGCCATCGTGCTGGTGGCGATCTTCGAGCCGAACATCCAGTCGATTATCGCCGCGATCGCCGTCGTGAGTTGGCCACCCGTGGCTCGCCTGGTTCGCGGCGAGGTGCTGTCATTGCGCTCGCGCGAATATATCGAGGCGGCGATCCTGTCCGGCCAGACGAGCGCGGCGATCATCTGGCGGCAGGTCCTGCCCAATACGCTGTCGCCCATCATCGTGCTTGCCTCGCTGATGGTGGCGACGGCCATTCTCTTGGAATCCTCGCTCTCCTTCCTGGGGCTGGGCGACCCGAACATGATGTCATGGGGCTACATGATCGGGGCCGCGCGGACGGTTATCCGGCAGGCCTGGTGGCTATCCTTCTTCCCCGGGGTGGCGATCCTTTTGACGGTGCTGGCGCTCAACCTCATCGGCGAGGGGCTGAACGATGCGTTGAACCCACGCCTGGCGCGGCGGGGGAAATAGGGGGCATGGCGATGACGGAACCGGTCCTCAGCATCGAAAACCTGACCATCGCCCTGCCGGAAGGGGCGGATCGGGCATTCGCCGTCGATGGTGTGAACCTGCAGCTCTTTGCCGGCGAGATCCTCTGCATCGTCGGCGAATCCGGCTCCGGAAAATCGATGGCGGCCAACGCCATGATGGGGCTGCTGCCGGATCTCGTGCGTCCGGTAGACGGCAGGATCGTTTATGGCAAGGTCGATCTTCTCGACAAGACGGAAGCCGAGCTGATGGACCTGCGCGGGCGCAAGCTCGCCATGATCTTCCAGGAGCCCATGTCGGCGCTTAACCCGCTCATGCGGGTGGAGGACCAGATCGCCGAGGTCTACGAGGCGCATCGGCTTCTGAGCCCGAAAACCCGGGCGGCCCGCGCCGTGGAACTCCTGACGGAAGTGGGCATCCCCGACCCGGCAAAGGCGGCAAAGGCATATCCGTTCCAGCTTTCCGGCGGCCAGCGCCAGCGCGTCATGATCGCCATGGCGCTGGCGCTCGAACCGGAGATCCTGATCGCCGACGAACCCACCACGGCGCTCGATGTCACGACGCAAGCGCAGATCCTGAAGCTCATCCGCGACCTGCAGCGCAAGCGCGGCATGGCGGTGATGTTCATCACCCACGATTTCGGCGTGGTGGCCGAGATCGCCGACCGGGTGGCCGTGATGCAGCTCGGCAAGATCGTGGAGACCGGAACAGCCGACGCCGTGCTGGACAATCCGCAGCATGCCTATACGCGCAAGCTCATCGCCGCCATTCCGAGGCTCGCCGCCGGCCAGGCGCCGGTGCGGAAGGAAAAGACGCCGGTTCTCGAGGTCGAAAGCCTCTCCAAGACGTATCGCACAGGCGGCGGCCTGTTCTCCAAGCCGCGTGTCGTGGAAGCGGTGAAGGATGTAAGCCTGCAGCTTGCCGAGGGGGAGACCTTGGGTATTGTCGGGGAGTCCGGCTCCGGCAAATCGAGCGTCGGGCGCTGCCTGGTGCGGCTGATGGAGCCGGATCAGGGCACGGTGCGGCTTGCCGGCCGGGACATGGCACACCTCAAGGGCGAGCGCCTGCGCGCGGCGCGGGGCTCGATCCAGATGATCTTCCAGGACCCCTATGCATCGCTCAATCCGCGCGCAAAGATCGGCCGCATCATCGCCGAGGGGCCGATGGCCCATGGCGTGGCGCGGCGCGAGGCCTATGAGCGCGCCGCACGGCTGCTCGAACTCGTCGGGCTGGATGTCTCGGCCATCGACCGCTACCCGCACGAGTTTTCCGGCGGCCAGCGCCAGCGCGTCGGCATCGCGCGGGCGCTGGCGCTCGAGCCGCGCGTCATCATCGCCGACGAAGCCGTCTCGGCGCTCGACGTCTCCATCCAGGCGCAGGTGCTGGACCTGCTTGCGGACCTGAAGGAACGGCTCGACCTTGCCTTGATCTTCATCACGCACGATTTGCGGGTCGCCGCCCAGATCTGCGACCGCATCGCTGTGATGCACAGGGGCGAGTTCGTCGAGACCGGGCCTGCGCACGACATCTTCAACCGCCCGCGGAATGCCTATACCCGTACCTTGATCGAGGCCATCCCCGGCCGTGAGAAGGAACTGGCGACGGTGGGTTGAAGAGGCGGGGGGTGAAGGAATTGAGGAAAAACCATTGGACGAAAAACTCGCGCAGGAAATCCTGGCTTCGGTCGAACGGGGTTTTGAAGATCAGATCGCGTTCACCGAGGACCTGATCCGCCTTCCCTCGCTGCGCGGGAAGGAAAAGCCGGCGCAGGACCTCGTCCACGAGGCGCTGGAACGGCGTGGCTACGCCGTCGAGACCTTTACGATCGATGTCGACAAGATCCGCGACCATCCGGGATTCTCCCCGGTCACCGTCGACTATTCCAATGCCGTAAACGTCGTCGCCACGCATCGTCCGCGCGAGGAGACGGGTCGATCTCTGATCCTCAACGGCCACATGGACGTGGTGCCGGAGGGACCGCACGAAATGTGGGAGGTCACGCCTCCCTTCGAGCCGAAGCGGGTAGGGGACTGGCTCTATGGCCGAGGCGGCGGCGACATGAAGGCTGGGATTGCTGCCAATATCTTCGCGTTGGACGCGCTGCGCCGGCTCGGCCTTCAGCCGGAAGCGCGCGTACATGTGCAAAGCGTGGTGGAAGAGGAGTGCACCGGCAATGGCGCGCTCGCCTGCCTGGTCGAGGGCTATACGGCCGATGCCGCCATCATCCCTGAGCCGGAGGACGAGAAGCTGGTGCGAGCCAATTGCGGCGTCTTGTGGTTCGACGTCCATGTGGCCGGCCATCCGGTGCATGTACGCGAGGCCGGCACCGGGGCGAATGCCATCGAAGCGAGCTTCCGCGTCATCGAAAGCCTTAAGAAGATGACGGAGACGTGGAACGCGGAAAGGGCGAACTATCCCTACTTCGCCGATCTAGACCATCCCATCAATTTCAACGTCGGCAAGATCAAGGGCGGCGATTGGGCCTCCACGGTGGCGGCATGGTGCAGGCTTTCCTGCCGCATTGCCATCTATCCCGGCGACGATCCGGCCGAGCGCGCGCGACGGATCGAAGAGCATCTTGCCCGGGACCTCGCCGGCGATGCCTTCCTCGGCAACCGCCCGCCGCAGATCACCTGGAACGGCTTTTTCGCCCGCGGCTACATACTGGAGGAAGGCGGGGAGGCGGAAGCCGCACTTGCCGAAGCGCACCGCCGGGCGACGTCGAGCGCGTTGGAGAGTTTCGTCACGCCGGGCTATCTGGATGCGCGGGTCTTCGTCATCTATGCCGGGATGCCCTGTCTCGTCTACGGCCCGGTGACGGAGAACATCCACGGCTTCGACGAGCGGGTGAGCCTTGCCTCCATCAAACGCGTGACCGGCGCCATCGCGCTCTTCATTGCCGAGTGGTGCGGGTTGGAGCCCGTCGAGGCCGGCCATGACTGATGGGCGCCCCATCGAGGGTGTCTATCTCAGCGGCGCGTTCGACCTGGAGGCGCTGTTCGGGCGCTATTTCGCCGCCCATTCGGACAGCGTGCGTCTGCGTCGTCCAGAAGAGATCGAGCGGCCGGAGGAGGTGCGCTTCGCACTGGCGTGGCTGCCGGCGGCAGATGCCTTCCGGCCTTATCCGAACCTGCGGCTCGCCGCCTCCATCGCGGCTGGCGTCGACAGCATCGTTCATTGCCCCAGCCTGCCGGAGGAAGCAGTCGTGACGCGTGTGCGCGATGAAAACCAGGGCGACCTGATGGCTGGCTTTGCCGCCTGGCAGGTCATCTGGCACCACCGCAACATGCGCTTCCACATCGATCATCAGGCGCGTGGCGAATGGGCGCGACGCAGCGTCGATGAATGTATCCCGCCGCGCGACTGCCCCGTCGGCCTTCTAGGCTACGGTCTCATGGGCAAGGCGATCGCCAGGGCGGTGACGGCGATGGGGTTCTCGGTCACGGCAGCGGTGCGCACCGCGCCGCCGGAGCAGGCAAACGGCATCACCTTCGAGACCGGGGAGGGCGCCATCCTGAAGACCGCGGCGCGTTCGCGCATCCTCATCAACGTCCTGCCGTTGACGCACGCCACGCACGGCATATTGAACGCCCGGCTCTTTTCCGCGATGCCGAAAGGTGCCGCGCTCGTCCAGCTCGGGCGTGGCGAGCATCTGGTGGAGGAGGATTTGAACCATGCACTCGCTAGCGGCCAGCTTGCCGGTGCCTCGCTCGACGTCTTCAGCCGCGAACCGTTGCCGCCCGACCATCCCTGGTGGCGCGATCCGCGGATCCTGGTCACGCCGCATCAGGCGAGCGACTGTTCACCTGTCCTCGTCGTCGCCCAAGTTTGCCGTGCCGCGCTCGACGTGGTGGCGGGAAGGCAGCCCGAGACGGCGGTGCACCGGGCGAACGGCTACTGAATGAACGGAAGGGGATCCGGGTGAAGGCGATTTTCGACGAGCGGCAGCTTCTCCACAAGCCCGGGCGCTATTTCCGACGCGGCGCCTATATCCCGCACCCCGAGCAGCCCGAGCGCGCCATCCTCATCCGCGACATGCTGGAGCGCAACGGCTTCCCGATTGAGCGCCCGCGCGACTTCGGCGAGGCGCCCATCAAGGCCGTGCACGACGCGGCTTATGTCGACTTCCTGAAAGACGCCTATGCCCGCTGGCGCGCGGCGGCGGGCGATGCAGAGCCGATACCGAACTACCATCCCGGCCGCAGGGCGGGCCGGCGGCCCTCCCAGATTTTCGGCCAGCTCGGCTGGTATGTCACCGATACCTCCGTACCGTTGACGCAAGGCCTTTGGGAGGCCGTCTACTGGTCCGCCCAGACAGCGGCGGAGACCGCTGAACGCGTGATGAGTGGCGAGCGGATGGTCTACGGACTGTGCCGCCCACCCGGCCACCACGCGCTCTCCGACGCCGCCAATGGCTTCTGCGCCTTCAACAACGCGGCGATCGCGGCGCAAAAATTGAGGGGGCGGTTTTCGAAGGTCGCCATCCTTGACATCGACACCCATACAGGCAACGGCACGCTCGACATCTTCTACGAGCGTGGCGACATCTTCTTTTGCTCCCTTCACGTCGACCCCGCCAACTATCCGACCTACTATCTGGGCTATGCGGACGAGTGCGGCGAAGGGGAGGGCGAGGGCGCGACGCTGAACCTTCTTCTGTCGCCGGGCGAGGGTGTGCAGACGATCCTGGCGCGCTTCGCGGAAGGGCTTGCCGCCATCCGCGCCTTCGGCGCCGAGGCACTCGTCGTCTCGCTCGGGTTCGACATGGCGGAGGACGATCCCCTGTCCGATGTGAAGATGACGGGCGAGGGTTTTGCCGCGATGGCACGCGAGATCGTGCGGCTGCGGCTGCCTACGGCGCTCGTCCAGGAAGGCGGCTATCTGGGGCCGTCTCTCGCCAGGAATGCGGAAATCTACCTGACGGCCAGCCGGGACGAGCTTGCCAAGGATATCCAAGAGATCTGACGCGCCGCGCCACCCGTCAGTCCGGCGCGTAACCGCGCAGGAAGAAGCGAATGTTGGCCGCAAGGGTTTCGGTAAGCTCGGTCTCGTCGAGCCTCTGGGTGGCGTAGGTGATGAGTGCCAGGAACTGGCGGGCGGCGCGGTCGGGATCGTCCAGCTTGAGATAGCCGGCGTGGCTAGCCGGGCCAGACGCTCCGCCAATGCGTCGGCGAGGGAAACGGTTCGTGACCTCTACCTCACCGCACGCGCAGCGGGTCGTCTAATCGCACGACCGTCAAGGGGGTAGGTGCAAGGCAGTCGTCCTTTTTTCCGATGCTCGTCCGTATGCCGGGTACAGGGGTCGTCTACGCGGTCGATACAAAGCTGATCGCCGCAGGATGAGTTTCGCAGGTGAGATCTTCCTATGTTCGTTCGTTACGCAATCTGCTAAACGAGGCAGTTGCTTCCCGCTTCGCGGAATGATCTCAGCCACGTCCCGGCAGGGACGGCTCGGTGCGTCCTGTAAGGACGCTATCGGTTGAATGGCCTGAAAGAATCGTCGCAGAGCGTCTGCAGGATCAGGCGGCGACGGGCGTTCCTCCGCGCGGATTGAACAGCTCGCCCGTCCGGAGCATTGCATGCATGATCACTGCCAGCTTGCGTGCCAGGGCCACGGCCGCGCGCTTGAAGCCGAGCCGGTCTTTCAGTTCCAACGCCCAAGTTCGCAGGGTGCTGGTATCCCTCGACCGGTTCAGGATGACTGCGGCCGCCTCGTATAGCAGTGCGCGCAACTGATTGTCGCCACGGCGCGAGATATGGCCGTCATGATCGACCTCGCCGGACTGGTCGCGCCTCGGGGTCAGGCCCACCCATGCACCCACGGCGCGCGAGTTCCTGAAGTTCGCCGGATCCTCCACGGCTGCGGCAAAGGCGGTGGCTGTGACGGTGCCTACACCGGGCACTGACATGAGCAGACGGCAGTGCTGGTCCTCACGCGCCATCGCGGCCAGCTGTTTGCTCAGCTCTGCTATTTGGTGTCGGATATTGCTCCATGCCCGAAGCATTGGCACAACGATGCGCGCCAGCTTTTCTTCGCCCTGCAGAAGCTCGCGAACGTTGCGCTCGAACACGCTGCCGGCGCCCTTGGGCACGACGAGGCCGAACGTCTTCATCAACCCGCGGATTTGGTTGGATATCTGCAAACGCATCTTAAGAAGCTGGCGCCGCGCGGTGATCACCGTGCGGATCAGCATGCTGTCGAACCCTTTGACCCGAACCTCTCGGTAGAAGCCGACCTCGGCCAGATGTGCCAAGCCATCGGCATCGTTCGCATCGGTCTTGTTCGCAGCCATGTCGAGCGCGGCTTTGGCATGCCGCGCGTCGATGCAGATCACCGGCAGACCCTCTGCCGTCAGCGCATGGTAGAACCACACCGACAGCGGCCCCGTCTCGAACACGATCCGCCGGACATACGGTGCGCGCTTGCGGATCACCGCCGCTAGCAGTTGCGGGTCGGACGCGCACTTGCCTCGCCAAATCCTCTTGCCGTCCTGCCGGATCGATATTGCCGTCTCTTTCATGGATAGTAGAGTAGGCGGCAAGCGCCGCGCCGCCTTTCAGCGACCGGTTTCTCACCGCCTCTCCCCGAACCGGGCATGCGCCTTTCGTTACG
>NZ_WQNH01000083.1 GCF_009812055.1 Chelativorans xinjiangensis | reverse complement strand
ACGAGATGAAGGACCTGGCCGCCCGCGCCAGGAGCCGCAGGCTGAAGCCGGAGGAATACCAGGGCGGCACGACGGCGGTGTCCAATCTCGGCATGTACGGCATCAAGGATTTTGCCGCCGTCATCAACCCGCCGCACGCGACCATCCTGGCGGTCGGCGCGGGCGAGGAGCGGGCGGTGGTCAAGAACGGCGAGATCAAAGCCGCCACCATCATGTCGGCGACGCTGTCGACGGACCACCGGGCGGTGGACGGGGCACTCGGCGCCGAACTGCTCTCCGCCTTCAAGCGGCTGGTGGAGAAGCCGTTTGGCATGCTGGTGTGACGCCAATCCCTTCCCACAAAGGGGCAGGGCAATCGCACATGGGTTCTGAGTCCTTGATGGGACCCCCACCCCTCACCCCTCCCCTCAAGGGGGAGGGGGACGAAGCCGTGCTCGACCTGCCTCCCTCCCCCTTGAGGGGAGGGATTGAGGGTGGGGGTTCCGGCGAAGCCGGCAAAAATGACCTATATGCGATAGCCCTGCTCAAGGGGGAGGGAAGCCGGTCGAACCCGCCATCGTCCCTCGAATATGTGGCTCAACTAGCCTTGGCGGAAGGTGAGACCGCGGCCGCACCGCCGGCGGCCTGCACGGAGCGCGTGCCCGCGGCGATTGCCGCCGCAAGGCAGGTCTCGGCGGTCTTGCCGTCGAGCCAGGCGTCCAGCAAACCGGCGTTGAACGCGTCTCCGGCACCGGTCGTGTCGACGACACGAACGCTCCGGGCAGGAAGCGCGCAAACCTCGCCGCCCATGCTCAGCATCCCGCCCTCGGCCCCGAGCTTCAGCGCCACGGCCGGAAACCGCGCCGACAGCGCCTGAAGCGCCTCCCCTGGCGCTTCTCTGCCCGTCAGCGCCCGCGCTTCCTCCAGATTGGGCAGGAACACGTCGACGCCGGCGCAGCGGTCGAGGAAAGATGCGTCGCGGATGAGCGTCTCGTCCCAGCTCGGATCGAGCGAGACGGTGAGGCCGTGCTCCTTCGCACGGCGCACCACGTCGGGCATCTCGGCAAGTGTCGCATATTCGGCAATGTGCAGGTGCCGTGCCCGCGGCCAGGAGAGTGCGGCGGCGAGCGTGGTCGGCTCGGCCGCGCCGGCGCGGCGGGAAAGGAAGGCCCGGTCCCTGCCTTCGACCATCACCACGGTCACCTGCGGCCCGGCGGAAGGATGCCGGTCGAGGAACTGCAGGTCGACGCCCGGCAGCGCCAGTTGCGGCTCGATCGCCTGCGAGAGCGCATCGGTGCCGAGCCGCGCTACCAGCGCCGTGGACCGCCCGAGGGCGGCACCGTGGGCGGCGGTGATGAAGGCGCCGCCGCCGGCGGCAAGCGTCATCTCCTCCGCGAACAATTCGCGGCCGAGCCGCGGCATGCCGTCAAGGCCGGTAAAGACGAAATCGCAATAGATGCGGCCGAGGCTCACGATGGCCCCGCGATCTGTCTTCTGCAGCATCATAGCCGGCCCAGCGCCCGCTCCGTCTTGGCGTCGAAGAGGTAGAGCGAACCGGGCGCCGCCGCCGCCGTCACCGTGCTGTCGACCGCCGGGATGACCCGGCCCGGCGCGGTCGCGATGGCCTCGGTGCCGGCGATGTCGAGATGCACGAGCGTTTCCGAGCCCAGCGGCTCGGCGGCCGTGACGAGGCCCGAGACGGTAAGGCCCCCGCCATCCGCCTCGCCGATCACCAGATCGTGCGGGCGCACGCCCACCAGCACGTCGCCGCCCGACACCTCGCTGGCATCGACGCCGGAAAGTGTCGCCCCCGGCAGCGCCAGCACCCCCTCGTCGATCCGTCCGGGCACCAGGTTCATCGCCGGGCTGCCGATGAAGCGCGCCGTGAAGACGTCCACCGGGTTCTCGTAAAGCTCCACCGGCGTGCCCACCTGCAGGATGCGCCCGTCGCGCATCACAACGATGCGGTCGGCCATGGTCATGGCCTCCACCTGGTCGTGCGTGACATAGACGACGGTGGTGCCCAGCCGCTGGTGCAGCCGCTTGATCTCGATGCGCATGGCCGAGCGCAGCTGCGCATCGAGGTTGGAAAGCGGCTCGTCGAACAGGAACGCGACGGGATCGCGCACCATCGCCCGCCCGATGGCCACACGCTGCCGTTGGCCGCCCGAAAGCGCGGCCGGCCGCCGGTCGAGCAGCTCTTCCAGCCCCAGGATGCGCGCCGTCTCCAGGATGCGCTCCTGCTTCTCGGCCTTCGAGAGCTTGGAGGTGTAGAGGCCGAAGCCGATGTTCTGGCCCACCGTCATATGCGGATAGATGGCGTAGTTCTGGAACACCATCGCCACATTGCGCTGCTTGGGCTCGCGCTGGTTCACCGTCTCGCCGGCGATCTTGAGCACACCGCCGGAGATGTCCTCCAGCCCGGCGATCATCCTCAGCGTCGTCGACTTGCCGCAGCCCGACGGGCCGACGAAGACCACGAACTCGCCATCGCCAATGGCAAGATCGATGCTCTGCACGGCCAGCACCTGGCCGTATTTCTTGGTAAGACCGTCAAGCTCGATCCGCGCCATCAGCTCCGCTCCGTCAATGCGGTGAATTTTTCCTGCAACCGCCGCGCCGCCTCCGCCTGCCGCTCGGCATCCTCCCGCGCCCGCGCGGCAAAGCTCCGCGCCCTCTCCCGATAGCCGGCCAATGCTTCGGCCAGGGGCTCGGGCGCCGGCCCGCCGAAGCGCGTTCGCACGGCGACGAAATGCTCGGGCGAGACCAGCTCGGCGAACGTCTTCTCGTCGATCGTCGTCGCCCGTCCCGTCGCCCGCGCGAAGGCTTCGGCAAAGGCCGCATACCCGTCCGCCGCCAGATCCCCGTCGACGGCCACCACCGCCCGCGCCGTCGCCGCCGCAATCTCGTGCCCCTCGCGGAAGGACAGCCCCTCGCGGCGCACCAGGCTGTCGGCAAGCTCGGTAACGGTGATGCAGGAGCGGCGGACATTGGCCGCCACGCGCGCCGGGTCGATCCTGATCTGCGAAACGAGCGCGGCAAGAAGGTCGAGCACGCGATACGCGCTCTCGAAGGCCTGGTATCCCATGCCTTGAGTCTCGCCCTCCGAATCGTTCATGTCGGTGAACGGCGTGTTGTGCATCACGTCCAGCATGGCGCGCGCCCGGCCGAAGGTCTGGCTCGCCAGGTGCCTCAGATGCTCGACCGGCACCGGATTGCGCTTCTGCGGCATGATGGAGGAGATCTGCACCAAGGCATTGGGCACATAGACCTGCCCCACCTCGAAGCTCGTCCAGAACTGCAGGTCCTGGATGGGCCGGCCGAGATGCAGGAACATCAGCTCCATCGCCCCATAGGTCGCGGTGACATAGTCCACCCCCGCGATGCAGCCATAGGAATTCTCAAGCGGCGCGGAAAAGCCTAAAAGCTCCGCCACAAGCCCCCGGTCGATGGGAAAGCCCGAGGTGGTGATGGCCGCCGCCCCCATGGGCGAGAGGTCGACGATCTCCCGCGCCTCCCGCACGCGCTCGATATCCCGGATCAGCACCTCGATGACGGCCGAAAGATAGTGCCCGAAGGTCGTCGGCTGCGCCGGCTGCCCATGCGTATAGGCGACGATCAGCGTCTCCTTCTCGCGCTCCGCCGCTGCAATCAGCACCTCCAGGAGCGCCTGCGCCTTCTCGAGCAGACGGTCGATCCGTGCTTTGAGCGCCAGCTTGAAAAGCGTGTGGTCGATGTCGTTGCGCGAGCGCGCGGTGTGCAGCCGGCCCGCCAGGTCCGGCCCCAGCCGGCGTTTCAGCTCCTTTTCGATGAGGAAGAAGAAATCCTCCACCTCGCCGGTGTAGGTGAGCTTGGAAACGTCGATATCGCGGTCGATCTCCTCAAGCGCCTTTGCAATCGTCCCCGCCTGCTCGGCGCTCAGGATTCCGGTCTCCGCCAGCATGACCAGATGCGCCCGGTCAACGGCACGGAAGCCCTCGACATGGTGCGCCTTGGCGCCGTCGAAAAGGGGCTTCAGAACGGTCTCCTTGTAGACCGGGTCGGGGAAGGTGCTTTTGTCGGTCTTGCGTGGGTCGTTCATGGTTTAGAGCACCGTGTCTTCGGGTGCATTCATTCGAAGGCCGGCGCCCCTTCGCACCCCCCTCTGCCCTGCCGGGCATCTCCCCCTCAAGGGGGGAGATTGCGCCGGCCGCTTGCTCCGGCTCTCTTCCTGAGACGCTGCCAATTGGCGAAACCGTTCGTGACGGCCGATCTCCCCCCTTGAGGGGGAGATGCCCGGCAGGGCAGAGGGGGGTAAACGGCGCCGACGGGCAACCCTGCTTCCACCTATAGACATCACCTACCCCTTCAGCCCCGCCAGCATCACCCCGCGCACGATAAACCGCTGCAGCACCAGGAACACGATGAGTGTTGGAACGGTGGCGAGTGCGGCCCCCGTCATGATCATCTCCCACTGGATCGATTGCTCGACCGCAAAGCTCGAAAGCCCCACCGGCAGCGTATAGAGCTCGCGGCTGGTGGTGACGATGAGCGGCCAGAAGAAGGCCGTCCAGTTGCCCAGGAAGGTGAAGATGGCAAGCGCAGAGATAGCCGGCGTCACCATCGGCATGGCGATCTTCCACCAGATGGTGAACTCGTTGAGCCCGTCCACCCGCGCCGCCTCCAGGAAATCGTCCGGCACCGTCTCGAAGAACTGCTTCATCAGGAAGGTGCCGAAGGCCGTCATCATGCCGGGAAACATGATGCCCCAATAGGTGTCGAGCCATCCGAGCTGGCTCGACATCAGATACCACGGGATCACCAGCATCTCGGTCGGGATCATCAGCGTCGACAGGATGGCGAGGAAGATGAAATAGCGCCCGCGGAACTGGAACTTCGCCAGCGTGTAGCCCACCAGGCTGTCGAAGAAGACGTTGGAGAGCGTCACCGCCGTCGCCACCAGCGTCGAGTTCACGAACCAGCGCAGGAAGCGGCCGTCGGACAGCACCTTGATATAGTTGTCGAGCGTCGGCTGCGCCGGGATGAGCCTGAGGTCGTAGACCTGCCCCGCCGATTTCAGCGAGGTCGAGAACATGAAGGCGAGTGGCGTGATCATCACGAGCCCGCCGATCAGGAGCAGCGTCCAGGTAACGATGCGGCCGGGCCGGATGTCGCGCCCGTTGGCGGCAAGCTCGGTCGTGGGGGCGGCCATCGTCGTCATGCGCGGTTCCTCAGCACCCAGAGCTGCATCAGCGAGACGATGAGCAGGATGGTGAAGAGCACCACCGTCTGCGCCGCCGCATACCCCATGTCGTAGGACGAGAACGCCGTCTGGTAGATCATCAGCACCAGCGGCTTGGTAGAGTTCAACGGCCCGCCGGGGTCGTTGGTCGTCATGTTGTAGACCTGGTCGAAGATGCGCAGGAAGCCGATCGAGGAGAAGACGACGAGGAAGACTGTCGTGGGTTTAAGCAGCGGCAGCGTGATCTTGCGCAGGATCGCCCATTCCCCCAGGCCGTCGATGCGCGCGGCTTCGTAATAGGTCGTGGGGATGGCGCGCAGGCCGGCCATGAAGATGATGATCTGGAAGCCGAGCCCCGCCCAGATGGCCGTCGCCATGATCGCCGGCAGCGCTTGGTCTACCGAGCGCAGGAAAGGCTGCGCTGGCAGGCCCACCGTCCCCAGGAAGCCGTTGATCACGCCGATGGGCACCGGCTGATAGAACCACCGCCACACCCAGGCCATCGCCGCCGCCGTCGTCAGGAACGGCAGGAAATAGAGCGCCCGGATGAAGCCGTGCATGAAGCGCACGCGGTCAAGGTAATAGGCCACCACGAAGGCGATCACCAGGCTCACCGGCGTGCCGATGATGAGATAGGTGAAGGTGTTGCGGAAGACCCGCCAGAACAGAGGGTCGGAAAACAGCGCCTCGTAATTGCCGAGGCCGATGAAGCTCGCCGGCCTCAACAGGTCCCAGTCCGTTAGCGAGAGCCAGAAGGCCTGGAAGGTGGGGTAGAACCGGATGCCGGCATAAAAGACGATCGGCACGGCGAGGAACGCCCACGCCCAGACCACGCGCTTGGTGCGGATCGTCAGGCGATCCCACAGCCCGGCGCCGCGCGCCGGGCCCGATTGTGTGGCGACCGATGTCATGGCCCCGGCCCCTGCTGTCCTACTTATTGTAGAACTTGTCGAGGATAGCCTGCTCCTCCTCCGCGGCCTGCGCCAGCGCCTCGGCCGGGTCCTGGCCCTCCAGGAAGATGCGGTTCTCCATGTCGATCATCACTTGCCGCTGCGCCGCCTCGTCGACGAAGCGCGTCGTGTGGGCATATTCCAGCCCCTTGAGGAACGGCCCGTAGGTGGGGTCGGAAAGGTTCTTCTCCGTCAGCGCCACGTCTTTGCGTGCCGGCAATTCGCCCACGGTCTCCAGCCAGACCTCCATCGCCTCCGGCGAGGAAATGTAGGCGAGAAACTTCTGCGCGGCCTCCAGCTCCTCGCCCTCCGATAGCGCGCCGATGGCGTTGGCGAAATAGCTCGAATAGTTGGAGCGCATCCCGTCGGCATTGGCCGGCAGTTCGGTCACGCCCCATTCGAACGGATTGCTTTCGAACGCGCCGAGCCGGAAGGTGCCGTCGATGGTCATGGCAGCAAGGCCGGCGCGGAAGGCCGCCTGCCCCTCGTCCATGAAGCCGTTGAGGCCGACCTTGTGCTCGGTCTGCAGGCCGGCGTGGAACTTGGTGGCGGCAAGGCCCGCCTCATCGTCATAGGCAACCTGTTTCCCATCGTCCGAATAGGGCTGGCCGCCGAACTGGCGGATAAGGACCTCGCGCCACCATTGGTGATCCTGTCCCTCCATCGCAACGGTAATGCCTGCCGACGTGATGTTACCGCCGTCGTCGCGCTTGACGGTGGCCTTCGCCGCCTCGACAAGCTCGTCCAGCGTCTGCGGCGGCTTGTTCGGGTCGAGACCGGCTTCCTCGAACAGCGCCTTGTTATAGAACAGCGCCAGCGAGCGCACGGCCGTCGGCAGGCCGTAATAGTCGCCGTCGCGCTTCATCGCCGAGACGATGGGGAAGAAGTCGCTCTCGATCTCCTCATGCGGAAAGATTTCCGGATCGAGCGGCTGGATCAGCCCGCCGGCGACGAAATTGTCGAGCCAGCCGTAGAAGAGCTGCACCACGTCCGGGCCCTGTCCCGCCACCTTCGCCGCCACGACGCGCGTCTGGTAGTCGGCATAGGGGAAGGTGACATGCTTGACGGTGATATCCGGGTTGGCTTCCTGGAAATTGGCGATGAGCTGGTCCATCGCCTTCACCCGGCTGTCGAAGACATATTGCCAGTATTCGATCTCGACCGCCTGGGCCGAGCCAACGGCCAGAAAGCTGATGCCGGCAACGAGCCCGGCGAGCCTTGTCCTGCTGCGCATTGCAATCCTCCATGTGCTCGCCGTCGGCCTCCCTTCGGCCGCGGCGGATTATTTCCCCTCGAAACGGCAGGTTCGTCCGTTCCAGGCTTCAACGTCATCGCAGCAGGCCGCGCTTGTCAATAAAATAATCTACTTGAGTTATTCTATCGGGGAAAATAGCCTGCCGGTCGAGTTGAAGCCTCGGAGACAGTTGCATGGACAATCGGCGGAAGGGCATCCACCGCCGGCGCGGTGCGATCGGCAGCAATCCCGAGCGCAACCGGGCGCATAACCGGCGTGTGGTGCTGGAGGTGATCCGCACCAACGGCCATCTTGGCCGTGCCGAGATCGCCCGTCACGCGCACCTCACGCCGCAGGCCGTGGCCAATATCGTCCAGGAACTCACCGAGGAAGGCTTGCTGATCGAGCTCGGCCGCCTGCGCAGCGGGCGCGGCCAGCCGCCCATCCAGTTCGCGGTCAACCCGGACGGTCCGCTGACCGCCGGCGTCGAGGTCGCCGCGGATCATATCGTCGCCGTGCTGCTCGACCTGTCGGGCGGCCTCAAGGCCCAGTCCATCAGCCCGCTGGAGCACACCGACCCCGGGCATGTCCCGGGCCGGATTGCACGGGAGATCGAGAGCCTGCGCGGCACGCTGGGAAGGGCGACCCAGCGCCTGCTGGGCATCGGCGTGGTGATGCCCGGCCCCTTCGAGATCGAAGGCATGAGTTCCGTCGGCCCGGCGACGTTGCCCGGCTGGACCGGCGTCGATCCCCTGCCGCTGATCGCTCAGGCGACCGGAGAGCAGGTGTCCTTCGACAACGACGCCACCGCCGCCGCCGTCGGCGAGCGGCTTTACGGCGCCGGGCGCCAGATCACCAATTTCTGCTTCCTCTATTTCGGCGTCGGCCTGGGCCTTGGCGTCATCCAGGACGGCCGCCCTCTGCGCGGCGCCTTCGGCAATGCCGGCGAGATCGGCCACATCGGCATCGCCCCACGCAACCGGCAGGGCACATACGGCCCCGACGGCGCTCTGGAGCGCTTCGCCTCGGTCTTCGCCTTGCGCGAGCGCCTGGCCGCGGCCGGCCACGAGGCGGCGACAATCGGCGCGCTGCAAGCCCTTTACGACGCGCGCAACCCGGTCGTGATAGGCTGGATCGCCGAGGCCGCGGATTATCTCGCGCCCACCGTGGCGATGCTGGAAAACATCTTCGATCCCGAGACCATCATCTTCGGCGGCGGCCTTCCCGATGCCGTGCTCGACGCGGTGATCGAGGCGCTCGAGCCGCTGCCGGTCTCCGTCGCCACGCGCAGCGCGCGCGCCCTGCCGCGCGTCATCCGCGGCCAGACCGGGCAGCTGACGGCCGCCCTCGGCGCCGCCGCCCTGCCGCTGCTCGACACCGTTTCGCCGCATCTGAGCGTCGCTCAACACCCGCAACACGAGGACACGACCCCATGCTGACCCCCCGCGAGCGCCTGCAACGCCGGAAAGAGCGTCCTGCCCTGGTCGAGCTGCACCGGTCCTTGAGCCGGCTAAGTTCTGTGCTCACCGTCATGAACACCGGCGCCCATCCCGACGACGAGGAAAGCGGCATGCTGGCGGCCTTCCGCTTCGCCTTCGGCATGCGCGTCATCGTCGCCTGCTCGACGCGCGGCGAGGGCGGGCAGAACGGCCTCGGGCCGGAGCGCATGGGGGCGCTGGGCGTCCTGCGCACCCGCGAGATGGAGGAGGCGGCGCGCACGCTGGACGCCGACATCGTCTGGCTCGGCCATGGCCCGGACGACCCGGTGCACGATTTCGGCTTCTCCAAGAACGGCAAGGATACCCTTTCGCGCTGGGGCCGCGAGCGCATCGTCGAGCGGCTGGTGCGCGCCTACCGCACCGAGCGGCCCGACATCGTCATCCCCACCTTCCTCGACGTGCCCGGCCAGCACGGCCATCACCGCGCCATGACCGAAGCCGCGGAAGAAGCCGTCAAGCGCGCCGCAGATCCGAACGCCTACCCGGAACATTTGGCCGAAGGCCTCACCCCCTGGAAAGTCGGCAAATATTATCTCCCCGCCTGGTCCGGCGGCGGCGGCACCTATGACGACGAGGTCCCGCCCCCCGAAGCGACCGTGACCGTCAACGCCCCCGGCGTCGACGCGGCCACGGGCGCCGCCTACGACGAGATCGGCGAATGGTCGCGCGCCTACCATGCCTCCCAGGGCATGGGCGAGTGGCGTCCCGAGCCGCAGCGCGCGTGGTCCTTGCACCTGAAGCGTGGCGGCAAGGGCGCCGAGACCGACATCCGCGACCATCTGCCGGCAACGCTGGCCGACCTCGCCGCCGGCCTCGACCGGGAAACCGGAGCGGAGCTTCGCGCGGCACAGGTTCGCATCGGCGAGGCGCTCGACGCATTTCCGCGCCAGGCCGGGATCATCCCGGCCCTTGTCGCCGCCGCGCGGCACATCGAGACCGCCCGAAGCCGCCTCTCGGACGAGGAGAAGGAACGGATCGGCCATCGCCTGACGCGCAAGCTCGCCGAGATCGATGCGGCGCTCGCCGCCGCCGCCGGCATCGTCCCCACGCTCTGGGCCGAGCCCGCGGCCCTCACCCCCGGCGGCAGCGGCACGCTCCACGTGCACCTTGCGCCTGCCGAGGCGGCCGGCGCGGTCGAGATCACGCCCGTCCTGCCGGACGGCATCTCAAGCGGCGCTCCGGCGCGTAAGGGGCCGGTCACCTCTTTCCCGCTGAAGGTTTCGCCAGATGCTCCCGTCGCCAACGCCTATCCGCCCGCCTTCTCCAGCCTTTTGGGCAGCGGCACGGTCCGTGTGGCGCTGAGCGCCGAAATCGGCGGCCGCGGCATAAAGATCCTCGCCGACCCGGAACAGCCGCTCGACATCGTGCCCACCCACTCGCTGGCCCTGTCGCCCGATGCACTGATCGTCTCCACCCATGCCGTGCCGCAACGGGCCGCCATCCGCGCCCGCCTCGAAGGCGCCGAGGCCCGGCTCGATCTGGAAAGCCGCCCCGGCATCGCCGCGAGGCCGGCCGCGGACGGCTTCGCGCTCGACATCGCACCGGACCTCGCCCCCGGCCGCCACACCCTCCCGGCGAGCGTCAACGGCGCCCAGGCCCATCGCCAGACCCCCATCGCTTATCCCCACATCGGCCGCACCCGCTTCATCGCCCCGCAGAACCTCGACGTCCTGGCGCTCGACCTGCGGCTGCCGGAGGGCGCCCGGGTCGGCTATATCGGCGGCGGCGCCGACCGTGCCGGCCTCTGGCTGAAGCGCATGGGGCTGGACGTGGTCGATCTGGACGGGGCGGCAATGCGCGGCGACCTTGACCGTTTCACCACCATCGTCGTCGGCATTTTCGCCTTCGGCCTGCGCCCCGACCTTGCCGCCGCCACGCGGCGGCTCCACGCGTGGGTGGAGGCGGGCGGCCATCTCGTCACCCTCTATCACCGCCCCACCGACGGCTGGTCGCCCGGCAGCACACCGCCGCGCCGCCTCGTCATCGGCACGCCGTCGCTGCGCTGGCGCGTCACCGACCCGGCTTCGCCCGTCGAATTCCTCGCCCCGGATCACGGCCTGCTGAAAGGCCCCAACACTATCGATGCGGAAGATTTTGCCGGCTGGGACAAGGAGCGCGGCCTCTATTTCGCCGCCGAATGGGACGGCGCCTATACGCCGCTTCTGGCCATGCACGATGCCGGCGAGGCACCGTTGAAGGGTTCGCTCCTCTCCGCCCGCGTCGGCGATGGCCGGCATACCCATACCAGCCTCACCCTGCACCACCAGCTCGACAAGCTCGTCCCCGGCGTCTTCCGCCTCATGGCCAACCTCGTGCAGCCGGCCATCATGCTCAAACAAAGAGAACGCAGCTGATCAGAAGGCAAGCACCAGCGTCGAGGCGATCGCCATCAACACGGATAGCCCCACCAGCGCCATGAAGGTGCGCGGCCGGTCCAGAAACACCGCATAACCCGATATCCATGCCGCCGCGGCCGCCCCGAGCGCAAAGAAGAAGGCGTCGCGCTGACCGAACACCATCGCCGCGGCCATCAGCCCACCGATGATGAGCGCGCCGAAAGCGATAATGATGGCGACGGCATATGCATCGTAGTTTTGGTTCATTTCCGGTCCTTCTCTGGCGGTATGACGTTCTTTTGCCCCACCCCGGCGTTCCGCCATCGCCGGCACCATAGCCCCTTCGCAAGGAATGCACTATGTCCCCAAGGCCACACTGCAAGGCGCCGATGAGCCATCCTCCCGAAGACGCTCGCGAACGCCAGCGCGTTTGCCAAGCCGGCGAACCGATGGCATGAGAGATCCTGGTGGTCTGCAACAGGCCCGTCTGCAACAGGGGAGGAAGCGGATGCCCGAGAAGCTCGCCTTTCGCATGAACCTTAATCCCGGCCAGGCGGCCGAATACAAGCGCCGCCACGACGAGATCTGGCCGGAGCTGGCCGCGCTCCTGCGCGAGGCCGGCGTCTCGGACTATTCCATCTGGCTCGACGAGGAGACCCACCACCTCTTCGCCATCCTGACGCGCGCCGACGACCACGAGATGGACGCGCTGCCCGCCAACGAAATCGTGCGCCGCTGGTGGGACCACATGGCCGACATCATGGAAACCCTTCCCGACAACGAGCCGGTGCAGGTGCCGCTCAGGAAAATGTTCCACCTGGAATAGGAAGCCGACCGGCCTTGCGCCTCAGCATTCATCGAACGGAAATCACATGAACAGAATTGACCTCGAAGGCCAGGTGGCCGTGGTGACGGGCGGCGCTCAAGGGATCGGCTTCGCCATAGCCAGGCGGCTGATCGATTCCGGCGCCAGGGTGAGTCTCTGGGACCTGAACGCCGATCTGCTCGGGGAGGCGACGAAGGCGCTCGGCCCTTCGGCTTCCGAAAAGACAGTCGACATCACCGACCTTCCGGCCCTTGAACGCGTCCATGCAGAGGTGGAGAAGGAAATCGGCCCCGTCTCCATCCTGGTCAATTCCGCGGGCATCGCCGGCGGCAACGCGCCGCTGGAGGACTACGACCCGGACGAATGGCGCCGCGTCGTCGACATCAACCTGAACGGCACCTTCTACGTCAACAAGGTGGTGATCCCCTCCATGAAGGCGCGCAACTACGGCCGCATCGTCAATATCTCCTCCGTTGCCGGCAAGGAGGGCAACCCCAATCTCTCCGCCTATTCGGCCGCCAAGGCGGGCGTCATCGGCCTCACAAAGTCGCTCGGCAAGGAACTGGCGAAACATGACATCGCCGTAAACGCCATCACCCCCGCCACCGCCAACACCCGCATCCTCGACACGCTCACCAAGGAGTTCATCGAATACATGCTGGTGCGCATCCCGCGCGGCCGCTTCCTGGAGGTGGACGAGGCCGCCGCCATGGTCGCCTGGCTGGTCTCCCGGGAAAACAGCTTCACCACCGCCTCCGTCTTCGACCTGTCCGGCGGCCGCACGACCTACTGACGCTTCCGCACCTCCCTCAACGCCGGCGATTGGCGAAACCATCCGCGACAGCCAATCTCCCCCCTCGTGGGGCAGGGCTATCGCATATGAGTAAAGAGCTCATGGAAGAAGTCTCTATTCCAGTTTGCGCGGCGCATTTTACTGGCGATTGGCTTGT
>NZ_WQNH01000082.1 GCF_009812055.1 Chelativorans xinjiangensis | reverse complement strand
TGGCGCTGCCGTGAAGAACCTGTCCCATAGTGCATCCTTCCATTCCTGGGAAAACAATGCACCATCAAAATGCGGGATCAAACAACTAACGTGTACTGGCGCGGGATGGCGAAGCGGCTGCTCGCACACCTCACGGCTTCCGGAGTTGCCGTGGAACCAGCGCAAGAGCAGATCCGAATGCTGTTTTATGCGGCCCTGGACGAGATGCAGGCATCGTCACGTGCTTCCGAAAACGCTCAGCAATAGGACCTTATCCGCCTACTGACTACGAAACCGGAGGAGGGATGCTCCCATCCGCGAAAGTGCTGTCGGCGTGGCACGGAAGCGCCTTCAGACATTCGCGTTGGATCGGGCATACGGCGCGACCGGGGGTGGTCTCACCTTCTCACGAGAATAGAGTGCGGCGAGATAGTGCGGTCTTCGATCGAACGCTGATCATGGGCAACGGCGGGTGCGGAAAGACGTGGCTCGCCCGTCGGCTAGGGAATGCGCTCGTCTTTCCCGTTGTCCACCTGGACGACATGCATTGGGAGCTCGGCCGTTGTGGCGTTGCTCGCGACAGAGGGCTCAGGGACGCCGATGTCCAGGCGGCGGCGCAAGCGGACACCTGGATCATGGAGGGCATATATGGGCAGTTGGTGAACGTGGTCTCCGGCCGGATCTCCGCCCTGGTCTGGATTGATCTGCCGGAGGAGGAGTGCATCGCGAACATCAAGCAGAGAGGCACCCAACGCGGCGAAAGCCAGGAACAGTTTCAAGACCTTCTGAACTGGGTGGCGGAATACAGAACCAGAGCAAAAAACTGGAATTCTTTTGAAGGCCACTCGAAGCTGTTTGCAGGATTTCCTGGGCGCAAATGGCATTTATCCAGTCGGAATGAAATTGCCGCTTTCGTCGAGCACGTCATTAGGTCTTCGGCTGCGGCCACAGATGTCTCAGGCGGGGGTGCCGCTGAATGTCGCTCACCGAAGTAAACGTTGACGCGTCCCATCCGGCGCGCTCCGCAAGCTCAACAATCTCTGGTTGGTCATCGAAGAACAACGGCCTTTCTCCGGACTTGATTTCGAGCGCCCGATTGATGGCTTCAAAGAAGCGTATATCCTTCTTGGGAAAGCCAATTTCGGCGCTGTAGAAGATTCCATCAAAGTAGTTCGCGAAACCTAGTTCGTTCCACAAAAAGCGCGCCCGATGATGCTCCTGGCCAGTCGCAACATAGGTTTGCGCTTGGTCTCGTTCTCGTAGCTCCTGCACGACCTTGATCACTCCTCAGCAGACAAATTTAGTCGTTGCACTGTATTGGTGGAAGCGCTCCTCCGCCACCAGAAATGCATTAAGATACTGGAATCGCTCGATAAATCATGACAAATGGTAGCGCCCCTGCCCAAAATTCCTGAATGATTTCAATGCTAGGCGCATCGTCGATCCCCTACCATTTGCGTGCGGTGAGTCTCGCAGGTTCTCAGATCCGACCAATCGGGCGGGAGCCATAGAGTGACTGCAGTGGGGCCGGCAGCTGACTGGCAGCTTCTGGCGTTCAAGGAGCGATAGCTGATGGGGTGGACGCCCCCCGACGGCATCGCTGTGCCAGAATGGAGTGTTGCAACCATTCGAAGGGAGGCGTCCGTGCCTGAGGTTACCACGATCGGTCTGGATATCGCGAAGAATGTGTTCCATGCGCATGGTTCGGATTCACGCGGTCGAGGCGTTTTCTCGAAGCGGCTGAGCCGGGCGAAGGTGCTCGACTTCTTCGCTGCGCAATCGCCTTGCACCGTGGCTATGGAAGCCTGCGGCGGTGCGCATCATTGGGGCCGTGAACTGATGGCGCTGGGCCATGACGTGCGGCTGATCCCACCCGCCTACGTCAAGCCGTTCGTAAAGCGGCAGAAGAAAACGATGCGGTGGATGCCGAAGCGATCTGCGAGGCAGCGCAGCGCCCAACCATGCGCTTCGTGGCCGTGAAGAGCGAGGAGCAACAGGCGTCCGCCCTCGTGTTCCGGACCCGCGATCTCTTGGTTCGCCAGCGCACCCAACTCGTCAACGCCATCCGGGGGCACCTCACCGAGTACGGTTGGGTGGCGCCGAAGGGAGTGTCCTACGTCTCGATGCTCGGCGATATGCTCGAGGAGGAGATGGCCGCCTCCTTACCGGCGGCGGCGGTCGCGATGTTTCGTGTCATGCTGGATCTCCTGGCCGAGCTGGACGAGCGGATCGCGTATCTTGACCGGGAGATCGCTCGCCGTGCCCGCGAGGACGAGACGGCGCGCCGGCTGATGACCATCCCCGGCATCGGGCCGATCACCGCGACGGCGTTGACCGCGCTTGCTCCCGCTGCCGAAACCTTTGCCAAGGGTCGCGACTTCGCCGCCTGGCTGGGTCTGACACCGTTGCAGCGATCGACCGGAGGCAAACAGAAGCTCGGCGCGACGTCGAAGATGGGCGAGCGAACGCTGCGCCGCCTGCTGATTATCGGCGCCAGCGCCGTCGTCAAACAGGCGTCGCGTCGCGGAGCTCCCAAGGGATCGTGGCTGGAACGAATGCTGTCGTGCAAGCCGCGCATGCTGGTGACGGTGGCGCTCGCCAACAAGATGGCGCGCATTGTCTGGGCCCTTCTGGCGAAGGGCGGAAGTTACCGAGCTCCGGCGGCGGTCGCGGCGTAAGCCGGGATCGACGTCAGAGGCTGTCGGAGACGCGAGGTCGGTCGAAGGAGGGTATGGCACAACAGTCGGCGAGACGGGGCTGGGAGAACCAGGGAATGGCAGAGCGCTACCCAAGCGCGCAAAGCTGATGTGGATCCAGTCCGCGAACTCCCATACGGGCCCGCAGCCGATGGCTGCATCAGGAGGCCGGACAGATGGCAGCATCCGACATCGTGCCTACCGCCAAAAACTGCTTGCGTCCGAAGGGGCGTCCACAGATGACATTCCTCTTCCGACCCCAATCTCAGTCATCAGGGCAACATTATCCTTTAATCGGAGGCGGTCATTCGTTCGGATTCCCGGCGATAAAGAGTCCACGGCGCATCTGCCCAATCGACACGTGCTTGAACAGCTGGAAAACACTCCACCGACAGCCTCTGGTTATTTCCGCCTAGGGGCTATAGGGCTGGGAGTACTTAGTTACCTTCTCAACCCAGGCCGGTGCGTCCTTTTGCATGTGACAACTGCACCCGAGGGTGGGCAGCTTGATCTCAACTACATTCGATCGGATGATCTCCGGAGAACTTAGGAGGACGCATGGCGGGCCGATCGCCGAGGCAGTGGCTCCGCCGGGCGCATCCGAACTGGCGGGAACTGTACGACCCCGCCAACGAATTGCCGCACAACTACGGTTGTCCTCAGGCCTATCGGACACCCGTTCCGGAGGAGTCCTATCCCACCGCCTGGATCGCCGACCGCGCGGCCGCATGGATCCGCGAACAGGCGGGTGGCGACGCCCCGTTCTTCGCCTTTGTATCGTTTCCCGACCCGCACCATCCCTTCAACCCGCCCGGCAAGTTACTGGTCAATGTACCAGCCAGAGCAGTTTGAAGTCGGCTTGCCATATTCGGCACATGAAAACCCGCCGCCACCGCTCCGATATCTGCGCGAACGCTGGGAGCAGGGCGAACGCGAAGCCGTATCCCAGGCGGCGTTCTATGCGGATGATCAAGCCTTGCGCGAGGCGATGGCGCTCACCGCCGGCACGATCACCATGATCGACGACAGGATCGGCGAGGTGCTGAACGCGCTGGAGGAATCCGGGCAGGCGGAGGATACGATCGTCATCTTTACCTCGGACCGTTCATGGCGACTCTGGCGAGCTCGACCTTTACTCTACCGGGTTGAGGAAGGCGGCTGTCCCTTCATAGCGGTCACTGCTGCAGCAAGGACCGCTCTGCCAACCAAAATTGGCATCCTCGTGTTGGAAACTGGCGAACGCGGCGAGGTCAGCCCATCATCGAAGGCACCTGCGCCGCCAGCGCGTCGATGAGGACACGCAGGCGCAACGGCGTGAAGGGGGTTTGCGGCCAGAGTGCTGAACTGTTGAACTCAGTTGCCGGCAGCTCGTCGAATAAGCGGACGAGTTCGCCCTTCGCGACGCGCGAGCGGATCAGCCAGCAGGGAAGCCACGCTAACCCTAGCCCGGCCGCGGCTGCATCGCTGATGGCTTCCAGGTCGTCGAGTCGCAGGCGGCCGTTCATAACGACTTGGACATTCTTCCCTTGGCTATCGGGAAACAGCCAGGTCCTGGTGTAGCGCGGATTTGCGTAGTCGATGGCCTGATGGGATGGGAGGTCGGCCAGCGTGGTGGGCCGGCCGTGCCTTTGGAGATACGCCGGAGACGCACAGACAGTCATGCGCTGACGGGCGATTGTGCGGGTCATCAGGCCGGGATCATGGGGCAGCGTGCCATTGCGGACCGCCAGGTCATAGCCTTCTTCGATGAGATCGACCGGCCGATCGGTGAATGCGATTTCCACCACGAGTCTCGGACATTTGCGCATGACATCATAGAGGACGGGCGCTATGCAATGGCGGCCAAACACAACCGGAACCGTCACGCGCACTTTGCCCACCGCCTCTGTAAGGCCGGATTCTAGCGCCAGTTCCGCCTGTTCCAGCTCCCGCAGGACACGCGTACAACGCTCGTAGAAGGCTTGCCCATCCTCGGTCAGAGTAAGCACCCGCGTCGTGCGATGGCAGAGCCGCACGCCTAGCCGCGCCTCCAGCTTCGCCACCGCCTTACCGACGGCAGAGCGGGAGAGGTTCAGGCGCGCGGCCGCGGCGGCGAAGCTTCCCGCCTCCGCCACTGTGGCGAATTCGCGAATCCCGCTCAGTCGGTCGGTCATGAGGCACCATTGTAGAGCAAGCTGCTACATTTAGCGGAAAAGTTATCCGCACTGCAAATCGAAAAGAGCGAATATTGTGTCGGCCTGTCTCCCAACTGGAGTGACCTATGAACCAGCATGTCAGAACAGGCAGGATGAAGCGTTGGACGCTCAAAAGCGTCGGTCGCGCCAATCTCGAATTCGACTCGGCTGAAGTGCCGGCGCCCGCAGGGAGCGAGATTCTGGTGAAAGTCGCCGCCGTGTCGCTGAACTATCGCGACCTCCTTCTCATTGACGATGGCTTGGGCTTTGCGGCCAAGTCCGAGCCGTTCGTTCCGGCATCCGACGCGGCAGGCACGGTGGTTGCGGTGGGCGGCGCCGTCACGCGCTTTAAACCGGGAGACCGGGTGATCACGACCTTCATCCCCGGCTGGATCGACGGATCGGGCTTCGGCTCCGCGCGCGAGCCGAATTACCGCACGCTTGGCGGCGCTATGCAGGGTGTGCTGTCGGAGTATATCGTGCTCAATCAGGATGGGCGGTGAAGGCGCCCGAGACCCTGAACGACGCTGAAGCAAGCACGCTGCCCTGCGCCGGCCTGACCGCGTGGACCGCGCTGGTGGAACGTGGGTATCTCCACGCTGGCCAGACGGTGGTGGTTCAGGGAACGGGTGGAGTCGCGCTCTTCGGACTCCAGCTCGCCGTTGCCCATGGCGCGGAGGTAATCGTGGTCTCCGGCGATGATGACAAGCTCGAGCGCGCAAGGGCGCTCGGCGCCGCGCACGGGATAAACCGCGGGAGGGAAGACTGGGTGGAGGCGGTTTACCGCCTGACGGGCGACTACGGGGCCGATCATATCCTCGAGATTGTTGGCGGCGCGCACCTCGATCGCGCGCTCCGGGCCGCGGCGGTGTTCGGGCGCGTGTCGCTCATCGGCGTGCTCGAAGGGTTCGAGATATCAGGTCATTTCGCTCCGCTGGCGCTCAAGCATCTGACCGTCGAGGGTATCCAGGTCGGCCACCGGCGCGGGCTGGAGGATTTCGTCCGCGCCGTCGACCGGATCCGCATGAAGCCGGTGATCGATGTGGAATATGAACTCGCCGACCTGCCAGCGGCGCTCGGCCATCTGGCGCGCGGCCCATTTGGAAAGGTCGTCCTACGCGTGGCAGCATAGTCCGTGAAGCCGCTGACTACCGCTTTCCACCAGGTGGAGCCGGATATAGCTGTGCCAGTTGGGCCGAGAGTTGACGGTCGGCTTTCGGGATCCGAGCGTGGAAAGCGGCCGTTCCGTTTCCGACCCTGGCTGTGTAAAAACGCCGACTTCACGGTTAATCGTGGCTACCCGCGCAGCTCAAGCGGGATGATAGGCGATTTTTGCTTTCGAGCTCGATCCAGGTGTCGAATTGGCCTCCATATCGGCGTTTGAGCCGAGTTTCGGGCAAATCATGAGAAGGCGGAGGCGCTCACCCCCGCATCGCCGCCACCAATGCCTTGGAGCCGATGATGTTCATGACCCGGGTCATGTTGTAGGCGAGCACGTGCAGCGCCATCTCCGCACGCACGTTCGGCAGGCGCTTCGTGAGCATGCACCCAGTCATCCAACTGCTCGGGAAGCAGTGTACCCTGGCTCCTGTCGACACCCTCGATATACCGCTTCATGACACCCCCTCGACCATGTCAAAAGGGTATCATGTTCGGCGTTTTTACACAGCCTGGACCCATCTCGGCCATTTGTTCCGACCGACGAACGCCACCGCCATGTCGCAGCGTGAAGATCGCTACAACGACAATACCGGGGATGGATTTCTTTGAACTCCGATCCGGCGGCTAGGAGCCGCATCCTGTCGCGCACTCCGATGGGCCGCATCGGCGAATCGCTGTCTGGTTGTTACGGTGCCGGTGAAGGAAGACTGAGCACCTCCTGACGGGCCGCTGTCAGGAAGGCTGTGCGATACTTCTCTTCCCATGGCTGCCGCGCAACGAAAGGCCTTGTGACTATGACGATTTCTCCGTTTCTCACTGCTCTCGGATCGGAAGGTCCGCCAGCCGACCGAGCGAAAGACATAGACCTCTATGGGTGGCTGATCGGAAGCTGGGAAATGGACACCGTCCGCCACCTTGAGGACGGCACAATCCAGAAATCGACTGGAGAAATCCATTTCGGCTGGGTGCTCGAAGGTCGCGCGATTCAGGACATCTGGATCAGGCCTAGGCGCCCTGCGCCGTCCACTATGTATGGCACGACTTTGCGCATCTTCGACCCTGGAATCGGTGGTTGGCATATCATCTGGAGTGACCCGCTCAACCAAGATTACTCGCGCCAGATCGGGCGGGCCGAGGGTAAGGACATTGTCCAGATCGGCGATGATTCGCGCGGTCTGAAAACTCGATGGCGTTTTACTGAGATCACTGCCAACAGCTTCCATTGGATCGGCGAGGAAAGATCTTCCGAGCGCGACCCTTGGCACATCACATATGAACATTTGGCCCGCAGAACCAGTCCCTGAATCATGTCGAGGAACGCAACGATCCTCTCGTATATTCTCCCAAACCCGCTCGGCCGGAGCCGAGTGGGTCCTGACCGTTTTCCACCAGTCGAAGCCGTTTTTGGCTGTTCCGGGTTGGGGCGGAAGCTGACCTTCCGCTTTTGGAGCGCAGCTATCAGATAGCTACCGTTCAGCCTTCTCCGACCCCCATCTCGACATTCGCCCGTTCGCCAGGAGTCTCCGCTTCGGACCCCGTTTTAACCCCGCTGGTGATGAGCTAACCTTCGTTGCACAGTCCGCCGGTCAGCTATCCGACCGCCCGGTGAGCGGTAATAATCCACGACCGCGAGTCGAAAAGCACGCCCTCCGGGGTCATATGCGCCTGCAGTAAGTCGCGCAGCCGCTGTAATGGCCGGTCGGTCGGCTCATGCGTACGCGCAATCGCGTCCTTCACAAGATGGAAGCCAGTGAGTGCGTCAAACGCCGCATCGATGTTCGACCCATAGAAGACCGGCTCATGTACATCGGTGAAGTCGATTGACGTAAATCCGGCCGCGCTCAGAAGTTCTGTGGCGATGGCGGGATCGCCAAGTGAAAACGGTTTGCCAGCATCTACAGAAATCCCGCCCCCCGGAGCCAATGCCTGCCTAATGGCACCAGACCACTCGTTGCGCTCCCGGTTCTGCCACACCATCCACACAAGGCGCCCGCCTGGGCGCATCGCCCGGCCGATATTGGCAAATGCCGCCGGATCAGGAAAGAACATCACGCCAAACCGGCTGATGCAGAGGTCGAAACCGGCAGCGGAAAATGCATGGAATTGCGCATCGCCCTGCTCGAATACCACATTCCGCAGCCCTTCTTCGGCGCAACGTCGCCGGGCGACCTCGAGCATCTCCGCTGAAGTATCCATCCCAACCACGGCTCCTTCCGCCGCGATGCGGGCGGCCTCACGAGTCGTTTGTCCTGCGCCACAACCAATATCCAGCACCCGGTCACGGCTTCCAACGCTGGCAGCGGCCTGCAAGTGCCGGTTGTGCGGTCTCAATTCCGCGTCGTAAAAGTCAGCACATTCCAACGCCATCACACTCACCCGGCTTTGTCTTCGCTATCGACGGACGCTCGTTCCGCTGCCGTTTCCACGGCGGCCTTTGGCCTCTGTCAGTCGTTGCAGCGCCGAGAATTCGCTCCTGGGCGGCGCGCCGAGGTGCAAGACGCGCAGTTTGTGCATGAATTCGTCCCACAATTCCGGCCCGCCCTTCAAGCAATTGCGCCCGGTCGCATTCCACGAACCCGATCGCCCGTACCGCCATGACTGCTCCAATGTTGCGCAGCGTTCAGAGACCACGCCTATGGGAAATGAAGTTCCCTCGGACCATTTACCGGCACATATCGATGGCTGATGGTCATACCACGTCGCCGCTTCTCGCCAGGTCGAACCCGGCAGGCGAATCTGCCACTCGGGCCCCTGCCAATGATTTCTCCATCCTTACGCAGCCGAAGCGCGTTCGGTCCGGAAATTCGATCTCTCTGGCCAACTCCGCCGATAGCCGAGCTTCTCGTAGAGGGCGATGCCCGAAAGTGTCACCGTAAGGTGAAGCGCGTGGACACAATGTTCGGCGGCGTCCCGTTCTACCCGAAGCATGATCGCCGACCCGATGCCGCGGCGGGCGGCGGCGGGAAGGGCGATCGGCGCCGCAAGCCGGATGAGCGCGCGCCCTTCCGAAGGCGCAGGCGCCACCTGGCATCTCCTTCGAGGTTGGAGGCCGAAGCCAGGTCTGCAGGTGCGAGAGACATTTGATAAACCCTGTTGCTGCGGCGCCGCCGGCAGGGACATGAAGGCGGTGACGGCACGCACCAGCCGTGTTGCCCCAGCCGTCATCCCGGCCTGGTCGCCTCGTTCGTCTTGTGGTTACAGCCGTGCCTCGAGGATCAGGTTGAACGGCGTCTCGAAGGCGCGGCGGAAGCGCGTGAAGCCAGCCTTGCGGAATACGTCCTCCAGCCGTGCCTCTCCGGCTTGGGCGCCGAGCACCAAACGGCCGCCATCCGAGATCGCGTGGGCGCAGCAGATGGTTGTGGATGCCGCATAGTACAGCCTGGCCACCGGCGAGACGTTGTCTTCGACGCGATCGTTGGCGAAAGGCTCGACCAGCATCACGGCGCCGTCGGGCGCGAGTGCCTTGGCGGCATGCGCAGCCGCAGCGACCGGATCGCCCATGTCATGCAGTGCGTCGAAGAAGCAGATCAGGTCGTAGCCGTTGCCGCCGTAGTCGTCGGCACGCGCTGCAGCGAAATTCACCCGCTCGGCAACGCCGGCCTCGGCAGCGACCTTTCGCGCCTCCTCCAGCGACGCTTGGTGGCTGTCGAAGCCGTTGAACCTGGACGCCGGAAAAGCCTTTGCCATGAGCACGGTCGAGTGGCCGTGGCCGCAGCCGACATCGGCCACGAGGGCGCCTGCCTCGAGCTTGTCGACGACTCCGTCGAGGGCCGGCAGCCATTCGGGGACGAGGCTTGCCTTGTAGGCGTTGCGGTAGAAGGCGGCGACGCCGCAGGCCAGCCGTCCGTCGTGATCGCCCCAGCTGATGCCCTTGCCGGTGCGAAATGCCTCTATAGCCTTCTCCTCGTCGGCCCACATGGATGCGGGTACGGCCCAGGCATTGGGGACGAAGGCGGGGCTGTCCTCGTCGGCAAGCACCACAGCCTGTTCCGGCGTCAACTCGTAAGTGTCGCTGACCGGATGGTAGGCGACGTAGCCGCCGGTAACCTGGGCGTTGAGCCATTCGCGCACATAGCGTTCGGCGCAGTCGGCGCGAGTGGCGATTTCACGCGCGCTTAGGGGGCCGGCCCCGGCCATTGCCTTGTAGAGGCCCAGCCGGTTGCCCAGGCTGATCATAACGCCGCCGTAGCCAGCCGAAAGATCCTCGAACGCGCGCGCGACGAGCGCATCGAGCTTCGTGGGGTCGATGGCTTTGCTTTGGATGTGCTCCATGTCGATTTCTCCTGTTCGAGCCCCAGACAATCTGAGGCGGTGCGGAGAGATCGCAATTGCCGTGCCCAACCGGCAGAGCCGAACGGTCCAGAATCGGGCCGTTTGTGCCACGCGGCGACAAAGACGTGGCAGCGAACAGTATTTGCCTCCGCGGTGATGTGAGGCATGATACGGCTGCATTGCAGGCACTGTTCCTGCACCGGGGGATTCGAAATGCCGCAAGACGCCGCCCAAGCCGAATCCGAGCCGCTCCATGTTAGCCTCATCGCCATTCCCGAGGCTGTGGTCTCCACGCTCTCCGGCATTTTCGACGTGATGAACGCCTTTGCAATGACGCCGCCACCCGGTTTCCCGTCGTTCCACACCCGGCCGTTCAAGGTCGAGATCGTGGGTCTGCAACGCGGCCCCCTGGAACTCGCCAGTCATGTGCCCATTACGGTGCAGCGCAGCATCTTCGATCTCGATGCAACCGACATCATTATCGTCCCCTCGGTTCTGCTGGGGCCCGACGGCTGGCGAAAGGGATTGCACCCCGAACTGATCGATTGGTTCCGCGCCATGCATCGGCGCGGCGCGCTTTTGTGCTCGGCCTGCTCGGGCATCTTCCTGCTCGCCGAGACGGGGCCTTTCGATGATGTCGATGCGACGGTGCATTTTGGTTACACCAATGCCTTCACAGCCGCGTTTCCCGAGGTGCTGGTCCACCTGGAGCGTGTGCTGGTCGTTTCCGGCAAGCGCGAGGAACTGATCAGCTCGGGCGCCTCCATGACCTGGCACGATCTGGTGCTCTACCTGATTGGCCGTCATGCCGGGGCGACGGCCGCACAGGCGGTCGCGCGGTTCTTCGCCCTGCAGTGGCATCAGGACGGACTTGCGCCCTACATGGTCTTCGAGGGCCGCAACGATCATGGCGACCACGCTATCCAGGCGGCGCAGGAGTGGGTCGCCACGCATTTTTCGGTGGCAAATCCCCTCGAAGAGATGATCCGTCGCACCGGGCTCACCGAGCGCACCTTCAAGCGCCGGTTCACGGCGGCAACCGGCATCAGCCCGATCGCCTATGTGCAGCGCCTGAGGATCGAGGATGCCAAGCGCCGACTCGAGCGAACGGAGGCCTCGGTCGATGAGATCAGCTGGCAGGTCGGCTACGAGGAGCCTGCCTTCTTCCGTCGCCTCTTCAAGCGCATCACCGGCTTGACACCGGGGACATACCGCCGCCGTTTCAAAATTCCCGATTACGCGCGCCCCCGCGTCCGGAGCTAGCCCGAATCTTCAAGTCGGTCACCATGCCCGATTTCCGGCGAGCGTGGCATAAACGGCCCGATTCTGGTCAGGTCCGCTCTGCAATTTCCTCGCTGTCTCTGTGATCACCGCCGAGCCCTGACGGCTGGAACAGGAGACATGCTCGTCCGGCCGCGGCGCATCTATGACCTCCAATACAAAGGAACAGTGTATGAAACGCATGATCAGGCCACTTCTCGCGGCCAGCATCCTCGCGCTCGCCGTCGCCTCCGCACGGGCGGAACAGACGGCTCTCGTCCTCTACGAAACCAAGGGCCAACAAGCGATCCGTCAGGAGGGCATCGCCTTCGTCGAGCTTGACCCCGAGGCGCCCGACTACGGGCGGATCCTCGCGCAGATTCCGCTTCCTCCGGATCTGATTTCGCATCATATTTTCTATAACCCCGCGCGCGACCGGGCCTACATCACCTCGCTCGGACGCCCGGAGCTGTGGGTACTCGACGTGACAAGCTTCCCGTACCGGACGAAGGTCGTACCGGTCCCCGGCTGCGTGGTGGGCGAGGACGTCGCCTTCTCCGAGGCGCGGGATCGCTGGTATCTTACTTGCATGGGAAGTTCGGTGGTCATCGTCGGTGACGCGAAGACTGACGAGATGCTCGACACCATCGACTTGCCCGCGCCCTATCCGCACGGCATCACCGTCCATGACGGGATCGACCGGATGCTGGTGACGAGCACCATCAACCCGAAGGATCCGACGGATGCCGGCGAGTCGATTATGGTCATCCGCCCGAGCACCGGCAAGGTGCAGTCCACGCACAAGGTCTCGGACAAGCCGTCGCCGTCGGGCACGGCCCCCGTCGAGGCGTTCTTCGTTCCCGGCACAGAGCCGCCGGTCGCCTACATTGCCAACATGAACGAAGGCCGCCTCTGGATCGCCGAATGGCAGCCCAAGTCGGAAACGTTCTCCTTCCGTGGCGATTTCGACTTCGCCGCGATCGGCCAAGGCGTGGCGCTCGAGGTCTACTTCAACGCCGCCGGCGACAGAGCCTATGTGACCACGGCGCTGCCCGGGCACCTCAACGCCTTCGACATTTCCGACCCGCGTGCGCCCAAGCACCTCTACGCGGCGGAGGCGGCGGGCGGCGCCCACCACCTGGTGTTCTCGCCGGACGGGAAGCGCGCCTATGTGCAGAACAGCCTGATCAACTTCCCCGGCATGAATGACGGCTCGATCTCGAGGCCGGCAAGAAGATCGGCAGTATCGACACGTTCAAGGATGCGGGCCTCACGATCAACACCATCATGCTGACGCCCGAGGCCGAGGATTATCACGCACATTGACTGCAGCTGCCCGCGGGCCACCGGCTCCGCGGGCACGGAGGCTTCGCTTCTTGCGACGGCAGCTATGCGCCGCCTGTTGCAATGAAGGCTAGTTTAGTGCCCGTCCATAAACGGTAAGCTGCTGAAATTACTGGAGGAATCACCAAATTTCCGCAGGAAAGGCCCGACGGTTTCAGGTACAC
>NZ_WQNH01000081.1 GCF_009812055.1 Chelativorans xinjiangensis | reverse complement strand
TCCCTTATTCGCCCGTTCGGCGGAAAAAGTCATAAGACAAGCAATTCCAGGAAAAGTGGAAACCGGCTTTCCGTCCGGAATTGCGACAGAACAACGAGTTGGACCAGTTCATCGATTCCATGAAACGATGAACTGGTCTAACGCCCCTCCGGAGTGCCCCATGTTCCAGTCTTTCGACAGCACCGCCGATCCCTCTCAGGCTGGTCCGCGCCTGGAGCGCTTGCGCGCGTTGATGGCAAAGGCCGACCTCGACGGCCTGCTGGTGCCGCATAGCGACGAACATCAGGGCGAATACCTGCCGCCGGGCGCGGAGCGGCTGGCATGGCTGACCGGCTTCACCGGCTCGGCGGGCGCGGCCCTCATCCTGCGCGAAAAGGCTATCCTCTTCGTCGATGGCCGCTACACGCTGCAGGCCGGCGAGCAGACGGATCCCACGCTCTTCGACATCGAGAGCCTTGTCGACAACCCGCCGCGCGACTGGATGAAGGCGCACTTGTCGAAGGGTGCACGCATCGGCTTCGACCCCTGGCTGCACACGATCGGCGACATACGCGACCTGCGCAAGGCCCTGGAGAAGCCGGGCGCGGAGGCCGTGCCGCTCGAACGCAACCTCGTCGATGCCATCTGGGAGGACCAGCCCGCCCCGCCTGCCGAGCCGGTGCGCATCCATCCGCTCAGCTATGCCGGGGAAGCGGCCGCCGACAAGCTCTCCCGCCTGGCCGGCAAGCTCGCCGAGGACGGCGTCGACCACACGGTGCTCACCGACCCCTCCTCGCTTGCCTGGGCGTTCAACATCCGTGGCAGCGACGTTCCGCACACGCCGCTGGCGCTCGGTTTTGCCATCCTCTCGGCCAAGGACCGACCGCGCCTCTTCATGGACCCGAAGAAGCTCTCGAACGAAACGGAGACCTACCTGCGCGAACTGACGGAGCTCCACACGCCTTCGGAGCTGGGGACCGTGCTCGCCGAGCTAGCGCGAGAAGGCGCGAGGATCGGCCTCGACAATGCCCGCGCCGCCGAGAAGCTGCGCCTTCTGGTGGAGGAGAGCGACGGCGCAACCGTCTCCTTCGCCGATCCGACTGCCCTCCCCCGCGCCATGAAGAACGAGGCGGAGCTGAAGGGCGCGCGGGCAGCCCACTTGCGCGACGGCGCGGCCCTTGCCCTCTTCCTCGCCTGGCTCGACGCGCGGGAACCGGAGAGCCTGGACGAGATCGCCGTCGTCAAGCATCTGGAGGAATGCCGCCGCCGCGCCGGCAACGAAGCGCAGATGCCGCTGCGCGACATCTCCTTCGACACCATCTCCGGCGCCGGCCCCAACGGTGCCATCATCCACTACCGGGTGACGAGGAAGACCAACCGGAAGCTTGCCGCGGGCGAGCTTCTGCTGGTCGATTCCGGCGGTCAGTACGAGGACGGCACGACGGATGTCACGCGTACCGTCGCCCTCGGCCAGCCGACGGACGAGATGCGGAACCGCTTCACCCTGGTGCTCAAGGGCGTGATCGCCCTCTCCATGCTGCGCTTTCCCACCGGCACCCGCGGCGTGGACATCGATGCCTTTGCCCGGATTGCTCTCTGGAACGCCGGCCTCGACTATGGCCATGGCACGGGCCACGGCGTCGGCTCCTACCTTTCCGTGCATGAGGGCCCGCAGCGCATCGCCAAGACCGGCACGGAAAAGCTGCACACCGGCATGATCCTGTCCAACGAGCCCGGCTACTACCGCGCCGGGCACTACGGCATCCGTATCGAGAACCTCATCGTCGTCACCCCTCCTGAGCCTGTCGAAGGAGGCGAGGTGGACATGCACGGCTTCAAGACGCTGACGCTGGCACCCATCGACCGCCGGCTCATCGATCCGTCGCTTCTGACGGCGGAGGAGCGGAAGTGGCTGGACGCCTATCACGGGCGGGTCTTCGAGGAGGTCGGGCCGCTGGTCGACGGCGAGACGGCCGCCTGGCTGCGTGGAGCGACGGCGCCGTTGTAAGGCTGGGCCTAACTCTTTGTTTTGTCGCAATTCCGGACGGAAAACCGGTTTTCACTTTTCCTGGAATTGCTCTACCCAAGCAAATGCCGCAGGAGAATAAGCACTGCCGTGGCCGATAGAAACATCGGCATCATCCCGCCGCCCGCCAGCGAGATCAGCGCCCCTACTGCCAGCGCCGCGATCTCGGCCGGCCCACCCTCCATCGCGGCGGGGGCCACCAGTGTCGTCAGCACCGCCGCGGGCACGGCGTTCAGCCCCGCCTCCACGCGCGGATGGATGCGCTCGAAGCGCGAGAGCACCAGGTGCCCGCCGGCGCGCGTCAGGTAGGTCAGCACCGCACCGGCGACGATGATCCAGAAAATCGTGCTCATTCCGCTTCCTCCCGCACAGGTTTGCCGGGCGGCAGCAATGCCCCCAGAAAGACGCCGGCCAGCGCGCCGATCGACACATGCCAGGGAGAACCCACCGTCTTGTAGGCGATGATGGACGCCACCGCGCTCACGCCCACGACGGGCAGCCACATCGCCCGTTTGCGGAAGCCCATGACGAGGCCGAGGAAGTAGATCGGCAGCAGGAAATCGATCCCCAGTGCATGCGGATCGGGGATGAGGCGGCCGAAAAGGGCTCCCACCCACGCCTCGATGATCCAGACGGTATAAATCGGCAGGGCGAGCCCCATGTACCAGGCAAAGCCGATCCGCCGGCCGCTCTCCACCCGCTGCTCGGCTTCGGCGAATTGCGGGTCGACCAGGAAGAAGAAGCCGACGGTGCGCTGCAGCGGTGTCCAGTGGGAGAGCTGGCGGCCGATGGTAGCGGAATAGAGCACGTGGCGGAAATTGACGGCGAAGATGGACAGGACCACCAGCCACGGTGCGACTTTCGCGCCGAACAGCTCGAGGCCCACCATCTGGCTGGCGCCGGCATAGATGGTGGCGCTCATGAAGATCGCCTCGAAGGTGGAAAAACCGTTCTCCACCGCAAGCGTGCCGAACAAAAGGCCGAACGGCGCGGCGGCCACGACGACGGGCAGGCTCCTGCGCGCGCCGAGCATGAATTCGCTCCACTGGCGCGGCGCGGCGTAGCTGTCAACGGTCATTGGGAACCTCCTGGCCGAAGAGCATAGGTCAGGAAGGCTGACCAGTCATATCAATTTCATTGAGCCAACGATGAAGGTGGATGATGGGTCGAGCCGGTCTTGAGCCTGGACACCGGCAGGCCGCGCATGGGCGGCCTGCCGGCGCCATCCCATGGCCTCGGCTCACCGATATGGCGAGTTACAATATCTGCGCGGGCCGTGATAGGGCTGGAAGGTGTCCGTGCGCACATCGTAGGAGCGGTAACGCCGCAGGCACCATTCCACATGCGGGTCGCTGCCGTAGCGGTAGACGGGCACCCTTCGCGACTGGCTGAGCAGCCCGCCGAGGATTGCGCCCGCCGCAAGCCCACCGAGCAATGCGCCCACGTCGTTGTCCCGATCGCGCCGGTGGCGGCGGTATTTCCTGTAGCGACGATAGTCGCGCGCATAGTACCTGCCGCGGTGGTTTACTTCCTCGTACTGCCTACCGTTGTCGGGTGTTGCCAACGGCGCCGGATAGATCGGGGCGGATATGGCCGGCGCGGTGGGGACGCCTGCAACGGAAAACGCCATGACCGCCGCACACAGCGTTGCGACATGTCTTTTCATCTCGACCTCCTCGGTCGTTTCGACCGCTTTTCCTGCCCCTTCATGTAAAATTCTAAACCTCTCCGCCCACTCGCGCAAACCAGGCGTCCTCGTCGATCACCTCGACGCCGAGTTCCGCCGCCTTCTTCAGCTTCGATCCGGCACCCGGCCCGGCCACCACCAGGTCCGTCTTCTTCGACACCGAACCGGCCACCTTGGCGCCCAGCCGCTCGGCCATGTCCTTGGCCTCGTCGCGCGACATGCGCTCCAGCGCCCCGGTGAACACGATGGTCTTGCCGGCGACGGGTGAATCCATGACCGGCCGCTCCGCGTCCTCGACGTCCACCTGCGCGGCCAGCGCCTCCACCACCGCCCGGTTGTGCTCCTCGGCGAAATAGTTGGACACGGCATCGATCACCGCATCGCCGATATCCTCCAGCGCGTCCATCTCCTCGCGCGCGGCGACATCCCCCGCCGCCACGGCAAGGGCGGCATCGTGAAAATCCTGCCAGGAGCCATAGGCGCGCGCCAGCGTCACCGCCGTGCGCTCGCCCACGTGGCGGATGCCCAGCCCATAGATCATACGGTCGAGCGGAATGGTGCGCCGCGCCTCGATGGCCGCCAAGAGGTTGGCCGCCGAGACCTCGCCCCAACCCTCCTTGTCCTTGAGCTTCTTCAGGTTCTCCCCGGCCAGCGTGAAGATGTCGGCCGGGCTTTTGACGGACAGGTCCGGATCGTTGAAGAAGAACTCGATCTGCCGCTCGCCCAGCCCCTCGATATCGAAGGCGCGGCGCGAGACGAAGTGGCGCAGGTGCTCGATACGCTGGAACGGACAGGCGAACTCGCCCGAGCAGCGGCGCACCACGCCCTCCCCGCCACCGGCCGTGCCCTCGCGCACCACCGGCGTCTTCAATTCGCAGGGACAGACGGTCGGGAAGACGAACGTCTCAGCATCCTTCGGCCGCCGCTCCGGCACGTAGCCGAGGATCTGCGGAATGACGTCGCCCGCCCGCTGCACGGTCACCGTATCGCCGATCTTGATACCCAGCCGTTCGATCTCCTCGGCATTGTGCAAGGTGGCGTTGGTCACCACCACGCCGCCCACCGTCACCGGCTCGAGCCGTGCCACCGGCGTCAGCGCGCCGGTGCGGCCCACCTGGATGTCGATGCCGCGCAGGATGGTCGACGCCTTCTCGGCCGGGAACTTGTGGGCGATCGCCCAGCGCGGGCTGCGCGAGACGAAGCCCAGCCGCTGCTGCAGCGCAAGGTCGTCCACCTTGTAGACCACGCCGTCGATGTCGTAGCTCAAGGTGGCGCGCTGCTCTTCGATGGCCTTGTAGTGCGCCAGAAGCTCCGTGGCGGTCTCGCAATGGCGCATCAATTCGTTGGTGCGGAAGCCGTAGCTTTTCAGCGCTTCCACCATCCCCATCTGCGTCGGCGCCGGCATTTCGCTCACCTCGCCCCAGGCATAGGCGAAGAATTTCAGCGGCCGCGCGGCGGTCATCGCCGGGTCGAGCTGGCGCAGCGAGCCGGCCGCCGTGTTGCGCGGGTTCACATAGGTCTGCTTGCCCTCCGCTTCCTGGCGCGCGTTGAGCGCCCGGAAGTCGCGGTGCGTCATATAGACCTCGCCGCGCACCTCGATCACGTCCGGGTGGTCGCCGGAAAGCACGTTGGGGATATCGGCGACCGCGCGGGCATTGGCGGTCACGTTCTCGCCCTCCTGCCCGTCGCCGCGCGTGGCGGCCGAGACGAGCCGCCCTTTCTCGTAGCGCAGCGACAAGGACAGCCCGTCGATCTTCGGCTCCGCCGTCATGTCGATGGGCGTGTGCGGTTCGAGCTTCAGATAGCGCCGGATGCGCGCCACGAACTCCACCACGTCCTCGTCGGAAAAGGCGTTGTCGAGGGAAAGCATCGGCACCTTGTGGCGCACCTTCTCGAACTTCTCCGACACGGGCGCGCCAACCCGGCGCGAGGGCGAATCCTCGCGGACGAGATGCGGGAAAAACTGCTCGATGGCGAGGTTGCGCCGGCGCAGCGCGTCGTACTCGGCATCCGAGATCGCCGGCTGGTCCTCACCGTGATAGCGCCGGTCGTGCTCGGCGATCTCGCGTGCAAGGCGGGCGAGTTCTTCCTTGGCTTGGTCCTCCGTCATGTCTTCAACGGGGATCGTGGCTGTGGTCATGGGCGATGGTCCGGATTCGGTCGGACCGCCAACATATGGCTTTTCGGGCGTCTGTCTCAAGTCGGTCGATGCAGTGGGCCACGCTTCGCTCAGGTGTCATTTCCCCTCCACCGCCGCCTCGCCCTCCCACCTCCGCCCCTAGGGCTCCCACCTTCGCCCTCCGGGCTTTGGTGGGCAAGCCGGACGCGCTCCACCGTCGCCACGCCCGGCTTTTCACACCGTCTGGCCTCTCAGCTTGTCGAAATGCTCGACTTTCCGAACGCGCGCGGCCCGCGCCTCACGACGTATCGGGGCTCGCAAGCGCATACACGGCCAGCGAATGGGCGTGCGCCAGGATCTCATCCACCTCGCGCACGTTGCGGGGGCGGACAGCAAGCGGGTCGAAGCGGGACAGCCGGCCACCGGGCGGGCGGCCGCCGCGCAGCGGTGCGATGCGGCGCGTCAGCCCCAGATCGCGGCGCGCCTTCCAGCGGGCAAAGCGCATGGCCTGCCCCGGCAGGTCGTCGAGTGCTGCGGCCAGTGCCGCAAGCCGCCGGCCAAGACGCGTGGCGCTGACGGGATCGTCGCGCGATGGCGGCTGCGGCAGAGGCGACGGCTCGATGACGCCGGGAAACAGGATGCGCGGGATGGCCCCCGCGCGCCCATAGTGGCGGTGGCCCTGCATCGGGATATGCGGCAGGGGGTCGAACAGCGGCAGGCTCACGCTGCGCGGACGGGCGGGGGCGGCGGCGCGCCTGGCTTCCGCCTTCGCCCTGCGCGCGGCGGACAGCTCGGCGGGCGAGGCCATCACGGCGATGCCGAGGCTGCGCAGGAACGGCGCCGAGGTTGCTGGCTTCTGCCCCCGCTTGCGCGGGGGCGGCAGACAGACGGCCAGACCGCGCGCGGCGGCGATGATCAGCCGCCGCGCGGCGGCCTCAGTCGGGCGCAGCAGGCTGAGTATGGCGCGCCAGAGATGGCGGGGCAGTGTGCCTGGAGGCGCGCCCTCGGCTGGCACCTCGCCATCATGCCCCACGGCCAGCCCGGCCATGGCCACGAGCGACGCCACGATGCGCTTCAGCGCCACGCGATCCCGCTCGATTGCCACCCGTCCGTCCATCATCGCCGCCGCCTCCTTTCGTCCAGGCGGTTGGGATTATCGCACGGGTTGGGAGGGGCGTGAATGGAGATAGGAAAACATTCCTGACAGATACTGACAGGGGTGCGACACGCGCCGGGGCATTTCCCGCCGCTTCCGCCCCCCAAACGCGCGTCAATCCCGGAAGCCGGAGCGATAGCGGAGGCTTTCCGGGACGCGCGCATGGGTGGGGATTCCGCCGGTCTCCCTGCGACCATAGCAACCGCTGTCGGATGATTGGTTGACAGTAGTCGCCCCGCAGGCGCAACCGGAAGTGTTGTACGCTTAGGGATGTCGTCCGCCTAAAACTGCAGTGTTGGGCGGCCCCTACCAGGGGCCGCCGGAATGTCAGTGTTTTTTTGGGCGCACGGGACTGCCCTTGCCGGTCTCGGCGACCAGTTCGGCCGACATGCTGATGAAATAGTTGAACAGCCCAAAATCCTTGAAACCTCCCATCTCCGACGCAATCCGGATCGACTCGTGCAGATGCATCAAGACGAGATCTCGTTTTCTAGACGGCATAGCCTCACGCGCCTTCAACTCAATACATACAATCTGCGAACTCATACTCTCTGCCTCCGGTTCACGCGGCGCGTTGGTCGGATGTCTGGTCATGCCGCCCGAAGACCGGGCCGGTGAGACCGAGCTTCGCACGCATCTGCGCGATCACGGTTTCGGAGACCTCGAACACGCCGCAACAGACCGGGTACCGGCCATAACCGTCAGCCCGGCCAATCTCTTCCACCGCCAGGCCGGCGCTCGCATAGATCCGCTTGAGATAGGGCTCATAATTGGTGACGATGGTGTCTATCCCATGTGCGTAGGCGCATTCGGCCAGCGCCACGGACAACAGTCCTATCGCCCGCAATGGAGAGACATCCGGGTGATCGCGCGCCAGATTCTCATTGTGAACACACAATCGGGTCCCCTCCCAAATGCCAGGCGCCGACAGGTTTGCCGCGTCTGGGAAGGTATCCCGGAATGTGTCGTAGAGCAAAGTTGGGCCGGTGGTCGGCATCAGCCGGGTCGAAGCATAAAGTACGGTCGCGTCTTGATTACACCAAATCAGATACACCGGATTGAGTTCGTCATAGCGATCGCGTTCATAATCGCCCTGGACCGATACATTCCATTTGAGTTGGGCGTAGAAGGTTTTTTTCCGCAACCTGAACATCTCGTCCAGAACGGTGTTGTACTTACTGTATTCAGGGGCTTGAATTGCAGTAAACATTTTTCCCTCGACCGTTGTTGTTGGCGGGGGAATAATTGGGAAAAGGCCCGGTGGCCGATAGCACCCTAGCTGGTGCCCCTCATTTGGGGGGGTGGAATCAAGGCGTGATCAGCCGCATGCTAATTGCCTTTGCCACGGCTTGGGTCACGGTAGCGCAGTCGAGCTTGTAGCGAATCGTCTTGAGATAGCCCCTGACGGTGTGTTCCGAGATCATCAGGATCATGGCGATCGCGCCCGCGTCCTTGCCCTGTGCCGCCCAATGAAGACATTCGATCTCACGAGGGGTGAAATGTACCTTGCTCTCATACCCCGATTCCCGAAGCGCTTTTTTGTGCATCGCATGGGCGATTTCCGCCAGCTCGCCGGCGTGGATCCCGATGTAGCGCTTCCATTCGCTGGTGCTCCAGCAAGAATTGAGGGACAGAAGAGACCGCCGCATGTCCTTGTCGACGACGGGTATTGAATATCCGTTCCGCCCCAACCCGTGTGCTTCCGCGTCGGCCATCAGTACCAAGGCATTGCCCGCCACGTCCAAATCCGACCAGAAGAAGGGCAATTGATGCGTTAGTCCAGCCGCAACGACGGGGTCTACCTCCACATAGCCTTTCAGCAGATACCGCGCCCACCATTCGGGCGGATATGTACTTCTGACAAATGGTGAATCAATCAAACCTATGATCGTATTGGCCAGATGAAACGTAACATGATCCACGGCGTAGACGTCCCGAAGGTGCGCCACCGCCGCCTCGACCGATGGTGCTTGTACGACGGCATCGAACGCCTGTCGATGCCGATCACTGGTGTCTTTCATTGTTTGGGTCCCCACCCAAAATATTTGCTTAAAAAGCATTGACCTAAATCGGGACAAAAACAAGCATATTAGCCTAAGCCCTGAACACCTGACATAACCTGAAGAGCAACGATGCCGCGCCGATTTTCAGAATTTGATGTTTCACTCTTCGATTTGGATGCGCTGGAGCGCTCCGATCAGCTGGCGGGCGCATGCGAGGCGCTGACGGCGGCAATGGGTGATCTGGCCGGGTCGGAGGCCCTGACCCGTGCGCTCGTCCACGATCGCCTGGAGCAGAAGTGCCGGGCCATGTTCTGGATCGATGTTTATCTCCGGCTTTTAGGCAAGCCGGGGCGGCAGGCGCACCAGCGAAGCTAGGGTCTGGCCGTGCGTTTGGTCGGAGGGACGCGGAAACGGAGTTTGTCTCCGCTAACCTAGCCACGGCTCCTCGGTTGGCGATTCGCTTACTCCGCTGCCGCCGCGTTCTCCCGCAACAGCCGTTCGGCCGCCGCGCGAGCCTCCTCGGTCACCGTGGCGCCGGCGAGCATGCGGGCGATCTCTTCCTGGCGGGAGGCGGCGTCCATGACGGCGACGCCGGTGGTCACGCGGTCGTGGCCGCCGGACTTGGCGATCAGGTAGTGGGTATGGGCGCGGGCGGCGACCTGCGGGGCGTGGGTGACGGAGAGCACCTGGATGCGGCTTGCAAGCCGCGCCAGGCGCTGGCCGATGGCGTCGGCCACCGCGCCGCCGACACCTGTATCGATTTCGTCGAAGACCAGGGTGGGTGCGGACCCTCGATCGGCGAGCGCCACCTTGAGGGCGAGCAGGAAGCGGGACAATTCGCCGCCCGACGCCACCTTCATGATCGGGCCGGGCCGCGTGCCGGGATTGGTCTCGACCCAGAACTCCACCCGGTCGATGCCCTCCTCCATGCGGTCGTCGGGCTCGCTGTCGATGTTGACGATGAAGCGCGCCCGCTCGAGCTTCAGCGCCGGCAATTCGGCCATCACCGCCTCGACCAGGGCCTCGGCCGTATGGCGACGCTCCTGCGAAAGCAGCTTCGCCTCGCCGTCATAGGCGTCGCGGCGCGCCCGCGCTTCCTTTTCCAGGAGCCCCAGCCGCTCCTCGCCGGCGTCGAGGTCGGCAAGGTCGGCGTCCATGCGGTCGCGCAGGGCCGCGAGGTCGTCGACCGTGACGTTGTGCTTGCGCGCCGCAGCACGCAGGGCGAAGAGCCGCTCCTCCGCCTGCTCGAGGCGCTGGGGGTCGAACTCGGCGGCGCGCATGGCCTCGTCGACGGCGCCTTGCGCGGCGTCGAGCGACAAAAGCGCCTCGTCGAGCGACGTGATGATCTCTTCAAGCAGCCCCGGCGCTTCCTGCGCCTTGCGCTGCAGCCGCCGCAGGAGGCTGGCAAGGGCGGGCAGCGGCGAGGCGTTGCCCGAAAGCACTTCCTGCGCATCGGCGATGTCGGAAGCGGTCTTCTCAGCGCGCATCATCTGCGCGCGCTCGTCGGCCAGTGCCGTCTCCTCGTCCGGCTGCGGGTCGAGCTTTGAAAGCTCCTCCACCGACGCGCGCAGGAAATCGGCCTCGCGCGCGGCCGCCTCCACCTTCGCCCGGTGGCGGGAAAACGCCTGCTCGGCCTCGCGCCAGGCGCGCCATGCCGCCCGCACGGCCTTGGCGCGGAACCCGAGCCCGCCGAAGGCGTCGAGCAGGTCGCGGTGCGCGGCCGTGTCGACCAGCGCGCGCTCGTCGTGCTGGCCATGGATTTCCACCAGCGCATGGCCGAGCCGGCGCATCAAGGCGACGCTGGTCGGCTGGTCGTTGATGAAGACGCGGGTGCGCCCGTCGGCCGTCTGCACGCGGCGCAGGACGATATCGCCCTCCTCGTCGACCGCGTTCTCGCGCAGCAATTCGCGCGCCGGGTGCGCGGCCGGCAGGTCGAAGACCGCCGTCACCTGCCCCTGGGCCGCCCCATGGCGCACCAGCGACGCATCACCCCTGGCGCCGAGCGCCAGGGAGAGCGAATCGAGCAGGATGGATTTTCCCGCGCCCGTCTCGCCCGTCAGCACCGACAGCCCGGCGGAAAAGTCGATGTCGAGCCGTTCGATCAGGACGATATCGCGGATCGAAAGGTGCGACAGCATCGATTTGCGCGATCAGCTTCCCGTGATGAGGGATGCGGCCCTGGAGATCCAGGAGCCGGTGTTCTCGCGCGGCTCAAGGCCACCCGATTGCAGCAGCGCGTATGAATCCTTGTACCAATCGCTCTCGGGGTAGTTGTGCCCCAGCACCGCCGCCGCCGTCTGCGCTTCCGAGGCCACGCCCATGGCGTAATAGGCTTCGGTGAGGCGGGCCAGCGCCTCCTCCACGTGACGGGTGTCGCCGTAGTTTTCCACAACGCCGCGGAAGCGCCGGATGGCGGCGATATACTCGCGCCGCTCCAGATAATAGCGGCCGATCTGCATTTCCTTGCCGGCGAGCTGATCGTTGGCGAAGCGGATCTTTTCCCGGGCATCCGCCACATATTCCGAATCGGGCCAGCGCTGCACCACCTGCTCCATGGCTTCGATGGTCAGGCGCGCGTCCCTCTGGTCCTGCGTCACTTCGCGGATCTGCCGGAAGTGGCTGAGCCCCGTCAGATATTGCGCGTAGGCGGCGTCCTCGCTCGTGGGATAGAGCGTGACGTAGCGCTTGCCGTTGTTGATGGCCTCGGGGTATTGCCCCTGCCTGTAGTTGGCGAAGGTGCTCATCAGAAGCGCTTTGCGTGCGTATTCCGAATAGGGATGCTGCCGATCGACCGCCTCGAACTTGGCGATCGCCTCTTTCATGCGCCCGGCGTTCAGGTTGGCAAGGCCCTGATTGTAGAGCGCGTCGGCCGGCTCCGTCTGCTCGACATAGGTCGACAGATCGAGGTCCTTTTCCGCATTGCAGGCGGTCAAAAGAAGCGGTGTAACCGCTACGGCGATCACCAGTGAAGAGAACCGAGGCCGGCGATCGGTGCTGGCAGCGCGTCTAAGGAACATTCGCGGGTCGCCCCTCCGGCGTTTTTCTGAACAGAAATAATGCACGCACTCTTAATGCAAAAACGGCGCGCGCGGCAACGCTATCGAGGTGCAATGGCACTTTTTTGTGGCAAGGGAGGACAGAAAGGCCCTTGTCCCCCGTCTTCTCGGCCTGAGGGCGCCGGCCGTGACGAGCAACCGGGAAAGAAGGGATCAGAGCATCCAGGGCGCGTAGACCGGCGCGTTGACGGCGATCATCTCGGCGCCGCGGCCGCGCTCGCGCCGTGCCGTCTCGACGATCTCGAAGGCCGAACGGTCGGTCAAGAGATGCCGGAGCGCGGTCGCGTTGAGGCGGTGGCCGCCGCGGTAGGAGCGGAAGCAGCCGATGAAGCGCGCGCCGGCCAGCGCCAGATCGCCCACGGCGTCCAGCGTCTTGTGGCGGACGAACTCGTCCTTGTAGCGCAGGCCTTCCATATTGATGACCCGATGGTCCTCGCCGATGACGACCGAGTTCTCCAGCGAGGAGCCGAGCGCGAAGCCGGCCGCCCACAGCCGCTCGACATCCTTGATGAACCCGAAGGTGCGGGCGCGGGCGACCTCGCGCGCGAAAACCTCGGCGTTGAGGTCGACGGCCAGCGACTGGCGGCCGATAGCCGGGCTGTCGAAGTCGATCTCGATCTCGAAGCGGGTGCCGTCATGGGGCCGGAACTCGGCCCAGGAGCTGCCGATGTCGATGCGGACCGGCTTGACGATGCGGATATAGCGCCGCTTCTTGGCCAGCGTCTCGATGCCGGCCTGCTGGAACGCCTCGACGAAGGCGCTGGCGCTGCCGTCCATGATCGGCACTTCGCCGCCGTCGATCTCGATGGCGACGTTGTCGATGCCCATGGCCGACAGCGCGGCCATCAGGTGCTCGACGGTGGCCACATGGTCGCCCGCCGGATCGCCGAGGCCGGTGCAAAGGTCCGTCTCGCCGACCTCGGCCGCCAGCGCGCGGATCACGCGGCCCGAGGCCTCTTCGTCGACGCGTTGGAAAACGATGCCCGTGTCGGGCTCTGCCGGGCTGAAGTGGACGGTTACAGCTTTTCCGCTATGGACGCCGATTCCGGACAGGCTAAAACGCGACTTAAGCGTGGTTTGGTATTCGAGCAACTCAATCCCCATTGTCCCGCCCCCAACCACACGCACGCTTGTTTCGCGCGCGCGGTCCTTTCAACGAAGCAGGACTAGCCCCAATAACGCCCTTGGCTCCGCAACTGTTCGCGGCGGAAGATAATGTTCCGGTTGGGCAACGCCAAATCACGCTTTCTTACCCTATGTTACGGTATAGTTGTATTGCATTTGACTTTTAATCCTTTGTTTTAAAATCGTTTTTTCTATGAACGCGGACGGGCGCCGCAGCGCCCGCCCTTACCGTTCGTTAACACCTGTGGCCGACTCAGTTCGCCTGCCTTCTGAGGAAGGCGGGGATTTCCAGCTGGTCGTCTTCCTGCGCTGCGCGCGGCTGCTGCTGCGCCACACGGCCGTGCTCGTCGAGCTGTCCGCGGCGCGGCGCGTAGAGCTGGCTCTCGCTGCCCGCGCGGCGCGGCTCCGGCTGGCGCAGCCGCGGCTCCGGCGGCTGGGCCGCAGGCTCTTCCTCCTCGCGGCGGGAAAGGCCATGGGTGAGCCGCCTGAGCAAGCCTACCGGCCCGCGCTCCTCCTGCTCCTCGGGGGCGGGATGGCGGCCTGCCTCGAGCTCGGCCTGCACCACCGGCGGGAAATCCTCCACGCGCGGCATGCGCGGCTGGGCCGGCGCCGGCTGAGCGGCCGCCTCAACGGGCGCGG
>NZ_WQNH01000080.1 GCF_009812055.1 Chelativorans xinjiangensis | reverse complement strand
GTGCCGCAAAAACACCATGGATTGAGCCGCCAAACGACCTTGAACACTCGCAAAAACAGCGGTTTATGGATGCGCACTAGTCTAGGGCGTGCTCCCGGCGGAGCCGGCTCGTTGCCATCCGGCAGGCGGCAAGGAGGTAACATGCCTCGGCCTCATTCGAAACAGAGCGCCAGGCTGTGTTTGCGTCCGTCCAGCGGCACACGCACACACGCCCCGAAACATTGCAAAGCCTCGCTGTCCATAACAGCGGACCAGCTACCCAAACCGGATTGCTTCGAATTGTCTACGCGGATGTCGTAGTGCGTTCTATCCACCCGAACGGTGGCTTCAAATCCCGGCCAGGTAGATGGGATACAGGGGGCGACAATGAGAAACGCTCCTTCACGCCGGATCCCCAGAATGCCCTCGATGCCGGAACGATACATCCAGGCGGCGGAGCCGGTATACCAGGTCCATCCGCCTCGGCCGACATGCGGCGCGACGGAATAGACGTCCGCGGCAACGACATAGGGTTCGACCTTGTAGCGCTCGATTTCCTCGGGCGTGAGCGCGTGGTTGATCGGGTTGAGCAGCGCAAACAAGTCGTGCGCCTTGTCGCCGGCACCCGATTTCGCAAAGGCCAGAATCGCCCACATGGCCGCATGGCTGTACTGGCCTCCATTCTCGCGCAGGCCAGGCGGATAGCCTTTGATGTAGCCGGGGTCGTACGGCGTCTTGTCGAAGGGCGGCGTGAACAATAGTGCCATGCCGTCTTCACGGCGGATGAGATGCTTTTCCAGCGATGCCATCGCCGTTGCGGCCCGCGCCGGGTCGGCTGCACCTGACAGGACGGCCCAGGACTGGGCGATGGAATCGATCCGGCATTCCTCGCTGTCCTTCGAGCCGAGCCAGGTGCCGTCGTCGAAGGTCGCGCGGCGATACCATTCGCCGTCCCATGCATGCTTCTCGATCCCCTTGCGCACCGAGGCCGCGTGAGCGCGCCAAAGCACGGCGCGGCCTGCGTCGCGGCTTTTCGCCAAGGGGGCGAACAGCTCGATCGTGCGTATGAGTAACCAGGCGAGCCAGACGCTCTCGCCCTTACCGCCTTCGCCGACACGGTTCATGCCGTCATTCCAGTCGCCCGTGCCGATGAGAGGCAGGCCGAGCTCGCCGGTGAGTTCTAGGCACTGGTCGAGGCCGCGCGCGCAGTGCTCGAACAGCGAGGCGGATTCAGCCGCTACGGTCGGGTGGAAGAAGGAGTCGTGCTCGCCGGGGCTGAGTGCCCGCCCGTCGAGGAACGGGATGCTCTCGTCCAGGACTGCGGCATCACCCGTCGCATCCACGTAGGTCGCCGCCGCGAATGCAAGCCAGACGCGGTCGTCCGAAATCCGCGTGCGGACGCCGTGCCCCGACTGCGGCTGCCACCAATGCTGGACATCGCCCTCGACGAACTGCCGGCCGGCCGCACGCAGGAGATGGCTTCGCGTCTCCTCGGGCTTCGCGAGGGTCAAGGCGATCCCGTCCTGAAGCTGGTCGCGAAAACCATAGGCGCCGCTCGCCTGATAGAAGGCCGAGCGCGCCCAGATGCGGCAGGCGAGCGTCTGGTACAGGAGCCAGCCATTGAGCATGATGTCCATGGTGCGGTCCGGAGTCTTGACCTGGACCGCCTGCAAAAGGCCGGCCCAGTGGTCCGTCACCTCCTGGAGAACGGCATCGAGATCGGCCGCGCGATAACGCGCAAGCAGCGCCCGCACCTCTGCCTGCGAGCCACACTGCCCGAGAAACGAGACGATCTCCACCGTCTCTCCCGCGCCGATCTCGATGGTCTGTTGCAGGGCCGCGCAAGGGTCGAGGCCGGCGCCGGTGGTCCCCGACAGCGGCATGTGGCCGGTGAGCGCGAGAGGCGCCGACGGATTGCCGTAGCGGCCAAGGAATTCGGCCCGGTCGGCCGTCCACGCGGTCTGCCGCCCGCCAAGATCGGCAAAGGCGACGCGGCCGGAGGAATTGATGCTCCAGGGATTGCGCGCCAGCATCGCGCCGGTCGCCTCATCGATCTGCGTCACCAGGAATGGTGCGGTGCCGCTGCGCGAGGTGCCGAGCACTAGCTCCGCATAGCTCGTGACAGACAGACGGCGCGGCCGGTCGGATAGGTTGCGAACGGTCAGGCGCGATATCTTGATGGGGTCGGACAGAGGCACGTATTGCAGGAGATCGAGCCCTATGCCGTTCGCCTCGTGCTCGAAACGGCTGTAGCCGAAACCGTGGCGCGAGACATAGGTGCCGCTGTCGCGGATCGGCTGCGCGGTCGGGCTCCACAGATCGAGGGTCTCTTCGTCGCGGATGTAGATCATCTCGCCGCTCGGATCGACCACGGGATCGTTCGACCATGGCGTGAGCTGGTTCTCGCGGCTGTTTTCCGCCCAGGTGTAGCCGCTTCCCTCCGCCGAAACTTGGAAGCCGAAACCGGGATTGGCGATCACATTGATCCATGGCGCGGGCGTGACGGCGCCGCGGTCGAGGATCGTCACATATTCCCGTCCGTCCTTGTCGAAGCCGCCGAGTCCATTGAAGAATTCGAGCGACGGCGCGTGCGGCGCAGAAGGCTCGGAGAGCTGCCGCACAGGCCTTTGCAAGGGGGAGGCCGAGGGGCGATCGACGGATGGATTTGGCAAGCGGTCCAGTTGCTCGGCTATCGATCCAAGATGTGCCGAAGATGCGACACGAGCAATGGAACGGAGCCGGTCGCGTGCCTCGGCACTCATCAAATCCGCGCGAAGCGTAAAGACGGAGCCTTGCGCCAACTCCGCGCCAAAGCGCGGCCGCGACTGGCTGCTGCGCACGGCGGTCTCAATGGCGATTTGCAGGTCCTGCGTATAGGAGGATGCGCGTTCGTTGACGATCACCAGGTCGACGGCGAGGCTTTTCATGCGCCAATATTCGTGAGCGCGCAGCAACTGGCGGACCTGGGCCATGTCTTCGGGATCGTCTATGCCCATCAGGACGATCGGCAGGTCGCCGGAAATGGCGAGATGCCACAGGCCGGATTGCGAGCCGGCACCGCGGACAATCTTGTCGGACGGCGCCCTGTAGCGCGGGTCGGCGTAGAGGATGGGCGCCGCCAGGCGCTGAAAGTCCGCGGCCTCTCCGGCATCGACATCAAGATGGCGAAGCTGGACCTGCCCCTGGGTCCACGCCAGCGTCCTGGCGCGTTCGAACGCGCTGCGATCGTGGTGTTTGTCGATCATGTCCATGAGCTCGGCGCGCGACGATGCGACGACGGTCCAGTAGGTGATACGCGCGACCTTTCCGGGCGCGATCCTCACGCGCTGGCGCAGCGAGAAAATGGGGTCGAGTACCGTCCCAACGGTATTCGAGAGCGAGCCTCCTTCCGCGATGGCGGCCGCGGTGCCTATCGAGCGGCCGCGCCCGACGAAACGGGCCCGATCGGTCTCGTACTGCGGATCGGAGACGATCTCGCCTTCGACGACGGCGAGATGGGCAGCCCAGACCTGCGGTTCGGCGTGCGAGCGCAGGCGCCGCGTTGCGATGAGCGCGCCGTATTCGGCAAGATGTTCAGTCTGCACGAACATCTTGGAGAATGCCGGATGCGCCGTGTCGGCGGCAGGCGGCGCCAGGACGATCTCGGCGTAGGACGTGACCTCGATCTCGCGCGGCCGCCGCCCGCCGTTGCTCAAGGACAGGCGCCGAACCTCGCAATCGTCTTCGCCGGAGACCAGAACGTCCATCGTGGTCGTCAGGTTGCCATCGCGGCGGATGAACTGAGCGCGATCCTCATCGAAGATGACTTCGCGATTCTCCCCCTTGATGCCGAGGGGCTGGGCGCCGGCGGACCAGACCTCGCCGTTTTGGACATCTCGCAGGAAGACGAAAGAGCCCCAATCGTCGCGGGTGGCATCCTCGCGCCAGCGCGTGACAGCAATGTCGCGCCAACGGCTGTAACCCGCCCCCGCGGCGGTGAGCATCACCGCATAGCGGCCGTTCGACAGTAACTGGGTGACAGGAGGGCCCGCAATGGTGGCGGTAACGCGGCGCGAGGTGGGGATTTCCGTATCCGCCGTAGCCGGGGAAACCTTTACCTCTTCGGCCTTCGGATGGCCGGTCGCAACATTGCGGGGCATGCGTTCCTGCAACAGGAGCTCGCAGGCCTGGATCATCGGCTCGCGATGAAAACGGGCGCGCATCTCACCATCGTGCAGCGTGTTGGCGATGGCAACGATGGTCATGCCCTGATGGTGAGCCATGGACGTGCGTACGATGGCGACATTCTCCCTCTCGGGAAGCCGGGAGCGGGTGAAATCCAGCGCTTCGAAGAATCCATAGCGGCCGCTGGCGCCCATTTGCGCGAGGCGGCCGTAGTTTTCTCGCGCGCCTTGGGGATCGACCATCGTCGCAAGCCCCGTCGCGTAGGGCGCGATCACCGCATTCTCTGAAAGACCGCGCTTCAGGCCGAGACCCGGAACCCCGAAATTGGAGTACTGATAGGTCAGCTCCATGTCGCGCGCATTGTAGGCGGACTCGGAGATCCCCCAGGGAGTACCGAGCGACCAAGCGTAAGCCTGTTGGCGCTCCACCACGAGACGGTTTGTCTGCTCAAGCAGGCTGCCGGCGGGAGCGCGCATGACGAGCGAGGGCATCAGATACTCGAACATGGAGCCGGACCAGGAGATCAGCGCCGACCCGTTCCCCAGAGGTGTGGCGGCGCGTCCCAGGCGGAACCAGTGCCGTGTCTCGACATCACCCTTGGCAATGGCGAAGAGGCTTGCAAGCCGGGCTTCCGAAGCGAGCAGATCGTAACAGCTAGGGTCGAGGCTATCGTCGTGGAGGGAATAGCCGATCGACAACAGTTTGCGTTCCGGATCGAGAAGGAAGGCGAAGTCCATCGCCAGCGCCATCTCGCGCGCATCCGCCGCAAGCGCTTGCAATCGGTCTTTGAGAACGGGGTCTGTGGACCGGTCACGCGCGTGTTCGGCCACGGTCTTCTTGAAGGACTCGATCCAGAAGACGAGATCCGGGGCGCTGTCGTCGATATCCGTCGGAACTATATCGCGCGCTGTGGCGGCAGCTTTGTCAGCCAGGCGCGTCAGTACGGGAGACAACGCGTCGAGCGTCTGCGAACCGTTCAACAGGGCTTCGATGTCATCAATCATCAGAGAGAGTTGGGCTTCGCGATGGTTCCCGGACAGGACATCGAGCGCTTGACGTGCAAGGCGGATACTGTCCGTCATGCCGAGCCGGGCACTTGACGCAATGCCATCGTTCACCCACGCCTCGCATGCGTTGGCGAGCACGATCAGATGTCCGGCGAGGTTTCCGCTGTCGACCGACGAGATGTAGGCGGGTTCGAGGACACGCAGGTCCTGCGTCGCATACCAGTTGAAGAAGTGGCCATTGTGCCGTGCGAGCTTTCGCATGGTTCCCAGCGTGGCTTCCAGCCGCTCCACCGTCTCGATCGTACCGGCCCAGCCGAAGTCGCGGGCGGCAACCGTGGAGATGAGATAGAGCCCGACATTCGTGGGCGACGTCCTGTACGCAACGACGGGCTTCGGATCCTCCTGGAAATTGTCCGGGGGCAGCATGTTGTCTTCGGGCGTCACGAAGGTCTCGAAGAAGCGCCAGGTGCGACGCGCGATGAGGCGCAGTTCGGTCGCATCCGGATCGGAAACCGCAAGGCGCGGTCCGGCCTTCGGCGACCGGCTCGCCCATAAGGCGAGCGCCGGCGCGGTCAGCCACAACAAGGCAAAGGGCAGGACGAGCGGCAAGGATGAATGCGATAGGGTAACGGCGCCCACAGCCAAGACAAGCCCAAACAGCGTGCCGGGGGCCATGCGGCGATAGAAACCGGCGAAGTTCAGGCGCGGGCTTCCCTTGGATTGCGCGGCCGTGGTCCATTCCAGCAGATGGCGGTGGGATCCGAAGATTCGCGCCAGAGTTCTGACGATGGCATCGCCCATTCGCCACGCTTGGTCGGGCAGGAAAACGATGGAAAGGATGCTCTGAACGGCTGCAAGGCGCAGGTCTGCGGCAAGCGTTGCGAAGTGATTGCGCAAGCGAATGCCGGCCCGGTGCGGTACGAGGGTGAAGAAGATCGGCAGGAATGCCGGGATCGCGACGGCGGCAAGAAGAAGCGAAGTTCCCGTCACCGCGGCCGGAAGCGGCATCAGCCATGTGAGCCCCAGAGCCAGGAGCGTGAACGGCGCCAACAGCGACCGCCTCAGATTGTCCAGCATCTTTCCACGCCCGACGGAGGGAATCGCAAGGTGTCCGCTGCGTAGCCCCGTCACCCAGGGAAGAAGCTGCCAGTCGCCACGCGTCCAGCGATGCTGGCGTTTGGCGGCGACGTCGTATCGGGATGGGAATTCCTCGATCACCTCGACATCGGAAGCGAGACCAGCGCGGGCGAACACGCCTTCGAAGAGATCGTGGCTGAGCATGGTGTTCTCCGGCACGCGGCCAGCCAGCGACGCCTCGAAGGCGTCGACATCGTAGATGCCCTTGCCGGTATAGGTGCCTTCGCCGAAGAGATCCTGATACACGTCCGACGCGGCAGACGCGTAGGGATCGATGCCACCAGGGGCAGAGAAAACGCGCTGATAGAAGGATCCCTCCCGGCCGACCGGAAGCGAGGGCGTGACGCGCGGCTGGAGAATGCCGTAGCCGTCGACGACACGTTGCTCGGCATCGCTGAAGCGCGGCCGGTTGAGCGGATGCGCCATCTTGCCGATCAGACGGTGCGCGGCATCGCGCGGCAGCCGCGTGTCGGCGTCCAACGTGATGACGTAGCGCACATCGGCTGGCACCTGCGGCGGCCTCCCGCCTATGGGCATGAAGGTGGTGTCGTTGGCGCCGCGCAGAAGCCGGTTGAGTTCGTGCAGTTTTCCGCGCTTGCGTTCCCACCCCATCCATTTGCCTTCGCCCGCGTTGAAGACGCGGCGCCGATGCAAGAGGAGGAAGCGGCTTCCGCCAGGAGCGGATTCGTGACGCCGGTTCAATCGGGCGATCGCCTCGACGGCACTATCGAGCAGCCGAGCATCCTCCTCCGTGAACTCCTGATCCGCATCGACCCCATCCGTGAGAAGCGCGAAGACGAGGTCGCCGCCGACGCCGGAAAGGTGATGAACCTCAAGTCGTTCCACCTGCTCCAGAAGGTCGGCTTCACTGGTAAGGAGCGTCGGCACCGCAACGAGCGTCCGCATGGATTCCGGGACGCCTTGCTTTAGCGCGAGACCGGGCAAAATGGTCGCGCCGAAACTCCAGGTCATCGCACGGTTGACGAGGGCGGCCGCGACCTCGCTCGCGGGGAAAAATGAGATCAAAGCGAACAGCACGAGCCAGCCGATATCGAGGCCGGAGCGCGAAAGCGCCCATAGCGCGACAGCCAGCAACATTGCCGTGACAAGCAGGATCGATCCGATATAGCCGCCAATGCCGAGGCGCGTGTTGAAGCGGCTGATCCGCAGCCGTGGGGGTGGCCGGAACCGGATCGCCCGCTCAAGTGCCGCGCGGCCTTGAGCGATCAGGTGGTAGCCCGGCTCGCCGGCGCGCTCCGCGCCGGCTGCATCGTCGGCTACAACCGCCGCTTGGCATGCAGCATCGAGCGCGTGGTCCACAATCGCGAGTTCAGAGAATGAGGAGCCACGGGCCAATTGCTCTATCGCGTTCCTGTAAAGGTCTCGCGTCGGGAAATCCATGCTGGCAAAGGCGCTTCTCGCCTGCAGCCGCTCGTCGACCAAGCTCACGCTCTCGAACAGCTCGGCCCAGTCGATATCGGAAATCAGCCGCATGCTGGTGACGATGTTGCGCACGGTGACGTTGGAGGCGCCCTGTCTCTGCTGGGCGTGCTGCACTACGGTGTCGACAGATGCGCCCTGCAGCGCGAGACGCTCCTCCAGCCATCCGAGCGCGGGCGTCGTTGTTGGGTCCTGGTTCCTCAATTGCTTGGCCAATTGCGCGGCGAAGTCCTCGGACAACGGTCCCGGTGAGCGGGAGGTGATATCCGTTTCAAGCGCAGTCCTGCCGCAGTCGGATATGAGAAGCCGCTCGGCCAGTGCCGCCGCATCCGCGCGCGCCGCGCGCCCTGCGGTCATCTGATCGGCCAGCCGGCGCAGGTTCTCGATGAGGACAATTCGCAGTGTGATCGCTACCGCCCACAGCTCCCCGATCGTCAGGGGATGGACCCGCTGATAGGCGACGAGAAACCGCCGCAGCTTCTCCCGCTCGAAGAGGCTGTCCGTATGCGCGACAAAGGCCCAGGCAAGCCCGAGAACCCTCGGATAGCCCGCAAGCGGTCCTTCGCTCAGTTTCGGCAATTGGCGATAATAGCCGGGAGGCAGGTCATCCCTGATCTCGCGGATCTGCTCCTCGACCAGGTGATAATTGTCCAGCAGCCATTCCGCGGCGGGAACAATGCCTCTGCCGCTCTCCAGCTCCGTTGCACTCGCCCGATAGGCGGCGAGCAAAACAGCGGCGTTGTCGTTGAGCCTCGTGTGCAGGGACAGAACGGCCGGCGGCCTGTCGGTTACCGGCTGCGCGGCAGCGAGGCTTTCCGCATGCTGCTCGAGCCGCTCCACGCTGAAAAGCTCTTCCCTCACCGGCGCCCCGTCATTCCAGGGCAGTGTCGAAGAGCGAAGCCCGAGGAGGCGATGGATCGAGTTCAATGAGTGCCTTTCCAGCCGATGCGACTGCGTCAGAATCGGCGCATTTCTTGAGGACCCTTCACGCAGGGCCAGGATCGGACGGCACGCGGATCGATGATCCCGCGCCGCCGATTATAGGGCATTCAGTGCCGCCACTCGGATTGCAGCGGCAGGTCGCCGGCGACATCCATATGGGCAGAGTCGTTGGCTGGCGGCAGTTGCTTTTCAGAAAAGCGGAGGCTGAGGAACCTCCCGTCATCGGTCAGAAGATGGATATCCTCGCGACCGAATACCTGTCGTAGAGCGTCCGGAGGCATGCGGATTTCGCCGCTGCCGGTCACCTCACCGGGTTTCCTCAGGAATCCGTCAAAATCGTAATCTGCGCGGGCGGGTGTTTCATCCTTGCATTTCAAGACACCAGTCCCGCGAGTTCCGCCAAGATACTGCATGAGCGATTTCCTTTTTAAGAGATTTTGCTAGACGAGCACATCTGCGTCCAAAGCTGTTGCCAGTTCCTCCGGGTCGACTTCGACGACCTGATGCCGGTCGTTTTGGACGGAAATCGCCGAAATGTGCAGCATCGTAGCCGTGCGCCGGTAGGCGAGAAAGGAAAGACCGAATATCTCCTCCTCGTCGACTACCAGACGATAGGTTCCCGCAGGCTGTCGAGCGTCAAAGGCGCTCAGCATGAAGGGCTGCCTGAACGTGACCTCCATCGGGGCGGGCCGGAGCACCGGCTTATTGGATGTCCGCTGCCGTCAACACATATACAGTCCCGCGGGCGCTCCCGTAAATTTCGCGCACGACATCGTGGATCATGGCGCGCGCTGCACCGAACATGTCATCATGGCCGATGAAGCGAACGCGCTGCTCAGCTTCGTCGTAGCTGCGGCTTCTATTGGGGAAAGTAAGTGTCATGATCGAATACCTCATTGGGAAAGGACGGAGAATTCTCGGTTCGTGGCCCTACAACTCTCCGCATTTGATGGGTGGACGACGGGCGCCACCCTCGTTCTCCCAGACGCTGATCTGGAGAACGTCTTGATCCGCCTTGGTGTGGTTGCCGGGCCCGGCTGCCGCGCGATAACGCGCCCCTGATCGTACGGAATCGTAACGACGTCAGGCTCCTGCGGCATGGAGAGTGAGCACAACGGCGGAGCTGCCAATCCAATCGTCGCTTCGGCGCGGGGCATGTTGCAGCCGACACGGTCGCCCTTTGCGCGAGCGCTGTCGCTTTGAGACGCCGGATCTCAGGGAGTGTACTTGCCGAGTGTAGGAGGCCACGTCCTTATGTAGTCTCTTTGGCAGTCGAATAACAGGAGTGCGGCCGCAAAAGAACGTGCGGTCCAGAGCTTTGCGAACTTCTGCAACGGGGCCGAATACTGCCCCGTCCGCTATCGGGATGAAGTTACCAATTAGCGGCCGTTCAGCTGACGACCAAGACGGTCACTTGGTGGGCGGGGGATTTTCTCGGACATTGATGGCCGGATGACGATCACCCTGAATCGACCGGAAGTTCCCGTTGAGGTTATCGAATGGATGGTGGCCTACGGTCCATTTGCTGCCAAGCAAATGGTGCTGTCAGCTAACCACCTTGCAGCCCGCTAGCCGGAGCCAGCTGGGGCCCATCACGCCATGTACGCACAGGTCGTACTTAGGAAGCAACTGGGCTGTTCTTATCGCGACTCGCGAGGAACGAGCCGGGCGTGGAAGATGCGGCCATCGGTTGTGAAGTGGGTTCCCACCGGCTCGCCTGCTTCGATATAGCGTTCCTCCGTGATGGAGCCGGAGCTACGAAGCGCGGCCACGATATGCTCGCGCTCGGAATCCGCATCGCGGTCCACCCTATGCGAAATCTGCCATGTCATGGATTGCAGGCCGAAACCGGTATCGGTCGTGCCAGCGCCGACCCAGATATGCGATTGCGACGGATCGATGCGCAGTCTCCGCGTCCAGTATGCAAGATCGCCGACTCCGAATTCGGGGTCGATGTTTGCCGCCCAGAAGCGGATGTGATGCCTCTTCCTCGGGCTGTCGCCGACATCTTCCTGGAAGCCGATGTCCTGCCTGCGGCCGAACAGGTAGAGCGCGCTGAACGGGGCGGTGGGATAGGAACGATCGAGAACGAAGCTGACCGCCATTCTCGCGGCAGAGCGAAGTGTCAGTCTATCCGCAACGTACCAGCCTACAGCCGCAAATGCCGAGCGGAGCTGCTCCTGCGAGCCGATCAGGACGACATTGACGGGATCTGCGGGAAGGCCGTCCGCTGCGCGTGTGACTCTCGGGATACGGTTGCGGCGGAGAACCGCCACGCTCGCATGGATGATGAGCGGCAGGACCACATAGGCCGCGAGGACGTAGGTAAGCAGCAATGCAGCGAAGACAGGAACCCGCTGGTCGATCCGTTCGAAGATCTGGGTGACGATGAACCACAGCGTCGCTGAGGCGATCAGGAAGATGAGGACGCGTTGTATCCATCGGGCGAGGAGAGTCATGAGCGCATCATAAGCGCCAAAGCCTCGCCAGTGGTAGCCAGCGGGGCACATCGGCCCCGCCGCCTTTCTGTCACTGGCGTCGGACAGAAGCGTGCAGCATTCCTGCCGTCATGCGGCAAGGGCCATCGCATCGGCGCCTGCGGCCTGGCGCAAGGGGCAGTCCGGTTCGGTCACTGCCCGCCAAATGGCTGCAACGACGTCCTCCGGCTCGGTGACTTCTACGTTTGCCGCTGCCGCGAGAGTGGCAAACACGTGATCGGCAAAGGGCCGATAAGCTTCGGGAACACCGCCCGCCTCTGCCATCTTGCCGCGTGCGTTGGCCCCGAAACGGGTCCCCGGGGCCCGTCCGGGCAGGACCAGCCGCGTGCGAATGCCGAAGGGCTCGAGCTCCAGCGCGAGACATTCGGTGAAGGCATTCACCGCAGCCTTGCTGGCCGTGTAGATCGGTAGCAGCGGCAGCGCCTTCAGCGTCGTGCTGGAGGAAACGTTGACGATGGTCCCCGCTCCGCGCGCCCGGAACTGCGGCAGCACGGCGCGGGTCATCTCGAACGTGCCGAAAGTGTTGGTCTCGAAGATTTCGCGGATCGTCTCTTCCGGCGTGCCCTCCAGCGGACCCATCCAGCCGATGCCCGCATTGTTCACGAGGGCGTCGATCGGACCGGCCGCCTCGACCGCGCGGCCGATCGCATCGCGCTCGGTCACATCGAGTTGCAGGATGCGCAGCCGGTCGGAAGCGGGCAAGAGGTCCTCGCGCGGGCTGCGCATCGTGGCGACGACCGACCAGCCCCGGTCGATGAAGTGGCGCGCGGTCTCCAGCCCGAAGCCGGAGGAACATCCGGTGATCATCACGGTATTCATGATCGTGTCTCCTTTTCTTGGATGCCTCGGCATATCGACCTTACAGCGCGGATTTTCTATAATCGTATGTCTGCGATTGTTTATCGAAAGTCCGAAATGTCAGATCCGCTCTCCGAGGTGATCGCCCTTTTGCGCCCGCAGGCGCCCTTTTCGAAGCTGGCGGAGGCTTCCGGCGCCTGGCGCGTGCGGCGAACCGAGGTGGGACAGGTCTACTACTGCCTGCTCATTGCCGGTCGGGCGCGTCTCGAGGTGGACGGCAAGCCGCCGATGGACCTTTGTCAGGGCGATTTCGTGCTGGTGCCGGCGGTGCAGGGCTTTTCCATGTCGAGCATCGATCCCGCGCCGCCACCCGGGCTGGAAAGCCGCCCTTTGATCCGTCCGGATAAAACAGTGCGGATCGGGCCGGAGGATGCCCCTGTCGAGGTGCAGCAGCTCATCGGGTATTGCAGCTTCGGCGCTCCGGATGCGGAGCTTCTGGTGCCGCTGCTTCCCGATATGGCCGTGGTGCGGGGCGAACAGCGTCTTGGCGATCTGGCGCAGCTGGTGCGGGACGAAGCGTTGGCGGATCGCCCGGCCCGCGACGTGATTCTGGAACATCTGCTGCAGGTGCTGCTTATCGAAGCTCTGCGGTCTTCGACAGAGACAGGTGCGACGCCAGGCCTACTGCGCGGCCTGGCGGACGACCGGTTGACCGGCCCGCTGCGCGCCATCCACGCGGCGCCGGACCGCGCATGGAGCGTCGCCGAACTGGCGCGCGAGGCGGGGCTGTCCCGCTCGGCCTTCTTCACGCGGTTCAACCGGGTGGTGGGCATGGCGCCGATGGAGTACCTGCAAAGCTGGAGGATGACGCTGGCCAAGCACATGCTTAGGTCGCGGCAGCACAGCATCGCGGAGATTGCGGCGAAGATCGGATATGGCTCGACGAGCGCCTTCAGCTCGGCGTTCTCGCGGCGCATGGGAGCGCCGCCAGCGCAGTACGCCCGCGGTGCATGAAGCTGCGAAATAGGTGTTTATAGCTGTGCCAGTTTGGGCCGGGAGTTGGCGGTCGGCTTTTGGTGCGGGCTCATCAGAAAGCAGCCGTTCCGTTCACGATCCCGTTGCGGACAGGCTCTTTGACATCATTTGGCAAGTGGATCGTGACTGGATGCCGACCCTGCGAACATTGTACGATGAGCAAGAGGCGAAGGGTAAAGTCGTGACTCAGCTGAATTCGCTCGATGAGCTTAACGCATTCGGTCAGTCTGATTAGCGACAGCTTTCCACCACTACAGATGATATTCCAAGTTGGACGGTGGTGCCGCCATCTGGATCTGGGCAAAGGTTTATTGGTCATCATGGATGCGATAGGGAGGCAGGATGTCATCCATATCCGAGGACAATGCCAAGCAGTACGGTGACAGTGGCAAGCTCGCTGCGCGGGCGCGTCTCCATAAGGAATATACGGTCGCCGAGATCGGCTGGTTTGCTTGGGTAGCGCAACAGTTGCCTCTCAAGTCTGGCGATCGCGTCCTCGATATCGGTTGTGGTCCCGGCTGGTTCTGGGCCGCGACGACGCGCCTCTTGCTGGAAGGACTTGACCTAACGCTCGCCGATCTGTCGCCAGGCATGGCCGACGAGGCTATGAAGCGTTGTCAGTCACTGCCCTTCGGCTCGGTTCGGGGCCGGCAAGCCGATGCCGCGGCACTTCCGTTTGACGATGGCTCCTTCGACATCGTCATTGGGATGCACATGCTTTACCATCTGCCTGATCCGGCCGTTGGAATCGCCGAAATGTATCGTGTGCTGAAGCCGGGAGGTTTTCTGGCGGTTACGACCAACGGCGTCGGCAACCTGCGCAACCTGTATGCGCTTACGACGGTATTCGGCAGTGCCCCAGTCGATCCAGCCGGGGTAGCCTTCGGATACGACACCGCCGATCAACTGATGCGTTCGCAGATTGGCAATGTGATGTTTGCGCAGCACCCCGCACGTCTTCGGATTACCGATCCGGAAGATGTGTTCTTGGCGCTCACATCTTACCCGCCCGGTGATGAGGCCAGCGAGGCACAGCTCATCGAGTTCCGGGAGGCGATTGCCAATGCCTTTGAGAAAGGGAACGGTGTGCTCGTGGCCTGCCCCTATGAGGTGGTCCAGTTTCAGTCTTAATGCATGATCGGCTTTCCGGCCATTGCCTGTGCAGATGGTGGTGCCGAT
>NZ_WQNH01000008.1 GCF_009812055.1 Chelativorans xinjiangensis | reverse complement strand
CAGGGCTACGAATCGGGGTTAACGGGGAAGTTGGCCGAGGATTGAGGCGAGGTATTCGGTGCTCCAGCCGGCCCTTTTACGCCTGAGCTTGATGGATCGCTTGTCGTTGACGGCTCTGACGAGATTGAGGGCAAAGTGGCGGACGATGGCCATGTTATGGGCGCCATGGCCTTTTCGCAGACGCGATTGATCGTCGTTGAAGATGACGTCGAGTGTCCAGTGGAGAGCGTTCTCGACGAACCAGTGGCCGCGTACGGCGTGGGCAGCCCGTTCGGCTGTCAGGTCGGCAGAGGTAATGAAGTATCGGGTGTCGAAGCGGCAGCGCTCCTTCAGTTCGGTGTGGGAGCGGACGCGCACGATGGTCTTGGCCCCGGGCAGCCGCAGTTCGCCGGGAAAGCGGCGCTGGCCGTAGAGCCAGCCGGTCTCTCGGCTGACGGTGACGGTGCGCTCCTCGATGCGGCCATGCGCCTTGTCGAGATCGATGAAGCTGTCGAGGCTGCTGGGCGGGGCATCGTCGAAATAGCGCCCGATCTCGGAGCGTAGGGTGGGCTGGTTGGCCTTGACGGCGAGCAGATAGTCGGCGCCGGCATCTCTGATGGCGGTGGCATTGGTGGCATTGGTGGCGATGGCATCGATGGAGACGTGGCCTTGACGGCGAGCAGATAGTCGGCGCCGGCATCTCTGATGGCGGTGGCATTGGTGGCATTGGTGGCGATGGCATCGATGGAGACGAGCGCGCCCTTGAGACCGTCATTTGCCGCCAGACGTTCGATCAGCACCGGAATCGCGGTCGTCTCGTTGCTCTTGTCTCTGACGGCTTCCTGGCTGAGCACGAGACGGGTAGTCGTGGCGAAGGCAGAGACCAGATGCAGCGGCGCTTTGCCGGCACTTCTGTCGTGGCTGCGCCGTGAGGTCTTGCCGTCGATGGCCACGAAGTCGGGCCTGTCGGGCCAAGCCTCGCGCACCCACGAGGTGAAGGCGGCTGCGAACAGGCCCGGATCGATCCGGTTCATCAGCAGGGTCAGCCAACGTCCGCCCGGCACGCCGTGATGGTAGGGCAGATAGCGGCGCAGGAAGTCGAGATGGGCCGCACCCCACTCCGCAATCGCGTCATAGTCGTCGCAGTCGCAGATCGTTCCGCAGACCACCAGAAGCAGCACTTCCGGCAGCGGATGAGCTACCCGCCACGGCTCGCGCGGGTCCTCGATCGCCGAAAAATGCTCCAGCAGCGCTTTCAGGCGCGGCTTCTCAAAACTCTCAAGGGCGGCAATCGTCATGGCGGGCGCTCCGAATCAACCGAGCACCCATGGAATCAGCCAACCCACAACAGCGAAAGCGCGTTAACCCGAGTTCGGGGCCTATGGCGGGCGCTCCGAATCAACCGAGCACCCATGGAATCAGCCAACCCACAACAGCGAAAGCGCGTTAACCCGAGTTCGGGGCCCTGGATCCGCGGCCAGCCCCATTGATTGCCCCGCCGGTTTGCGCGACTATCGCCCCCCTTTCGCCGGTGCTTCGTTATTCTGTCATGCAAATCGCCTATTGCGTCGCGATCTGCGAGGATTGATACCCATGCGCTACGCAATATACTTCACACTCGACAAGGACGACCCGCTGGGCCGCGTCGCCGAGCGCTGGCTGGGGCGCAGCGTCTTTGGCCGCCAGGTGCCGGCGCCGGTGGCGGTCGATACCTTTTCCGCCGCCGAGATCGCCTTCCATACCGCCGCACCGCGCCGCTACGGCTTCCACGCGACGCTCAAGGCGCCGTTCCGCCTGGCCGAGGACAGGAGCGAGGGGGAACTGACCGCCGCCCTTGCGCGGTTCGCCGCGGAGCGCGAGCCGGTCGTCCTCGAGCGCGTTGCGGCAAGGCGGCTCGGCGGCTTCTTCGCCATCGTGCCGGAGACGCCCTCACCCGAACTCGCCCGGCTGGCGGGCGAGGTGGTGGAGGCGTTCGAGCCTTTCCGCGCTCCGCTGTCGCCGGAGGAGATCGAGCGCCGCAGCCCCGAGAATTTGACCCCCGAGCAGCTAAAAAATCTCCACAAATGGGGATATCCTTATGTCTTCGACGCGTTCCGCTTCCACATGACGTTGACGGGACGGGTGCCGGAGGCGGAAGCCCCGCGCATGGAGCGGGCGATCGACGCCTTCTTCGGCCCGCTGCTCCTGGAGCCGCTGGAGCTTTCGTCGCTGGCGCTCTTCGCCGAGCCGGAGCTGGGCGCCCCGTTCCACATCAAGTCCTTCCACGCCATCGGCGGTGCGAGGGAGAGGAAATCGGCCTGAATGACGCATGAAACAATCCTGAGGAATGCCCGCATCGTGCTCGACGACGAGGTTGTCGAGGGCAGCATCGCGCTCCGTGACGGCCGCATTGCCGACATCGCGCCCGGCCCGGCGCGAGCGGGCGACGACCTGGAAGGTGATTTCCTCATCCCAGGCCTCGTGGAGCTGCACACGGACCATCTGGAAGGGCACTACGCGCCGCGGCCCAAGGTGCGGTGGAACCCCCTCGCCGCCGTTCTCGCCCATGACGCGCAGGTCGCTTCCTCCGGCATCACCACCGTGTTCGACGCGCTGCGCATCGGCCTCGACGAGGAAGGCGACGTGGACGCGGAAGGCATGCGCAGCCTTGCCGATGCCATCGAAGAGAGCCTCGCGGCAGACCGGCTGCGTGCCGAGCATTTCCTGCATCTGCGCTGCGAGGTCTCGGCGTCCGACTGCCTTTCCGCCTTCTCGCTCTTTAAGGGCGACAGCCACGTCAAGCTCGCCTCGCTGATGGATCACTCGCCGGGCCAGCGTCAGTTCACCAATCTCGACGCCTACGCGGCCTACTACAAGGTGAAGATGAAGCTCGACGAGGAGGCGTTCCGCCGCTTCTGCGACAAGCGCACGGACGAATCGCGCCGCAACGCCGGGCCCAACCGGCGGGCGATCTCGGCCGCCTGCAAGGAGCGCGGCATCATACTCGCCAGCCACGACGACGCCACGCCCGAGCATGTCGGCGAGGCAGCACAGGACGGCGTGCGCGTGGCCGAATTTCCAACCACGGCGGCGGCGGCAAGGGCCTCCAAGGAGGCGGGAATGGCCGTGCTCATGGGTGCGCCCAATCTGGTGCGCGGCGGCTCCCATTCCGGCAATGTCTCGGCGCAGGAATTGGCCGAGGGCGGCGATCTCGACATCCTGTCCTCCGATTACATCCCCTTCAGCCTGATCCAGGCCGCCTTCTCCCTGAGCGAGATGGTCGACGGCATCAGCCTGCCGCAGGCCGTAGCCAAGGTGTCGAAGATCCCGGCCGAGGCCGTCGGGCTCACCGATCGTGGCGTCATCGAGCCGGGCCGGCGGGCGGATCTCGTGCGCGTACGGCTCGACGGCGGCATTCCCGTGGTGCGCACCGTTTGGCGCGCGGGGCGGCGCGTGGCGTGATGGTTTCGGCGAGCATCGAGCGCGCGCAGGCGCAGGAGCCCTTTCCCATCCGCCAGGGCGTGTTCGTCGCCGTGGCCGGCCCCTCCGGCGCCGGCAAGGATTCGGTGATGGACTACGCGAGGCAAAGGCTTAGGCCGCTTGCCGGAGAAATCGTCTTCGCGCGGCGCATCATCACGCGGCCGATGGACGCCGGCGGCGAGGAACACGACACGCTGGGCGAGACCGCCTTCGAGCGGGCGCAAGCGTCGGGGCGCTTCGCCTTGAGCTGGCGGGCCAACGGACTGAGCTATGGGCTGCCGGCGGAGATCGACGCGACGATGCGCAATGGCGGCGTCGCCGTGGCCAACGTCTCGCGCGCCGTCATCCCCGCGCTCAAGGAACGCTACGCCCACGTCCTCCCCGTCATCGTGACCGCGCCGCCCGAGGTGCTGGCCGACCGGCTTTCCCGGCGCGGGAGGGAGACGCGTGCGGAGGTGCTGGCGCGGCTGGCGCGCGGCGCGGACAGCGAACTCAAGGTGGAGGACGCAACCGTCATCGACAATTCGGGGCCCTTGGAGGCTGCCGGAGAACGTTTCCTGGCGGTGCTGCGCAAGGCGGCTGCCTGGAGCGACGTCTGTGATATGGTCTGATCCGTTTTTCGAAGGATCGGACCCCGCATGGTGCTCAAAGCCGAACTTCATTGCCACATCGAAGGCGCGGCCCTCCCCGCGCTCGTCGAGAGCCAGGCGGAAAAATACGGGGCGGATGTCTCCGCCTTCATCCACGACGGCGCCTACCACTGGCACGATTTTTCGAGCTTCCTCGCCGCCTATGACGCCGCCGCAAACCTCTTCCGCAGCGAAGAAGACTACGCGGCGCTCGCCGAGACCTATCTGACGGGCCTGGCGAGCGAGGGCGCCGTCTACTCCGAGTTCTTCACCTCGCCCGACCACGCCGAGCGCGCCGGCCTCTCACCCCAGGCCTATACGGAAGGGCTTGGCGAAGGCATCGCCCGCGCCAAGGCGAAGACCGGCATCGAAGGGCGCATCATCGTCACCGGCGTACGCCATTTCGGCCCGGCGGCGGTGGAGAAGGCGGCGCGCTTCGCCGCCACCTGCGGCCATCCTCTGGTGACAGGCTTCGGTATGGCCGGCGACGAGCGCTCCGGCCATCCGCGCGATTTCGTCCGTGCCTTCGATATCGCTCGGGAGGCGGGACTGGGGATCTCCGTGCATGCGGGCGAGTTCGGCGGCGCGGACAGTGTCGAGGCAGCGCTCGACCATTTCGCGCCGGCGCGCATCGGCCACGGCGTCCGCGCCGTCGAAAAGCCCGATCTGGTGCGCCGCATCGCCGAGGAAGGCGTCGTTCTGGAGGTCTGCCCGGTGTCGAACGTGGTGCTCGGCGTCTTCCCGGATTTTGCGCATCATCCCTTCCCGCAACTCTACGCCGCCGGCTGCCGTCTCTCGCTCAATTCCGACGACCCGCCGCATTTCCACACCAGCATCGGCCGCGAATATGCGGTCGCTTCGGCGCATTTCGGTCTCGATGAAACCGCACTGACAGCGGTGACGCGCACCGCGCTCGAAGCCGCTTTCGTTGACGAGGAGACGCGGCGCGCGCTTCTTCTCCGGCTTGCCGAAGCGGAGGCAGCGCCGGCCGTGGCCGGATAAAATTAAACCACCCGGTTGACTATAGCGCAAAGCGCGCTATCCTCAACCACATGGTTGAACAACAATCCACAGCACTCGACGCCGTGTTCCATGCGTTGTCCGATTCCACCCGCCGCGCCATGCTGCAGGAGCTAACGGGCGGCGAGCGAAGCGTAGGCGCGCTGGCTGCGCCCTTCGCCATGTCGCTGGCCGGCGCCTCGAAGCACGTGAAGGTCCTGGAGCAGGCCGGCCTCGTGCGCCGCCGCATAACCGGTCGCACCCATTACTGCCGGCTGGAGGCCGAGCGACTGGCAGAAGCCGAAGCCTGGCTGCGCTACTACGAGCGCTTCTGGACAAGGCGCCTCGACACGCTGGAGGCGCTGCTCAAGGCCGAGGACGAAGCTGCCACCCGTCGAACGAAGCCAGGGAGAAAATCATGATCACCTCAGCCCCGGTCCCTCATCTCGTTGTCGAAGGCGCGGAACGTGCGATCGCCTTTTACGAAAGGGCTTTCGGAGCGAAGTGCGAGAGCAAGCATCCGGCCGAGGACGGCACGAGGCTGATCCACGCGCATCTGCTCCTCGGTTCCGGGGCGCTTTTTCTGCACGACGATTTTCCGGAATTCGGCGAGGCCGGCGGCGTAAAGGCGCCTGGCCGGCTCGGCGGCACGAGCCTGACCGTGCATCTGGAGACCGACGATGCCGATGCGCTCTGGGAGCAGGCCGTCGAGGCCGGGGCCGAAATCGTCATGCCGCTCGACAACCAGTTCTGGGGTCAGCGGTACGGCAAACTGCGTGATCCCTTCGGCCATGCCTGGTCGATCGGCGGGCCTGTGAAACAGTAGAAACGGGGCGCGAGCCCGCCGCCTCAGGCATCGCCCACGCGAGGGAAAGGAAGCGCTGATGAGCCGCGACACGCTCTCCCTGACGATCACGCGAAAATTCGAGGCCGCGCCCGAACGCGTCTTCGACGCCTGGCTCGATCCGGCAAAAGTGCGCGCCTGGATGGGCATGGCGCTCACCGATTTCGGACTTTCAGGCGACGTGCGGCGCATCGAGATCGAGCCACGTGTCGACGGCAGCTTCACCTTCTCCGACATGCGCGAGGGGGCCGAGGCCGTCCACTGGGGCACCTATCGCGTCATCGACCGCCCGCGGAAGCTGGTGTTCACCTGGTTCACCTCGGAAGAGGAAGAGAGGGCGAACAAGTCCGTGGTGACGGTCACCATCGAGCCGGAAGGCCGTGGCTCTCTGCTGACGCTCATCCATGAGATGGATCCGAAATGGGCGGAGTACGAGGAGCAGATCACCAGCGGCTGGACGCAAATGCTCAGAATGCAGGCCCGGCTGCTTGCCGGGCAAGATCGCTAGCGGGAGAGCGGTAAGCAGGCCGCGCCCGGTACGTGGAACAACGGAACCATAGGAGGATGCTCATGAGTCTGCCCGATCCGGACGCCTGCGGCGTCGCAACGGCCACCGATACGGTGCGCTTCGAGCGGCTTCTGCCGGGCCCCGTGGAGCGCATCTGGGCCTATCTCACCGAGTCCGACAAGCGCCGGCAGTGGCTCGCCGGCTGCGAGATGGAGCTGAAGGTCGGCGGGCGGGCCGACCTCCTGTTCAAGCACTCCGAATTCACGGACGAGCCCGCACCGGAGAAATATGCCGAAATGAATGCAAAGGGGCACCCTTCGCAGCATCATATCACCGAGATAGACCCACCCCGCCTGCTCGCCATGACATGGCCGGGCGAGGACGACCGCGAAAGCGAGGTCGTCTTCGAGCTCTTCCCTGAGGGCGAGAAGGTGCTGCTGGTGGTCACTCACAAAAGGCTCGCCGACCGCGGAGAGATGGCCAATGTCGCAAGCGGCTGGCATGCGCATCTGGGCATTCTGGCCACAGCGCTGGAGGGCGGCAAGATCAAGCGCTTCTGGTCGCGCATCCCGGAACTGGAAGCAGAGTATCAGAGGCGGTTTTCTCAGGATTGAAGGCTTTCCAGCCGAATATCGGTGAATAGGAGATGACATGCTGAAAATCACCCTCACCAGCGTCATGGTCGACGACCAGGACAGGGCGGAGAAATTCTATACGGAAGTGCTGGGCTTCGTGAAAAAGCAGGATTTTCCCGTCGGTGGCGCACGCTGGCTGACCGTCGCCTCGTCGGCGGCGCCAGATGGGGTGGAGCTTCTCCTGGAGCCCGCAGGTTATCCCTTCGCGAAGGCTTATCAGAAGGCGCTGTTCGATTCGGAGATCACCTTCACCGCTTTCGCCTGCGATGATGTCCAGGCCGAATATGAACGCATGGGCAAGCTCGGCGTGAAGTTTCGCGGGGAGCCGGCGCGTATGGGCGAGGACATGCCGCTGATGGCGGTGTTCGAGGACACCTGCGGCAACCTGATCCAGATGTACCAGGCATAAGCGGAGGACGGACAATGAAGCCGAAATTCGAGGGCGGGCGGAACATCGCCATGAAAGTGCCACCGCACCAGTATGAGGAAACGGTGCGGTTTTACCGGGATGTGCTTGGTTTCGAGCAGATCGAGGAGCTTTTGCCGGCGGTCGGCTTCCGCTTTGGTGCCAACCAGTTGTGGATCGACCGTGTGCCGGGCATGAGCCAGGCCGAATTGTGGCTGGAGGTGGTGACGGACGACACGCGGGCCGCGGCAGAGCATTTTGCGCAGGCGGGAACCGTGCGCTGCGACGAAATCGAAGCGTTGGGGGAAGACTTCGACGGCTTCTGGATATCCAGCCCGGCCTCGATCATACACCTCGTCGACGGCAAGGCCGGCTCCTGGTGATCAGTCGCGCCGGAGGAGGACGTTGGGCGTGTCCCGGTAGCTGGTGTGGGCGACGACGCGAAAGCCGAGTTTTCCGGCAAGCTTAAGCGAACGCTCGTTAGCGGGATTGATGATGCAGGTGAACCCCTTGGCGGGAAATCTGGCATCGCACCAGTCGATGATCGCCCCCATCGCCTCCCGTGCGAAACCGCGGCCGTGCCATTCGGGCAGCAGGACCCATCCTGCCTCCAGCGTGCCGCGGATCGCGGGCTGGATGTCACGGCAACGCTCCTGCACGCCGGCTTCCCCTATCAGTCTGCCGCTGCTCTTGTCCTCGATGATCCAGAAACCGAACCCGAAGATCGCCCATATGCCGCGGTGGCGCAGGATTGCGTCCCACGCCTGTTCCCGGCTGAGTGCGCCGCCTCCGCTGTTGACGTAGCGGACGACCTCGGGATCGCACCACATGGCGTGGTAGGAGTCGAGATCGTCCGGTCGATGCTCCCGCAGGATGAGGCGCTCGGTTTCGAGTACCGGCACGCCGCTCAAGCCTTCCGCTCCCCGCCGAGCATTCCAGCGATCAGCACCGCCAGCCGCTCCGCCACGTCCTCCTTGGTCATTTCCGGCCACTCCTCGACGTCCTCGCCACTGACGAGATGGACCCGGTTGCGTTCGCCGCCCATGACACCGGAAGAGCCAATACCGCTGTCGTGCGAGACGTCGTTGGCGACTATGATGTCGGCGCCCTTCTTCGCCAGCTTGGCGCGGGCGTTCTCCACCACGTTCTCGGTCTCCGCGGCAAAACCGACGACGAGACGGGGGCGCTTTTCATGGTGGCCGACGGCGGCCAGGATGTCCGGATTTTCCGTGAGGGCTAGCGCCGGCGCGTCCTTGCCCTTCTGCTTCTTGATCTTTTCCATCGTTTCGGCCTGCGGCCGCCAGTCCGCTACGGCGGCGACGAAAATGCCTGCGTCGGCGGGCAGAAGCGCCTCCACCGCTTCGTGCATCTGGCGGGCGCTTTCCACGTGGACGGTCTTCACGCCTTGCGGGTCGGCTATCGAGACGGGGCCGGAGACCAGATGCACGTCGGCGCCGAGCTTCGCCAGGGCGGCTGCGACCGCATGCCCCTGCCGGCCGGAGGAGCGGTTGGCAATGTAGCGCACCGGGTCGATGGCCTCGTGCGTCGGCCCGGAGGTGACGAGGATCTTGCGCCCGGCGAGCGGCCTGGGCCCGTCTGCCAGCGCGTCCTCGATCGCCGCGACGATCTCCAGCGGCTCGGCCATTCGACCCTCGCCGGCCTCGCCGCCTTCTGCCATCTCGCCGCTGTTCGGCCCAATGAGGCGGATGCCGTCGCGGGACAACGTCTCGCGGTTGCGCTTGGTGGCCGGGTGCGCCCACATCTTCGGGTTCATTGCCGGCGCCATCAGCACCGGCTTGTCGGTGGCCAGAAGCACCGTAGAGGAAAGGTCGTTGGCATGGCCCGTGGCAAGCTTGGCCATCAGGTCGGCCGTGGCCGGCGCCACCACGATGAGATCGGCCTCGCGCGATAGGCGAATGTGGCCGACATCGTGCTCGTCCTGACGGTCGAAGAGGTCGGTGTAAACGTGGTCGGCCGACAGGGCGCCGACGGAGAGCGGCGTGATGAACTCCTGCGATGCCTTCGTCATGACACAGCGCACCGCGGCCCCCCGTTCACGCAGGCGGCGGATGAGGTCGAGGCATTTGTAGGCGGCAATGCCGCCGCCGATGACGAGAAGAACGCGCTTACCGGATAGAGACATAAGTCCTCCTGGTGCCGGTCGCGCGGCAGCTTCGCCGTCCGCGAGGATGAAACGGCTTGTCTTCGTCAGGGGTCGTCGGCATCGCCACAGCGCTCTCCTTCCACCCGGACTATAGGCTTGGCCCGAAACGCCCGCAACGCGCGCCGAAGCGTGCGGCACGAGATGTCACCCATGCCCTCAGCATGAAACGCAACCTATGTGTCCGGAACACTGATAGCTCTCCTTCGCTAAAGCTTCGGAGAGCATCCTGCTTCGCATGAGAGGCACCGCCAATCCTGCGAAGCCCGGAGAGCGATGCAGGATGGCGGAGAGAGAGGGATTCGAACCCTCGATACGGTTTCCCGTATACACGCGTTCCAGGCGTGCGCCTTCAACCACTCGGCCACCTCTCCGCGAACGGCATTTGTCGCGTGGCGACGCGCCGCTCAGGGCATTGCATGGATGCCCGGGGCTCATCTAGTCGAATTGATTGTGAATGCCAAGATGTCCGGTGGGCTTTTCTCCGGCCTTCGCGGGCGCCTCGAATGCGCGCGGCAATTGCCAATCGTGCTCCATGCGCCTATCTCACGAGTAATCAGTGCCGTTGCCGGGTCTCGCCATGCGTTTCGTGCTCCGCCTGCTTTCGATGTTCGCCCTTGCGGTCGCCGTCCTCATGGCCGTGATCGACGCTACGCGTTCGATCGCCGCCGGCGAATGGGCGCTGACGCCGCTTGGCCAGAGTTGGCAGGCCACCTCGCCCGATACGTACAATCTCGTTCAGGACACGGTTGAGCGCTACACTGTGCCGGTGCTGTGGGAGCCGGTGGCGGTCTCCATTCTGGCGTTGCCGGGATGGGTGGTTTTCGCTCTCCTGGCGTTTCTCTTCTATGCGATCGGCCGTCGCCGGCACCGGCAGGATATGTTTTCCTCCGCTGCGCGGTGAGGCCGAGGAGGCTTCTCATGATTTTTCATACCTTTGAAACGAAGCTGAAGATGCCGGCGCCGGAAGAGGCGCTACCCGGACGGGCCGAGCCCATCCCCACCGCCGACAGACATTTCGTCAACGGCAGGCCGCTCAAAGGCCCTTATCCGGAAGGCACGGAGAAGGTGTTGTTCGGCATGGGCTGCTTCTGGGGCGCGGAGAGGCTTTTCTGGCAGGTGGAGGGCGTGTGGGTGACGGCTGCCGGCTATGCCGGCGGGCTGACGCCGAACCCGACCTATCGCGAGACGACGACGGGGCTGACCGGCCATGCCGAGGTGGTCCTGGTCGTCTACGATCCGGAAGCCGTCTCCTTCGCCGCCCTTTTGAAGCTGTTCTGGGAAAGCCACGACCCGACCCAGGGCATGCGCCAGGGCAACGATGTCGGCACCACCTACCGCTCGGCGATCTATGCCGGAACGCAGGCGCAGCTGGCGCAGGCACGTGCCTCGCGCGATACCTATGCCGAAGCGCTGAAAGCGTCCGGCGCCGGCGCCATCACCACCGAGATCGCCGCCGCGCCCGCGTTTTACTTCGCCGAGGCCGAGCATCAGCAATATCTGGCGAAGAATCCCGGCGGTTATTGCGGCCTTCAGGGCACGGGCGTCACCTGCCCGGCGGCGGGCGGCGCGGCCGCCTGAGAATGGCGTTTTGCCGGCGCCGCCCGTCACCACAGCCGATTCCCGCACTGCCAATTTTCCACGTGAAATTTCACGTTACCCGTGCAAGAGTGCGGCCGAGCAGGAGGAAATCCTGCCGCGGGCGGCATGTCCGCCCAATGTCAGAGAAACCGACAGGGTGTGGATCACATGAAGCGTATCGTTCTCGGCCTTTTGGCCGCAACCGCCATGACCGCGACGGCTGTGGCCCAGGAGGAAGTCGCTCCGGCCCTCCTCTTCGATCTGGGCGGCAAGTTCGACAAGTCGTTCAACGAGATGGCCTATATGGGCGCAGAGCAGTTCAAGGAGGAGACCGGCATCGAATACGCCGAGTTCGAAATCTCCAATGACGCCCAGCGCGAGCAGGCGCTTCGCCGCTTCGCCGAGCGCGGCCGCAACCCGATCGTCATGGCCGGCTTCACATGGGTGGAGTACCTCAACAAGGTGGCACCCGACTACCCCGACGTCAGCTTTGCCATCATCGACGACAGCGTCGATCAGCCAAACGTGCGCTCCATCGTCTTCAAGGAACAGGAAGGCTCCTACCTCGTCGGCATGCTCGCCGCGATGGCCTCCGAGACCGGGACCGTCGGCTTCGTAGGCGGTATGCAGGTGCCGCTCATCGGCAAGTTCGAGTGCGGGTATGTGGGCGGCGTGAAGGCGGCCAATCCGGACGCCAAAGTCATCCGCAACTACACCGGCGACACGCCGGCGGCCTGGAACGATCCGACCAAGGGCGGCGAGATCACCCGCACGCAAATCGACCAGGGCGCGGACGTGATCTACCATGCGGCCGGCGGCACGGGCGTCGGCGTTCTGCAGGCGGCAGCGGATGCCGGCAAGCTTGGCATCGGCGTCGATGCCAACCAGAACTACCTGCATCCCGGCCACGTGCTCACCTCGATGCTGAAGCGCGTGGACGTGGCCGTCTACTCCTCGTTCATGGATGCGATGAACGGCGAGTTCACCTACGGCGTCCAGAATGTCGGGCTGGCCGAAGATGCGGTCGGATATGCGCTTGACGAACATAACGCCGAGCTGATCACGGACGAGATGGAGGCCAAGGTGGAAGAGGCCAAAGCCGACATCATCTCGGGCGAGGTCGAGGTTCATAACTTCCTGGAAGACAATAGCTGCCCCTACTGGTAAGGCAGGTTTTCCGATAGCGGAAAGGGGCCGTCCGCGGCCCTTTTTCATGTCCGAAGAGCCCTCCTGATCCGGAGGAACCGAGACAGGATAAGACAACAAGGAGCTTTTCATCCATGCCCGACGTCGCGCCCGTGCTCGACCGCCTCGATGCCTCGATCGATGAAAGCCTGGAGCGCCTGTTCGCTCTGCTGACGATCCAGTCCATCTCCACGGATCCGGCCTTCGCGCCGGAATGCCGCAAGGCGGCCGTGTGGCTGGTGGAGGACCTGCGCTCTATCGGCTTTGCGGCGAGTGTGCGCGAGACGGCAGGCCACCCGATGGTGGTCGCCCATCATGAGGGCGAGGGTCCGCACGTGCTGTTCTACGGCCACTACGACGTGCAGCCGGTGGACCCGCTGGCGCTGTGGGAAAGCGACCCCTTCGCCCCGGCGCTGAAGGAAGTGGAGCCGGGCCGGAAGGTCATCACCGGGCGCGGCTCCTCGGACGACAAGGGCCAGCTCATGACCTTCGTCGAGGCCTGCCGCGCCTATAAGGCGGTGCACGGCAAGCTGCCCTGCAGGATCTCGATCCTGTTCGAGGGCGAGGAGGAATCGGGATCGCCGTCGCTAAAACCCTTCCTGGAAGCCAATGCCGAGGAGCTGAAGGCGGATTTCGCGCTGGTCTGCGACACCGCCATGTGGGACCGCGCCACACCGGCCATCTGCGTCGGCTTGCGCGGCCTCGTCGGCGAGGAGGTAACGGTGAAGGCGGCGAACCGGGACCTGCATTCGGGCTTCTTCGGCGGCATCGCGGCCAACCCCATCCGCATTCTGGCGAAAGCGCTGGCCGACCTGCATGACGAGAGCGGCCGCGTCGCCATCCCCGGTTTCTACGAAGGCGTGGAGGAGACGCCGGCCGACGTGCTGAAAAGCTGGGAGGAGCTGGGTCGCACGGCCGAAAGCGTGCTCGGCCCCATCGGTCTTTCCGAGCCCGCGGGCGAGAGAGGCCGCTCTGCGCTGGAGCTCACCTGGGCGCGGCCGACGGCGGAGTGCAACGGCATTATCGGCGGCTACACGGGCGAGGGGTTCAAGACCGTCATCCCGGCTGAGGCCTCTGCCAAGATATCCTTCCGTCTCGTGCACAGGCAGGATCCGGACAAGATCCGCGAGGCCTTCCGCACATTCGTGCGCGAGCGCATCCCGGCCGACTGCTCGGTCGAGTTCGCGCCTCATGGCGGCGCGCCGGCCATCCAGCTTTCCTACGATTCGCCGCTGGTGAAGACGGCCGAGGGTGCGCTTACCGAGGAATGGGGCAAGCCTGCCGTTTCCATCGCGATGGGCGGCTCCATCCCCATCGTCGGTGATTTCCAAAGACTCCTGGGGATGGACTCGCTGCTCGTCGGCTTCGGCCTGCCCGACGACCGCATCCATTCCCCCAACGAGAAATACGAACTCTCCTCCTTCCACAAGGGGCAGCGTTCCTGGGCGCGGATTCTCGCCGCGCTGGCGAACGGAAAGCAGCAATGACAATCAGATTTCACCAACACGACCTGCCGGACCTCGCCCGTTACGATGTCGAGGCGGTGGCCATCGACACGGAGACGCTGGGCCTGAAGCCCCGCCGCGACCGGCTCTGCGTGGTCCAGCTTTCGCCGGGCGACGGCACGGCCGACGTGGTGCAGATCGCCGCGGGACAGAAGCGGGCGCCGAACCTCGTTGCCCTTCTGCGCAACCGGCGGATCACCAAGCTCTTCCACTACGGCCGTTTCGACCTCGCCGTGCTCTACCACACCTTCGGCACCATGCCGCAGCCGGTCTTCTGCACCAAGATCGCCTCGCGGCTGACACGCACCTACACGGACCGGCACGGGCTCAAGGATATCTGCTCGGAGCTGCTCGGGGTCGGCCTGTCGAAGCAGCAGCAATCCTCGGACTGGGCGGCGGAAAAGCTCTCGCCCGAGCAACTCGAATACGCGGCATCGGACGTGCTTTATCTCCACCGCCTGCGCGATGCTCTCGCCGAGCGCCTGAAACGCGAGAACCGCACGCGCGAGGCCGAAGCCTGCTTCAAGTTCCTGCCTACCCGGGCGAAGCTGGACCTGATGGGTTGGGACGAAGAGGACATCTTCGCCCACAGCTGAGAGGGCGAGAGGCGCCTTCTCTTCCTGCAGGGGAAGATGGCCCTTCCTTGTATATCGCTGCATATATAACCGTTTACGGAAAAACTACTGTCGTTAAGGTATCGTCAAGTATTCGCCGCTTAGGGCTGAGCAATTGCTCCCCTGAGAGGTTTTCATGCGTCGCTTTTCTCCCGATACCTTGACCTCCCGGATTACCGTGGCGATGTCTCTCCTGGCCGCGTTGGCGGCCGCCCTCTTTATCGGCTTCGCCTTTCTCGCCGCGTTCAAGGCCGACGAAGCAGCCCTCGCGAAACAGAAGATCCTCGTGCGGCAAGGCCTTTCGGCACTGACGACCTCGGTATCACGCGAACAGGAGAGCGTCAGCGTCTGGGACGAGGCGGTGATGCGGACGGCCGCCCGCGACCGGCTCTGGCTCGCGGAAAACCTGGCGAGCTGGATGCACCGCTTCTTCGACCACGACCGCAGCTATGTCGTCGATTCTCGCGACAATCTCATCTTTGCCGCCCGCGCGGGCAAGGCAGTGGAACCGCCAACCTTCCTGAAGGATGAGGAAGCCGCCCGGGAGGTGATTGCGCACGTGCGGGCGCGGCTCAAGATCCGGCCCGGCGAGGATGGCGGCGAAGCCGTGGTGCCGCGCTTCCAGATCGACGGCAGCGATGTCCGCGAGATCGACGGCAGGCCAGCTGTTGTCAGCGCCCGGCCTCTCCTTCCCCATTCCGAGCAGGTCAGCGTGCCCGACGGAGAGGAATATGTCTTCGTCGCCGTAAAGTTTCTGGACGGGCCGGCGAAGGAGGAGGTTGCCCACCACTCCCTGATCTCCGACCTTCACTACGTTCCCGCGCAAAACGTCATACCGCCCCCGGCGAATGTGCCCATCACATGGCGCAACGGGCATCGGATCGGCTATTTCATCTGGGATCCGGACCGTCCCGGCAACACGCTTATCGGTCAGGTCGCACCGTGGGGCGCTTTTGCACTCGTCATCGCGCTTGCGGTGGGGGGCTGGCAGGCACGCGGCCTGCGCCGCGCCTCAAGCGAGCTGCACGCAAGCGAGGCGCGGGCTCGCCACCTCGCCTACCACGATACGCTCACAGCGTTACCCAACCGCGCCCTCTTCGAGGAGCGTCTGGACGCGATCCTGCGCCGAGTCCGGCAAGGAGACGGCGAGGCAGCGCTGCTCTTTCTCGACCTCGATCGCTTCAAGAACGTCAACGACACGCTAGGCCATCGTGCCGGCGACCAACTCATGCGCGAGGCGGCGTCCAGATTGCGGGAGACGGTGGGGAACGCGGGCACGGTTGCGCGCGTGGGAGGCGACGAGTTCGCCATCGTCATCGCATCCGACCGCGCTCATGAGACGGCCGGCGCCGTGTCGGAGCGCCTGCTGACGGCACTTACAGCCCCTTTTCATCTGGGAGAGGATATCGTGCATGTGGGCGTCAGCATCGGCGTTGCCACAGCACCGGCCGCCGCCACTTGCCGAGAAGAACTCCTGCGCAAGGCGGACATCGCCCTCTACGAAGCCAAGAAGCGTGGCCGGGGCCGCTATCAGCTCTTCTCCGACACGATGGACGACATCGTGAAGCAGCGTCAATTGGTGGAAGCGGATTTGCGCAAGGCGCTGGCGAGCGGCGGCGAGCTCGAACTCGTCTACCAGCCTCTCCATTCGGCCGAAGGCGTGCTTACCGGCGTGGAGGCGCTGCTGCGCTGGAACCATCCCGTGCACAAGTCGATCTCGCCGTCTTTCCTGATCACCATCGCCGAGGAGCGCGGGCTCATCGTGCAGATCGGGGACTGGGCGCTTGGGGAGGCCTGCCGCACGGCCGCGCGCATTCCCGTACCATGGATCGCCGTCAATGTTTCACCCGTCCAGCTCCGCGACAGAAACTTCGCCAACCGTTGCCTCGGCATCATCGCACAGCACAACATCGACCCGCGGCGCATCCAGGTCGAGATCACGGAAGCCGTCGTCATCGATGATCCGGAAATCGCCGGCGCCACGCTGCGCAAGCTGCGCGCGGCGGGTGTTCGCGTGGCGCTCGACGATTTCGGCACCGGTTATTCATCGATGAGCTATCTGCGGGACTATCCGCTCGACCGGCTGAAGATCGACCGCTTCTTCGTGCACGCGCTTTGCGAGGGCGCAGAGGGGCGCGCTATCGTCGCGGCGGTGATCGATATGGCCCGCGCCCTGAAGCTCGAGGTCACGGCCGAGGGCGTCGAGACTGCCGAGCAGCACGCGATGCTCAGGGATATGGGCTGCAACGAGATGCAGGGCTATCTCTTCTCGCGGCCGGTCAGCGCAGCCGTCCTTGCCGAGCGCTTCTTCCCCGTCGATTCCGAGCGGCGCGCGTAGAGCAGCGCCACGCAATTCCGGGCCGATACTGCGGCTCCTATTCGGCCGCCATCCGCGCCGGCGCACCGACTTCGTCCTGCCGCTCGATCCGCGCCCACGCCGGCCGCTCGAAGAGGAAACGGCCGTAACCCGACCACTGCACGAGACCGTAGAGCACCACCGGCCCAACCACGCCCGCAAGTGTAACGAGAAGCGCGACGAGCCCGACATCGGCCACCAGCCCCGTCCTCAGGAGAAGGACGCGGGTTGCCGCCATGGGCAGGAAGAAGGCGAGATAGACGACGATCGAATGCGCCCCCAGCCAAGTGAGCCAGTGCATCGGCCTGAGCAGCGAGAACAGCGCCGCCAAGCCGACGATGACGGCGGCACCCGCCAGCCCCAGCAGGAGCGAGACGGCCGGCAGCTCCGAATATCCTCCGGTAGCGCCGGAATTGCCAAGATCGGGCTGCAGCCAAGCCGACAGCGCGGCGGGAGCCGGCGTGAAGACGAGAAGCCCATGAAGCAGCGCCCAGGCAAGGCAGAACGCAAGGAAAACGCCGGGCCGCGCGCGCACCCAGGCGGCGAAGGCGAAGACATGGGACGCGAAAGCGTAGCCGACGAAGAGATAGACGTAACGGCCGCAGAACTCGTCGATGACGATCGAGCCCGTATGGATGGGGAGCGCCTCCAACAGTGCCGCTCCGGCGAAGACGAGCCACACGGGAAGCGCCTTGACGAGCCGCGTGAAGACGAAGAAGACCGGCAGAAGATAGATGAACCAGAGCGTGCCGAACGGTTCGACATAAGCCGTGACATAGGCGCCGACCGCGCGGCCCCAGCCCTCTTCCATTGCGATCGCCGGGGCTTTGAAGGCGAGCTGGATCGTCAGCCACAGCACATAGAAATACGCGAAATGCAGCACCCGGCGGTCGAGAAAGCGCCGCCAGGGGCGGTCGATGACGAGGCCCAGGAACAGGCCGGATATGAGGAAGAAGTCCGGCATGCGGAAGGGGCGGGCGAAAGCCACCACCCAATGCATGAAGCCTTCGCGCCCCGCCGCCAGCTCCACGCCCAGCGTCGAATGCATCATGACGACCATGATGATGCATAGGCCCTTGGCGGCGTCGACCCAGTCGACGCGCGACCGTTCGGGTGTATCGGTTGGTTCCTGCAATGCCGCGTCTCCCGCCATCCTTTCGCGCATGATAGCGCACGCGGCCATTGGAACGGTTAAGCGCCGGGCGCGGCTGAAAAGAGGCTTAACGGCCCCTTAAATACCCGCAGCTAGCGTGCATCGCAGCGTGAGCCGCACTGACGGCGGCGGACGAGGATGAAGAACACATGGCCAGGCGCAAGGGAAAACGGCGGATAGAGCCGACATTCAGCGCCCCCGCCTCAAAGCGCGGGCGCGCGCCCTCGGTCAGCCGATCCGACCGCGTGTTGCCGTCCGCACGTCGAAAGACGAAGCGGAGATCCTCCAGGCGGCGCACCGGGCGCGCCCGGCGGCGCGGTTTCTTCGGCTTTCTGCGCGGCTTCGTTTATTGGTCGCTGGTGCTGGTCCTGTGGGCGGGCATTGCCGGTGCGGCAATCGCCGCCTTCTACGGCGCCCAGATGCCGAGCGCCACCACCTGGACCATCCCGGACCGACCGCCCAACGTGAAGATCGTTTCCGCCGAAGGCAGGCTTATCGGCAATCGCGGCATGACGGGCGGCGAAGCCGTCGGACTGCATGAGATGTCGCCGTATGTGCCGCAGGCCGTCATCGCCATCGAGGACAGGCGCTTCTACTCCCATTGGGGCGTCGATCCCATCGGGCTTGCCCGCGCCATGGTGGAAAACCTCATGCAGCGGCGCCTCACTCAGGGCGGCTCCACCATCACCCAGCAGCTGGCCAAGAACCTCTTCCTGGAACCCGACCGCACCATAAAGCGCAAGGTGCAGGAGGTGCTGCTGGCCCTCTGGCTGGAGCAAAAGCATTCGAAGAACCAGATCCTGGAGATGTATCTCAACCGCGTCTACTTCGGCTCCGGTGCCTACGGCGTGGAGGCAGCCTCGCGGCGCTATTTCAACAAGCCCGCCCATGATGTCACGCTCGCGGAAGCCGCCCTTCTGGCGGGCCTCCTGAAGGCGCCTTCGCGATTGTCGCCAGCGCGCGACCCGCAGGCCGCTGAAGAGCGCGCCCAGGTGGTGCTTTCCGCCATGCGCGAGCAGGGCATGATCGGCGACAGCCAACTCACCGCCGCCATCAGCGCGCCGGCCACCCGCGCCGCCGCCTACTGGACAGGCTCGCAGCACTACGTCGCCGATCGCGTGATGGAGGAACTGCCGGGTCTCATCGGCAATATCGAGGAAGACGTCATCGTTCATACCACGGTCGATCTCGGCCTGCAGAAGCTGGCGGAAAAATCCATCCGCCAGCTGATAGACGAGAAGGGCAAGGAGCTTGCGGTGAGCCAGGGTGCGCTCGTCTCGATCGACGGCTCAGGCGCGGTGCGCGCCATGGTCGGCGGTTACGATTATGCCAACAGCCAGTTCGACCGTGCATCGGAAGCGCGGCGTCAGCCCGGCTCCGCGTTCAAGCCCTTCGTCTATATGGCCGCTCTCGAACAAGGTCGCACGCCGCAAAGCGTGCGCAACGACGCGCCCGTGAAGATCGGCAAATGGACGCCGTCCAACTACAAGGATAAGTATTACGGCCGCGTCACGCTGGCCGAGGCGCTGGCCCGCTCGCTCAACTCGGTGGCCGCCCAGCTCGCCATGGAAGTGGGTCCCGAGGCCGCAGTCGAGGTCGCCCACCGCATGGGCGTCGAATCGAAGCTGACGGCCAACGCCTCCATCGCGCTGGGCACCTCGGAGGTGACCCCCTTGGAGCTGACTGCGGCATACGTGCCATTCGCCAATGGCGGCTATCGGCCCGAGGTGCATTTTATCAGCCGGGTGACCACCACGTCCGGCGCATTGGTCTACGAGCACAAGACGGGAAGCCTGCCCCGCGTGGCAAGCCCCCAGGTCGTCGGCATGATGAATGCCATGATGGCCGGCACGATTGAATACGGCAGCGGGAGGGCCGCTGCGTTCGGCTGGCCCGCCGCCGGCAAGACAGGCACTACGCAAGGCTCGCGCGATGCCTGGTTCGTCGGCTACACCTCCAATCTGGTCACCGGCGTATGGTTCGGCAACGACGACGCACGTGCGACCAAGGCGACCGGCAGCTCCCTGCCCGCACTTGCCTGGCGCGATTTCATGGCCGCCGCCCACAAGGGCGTCTCCGTTGCCGCCTTGCCGGGAAACTGGCGTCCGGGCCAGCCGGCCAAGCAGCCCGTCCCGCAGCGCGCGGTCGCCGACACCAATGCGCCTCCGACCGTCCCGTCCTCCGCCGGCGGCCGTCCGGTTCCGCCCGCCGACGTCGGAGGACCACGCGAGAAGCGCCAGCTCTCCATCCTCGACATCATCCTCGGCAACTGAGGACGCTCGCAAGACGACTATCGCATTCGCCGCGCACAGCCATTACATAGGCAGGACCTTTATGGAGAGCGCGGTGAGCGACATCGACGACAGAAAGACGCTGGTGCTGACGGGCGCAAGCCGCGGCATCGGCCACGCGACCGTCAAGCGCTTCTCGCGCGAGGGTTGGCGTGTCATCACCTGCTCCAGGCAGCCTTTCGCGGAGGATTGCCCTTGGCCTGCGGGGCCCGAAGACCACATCCAGCTCGATTTGTCCGACCAGGAAGGCGTGGGCATCGCCATCGGCGAGATTCGCCACCGGCTCGCCGCCAATGGCGGCCGGCTCGATGCGCTGGTCAACAATGCCGCCATCTCGCCCAAGCTGGAGGGCGGTAAGCGCATGAATTCGATAGACACGCCCATGCATGTCTGGCGCGATGTCTTTCAGGTGAACTTCTTCGCCCCCATCATGCTGGCGCGAGGCCTTTTCAAGGAGCTTTCCACGGCGCAGGGCTCCATCGTCAACGTCACCTCCATCGTCGGCAGCCGCGTGCATCCCTTCGCCGGCACCGCCTACGCCACCTCGAAGGCCGCGCTCGTCGCGCTGACGCGCGAGATGGCGGCCGACTTCGGCCCGCACGGCATCCGCGTCAATGCCATCGCACCGGGCGAGATCGAGACGTCGATCCTGTCGCCTGGCACCGACAAGCTGGTGGAGACGATCCCGCTGCGGCGCCTCGGCCAGACGGCGGAGGTGGCCGACACGATCTTCTTCCTGTGCTCCGGCAGCGCGTCCTACGTGACGGGAGCCGAGATCCATATCAACGGTGGACAGCACGTTTGAGGCCGCTTTTTCTCCAGCAAGGGGAGGGAAACGGGCAACCGAACCTCATTCCTTCGTCAGAACCCGCTCGATCTCCCACACCGCGTGCTTGGTCAGCGTCTTCGGCACCTCACCTGCCACCCGGTCGCTCACTTCTTTGTGCAGCGACTTGCGAAGGGCGCCCAGCACCAGGGGCGGGGCGACGAGGATGATCTTCTTGAACCGTCCGCGATGGGCGAGGCGATAAAGCCTGTCGGCGATCTCCTCGGCGAAGCGCTCCTTTTCGATGCGGTGCCAGTCGGTCTCGTCGAAGCCGCTCTTGTGTACGGTCGCCGCGTCGAAATAGCGGCCTGGCGCGTCCGTGCCTTGCTGGCGGGTGGGCGGGTTCTTCTCGTGCATCTCGCGCACCACCTCCAGATTGGGATAGAGAGGGTTCCCCTCATTGCGCATGAACAGTGCCTTCTCTCCATCCGCCACCAAAAGCCAGATATTGTGCTCGAGCCGGATTTGCGCCATTTCTCCCTCCTTCGATGACGGCAGCTTGACCTCAGGGGAAACGCGAGGCAAGAGGCCATGTTCCCCACAACGCAACGGCGCGGGGTGGGATGAATTTTCCGCAGCAACGGCGTGAAGCGCAAAAGCGATTGCCCGGGCAATCCTTGGGCGCGAGTGCGTTTCTTCTGAAAATGGCCGTGCGCGGGCACAATCCGGTCCACTGTTAGGAGAACCGTGCACCCATGTCTTTCGAGACGGCAAAGCTGAACGCATTCCCCGTTTTCATGCGCGTCGAGGGCCGGCGCGTCGTGATCGTCGGCGGCGGCGAGGAAGCGCTCGCCAAGGCACGGCTGATGGCGCAGTCGAGCGCGGCGATCGTCATCATTGCCGAGGCGCCCGAACCTGCCCTTGCCGAATGGGCGGCCTCGGCCGGTGCCGAGCTCCTGCGCGTTTCCTATGAGGCGGCGCTTCTCGACGGCGCCACGCTTGTTTTCGCCGCGACCGGGGACGAAGCCGCGGACCGCGCCGTCGTCACGGACGCGCGCGCCCGCTCCATCCCCGCCAATGCTGTGGACCGCCCGGAGCTGTGCGATTTCTTCACGCCGGCGCTGGTCAATCGCGCCCCGGTGGCCATCGCCGTCGGCACGGAAGGCGCGGGGCCCGTACTGGCGCAGATGATCCGCGCCCGCATCGACCGCATGCTCTCCCCCTCGCTGGGCCGGCTCGCCACTCTTGCCGCCTCCTATCGTGAGGCGGTGGAGCGGCAGGTGGCCAAGGGCGTTGCTCGCCGCCGCTTCTGGAACGCGTTCTTCACCGGCAGCCCGGCGCGTGCCGTCGAGGCGGGGGACGCGCACCGCGCCGCTTGGGCCACGGAGAGGCTTCTGCAGAACCAGGGCGTCGAGCCGGGCCATGTCGCGCTGGTGGGCGCGGGACCGGGCGCGGAAGATCTTCTGACCCTGCGCGCCCAACGCCTCTTGATGGAGGCGGACGTCATCGTGCACGACGCGCTGGTGCCCGAAGCCGTGATCGCCATGGGCCGGCGCGACGCCGAGCGCATCGCCGCAGGCAAGCGCAAGGGCTGCCATTCCAAGACGCAGGAAGAGATCAACGACCTCTTGGTGCGGCTTGCCCGGCAGGGAAAGCGCGTCGTGCGGCTGAAGTCGGGCGATCCGCTGGTGTTCGGCCGGGCCGGCGAGGAAATGGCGGCATTGCGCGATGCCGACGTCTTCTACGAGGTCGTGCCGGGCATCACCGCCGCACTTGCCGCCGCGGCCGATTTCAAGCTGCCGCTGACTTTGCGCGGCGTCGCCTCTTCCCTCGTCTTCACCACCGGGCACGACCTGAAGGGCGCGGCGCTGCCCGACTGGGCGAAGCTTGCCATCGATGGCGCCACGGTCGCTGTCTACATGGGCCGCTCGACCGCCGCCGAGGTGGCGGGCCGCCTGCAGGAGGCCGGGCTTTCGCCGGATACGGCCGTCGCCGTGGTGGAAAATGCCAGCCTCGGTGCCCGCCGCCTGTTCCACGGCACTTTGTCCGACCTGCCGGCGCTGGCTGACCGCACGGACCTGACCGGTCCTGTGCTCACTGTTATCGGAGATGCCGTCGCTGGCGCCAATTTCGCGCGATCCGAGCCGCTTGCCGCGCACGCTCATATCCGCGCAAACGAGGAGAGCAAGGGATGAAGCTTCTGACGGCAAACCGGCTGATCGACGGCGAAGTCGTCTGGCTGGCGGCGGACGGCCGCTGGGCCGAGGACATCACCGAAGCCGAGATCGCCCGCGACGAGGAAGCCATCGAACGCCTGGAAAAGACCGGCCGCGAGGCCGCCGCGCGGAACGAGGTTGTCGACGTCAACCTCATCGATGTCGAGTTCGTCGACGGCGCCATCCACCCCATCCGCCTGCGCGAGCGCATCCGCGCGGCCGGGCCTTCCATCCATCCCGATCTTGGCAAGCAGGCGCGCCGCCGCGTGCTCGCGCCGGTCTGAAGAACATCAGGGAAGACCATGTATCGCTACGACGAGTTCGACCACGCCTTCGTCAAGGCCCGCGTCGCCGAGTTCCGCGACCAGGTGGAACGGCGGCTTTCCGGTGAGCTTACGGAAGACCAGTTCAAGCCGCTCAGGCTGATGAACGGCGTCTACCTGCAGCTCCACGCCTACATGCTGCGGATCGCCATCCCCTACGGCACGCTGTCATCGCGCCAGATGCGCATGCTGGGCCATATCGCCCGCACCTACGACAAGGGCTACGGCCACTTCACCACGCGCCAGAACCTGCAGTTCCACTGGCCGGCGCTCAAGGATATCCCGCAGATCCTGGAGGATCTCGCCACCGTCGAGATGCACGCCATCCAGACCAGCGGCAACTGCATCCGCAATGTTACGGCCGACCATTTCGCCGGCGCGGCCGCCGACGAGGTGGCCGACCCGCGCCCTTATGCCGAGATCCTGCGGCAGTGGTCGTCCCTGCACCCGGAATTCTCCTATCTCCCGCGCAAGTTCAAGATCGCGGTGACGGGGGCGGAGCGTGATCGCGCGGCGGTTCAGGTGCATGACATCGGCCTGCACCTCAGGAAGGATGCCTCGGGCCGGCTTGGCTTCACGGTCTATGTCGGCGGCGGGCTCGGCCGCACGCCCATGATCGGCAAGAAGATCCGCGACTTCCTGCCGGAGGAAGACCTCCTGTCATACACCACCGCTATCCTGCGCGTGTACAACCTCCATGGCCGCCGCGACAACAAGTACAAGGCGCGTATCAAGATCCTGGTGCACGAGACCGGCACCGAAGAATTGGCCGCCCAGGTGGAGAAGGAATTCGAGGCGCTGAAGGAAAGCGAACTGAAGCTGCCCGAGGCCGATATCCAGGCCATCGACGCCTACTTCGCGCCGCCCGCCCTGCCGGCGCGGCCCGAGGGTGATGCGGCACTTAAGGCTGCAACGGCCACCGACAGCGGCTTTGCCGACTGGCTGCGACGCAACCTCAACACGCACAAGAACCCGGACTATGCCTCCGTCACGATCTCGCTGAAGGGCATCGGCGAGGTGCCGGGCGATGCGTCGGCCGACCAAATGGACGCCGTGGCCGATCTCGCCGAGCGTTACGGCTTCGATGAAATCCGTGTCAGCCACGAGCAGAACCTCATCCTGCCGCACGTGGCGCGCGCCGACCTGAAGGCGGTGTTCGACCGGCTGGTGGAGATCGGCCTTGCCACCTCCAACGCCGGCCTCGTCACCGACATTATCGCCTGCCCGGGCCTCGACTACTGCGCGCTTGCCAACGCCCGCTCCATTCCGGTGGCCCAACAGATCTCCACCCGCTTCGCGAGCCAAGCGCGGCAGGAGGAAATCGGCGATCTCAAGATCAAGATTTCCGGCTGCATCAACGCCTGCGGCCACCACCATGTCGGCCATATCGGCATTCTCGGCGTCGAGAAGAAGGGCGCCGAGCTCTACCAGGTCACGCTCGGCGGCTCCGGCGACGAGAACACGTCGATCGGCGAGATCGTCGGCCGCGGCTTTGGGCCGGATGAGATCGTCGACGCGGTGGACACCATTGTCGAGACCTATCTGGCGCATCGCCAGGACAAGAATGAACCCTTCCTCGCCGCTTATCGCCGGCTTGGTTCCGCACCCTTCAAGGAGGCTCTTTATGGGCGCGAAGCCAAGGCTGCTTGAGCACGAGATGGACGCGCTGGAAATCGCGGCGTCGCTTGAAGCACGCTTCGGCCATCTCGATGCCGAGGCGATCATCGCGGTCGCCGTCGAGCGCTTCCGCAATGCTGGCGGGATCGCCACCGTTTCCTCGTTCGGAGCGGATTCGGCCGCCCTGCTGCACATGGTCGCGCGTCTCGACAACAGTCTTCCCGTACTGTTCCTCGACACGGGTCAGCATTTCGGGGAGACGCTGGAATACCGCGATCAGCTGGCGGACGATCTGGGTCTGAAGAACCTGCGTATCCTGCACCCCCGATCGGAGGCGCTCGCCGCAACGGACCCGGACGGCATCCTGCACAAGTCGAACACGGACCTGTGCTGCGAGATTCGCAAGGTGGAGCCGATGGCGCGCGCGGTCGAGCCCTATGCCGCATGGTTCACCGGCCGCAAGCGCCACCAGGCCGACACGCGCGCCGAGATGCCGGTGTTCGAGGCTGTCGGTCCGCGCATCCGTATCAACCCGCTCGCGCGCTGGACCACCGCCGACCAGGCCGCCTATATGCGTGCCCACGACCTTCGGGAAAACCCGCTGGTCGCCTACGGCTACCTGTCCATCGGCTGCTTCCCCTGCACCGAGCCGGTGAAGCCCGGCGAGGACGACCGCAGCGGCCGCTGGGCCGGCACCGCAAAGACCGAGTGCGGCATCCACCTGCCGGGGTTCGAGGCCCTGACCTCCTCCGCCGCTTAGGAACAAGACCATGAGTACAAGTGAAACGATAGCGATGACGAGGCTGTGGACCGAGGATGGCTTCCGCGACGACGATTGGAAGCGCGTCGAGGAAGCCGAGGCGCTGGCCGGCAACGGCAACCATATCCTGCCTCTGGAGGCTTTCCTCGCGCTCGAGCCGGCGGCGAGGGAAGATGCACTCCCCCGCCTCGGCGTCGAAATGCTGCCGGGAGAGACGGTGGATCCGCTTTTGCCCTTCCTCGACCGCCTGCCGCTGGTTGCATTGGCCTTTCCGGCCTTCAACGACGGGCGCAGCTATTCCAAGGCTGAGCTCCTGCGCACACGCCATGGTTACCGCGGCGAGCTGCGCGCCACGGGTGACGTGTTGATCGACCAGATCCCGCATATGCTGCGCTGCGGCTTCTCGAGCTTCGAGGTGACGAACGAAACTGCGCTTGCCCGCCTCGAAGCCGGCCGGCGCGGCGGCATTCCGCTCTACTACCAGCCGACCGCCACCGCCTCTCGCCCTGGTAAATACGCCTGGCGCCGGCTGGCTGGCTGAGCTCAGCCCCCGCAAATACGCCCCTTTCGCATTATATTTTGCCCCGAGGGGTGCATCTGGCGTGAATATGGGTATAATCCGCGCCTCTCCGAGTCGTCCGTTCCGGCGGCTTTAGATGCCGCCATCGCGCCCGCTCCCGGCGCCGATCGGATTCGGCCCTCGAAACGCCAACTGAAAGAAGGAAGAACATTGCAGGTTATTGTCCGCGACAACAATGTCGACCAAGCCCTCAAAGTGCTGAAGAAGAAGATGCAGCGCGAGGGTGTTTTCCGCGAGATGAAGGCTCGCCGCTCCTACGAGAAGCCGTCGGAAAAGCGTGCTCGTCAGCGCGCCGAAGCCATCCGCCGCGCCCGTAAGCTGGCGCGCAAGCAGGCTCAGCGCGAAGGTCTTCTGCCCGCCAAGAAGAAGCGCGCCGCTTAAGGCACCGTGCACTGCAGCGGCAGCCTCCAGCCTATTTGCTGCTGACGAAAATTTCCTTGCTTGACAGGTTAACGCTTGCTGGGCTTCCGCCCGGCAGCGGAGTGCTTGCCTCGGCGCTTTGGCTCTTTATCGCCGTCCTCTGCCCGATGCAGCTTGCCGAGGAGTTGCAGGAGCAGCGTCGGTAGCTCCCGATCCAGTTCGAAGCCCGGCAGATGGCGGAGAAACCGCAGATTTTCGACGGTATGAATCTGCTGGCGGATCTGCCTTGCCGCCTGCGATACATCGGCGCTCTTGTTGTTGCTCCGAGGCATCCGTGTCCTCTTGCAATCCTTCTTCCAGCTGGAGGGTAACACCGGCTGGCGAAAATCGTTCCGAAACAACAGGGTAAGCCAGGAAATGCCGTCGGCTAAGGTTAAAATTAGTTAAAATTCGACCGATCGGCGTGCAGCTGCCCCGCCGAGAGCGCACTCTCCCTCTTGCGTCAACTTTTAGTTAATTACGCTTGTAACAGGTCTGTTAACCGTAATTTGACGTTTCCAACACCATTGTTCCCCTGGGCAGCGGATTATCCGCGTGGATGGGGCGAGCAATGAATAAATCCCGCATCGTCATATTGGGGGTGGCCGTCGTCGCGGCCATCGGCGCGGGTTATATGGCCAAGAACCTGACGGCCCCGACACAACAGGTGGTTGTCGATACGGCGCCCGAGCCGCAAATCGATCTCGTCGACGTTATGGTGACTGCTCAGGACGTGCCGATGGGCGAGATGCTGGGCAGTGCCGTGCGCTGGCAGGCTTGGCCGACCGACGCCTTGAATGACAATTTCATCACCCGTGCCGAAGAACCGGACGCCGTGGAGAATCTGCGCAACTCCGTCGCGCGGCTGAACCTCTTTGCAGGCGAGCCCGTCAGGCGCAGCAGGCTCATCGGCGAAGGCCAGAGCTTCATGGCGGCGATCCTGCCGCCGGGAAAGCGGGCGGTGGCAACCCAGATCGCCGCCGACACCTCGGCCGGCGGCTTCATCCTGCCCAACGACCGCGTCGACGTCATCATGACGCGACGCTCCGAGGAAGCATCGGCTGCAGGCGGTTTCGTTACCGAAACGATCCTTGAGAATATTCGGGTTCTGGCAATCGACCAAACCATCCAGGAGGACGAGGAAGGGCGCCGCGTCAAGGTCGGCGAGACGGCCACACTCGAGCTCTCGCCCGAGCAAGCGGAGGTCATCACCGTCGCCCAGCAGATGGCGGACCGCCTTACCCTCGCATTGCGCTCCGTCGCCGATGCCAACGAGGACATCGGCGACAACGGGCTTTACCTCGTCAACGGGCTGGGCCGGGGCAACACCGTGCGCCTCATAAAGTCGGGTGAAGTGTCCGTCGTAGGTACCCGCAAATGAGCAGGAGCGAGAGCATGCCTATCAGCATCGACCGGCGGGCCACGAAAGGCGGCGTCGGGCTGTCCGCCGTCCTTGCAGCGCTCGCCTGTACGATGTTATCCGCAGCGATGCCCGCGGTCGTTTCCACCGCAGCCGCGCAAGCCACGGTCGGTATCGACGGCACGCGCGCCACACAGCGCGTCAAGCTCGGCCTCAACAAGTCCCTGGTCGTCGACCTGCCGCGCGACGCCTACGACATCCTTGTCGCCAACCCGGCCGTCGCCGACGCCATTACCCGCACGGCGCGGCGCATCTATCTGTTCGGCAAGCAGGTAGGAGAGACGAACATCTTCGTCTTCGGCCCGAGCGGCGAGCAGATCGCCAGCCTCGACGTCGCCGTCGAGCGCGATGTCGCCGGCCTTGAAGACTATCTGAAGCGCTATATCCCCAATTCCGACATCACCGTCGAGCTCATCAATGACAATGTGGTGCTCACCGGAACGGTGGAGACACCGCTCGATGCCTCGCGCGCCGCACAGCTTGCGCAGATCTTCGTCACCGGCGGCGAGGCGACCACGGGTCAGTATTCCCAGACGGCTGCCGCACCGACGGACGGGGGCGGCGTGACCATCAACAACCCGGACAGCCGGCGCCAGCAGAGCCAGATCGTCAACATGTTGCAGATCGTCGGCGAGGATCAGGTGACGCTGAAGGTCACCGTCGCCGAGGTCAGCCGCTCGGTGATGAAGCAGCTCGGCGTGAATATGATCGGCTCCGGCAATGTCGACGGGATAAGCTGGGGCGCCATCAGCGAAAACTCCTACGGGCTCGGCAAGCCCCTTTCTTCGTCGGGCTTGTCGCTCGCCGGATCGACACTCGCCGGATATCTCAATGCCATGGAGCAGTCGGGTGTCATGAAGACGCTTGCGGAGCCGACACTTACGGCGGTTTCCGGCGAAAAAGCCACGTTCAGGGTAGGCGGGGAATTCAACATCGTGACGGGACGGTCGAGCGCCGTCTCCGAAGAGAACCAAGACGGCCAACTAACCTACGACATAGAGCGCCTGGAATATGGCATCGGTCTCGAATTCCAGCCGACCGTCCTTTCGCCTGGCCGCATCAGCCTGAAGATGAGGACCTCGGTCTCCGAGCCGACAACCCAGGGATCGGCCACGCTTGAAGGTTCGGTGTCTCGGAGGCTTCCGGGAATGACCATGATTTCCATCCGCAAGCGCCTCGCCGACACCACGGTCGAGCTTCCTTCCGGTGGCTCCATGATGATCGCCGGGCTCGTACAGGATGACGTGCGGCAGGCCATCAACGGCCTGCCTGGCCTCTCCAAGCTGCCTGTTCTCGGCACGCTCTTCCGCAGTCGCGATTTCGTGCGCAACGAGACGGAGCTGGTCATCATCGTGACGCCCTATCTGGCGCGACCGACGGCGCGCATGGCGCTTGCCAAGCCGGATGACAATTTCAACCCGCCCAGCGACGGCGCGGGCATCTTTCTCGGCCGCGTCAACCGCGTCTACGGGACGATGAAGACCAACCTTCCCGACGGCCGCTACCACGGCGTCGTCGGCTACATCTACAAGTGATCGGAGGCCGGCTGCCATGTTCGATTTGCGGGTGAAGAGGGGGCTTTTGCCGCTGGTCGTCATCGCCGTGGCAGGCGTGCTCTCCGGCTGTGCCAAGCGCGATTCCGTCGTCGTGGGCGCGGTGCCGGACGACTACCGCACCAGGCACCCCATCGTGATCGAGGAAAAGGACGAGGTGCTGGATCTTCCCGTCGGCGCCTCCTCCCACCGCATGACGTGGCAGCAGAAGGCGGCGCTTGGAGGGTTCCTCGACCGCTACGAGGACAGCGGCGGCGCCGTGGTGACGATGCTAATCCCAGAAGGCGCGGCCAATTCCGCCGCCGCGCAAAGCGTCTCAAACGACTTTGCGGCCCTTCTGCACAGATACGGCGTGCCGAAGGGGCATGTTCAGATCCTGGCTTACCAGGCCGGGCCGAGCGAGACGCCGCCGATCCGCCTCGCCTATCCGGTGGTAAAGGCCACCGTCGGCCCGTGCGGACGCTGGCCGGAGGATCTGATGGACACCACGGAGAACCGAAACTACGCCAATTTCGGCTGCTCCTACCAAAACAACCTGGCCGCCCAGGTGGCCAATCCGGCCGATTTCCTCGGCCCCCGCAAGATGACGCCGATCGATGCGGAAAACAGGGATTCGGCCATCGGCGACTACAAGGCACGCGAGGTGGACGACAATTTCCGGGCGCGATCTGAAATCGACTACTAATCGCCTAATCGAGGGCACACGGATATGAGTAGCCTAGCCTACGAGACGAGCCATCCGGAGACGACGGCGGCGGAAGCCGACGCGGTGCTGCAGTCCCTGCGCCCGGTGCCGCGCATCTCCATCCAGGCCTTCTGCGAAACAGAGGCCGTGGCGAACCCGATCGAGCGCGCCGGCGAGGACCGGCGCATGGCCAAGGCCCATCTCAAGGTGCATATGGGCGGCCTTTCCACGGCGGTCGAGTTCTACCAGACAGCGGCCACGCCCAACCTGATCATCCTGGAATCGCGAGGCGAACCCAAGGACCTCCTGGCCTCGCTCACGGAGCTGGCAGAGGTTTGCGACGCGAGCACCAAGGTGGTGATCGTCGGCCACTACAACGACGTATGGCTCTACCGCGAGCTCACCCGCGCCGGCGTCTCCGAATATGTCGTGGCGCCCATCTCCATGGCCGACATCGTCAGTGTCATCGCCGGCATCTTCGTCGATCCGGAGGCAGAGCCGGTCGGCCGTTCGATCGCCTTCGTCGGCGCCAAGGGCGGCGTCGGCTCCTCCACGCTGGCGCACAATCTGGCCTGGACCATGTCGGCGCTGTTCGAGGGCGAGGTCGTCGTCGCCGACCTGGATCTGCCCTTCGGCACGGCCAACATCAATTTCGACCAGGATCCGGCGCAGGGGATCGCCGAGGCTGTCTTCTCTCCCGAGAGGATCGACGAAGTCTATCTCGACCGTCTTCTGGCACAGTGTGCCGAGCGCCTGTCGCTGCTCGCGGCTCCCTCGACGCTGGACCGTACCTACGATTTCGACGCCGAAGCCTTCGCCCAGATTATCGACACCGCGCAGCGCACGGCTCCGCTGGTGGTTCTCGACGTGCCACATCTGTGGACGAGCTGGTCACAGACCACGCTGGCGCGCGCCGATGAGGTGGTCATCACCGCGACGCCGGAGCTGGCCAACCTGCGCAATACAAAGAACCTTGTCGACACTTTAGCCAAGCTGCGCCCTAACGACGGGCCGCCAAAGCTCGTCATCAATCAGGCGAACGTGCCGAAGCGGCCGGAGATCAGCGCCGACGATTTCGCCGAGCCGCTCGGCATTGCGCCGCTGGCCGTCATTCCGTTCGAGCCGCAACTCTTCGGCAACGCCGCCAACAACGGGCGCATGCTGGGTGAAATGGACCACAATCACCCCATCGTGCAGACGATGAACGACATCGCCTACATCCTCACTGGCCGGCGCGAGATCAAAGTGAAGAAGAAGTCCGGCCTTGCCGGACTGCTCGACCGCCTGCACCTGAAGACGTAAAGCAAAACGGCAAAGGCACATGTTCGGCAAGAGAAGCTCCAACAGCACGGTCGGCGGATCGAGGGGACCGGTAGCGCCGGTTCCGCCCTCCCGTCCCGCCGAGGATGGCGACGCGCTGCTTGCGCCGGAGCGCCCGGAGCCGTCTGCCGTGCTTGCCACCGGCATCGATGGGCTTGCGAAACCGTCGCCGGGGCCGGTGCAGCCTGCTGCAACGCCGGCGCCGCGCGCACCGATGGCGCGCAGCGAAAGCTACTACGACACGAAAAGCCAGGTCTTCTCCGCACTGATAGACACCATCGACCTGTCGCAGCTCGCCAAGCTCGATGCCGACAGCGCGCGCGAAGAAATCCGCGATATCGTCAACGATATCATCGCCATAAAGAACTTCGCGATGTCGATCTCCGAGCAGGAAGAGCTGCTCGAGGACATCTGCAACGATGTGCTCGGCTTTGGCCCGCTGGAGCCGCTTCTGGCGCGCGACGAGATCGCCGACATCATGGTGAACGGCGCCAGAAAGGTCTATATCGAGGTGGACGGCAAGGTCGAACAGACCAACGTCCGCTTCCGCGACAACCAGCAGCTCTTGAACATCTGCCAGCGCATCGTCAGCCAGGTTGGCCGGCGTGTCGACGAGTCGAGCCCCATCTGCGATGCGCGCCTGCCCGACGGCTCGCGTGTTAACGTCATCGCCCCGCCACTGGCCATCGACGGCGCTTCGCTCACCATCCGCAAGTTCAAAAAGGACAAGCTGACGCTCGATCAGCTCGTCCGCTACGGCGCCATCTCGCCGGAGGGGGCGGAGGTCCTGAAGATCATGGGCCGCGTGCGCTGCAATATCGTCATCTCCGGAGGCACGGGCTCGGGCAAGACGACGCTTCTGAACTGCCTCACCAACTATATCGACCGCGACGAGCGCATAATCACCTGCGAGGATTCGGCCGAGCTGCAACTGCAGCAGCCGCACGTGGTGCGGCTGGAGACCCGCCCGCCTAACCTGGAAGGCGAGGGCGAAGTGACCATGCGCGACCTCGTCAGGAACTGCCTGCGCATGCGCCCCGAGCGCATCATCGTCGGTGAGGTGCGCGGGCCTGAGGTGTTCGATCTTTTGCAGGCGATGAACACCGGCCATGACGGCTCCATGGGCACCATCCACGCCAACAGCCCGCGCGAATGCTTGAACCGCATGGAGTCCATGGTGGCGATGGGGGGCTTTTCCCTGCCGCAAAAGACGGTGCGAGAGATCATTGTCGGCTCCGTCGACGTCATCATCCAGGCTGCGCGCCTGCGCGATGGCTCACGCCGCATCACGCACATCACGGAAGTGGTGGGCATGGAAGGCGATGTCATCATCACCCAAGATCTCGTTCTTTACGACATGAAGGGCGAGGATTCGGCCGGCCGTATCCATGGCCAGCACATATCCACCGGCATCGGACGGCCCGCCTTCTGGGATCGCGCCCGCTATTACGGCGAAGAGACGCGCCTGGCCGCCGCCCTGGAAGCCATGGAAAAGGCGGCCAGCTGATGTTCGGCCTGGACATCGCTACCCTGGCCTTCATTGTGCTCGCTACCTTCAGCGCGGGAGCGGTCGCCTATGCGCTGATGTTCACCGCCATCTCCAACGAGAAAAAGGCCGGTCGCAGACTGGAATCGGTGAAGAAGGCGGAGACCGATCGCGGCGCGGTCAGAGTTTCGCGCGACCGCTTGGCGGAGGCCGCGAAGCGGCGCAAGTCGGTCCAGGATTCGCTCAAGGATCTGGAGAACAAGCAGAAGAACCGCGACCGTTACACCACCCGGCCACCCATGAAGACCCGGCTGCGACAGGCCGGCCTGGCGATGAGCATCGAGCGGTTCTACCTCCTGTCTGCTGTCAGCGGACTGCTTCTCACATTCGTTGTCTTTCTGCTCGGCGCGCCGATGCTGGCGCTGCCTGGCGCTCTTCTGGTCGGTGCCCTCGGCCTGCCCCGGTGGATTGTCGCCTTCATACGCAAGCGCCGGGTCAAGGCGTTTCTGGCCGAGTTTCCCAACGCGCTCGATGTCATCGTGCGCGCGGTCAAGTCGGGCCTGCCGCTCAACGACGCGGTGCGCATGATCGCCGCCGAGGCCCAGGAGCCGGTGCGCACCGAGTTCCGCCGCATCGTCGAATCCCAGCAGCTTGGCCTACCCATGGCGGAAGCCACCATGCGCATGACCGAGACCATGCCCTGCCCCGAGGCGGGCTTCTTCGGCATCGTTATTCAGATCCAGAGCCAGGCCGGCGGCAACCTGTCGGAGGCGCTGGGCAATCTCTCGCGCGTCCTGCGCGACCGCAAGAAGATGAAGGCCAAGGTGCAGGCGCTTTCCATGGAGGCCAAGGCCTCCGCCGTCATCATCGGCGCCCTGCCCATCATCGTCGCCTTTCTCGTCTATCTTACGAGCCCCGGCTACATCATGCCGCTGTTCACCACCAGCACCGGCCATCTGATCCTCGGCGTCTCGGCGCTGTGGATGAGCATCGGCATCTTCGTGATGCGTCAGATGATGAATTTCGAGGTGTAAGCGATGGCGGACAATGTCGTCGACGCGATCACCGACCCCAGCTTCCTGATCGCTCTGCTGGTCTCCATCGCCGTGTTCGCTACCGTGTTCACGCTGCTGCCGGTGGTGGGCAGCGACAATCTGCGCTCGCGCATGAAGTCCGTCGCGCTGGAGCGCGAGGAACTGAGGGCCAGGCAGCGCGCACGCCTGGCCGCCGAGGCCGAGGCCAAGCGGCGTGGCGGCTTGCGCCAGACCGATGCATCGTCCATGCGCAGCATCGTCGACCGCCTGGACCTGCGCCGCGCCCTAGCCGACGAAGCGACGCTCGCCAAGCTACGGACGGCCGGCTTTCGCGGCCAAAACCCGCTGACAAAGTTCCTTTTCTTCCGCCTCATGTTGCCCTTCGTCGGCGTGGCGCTTGCCGGCTTCTATGTCTTCGTGCTGGGCGCGCTCGCCGAGCAGCCGCTTTTCATCAAGGTCTTCGTGTGCATCCTGGCCGCCTATGCCGGCTTCTACGCGCCGGTGCTCTACGTCTCCAACAAGGCGTCGAAACGCAAGCAGTCCATCCAGATGGCCTGGCCGGACGCGCTGGACCTCCTCCTGATCTGCGTGGAGTCCGGCATGTCGGTGGAGGCTGCCTTCCACCGCGTATCCCAGGAGATCGGCGCCCAGTCGGTGGCATTGGCCGAGGAATTCGTGCTCACCAATGCCGAGCTCTCCTTCCTGCAGGAACGTCGGCAGGCCTATGAGAACCTCGCCGCCCGCACGGGGCTGGAATCAGTGAAGAGTGTCTCGCAGGCGCTCATCCAGGCCGAGCGCTATGGCACGCCGGTGGGCCATGCGCTGCGCGTGCTCGCCGAAGAGAGCCGTGAGGCGCGCATGAACGCTGCGGAAAAGAAGGCCGCCGCCCTGCCGCCTAAGCTGACAGTGCCTATGATCCTGTTCTTCCTGCCGGTCCTCTTCGCCATCATTCTGGGCCCTGCCGGCATCCAGCTTTCCCAGAACGGGCTTGTCAATTAGAGCATGATCCCGAAAAGTGCGTCCTTCAGGCCGCTGCTCAGCCGGGATCGTGCGCGGCGCAATCCGCGCAATCGCCACTGATCTCGATAGTGGTCTTGACCGGCTTGAAGCGATGGGCGCGCACCCACTCACCCAGCCTCTCCTCCACTGCCGTATCGGAGAACTCGTCCACCTTTCCGCATGTCCGGCAGATGGCGAAGGCAGTCATCTCGTGCCTGTGTCCGTGGGGCTGGCAGCAGGCAACGAAGGCATTGATGCTCTCCAGCCGGTGGACGAGGCCGAACTCCTGCAATTTTCCGAGCGCGCGGTAGACCTGCAGCGGCGCGCGAAAGCCATCGTCGCGCAGCCTGTCGAGGATGGTGTAGGCGCTGAGCGGCGCTTCGGCCTTGTCCAAGGCTTTCAGCACCAGGGTCTGGTTCTTCGTCAGGTCGGGATGGGAAGTCATGAAGTCTCACCCGTTTGACCGGTGCCGCGCCGTTCCGGCAACCGCACGAGGCTCAAGAGAAAGAGAACGAGCGCCGCGACCACGATCGACGGTCCCGACGGCGTATCGAAATTGAGCGAAGCCGACAGCCCGCCGACCACCGCCAATACGCCGGCCAGCGAGGCGGCGATCGCCATGCCCTCGGGCGTGGCGGCGAAGCGGCGTCCGGCCGCCGCCGGTATGATGAGAAGCGAGGTGATCAGAAGGATACCGACGATCTTCATGGCGATAGCGATGATGGCGGCCATCAGGAGCATGAAGATGAAGCGCGCCCGCTCCGGCCGCAGGCCCTCGGCCTCGGCGATCTCGGTGTTGACGGTGGCCGCCAGGAGCGGCCGCCATAGCCAGGCGAGCACGCCGAGCACCAGAGCGCCGCCACCATAGATCATGGCGATGTCGAAGCGCGAGACGGCCAGGATATCGCCAAAGAGAAAGCCCATGAGGTCGATCCTGATCCAGCTCATGAAAGCGACCATGACCAGCCCCAGCGCCAGCGTGGAGTGGGAAAGGATGCCGAGCAGTGCGTCGGTCGACAGAGCGCCCCGCCGTTGCAGGAAGAGGAGCGCCACCGAGGCCAGCGTGGCGACGATGAAGACGCCGGCCATCAGGTTGATCTGGAACAGGAAGGCGAGCGCGACGCCGAGCAGGGCGGAATGAGCCATCGTATCGCCGAAATAGGCCATGCGCCGCCATACGACGAAACAGCCGAGCGGTCCCACCGTCAGCGCCAGGCCGATGCCGGCCACCATCGCCCGCGTGAAAAAGTCATCCAGCATCGTGCTTTTCCTTCGCCCCCTCAGGGTGATCGTGCACGTGATGCTCGGCGACCGTGCCGTCGGCCAGGCGCACGCGCCCGTCAGGTAGGTGCGTGTGATCGTGATGGTGGTGGTAGATCGCCAGGGTGTCACCCGCGCGCGCGCCGAACAGCCGCACATATTCCGGGCTTTTCAACACGTTCTCCGGCGTTCCGCGGCAGCACACGTGGCCGTTCAGACAGATGACTGTATCCGTCTCGGCCATCACCACGTGCAGGTCGTGGGAGATCAGAAGGATGCCGCATCCAGTGCGGTCGCGGATTTCGCGGATGAGCTGGTAAAGCGCGATCTCGCCGGAGAAATCTACTCCTTGCACCGGCTCGTCGAGCACCAGAAGATCCGGCTTGCGCACGAGCGCACGGGCCAACAGCGCGCGCTGGAACTCGCCGCCAGACAACGTCTGCACCTCGGCGCCCGCCAAGTGCGCGATTCCCGCCGCCTTCAGCGCATCTTCCATCTCGCCGCGTTCCAGCGGCCCGGTAAGCCGCATCAGCCGCTCGACGCTGAGCGGCAGCGTCCAGTCGATCGTCACCTTCTGAGGCACATAGCCGACCTTGAGCGCCGGCGCGCGCCGCACCGTGCCTTCGTCCGGCGCAGTGACGCCGATGGCGGCTTTCACAGTCGTGCTCTTGCCGGAGCCGTTCGGGCCGATAAGGGTGACGATCTCGCCGCGCCGCACGGTAAGGTCCACCCCGCGCACAAGCCAGCGCCCGCCGCGACGAACGCCGGCATTCTTCATCTCGACCAGCGGCTCGGCATCTCCGGCGGTAGATTGCAGCATTTCTTTTCCCGCACCTTCTTGCCAATGCATATGGCACACGTTATAGCGTTACGCAATCGGAATGTAATACCATAACATTCCCAAACCTCTTTCAAAGACTGCACAATGAGGGAAACCTGGATGATGAAGAAATCCCGCCTGCTCCTTCTCGCATCGGCGCTTGCCACTGTGTTCGCGGCTGCCCATGCCAACGCGGCCGAAGGCGTCGTCGCTTCCGTCAAGCCAGTGCATTCGCTGGTCGCCGCGGTGATGCAGGGCATCGGCGAGCCGCAGCTTCTGGTCAAGGGCGCCGGCTCCCCTCACACCTATACCATGCGCCCCTCTGAGGCCGGCACGCTGGAGGAGGCGAAGGTCGTTTTCTGGGTCGGCCCCGGCCTGGAGACTTTTTTGGAAAAGCCGCTGGAATCGCTTGCCGGCGACGCCATGACGGTCGAACTCTCCGAGGTGCCCGGCCTCACCCTGCTCGAGCCGCGCGAAGGCGGCGCCTTCGAGGCACACGCCCATGACGAGGATGACGATCACGAGGAGCACGCGGCGGAAGAGGACCACCACGAAGAGCATGGGGAGATGCATGACGAGGAGGGGGAAGAGCATGAGGACCATGCCCATGAGGAAGCGGACATGCATCTGTGGCTCGACCCGGAGAACGCGCGCGCAATGGTAAGGCGGATCGCCGACGCACTTTCGCAGGCCGACCCGGACAACAAGACGGCCTATGAAGAGAACGTCGCCGCGCTCGATGCCCGCTTCGATACGCTGATCGCGGAGACGAACGAGAAGCTCGCGGCCGTGCGTGGAAAGCCGTTTGTCGTCTTCCACGACGCCTACCAGTATTTCGAGCGGCGGTTCGACATCCCCGCCACCGGCTCCATCACAGTGAATCCCGATGTGCAGCCTGGCGCCCGCCGTATCGGCGAGATCCACGACAAGATCGCCGAATTGGACGCTGCCTGCGTCTTCAGCGAACCGCAGTTCGAGCCGAAGGTGGTTCAGGTAGTGGCCGAGGGCACCGGTGCCCGTTCCGGTGTGCTCGATCCGCTCGGCGCCGATATCGAGGATGGTCCCGAGCTCTACTTCACACTGATCGACAACATGACGACGGCACTCGCGGACTGCCTCTCCGGCGGGGAATGATACTTCGGGGCGATCCTGCAGCGACTTTCCGCTGCAGGATCAATTGATTAGTGGCGTGACAGCCACGCGTCGATTTCTCGCTCGGCCTCTTCCTTGGCCTTGCCGTAACGTTCCTGGATGCGGCCAGCCAGCTCGTGGCGGTTGCCCTTGACGACATCGAGATCGTCATTGGTGAGCTTGCCCCACTGTTGCTGCGCCTTGCCCTTGAATTGCTCCCAGTTCCCTTCGATCTGATCCCAGTTCATGGCTGTACTCCTCTGTCGGTGACATCCCGTCCCCAACATCGTGACGTGGTCCACGTTCCAGACGGCACCATCGCGATTGCACGTCCGCCCCCCAGGGCTTAGCTATATCGGCAGATGGGAACGCCGATGGACACCGCGACCGCCTCCTTCCGCCCGCCGGCGCCGAGCCCGCGGCAGAAGCCACCCTCGACGCTTCAGATGATGCGTATCGTCTACCGCAATCCGCTGGAGCTGTGGGGGGAGCCTTCCTACAACGAACCGTGGATCTCGATCAGCGGCGGCATCGGCGGGCCGCTGCTGATCGCCAACGATCCCGGCCTCATTCGCCACATCCTTGTAGACAATGCGAAGAACTACAAGATGGCGCGCGTGCGCCAAAAGATCCTCCGGCCCATCCTGCGCGACGGGCTGCTCACCGCAGAGGGCGAGGTGTGGCGGCGCTCGCGCAAGGCCATGGCCCCGGTCTTCACCCCACGTCATATCGCCGGCTTTGCAGGGCCCATGCTGAAGGAGGCCGAGGCGTTCGCCGAGCGCTACGAGGAGAGAATCGGCGGCACGACCGACGTCTCGCGCGACATGACCATGCTCACCTTCGACATACTCGCCGAGACTCTGTTCTCCGGCGAGATCGCCGGCGAGCCGGACAGCTTTGCCCACCAGGTCGACCGCCTGTTCGAGACCATGGGCCGTGTCGATCCGCTCGACCTTCTCGGCGCCCCCGACTGGCTGCCGCGCGTCACCCGGATTCTCGGCCGCAACTCGCTCGCCTTCTTCCGCGACATCGTCGCCCGCACCATGGAAATGCGAAAGGAGAAGCTGGCGCGGAAGGACGAAGCACCCGAAGACTTCCTGACCCTCCTGCTCCGCGCCGAAGGCCCGGACGGCCTCACCCGCCAGGAGATCGAAGACAACATCATCACCTTCATCGGCGCCGGTCACGAGACCACGGCACGGGCGCTCGGCTGGACCTTCTACTGCCTTGCCAACCTGCCGGAGGAACGGGCCCGCATAGAGGCCGAGATCGACGCGGTACTCGCCTCGGAGCCGGATCCGGTGAAATGGCTCGACCTGATGCCGCTCGCGCGTGCCGCCTTCGAGGAGGCGATGCGGCTTTATCCGCCGGCCCCCTCCATCAACCGCGAGGCCATCCACGGCGACACCTATGCGGATCTGGAGATTCCGAAAGGTATGCAGGTGCTCGTCATGCCGTGGACGGTGCACCGCCACCGCAAGCTGTGGGACGACCCGGAGGCCTACCGCCCTTCTCGTTTCCATCCCGAAAACCGCGAGCAGATCGGCCGTTTCCAGTATCTCCCTTTCGGCGCCGGCCCGCGCGTATGCATCGGTGCCACCTTCGCCATGCAGGAAGCGGTCATCGCCATGGCCACCCTGATGTCGCGCTATCGCTTCGACCTTCTGCCCGAGACCAAACCCTGGCCGGTGCAGAAGCTCACCACCCAGCCCCAGGGCGGCCTGCCCATGCAGGTGAGCCGCCGTTAGACCAGTTCATCGTTTCACGGAATCGATGAACTGGTCTAACTCTTTGTTTTGTCGCAATTCCGGACGGAAACCGGTTTCCACTTTTCCTGGAATTGCTCTAGTCGCCCGTCAAACCATCGCGAAGACGCGCGCCGGCCCGCCCGAACCACCCCGGACCTTCGGCGCACCGACGATCAGCGTCGCGCCGCTGGCCGGCAGGGACTCCAGATTGGCGATGCATTCCAGCCCCCAGCGCCCGGACGGCAGCCAGGCATAGTGCACCGCGAAATCCGGGGAGGGACCATGGTCGAGCGACAGCGTGTCGACCGCGATGCCCCTGGCACGGGCCTCTTCCATCAGCATCTCTACGGCTTCGATGTGGAAGCCGGGGAAATGCATCGTCTTGCCGTCGTCTCCGACGTTGCGGAACTTGTCGCTCGATACGTGCGCGCCCCAGCCCGACAGCATGGCCACACAGGCCCCGTCGGGAATTTCGCCACTGGCAGAGACCCACGCCTCGATGTCCTCGGGCGTCACCTGCGCGTCCGGGTCCGCCGATGCCTTCTCGCGGATATCGATGACGGCGAGCGGGCAGACGAGACCGCCCACCGGAATTTCCGCCACCGACAGGCCGTCCTCCGAGAAATGCAGCGGCGCATCCATGTGGGTCCCCGTATGTTCGTTGAGACGCCACTCGTTGATGTTGAACTTGTGATCCGCGTAGTTGAACTTCTGATCGAGGAAGAACTGCTGTTCCCCGAAGTAGGTGGGAAAGCCTTCGTGCAACTCATGGGTCATGTCTTCCACCCTGCTCGCGCTCTGCGCGAGCAAAGGTTTCGGAATGGACACCACCGCCGCGGCGGCGCCTGCGGCGGCGGACGTGCGGAAGAAATCACGACGGCTGAGCATGCGCGATTTAACGCTCTCGGTGACGCAATGATGGCACATGGCGCTCATTCCCCTGCTGGCTGTTTGAAGGGAAACAGAATGCGCCTGCGCAAAATCCCGCGCAAGGGCCGAGCAAGTCAGCTACTGGTGTAGATGTTCTCCACATGCACCGGCCAGCGCCGCGGCAGCACCGCCACGAGATCGTAGCGTAGGCTGAGACTGGCATAGTGCGGCTGGCGGGCAAGCCATAGGCTTGCGGCGGCATCGATCCGCCGTTGCGCCGTATATCCCACCGCCTCCATCGCCTGCTCCAGCGTCGGCCGCGCCTTCACCTCGACGATGGCGACAAGATTGCCGCGCCGCGCGATCAGATCGATCTCGCCCAGCGGGGTACGAAAGCGCCGGGCGACGATGCGATACCCCTTCAGAACCAGGGCAAGCGCGGCCAGCCACTCGCCGCGGTGGCCCTTGCGGTAGGCCCGCTGCCGCTTCTTCAGCCCGTCAGTCCCCACCCCGCCCCTCTTTCAATTCTAAGAGCCGCTGATAGAGCTCGGACTTCCTTCCGCCTGTCATGCGTGCTGCCTCGCCCGCCGCCTTCGCTGCCGGCATTTCAGCCGCAAGCGCCAGAAGCAGCCGATCCGTCTCCTCGGCATCCGCCGGTCCCGCCTCGCCGGGCGGCGCCACGCAGACCACCACTTCGCCCTTCGGCGCTCCGGCTTCCGCATAGTGCGCGGCAAGGGCGTCCAGCGTCCCTCGCCGTACCTCCTCGAAGGCCTTGGTCAGCTCCCGCGCCACCGCTGCCTGGCGCTTACCGAGCACCCCCTCCATAGCCCCCAGGCTCGCGGCCAGCCGGCGCGGCGACTCGAAAAACACCAGCGTCGCCGGTGCCGCCGCGAGAGCTTCGAGCCGATTCTCGCGCTGCCTTGTCTTGGCCGGAAGAAACCCGGCAAACAAAAAAGAATCCGTTGGCAGGCCGGAGGCTGTAAGCGCTGCCAGAACAGCCGAAGGTCCTGGCACCGGCACGACTCGCAGCCCCTTTTCCTGCGCCGCTTGCACCAATCGGAAACCAGGATCGGAGACGAGCGGCGTGCCGGCGTCGCTGGCGAGCGCCACGCTCTTTCCCTCCTCGATTGCCGCAATCAGCCGCGGCGCGGCCTCGGCCTCGTTGTGCTCGTGATAGGCTGTCATACGCCGGCGGATGCCGTAGCGTTGAAGCAGCACCCGTGTTACCCGCGTGTCCTCGCAGGCCAGCATATCGGCCCCGGCAAGCGTTTCCAGCGCGCGCAGCGTGATGTCGGAGAGGTTGCCGATCGGGGTGGCGACGAGATAGAGCGCCGGCTGAAGCGGCGGAGCGGCAATCTCCGCTCCACCGACAATGAAACTCTTCGGCTTTTCCGCTTCTCTAGGCTTCACGCCCGCCCGTCCTTGCGCGTCAGCTTTCCCATGCCAAATTCTTTGGCATGGCCGCCCGACGGTTGCAAACGCGCTACGGCGTAATAGCCGTCAGGCCCGCTGCGTTACAGGGAGCTAGGCGGGAGAGCCGCGGTCGGCCGCTTAGTGCAGGCTGACCGGCTGCAGGTCGTTCTCGAACGCTCCGGCAAGCGCGGCGTCGCGGGCGTCGGCCAAGAGGATGGGCTGTCCGTTGGCGGCGAACAGAGCCCACAGCTTGGTGCCCGGCGCCATATCCGGCACACCCGGGAACTTGCCCTTCAGGTCCTCGGCGTCCATCTCGCGCATATAGGCAACCGCGCCTTCGCCGATATGGGCCAGCTGCTGCTGGGTCACGGTGATCTTGCGTTCGTTCTCAGTCATGTCAGCCTCCTATTTTGCGGGCCGTCCATAGCGGCCCAACCCGCCAAGAGCCTCGTGGTTGCGTCGAAAACGCAGCTTCGCGGCCGTCAGTCCTTCACCGAAATGTCTATTTTCTGCACCAGCCGTTCCGGCTGAGGCCTGTCGAGATCGATGGCCAGAAGCCCGTTTTTGAGCTCTGCGTTCAGGACCCGCATGCCGTCGGCCAAGACGAAGACACGCTGGAATTGGCGAGCAGCGATGCCGCGATGCAGATACTCGCGCTCGGCGTCGTCGTTCTGTCGACCACGCACGACGAGCTGGTTTTCCTCGGTCGTGACCTCCAGGTCCTGCTCGGCAAAGCCGGCCACCGCCAGCGTGATGCGCAGGCGCTCGTTCCGCCCTTCCGAATTGCGGATGCGCTCAATATTGTACGGGGGATAGCTGTCGCCCGACTTGGCGATCCGCTCGAGCGTCTTTTCCATACTGTCGAACCCCAAAAGAAGCGGGTTCGAGAAAGGCGTCATGCGCGTCATCTGTTCCTGTCCTCAAAGAGCGACGTGGACAAGCAAAAACCCGAATGGCGTTTTTGCCCGTAGCCTTGATATGGTTGATTACTTTTGCGGATTCAAGAAGGATTGGAGAACCCGTGCGCCAGGCGCGAAAGATCATCATCGACACGGATCCCGGCCAGGACGACGCCGTGGCCATCCTGCTGGCGCTGGCAAGCCCAGAGCTCGACGTGCTTGGGATAACGGCGGTGGCCGGCAACGTGCCGCTGGCGCTGACGGAGAAGAACGCGCGCAAGGTGTGCGAGCTGGCCGGCCGGCCGGAGACCAGGGTCTATGCCGGCGCCATCCGCCCCATGGTGCGCGAGCTGGTGACCGCCGAGGAGGTGCACGGCAAGACAGGGCTCGACGGGCCGGATCTGCCGGAGCCGCAAATGCCGCTGATGAAAGCGCACGCGGTCGACTTTCTCATCGAGACGCTGATGGAGCACGCGGCTGGCGAGATCATCTTGTGTACACTGGGGCCGCTCACCAACGTCGCACTGGCGCTGGTGCGCGAACCGAAGATCGCACCGCGCGTCAAGGAGATCGTCATGATGGGCGGCGGCTTCTTCGAAGGCGGCAATGTCACGCCGACGGCCGAGTTCAATATCTATGTCGATCCGCACGCGGCCGACGTCGTGTTCCGCTCCGGTATTCCCGTCGTCATGATGCCGCTCGACGTCACCCACCAGGCGCTGACGATGCAAAAGCGCGTCGCCGCCATCCGCGATCTCGGCACGCGGGTAGGTGTCGCCACGGCCGAAATGCTCGAATTCTTCGAGCGCTTCGATGAGGAGAAATACGGTTCCGACGGTGGGCCGCTGCACGATCCTTGTGTGATCGCTTATCTGCTCGAACCCGGCCTCTTCAAAGGGCGCACATGCAATGTGAGCGTCGAGACGGGCTCGGAGCTGACCATGGGCATGACGGTGATCGACTGGTGGGGCGTGACCGAACGGCCGAAGAACGCCCTCGTCATGCGCGGCATCGACGACGACGGCTTCTTCGCGCTGCTGACGGAGCGGCTGGGACGGCTTTAGAAGCCTATCTTGCCCGTGCAAAGGCGAGCCACAGGCCGCCGCCGATGAGGAAGGTGCCGCCGACGCGCCCGATGCGGCGCATGGCATTTGCGCCGAGCCTGCGGCCGATGCTGCCGGAGGCGATGGCATAGCTGCCGTCGGAAAGCAGAGAGAATGCGAGCGCGGTGCCGCCGAGCACGGCGATTTGCAGCACGTGGTTGCCTGCCGGATCGATGAATTGCGGCAGCAGGGCACCGAAGAAGAGAAGCTGCTTGGGATTGCCGAGCGAGACGAGAAGCCCCTGCAGGAAAAAGCCGCGGCGCGGCTTTGATACCGCCGTGCTGCCCGCCGGCTCGCCGCTTGCGCGGATCATCTTCCAGCCGATCCAGCACAGATAGGCCGCACCGGCCAGTTTGACCCAGGTGAACCAATGGCCGGCCAACTCGATGAGCGACGTCAGCCCAACGCCGGCGACGGTGATCATGACCGTAAGGCCGGCCAATGTGCCGGCGACATTGAGAAGGCCCGCGCCGATGCCGTGGCGCATGCCGTTGGCGACGATCAGCATGTTCGTCGGGCCGGGAACGACGGTGGCAATGAGACAGACGACGACATAGGCGGTGTAGGTTTCGAGCGACATTACGGGCGCCTCCCTCTACCGCTCAGGATGCATAGCGGCGAGGTCTTGTCCAGCTTACTGCGCCGCTGCCGCATCCACGTCGGCGCGGATGGGAATGGCCGGTTGGGCGCCGGGCTCCAGGCAGGCGAGCGCGCCGGCAACGGCAGCCCGGCGCAATGCGTCCTTCAGCGGCAGCCCGTCGGCAAGGCCCGCCGCCAGATAGCCGCAGAAGGTGTCGCCCGCGCCCACCGTATCGACAGGTGTGATGGAAAGGGTGGGGACGCGGAGAAAGTCTTCCGGTGTGGCCGCCACGACGCCGTCCTTGCCAAGGGTTACGACGATTGTGCGGCCCGTGTCCTTGGCGAAGGCGCGCATCCGCGCCTCCCGGTCCTCGCCTTCGAGCGCCAGGGCTTCGGCGTAGAGGTCGAATTCCGTCTCGTTGGCGATGACATAGTCGGCGAGCGCGAGGAAACCCGCCGCTTCGGCATGGAATGGGGCGGTGTTGAGGAGAGAGACGGCGCCGGCTGCGCGCGCAGCCTCAAGGGCGGCTTTCACGGTTTCAAGGGGCACTTCGTGCTGCAGGAGAACGAATTCGCCTGGCCGGAAGGCGGCCTGCTCCACGTCTTGCGGCAGGACCTGCCCATTGGCGCCGGGTATGACGGCGATCATGTTCTCGCCGTCGCCGCCGACCAGGATGACTGCCGTGCCCGTGGCGGTGTCGCGTTCCTTCACCGCCCGGAGGTCGACGCCGGCCTCCTTGAGGAGCGCCACTGCCGCGCCGGCGAAGGCATCGCTGCCCACCGCGCCAACCATACGCACGGGGGCGCCGGCGCGGCGAGCGGCGAGCGCCTGGTTGGCGCCCTTACCGCCGGGAGCGGTGGAGAAGTCGTCTCCCGGCACGGTTTCGCCGGGTCCGGGCAGCCTTTTCACGCGGGCGATGAGATCGAGATTGATGGAACCGACGATGGTGATCACGCTTGAGCCTCCGGCAACTGTGCGCCGGAAGCTAGCCGCTTTGCTGCGAAGGTCAATCTCCGTTCACGCGATCGCCTGAAGCTGGCAGGCCTCCCAACCGAGGATGGCGCGCTTGCGCGTCAGGCCCCAGTGATAGCCCGTCAGCGCACCGGACTTGCCGAGCGCCCGGTGACACGGAACGACGAAGGACAGCGGGTTGGCGCCGACGGCAGCCCCCACGGCGCGCGAGGCACTGGGCCGGCCGATCTCGGCGGCGATATCGGAATAGGCGCGGGCGCGGCCCATCGGGATCTTCAAGAGCGCCTCCCACACGCGCACCTGGAAATCGGTGCCTATCAGGACGACGCGCAACGGCTCCTCCGCGCGCCAGCGCGCCGGGTCGAAGACACGGGCGGCATAAGGCGCGGTGGCGGACAGATCCTCCACGTAAGCGGCGTTCGGCCATCGGGCGCTCATGTCCTTGAAGGCAGCCTGCTCCTCGCCAAGATCGGCGAAAGCGAGGCCGGCCAGGCCGCGGTCCGTCACCATGACGAGAGCCAGGCCGAAGGGGGAGAGGTGATAGCCGTAGCGGATGACCAATCCCTCGCCGCGCGCCTTGTATTCGCCCGGTGAGATGGCCTCGTGGGTGACGAACAGGTCGTGCAGGCGGCCAGGGCCCGACATGCCCAGCTCCAGCGAAGCCTCCAGAAGCGGCATGCCGTCGTCGAGCAGGCGGCGGGCATGGTCGAGGGTGACGGCTTGCAGGAAGGTTTTCGGGGAAAGCCCCGCCCAGCGGGTGAAGAGCTTCTGCAGGCCAGTCGGTATCTCGCCGACATCGGCGGCCAGCACTTCAAGCGAGGGTTGGTCACGGTAGTCGAGGCTGATCTTCTCGACGACGCGGCGGACGACCTCATAGTCGTTGCCGGCCGGCGTGATGTCGCGCTCAAGAATGGCAAGTTCTGCGTTCATGGCATCTACTCCTTGAACGCCAATATGTGAGGAAGGCATGCGCGGCACCACCCGATTCTTGCCTGCTTAACGGCCCCTTGCCGTGGCGAGGGCGCGGCTGAAGGCCTGGGCGAAGCTCTCGCGCTCGTCCGGGTTCAGGAAACCGCCCAAAAGCACGCGCCTTTCCCGCGCCTCGACGGCCATGCCGGTGATGCCGATCTCGGTGTGCCTCTGCACCCTGAAGCGGGCCCAAAAGGGATTGAAGCTGTGCTCTTCGGAGCGGCCGGACGGCAGCACCTTGCGGATGTCGAGGCTCACCCGCGACAAGGACACTTCCTCGCGCGCACGGGCGGCGCGGTAGTTGACGCGGAAGGCGATGTAGAGGGCCAGGATGTCGAGGCCGAAGAAGCCGAAGACAGGCCAGGCGCCGATGCTCATGAAAAGCGCCCCGACGGTGAGCCAGATGAGGAAGAGAGCGACCATCAGCGCGGCAAACCCCGTACGGCCCAGCGAACGGTGGGGAACGAGCAGTGCCTTGAAGAAAGGCTGATCGGCGGCATTCTTTTCGTCCATCATTCGAATTATAGAGACAGGATGCAAAAGCCCAAGCCCGAAAATACCGCGCCCGCGAAGCCGAAGGCATCCCGGAAAATCACAAGCAAGAAAGCGCTCACCGCCTACAGCCCGCAGCAGATCGAGGAGATATTCCGCCGCTTCCGTGTGCAGCGGCCGGAGCCGAAGGGGGAACTGGAGCACGTGAACCCGTTCACGCTGCTGGTCGCCGTGGTGCTGTCGGCACAGGCGACGGACGTCGGGGTGAACAAGGCGACGCGGCCGCTCTTCAAGATCGCCGACACGCCGGAGAAGATGCTGGCGCTCGGCGAAGAGAAGCTGGGCGGCTATATCCGCACCATCGGGCTGTGGCGCAACAAGGCGAAGAACGTGATCGCGCTTTGCGAGGCGCTGATCCACGACCACGGCGGCGAGGTGCCGGGCGACCGAGAGGCGCTGACGAAGCTGCCTGGCGTGGGGCGCAAAACGGCCAACGTGGTGCTCAACATGGCCTTCGGCCAGCCGACCATGGCGGTCGACACGCACATCTTCCGCATCGCCAACCGCATCGGACTGGCGCCGGGGAAAACGCCGGAAGAGGTGGAGCGGAACCTGCTCTCCGTCATCCCGGACCAATTCCTGCGCCACGCCCATCACTGGCTGATTCTCCACGGGCGCTACGTCTGCAAGGCGCGCAAGCCCGACTGCCCCGCCTGCGTGATCGCCGATATCTGCAAGGCGCCGGAAAAGACGACCGACGTGCCGGCGCCGCTGGTGCCGATCGAGGCGAGGTGGGAGGCGGAGAAAGTTTAGCCCACGCCGCGCGCCATCATGGCGGCAAAGATGGGGATGAGGGCGAAGACGGCCACTTCCAACCTGAGAAAGCGGCGTGCGGCGGCGATCTCGGCATCCGGAACGGTGTAACCCTCGCCCGCGCGCGCCCATTTGAGGATGCGTATGGTGGGCTTCACGGAGAGGATGCCGACGGCGGCAAAGGCGGCCATCTTGGCCCAGAAGGCGCCGCTGGCGACGTAATATTCCCAGCCCTTCAGCCCGAGGACGACGCGGCAGACGCCCACCACGATGATGGCGAGTGCCGTCAGGCCGTACATGCGGTCGATATGGCCAAGCACCTTCAGATTGCGGCCCGAAAGCCCGGTGCGCACCAGCACGAGTTCTCCGGCGAGCACGCCGGCAAGCAGAAAAACGAGCAGGTGGTGCAGGATGGCGAGCAGAAGGTCTGTCAGCATGCTTCCCCCTTTTGCCGGCAGGCGTTCGATGACGTCGAAAGGAACAGGCGAATGCCGCGCACAGTCATGCACCCTTTCGATTGCGCCACAAGGCCGGATTTGCCAATCTTCCCGCCATGGCCCTGCAACGTCCACTCAACCCCATGCCCGACGACGTGCGGGCCGAGCTGGAAACGAGAGGCCTCATGGCCGCCTACGAGGCGCGGCCGCCCTATTAGCGCAACGATTATCTTGGCTGGATCGCCCGCGCCAAGCGGCCGGAGATGCGGCAAAAGCGGCTTGACCAGATGCTGGACGAATTGGAACGCGGGGGCGTCTACATGCGCATGCGGTGGAACGGCTAGCGTTCAGGCCGTGTTCTCCCGCGCCGAGATCATCTTGTGCAGATGCACCATCATGGCCGCTGCGAAAAGCGGCGTCAGCAGGTTGAGGAGCGGCACCGCGAGGAAGGCGGCGATGACGAAGCCAGCGAGGAAGATGGTGCCGGCGTGGTGGCGGCGGAGCCGCTTCGCCTCGGCCTCGCTGCGGAAGCGCATGGCGGCGAACTCGAAGAACTCGCGGCCAAGCAGATAAGCGTTGACGACGAAGAAGATGACGATGTTCACCCCCGGCACCAGCAAGAGCAAAAGCGCGGCAAGGTTGGCCAGAACGACGACGCCGAAAAATTTGAGCGACAGCCAGACGGCGGGCACCAGGGGCACCGCCTCGCCCGGCGGATCCTGGGGGTAGCTCACCGTCTCCACCGCCTCGGCCACGTCGTCGAGGAAGAGACCGGCAACGACCGCCGTGATCGGGGCGATGAGAAGCGCCAGGGCAAGCGCCAGGCCGATGCCCGCCGTCACCGCCGCCAATACGCCGAGCCAGCCCGCCCAGGCCGGCAGGCCCGGCAGCAGCGCGTCGAGCCAGGGCATGGCGTAGACCTCGAACAATTCCTTGAATGCAAGCCACAAGCCGGCCAGGAGGAGGAGCGTGAGGCCGAGCGACTTGAAGAACGCGCCGCGGAAGGCAGGTGTGAAAAGCTGGCTGGCGGCAGCGCGCGCGGCGTCGAAAATCATGGAGAAGCCTTCATCGAAACGCGAGGTGAGCCCGCGAGATAGGCGGCGACGGCGACCGGCGCAAGCGGTACATGGATATGCGCCGGTCTTGCAAATCCCGGACGAGACGGTAAACCCGCCGAAACCTCCCGCCGTTCCGGCTTGTCTTTTCGGAGATTTAAATGAGTTCGTTCGACGTTTTGTGCATCGGCAATGCCATCGTGGACATCATTGCCCGGTGCGACGAGCGGTTTCTGACCGAGAACGGCATCATCAGGGGCGCGATGAACCTGATCGACGTCGAGCGCTCGGCCCTGCTCTACGAGCGCATGGGGCCGGCTATCGAGACCTCGGGGGGAAGCGCCGGCAACACGGCGGCGGGCGTGGCGGGGCTCGGCGGCCAGGCAGCGTTCTTCGGCAAGGTTTCGAGCGACCAGCTTGGCGAGATCTACACGCACGATATCCGTGCCCAGGGCGTGGCCTTCGACACGCGGCCGCTTCCCGGCCACCCGCCGACGGCGCGCTCCATGATCTTCGTCACGCCGGACGGCGAGCGCTCCATGAACACCTATCTCGGCGCCTGCCTCGAACTGGGGCCGGAGGATGTGGAGGAAGACAAGGCGAAGGGCGCCAAGGTCAGCTATTTCGAGGGCTATCTGTGGGACCCGCCGCGCGCCAAGGAAGCGATCCGCATGACGGCGGAAATCGCCCATGCGGCCGGCCGCGAGATGGCCATGTCGCTTTCCGACCCCTTCTGCGTCGATCGGTACCGCGATGAGTTCCTGGAGCTGATGCGCTCGGGCACGGTGAACATCGTCTTCGCCAACGAGCATGAGTTGATGTCGCTCTATCAGACGGCCTCTTTCGAGACGGCGCTGGAGGCCATCCGCGGCGATTGCCGGCTGGCCATCGTCACGCGCTCGGAGCGCGGCTCGATCGCCATGACGCGGGAAGAGAATGTGGCGGTGGATGCGGTGCCGGTGGACAACGTGGTGGATACCACCGGGGCGGGGGATCTCTACGCCGCCGGTTTCCTGTTCGGCTACACCCGCGGGCGCAGCATTGCCGACTGCGCCCGGCTCGGCTCGTTGGCGGCGGCACTGGTGATCCAGCAGATCGGGCCGCGCCTGCAGGTGAGCCTCAAGGAGAAGGCGCAGGAGGCGGGACTGCTTTAGCGCTGGAACGAGGACGCAGGACAATGGCCGAAGGCGGTCTCACCATTCAGCCGGGGGTCTATGTCGCCGAGGACGAGTTGGAGGAGCAGTTCATCCGCTCCTCGGGGCCTGGCGGGCAGAACGTCAACAAGGTGGCGACGGCGGTACAGCTGCGCTTCGATGCCGCCCATGCACGCCACCTGCCGGAGCGCGTGCGGCTGCAGGCGCTGAAGCTCGCGGGGAACCGAGCGACCAAGGAAGGCCACATCGTCATCGAGGCAGGGCGCTACCGCACGCAGGAGCAGAACCGCGCCGATGCGCGGGCGCGCCTTACCGAGCTCCTGAAAAAGGCCGCCGAGCCGCCGCCCAAGCCGCGCAAGAAGACGAAACCCTCGAAAGGCGCGGTCGAACGGCGGCTGAAGGCGAAGGCGGGACGGGCGCAGGTGAAGAAGATGCGCGGCAAGATTCCACCGGAATGAACCACACTGCCAACCCGGCGTTTACCATCGGACGTTTTGCGATTGAAATATTCGTCGGTTACACATCTCATGGGGGTGCAATTCGAACGGAGAGATTCCCATGGGCATTTTCGACTTCGTGAAATCGGTCGGCACCAAGCTGGGCATGGTGGACGAGGACCCACCGGCGGCGGACGCAGTGAAAAAGGAACTCGATTCGCACAAGCTCGGCACCGACAAGGTGGATGTCGAGCTACAGGGCGACAAGGTGGTGCTGAAGGGCGAGGTGAAAGATCAGTCAGCGTTTGAGAAGGCGGTGATCGCCGTCGGCAACACGCTGGGCATCTCCAAGGTGGAGGCCACCGAATTGAAGGTGGGCGGCACGGCGGCCAAGGATCCCGTCTTCTACACGGTCAAGAAGGGCGACAACCTTTGGAAGATTGCCGAGGCGCAGTATGGCAAAGGCAATGGCGCCAAGCACACGGTCATCTTCGAAGCCAATACGCCGATGCTCAAGCATCCCGACAAGATCTACCCCGGCCAGGTGCTGCGCATTCCCGAACTTTAAGAAGGCGCCCGCGGGCACCATATTGGCACCGGTATGACTTGCCTTGGCGCGGCTTTTGCGGTCTGCGCCGGGGAACGCTTTGAGAGGAGCCATGCTCGTTCTTCCAAGCGGCGTGCGGCATTTTCCCGGGTTCCTCGGCGGAGACGAGCAGGAAGCGCTCGTCGCCGACATCCGCGCCGTGGTGACTGCAGCCCCCCTCTATGTGCCGGCCATGCCGAAGACCGGCAAGCCGATGAGCGTGCGCATGACCAATTGCGGGCCTCTCGGCTGGGTGACGGACAAGGAGCGCGGCTACCGTTACCAGGACACCCACCCCGTGACCGGCAAGCCGTGGCCGCCGATGCCTGAGCGCCTGCTTGCCCTGTGGGAGGCGGTGGCGGAGTACCCGTATCCGCCAGAGGCCTGCCTGGTCAACCACTACACGGACACAGCGAAGATGGGCCTGCACCAGGACCGCGACGAGAAGGACTTCGCGGCCCCCGTCGTCTCCATCTCGCTGGGGAACGCCTGCCTGTTCCGCGTCGGCGGCACCAGCCGCTCCGCCAAGACGGTCTCCTTCCGGCTGGAAAGCGGCGACGTGGTGGTGCTCGGCGGCGAGGGGCGGCTTTGCTACCACGGGGTGGACAGGATTTATCCCGATACCTCGCCGCTTCTGAAAAATGGCGAGCGCATCAACCTCACTCTCCGACGCGTCAATCCACCTACAGCTTCCTGAGCGCCACCTCCTCGACCAGGTGGTTCGTCCCCTTGCGCAGGATCAAGTCGGCGCGCGGGCGGGTGGGCAGGATGTTCTCGCGCAGGTTCTTCAGGTTGATGTTCGCCCAGAGCTGCTCGGCGATCGCGTGGGCCGAATTCGCCGCCAGCTTGGAGTAGCGGTGGAAGAAGGACTGCGGGTCCTGGAACGCCGTCTCGCGCAGGCGCATGAAGCGGTCGACATACCACTGGTGGATCAGCTCTTCCGGGGCGTCGATATAGATCGAGAAATCGAAGAAATCCGACACGAACGGCACCGCCTTGCCGTCTTCCGGCAGGTCGCGGGTCTGCAGGACGTTGATGCCCTCGAAGATGAGGATGTCCGGGCGGTCGATGGTGACGAACTCGCCGGGCAGGACGTCGTAGGTGAAGTGCGAGTAAAGCGGCGCCCGCACGTTGGGCAGGCCCGCCTTGATGGCAGACAAAAACCGCAGGATGGCGCGGATGTCGTAGCTTTCGGGAAAGCCCTTGCGGTCCATCAGGTTCTCGCGCCGCAAGGTCTCGTTGGGGTAGAGAAAGCCGTCGGTCGTCACCAAGTCGACCTTGGGGCTCGAAGGCCAGCGGGCGAGGAGCTCCTTCAACACGCGCGCGGTCGTCGATTTGCCCACGGCGACCGAACCGGCAATGCCGATGACGAAAGGCGCCTTCACCGCGTCGTCGGCGGCGAAGAAGACCTGGCGCTGGCGGAACAGAAGCTGGTTGGCCTCCACATGCGCCGAAAGCAGCCGGGACATGGAGAGGTAGACGCGCCGCACCTCCTCCAGATCGACCGGGTCGTTGAGGGAGCGCAGGCGCCGCACCTCGTCTTCCGTCAGGGTGAGCGGCGTGTCGTCGCGGAAGGCCGCCCATTCCTCTGCGGTGAAGATACGGTAGGGAGAGTAGCGTTCGCCCGATACAAGCTGATCCATCAGAGCCTTTTCCGTTCCACGGGCAAGGTCAGCCACGCCGCTTGTCCGACGATTTTCCGCGTGCGGCCTTCTCAGCGACACCGGAGCGCCCGGTGCGGCTTTCAAGCTCCGCCATCACCTCGTCCAGCGGGATGCCGGCGAGGGCAAGCACGACGAGCCAATGATACAAAAGATCCGCACTTTCCGAAACGATCGCCTTGCGGTCGCCTGAGACGGCGGCGATGACTGTTTCCACCGCCTCCTCGCCGAACTTCTGCGCCGCCTTCTCCATGCCGCCTTCGAGGAGGCGCGCCGTCCAGGAATCCGAATCGCCCGAGCGGGCGCGCTCGGCGATGGTGGCCTCGAGAGAGGAAATATCGAACCGGCTCATGTGCGCGCCTCCTGGTCTGCAGGGTCGAGCCGCATGGGAATTCCCGCATCGGCCATATGCTGCTTCGCCTGGCCAATCGTATAGGTTCCGAAATGGAAGATCGAGGCGGCGAGCACGGCCGTCGCGTGGCCATCGCGGATACCTTCGACCAGGTGATCCAGCGTGCCGACGCCGCCCGAGGCGATCACCGGTGCGCGCACGGTATCGGCGATCGCGCGCGTCAGCGCGACGTCGTAGCCGGCCTTGGTGCCGTCGCGGTCCATCGAGGTGAGCAGGATTTCGCCGGCGCCCAGCGCCACCACGCGCTCGGCAAAGGCGACGGCGTCGATGCCGGTGGCGTTGCGCCCGCCATGGGTGAAGATTTCCCAGCGATCCGCCTCCCCTTCGGCCGATACCCTCTTGGCGTCGATAGCGACGACGATGCACTGGTTGCCGAACTTGTCGGCAGCGCGGGCGACGAATTCGGGATCGTTCACCGCGGCGGTGTTGATCGACACCTTGTCGGCGCCGGCCAGAAGCAATTTGCGGATGTCGGCAACCTGCCGCACACCGCCGCCCACCGTCAGCGGCATGAAGCACTGCTCCGCCGTGCGCGCCACCACGTCGAAGATGGTCTCGCGATTCTCATGGCTCGCCGTGATGTCGAGGAAGCACAGCTCGTCGGCGCCCGCCGCATCATAAGCCTTTGCCGCTTCCACCGGATCGCCGGCGTCGACGAGATCGACGAAATTGACGCCCTTGACGACGCGACCGTTGTGCACGTCGAGGCAGGGTATGACGCGGGCCTTGAGGGTCATGCGCGCGCCTCCTGCAATACCTTCAGCGCTTCCTTTGCATCGATACGCCCGTCATAGAGCGCCCGACCGGAGATGGCGCCTTCCAGCTTTGCGGCGTCGGGTCGCATCATGCGCTCGATGTCGGCCATGGAAGCGAGGCCGCCGGAGGCGATGACGGGGATGGAGACGGCGTCGGCGAGCGCGATGGTGGCGTCCCAGTTGATGCCGGCCAGCACGCCATCGCGGTCGATATCCGTATAGATGATGGCGGCCACACCGGCGCCCTCGAAGCGCTTTGCAAGTTCGGTAGCCGACAGGTCCGACGTCTCGGCCCAGCCTTCCACGGCCACCTTGCCGCCGCGCGCGTCGATGCCGACGGCGATCCTGCCAGGGAACTTTTCGCACGCCTCGCGCACCAGCGCCGGGTCGCGCACGGCCACCGTGCCGAGGATGACGCGGGCGAGTCCCTTGTCGAGCCAGGCTTCGATCTGCTCAAGCGAGCGGATGCCGCCGCCCAGCTGCACCGGGTTCCTCGTGGCGCGCAGGATGGCCTCGACGGCAGCGCCGTTGCGGCTTTCGCCGGCGAAGGCGCCGTTGAGGTCGACCACGTGCAGCCACTCGAACCCCGCGTCCTCGAAGGCCTTCGCCTGGGCCGCCGGGTCGGCATTGTAGACCGTCGCCTCGCTCATCTCGCCGAGCTTCAGGCGCACGCACTCGCCGTCCTTCAGGTCGATGGCGGGGAAAAGAATCTTGTCTCTCATCGTTATGCAGACAGCCTCTGGCCCAACGGCATGGACAGTCTCAGCAGGTATCCGTCCGGATCCTGCACCAGAAACTGCCGCACACCGGTCTCGACATTGCCAGCCGAATACCACTTTTCCTCCACTTCCATGAAGAGCGGCCATCCCGCCTGCTTCAAATGCCACAGCGGCCGATCGAGGTCGGGGACTTTGATCTGGAAGTTTACACCCCGGCCCAACGGCGACGTGAGCTCTCCGGTAATCCAGTGCCGCTCACCGGTGCCTTGCTCCTCGAGCATGACCTGCGCGCCGTCGAGATGAAGATAAGCGAAACGTTCGGCACTTCTTTCGTAGGCGACCGTAAAGCCGATCAATTCACACCAAAAGGACAGACTCGCGTCGAGGTTCGAAACAAGAAGCTCCGGCACCAGGCACGCCCAGCGGAAACTCTCGGAGATCACGGCTGCCACCTCAGGAAATTGGCGATGAGGGCAAGACCCAGCGTCTGGCTCTTTTCGGGGTGGAACTGGGTGCCGGCGAGGTTGTCGCGGGCGACGGCGGCGGTGACTTCGCCGCCATAGTCCGCCACGGCCAGCACGTCCTCGGCGCGCGTCGCGTCGAGGTGGTAGGAGTGCACGAAATAGGCGTGCAGGCCCTCCGGGCCGGTGTGGATGCCCGTAAAGAGCGGGTGGGGCCGGTTTACGCGGATCGTGTTCCAGCCGATCTGCGGGATCTTCAATGTCGGGTCGGTGGGCGTCATCTCCTTCACGTCGCCGGAGATCCAGCCGAAGCCCTGCGTCACCGTCTTTTCCAGGCCGCGGTCGGACATGAGCTGCATGCCGACGCAGATGCCGAGGAAGGGGCGTGCCTTGGCGATGGCGACTTCCTCGACGGCCTCGGTCATCCCCGGCACCTCGTCGAGGCCGGCGCGGCAGTCGGCATAGGCGCCGACGCCGGGCAGCACGATGCGATCCGCCGTCCGCACGCGCTCGGCGTCGGCGGTCAGCTCGATCTCGGCGGCGATGCCGGCTTCGCGCGCGGCGCGCTCGAAGGCCTTGGTGGCAGAGCGCAGGTTGCCGGAACCGTAGTCGATGATGGCGACGCGCATGCTCAACCTCCGCGCGGATAGTCGAGAAGGTCGAAGGAGGAGCCCTTCGCCGGGCCGGCACCGGCGCGGGGCGGGACCTTGACGGCGAGCGGCGCGGCGGGCGGGGCAGCCTCCGAGACGTAGCGCATCTCGGCCTCGTTGTGGCTCCCCGCCTCCACGACGCCCCAGAGGATCCAGCCACGCCTGCCTAAGGCGGCGACGCGCAGGGACCGCGCCTCCAGCCCGATGAGGGCGGACAGGAGCAGCGAGAGGCCGAGCGAAAGCACCGCGTATCCCGGCTGGGCTCCCAGTGCGCCCAACATCAGGCCGAATGCCAGCGCGGCCAGCGCCTCCAGCCACATGCGGTGCCACAGGAACCAGAAGAACGGCACGAGGAAGGCCAGGAAGGCGAAGCCATCACGCACGACGACGGCCTTCTCCGCCTTTTCCTGCGATGCGCCGCCGGGCTCCAGAACGAGATAAGTTGCCATCGCCCGACCTCAGCCCTTGAGCGTGCCCTTGGTGGAGGGCACCGCCTCCGGCTGGCGCGGATCGGCCTCGCACGCCACGCGCAGCACCCGCGCCACCGCCTTGAAGCAGGTCTCGGCGATGTGGTGGCTGTTGGCGCCGTAGTGGTTCGTCACGTGCAGGGTGATGCCGGCGTTCTGGGAGAGCGCCTGGAAGAACTCGCGCACCAGTTCGGTGTCGAAGGTGCCGATCTTGGGCGAGGGGAAAGCCACCTGCCAGACGAGAAAGGGCCTGCCGGAAACGTCCACCGCCGCGCGCGTCAGCGTCTCGTCCATGGCGAGATCCAGCGAGGCGTAGCGCGTGATGCCGCGCCGCTCGCCAAGGGCGGCGGCGATGGCCTGACCGATGGCGATGCCGCAATCCTCCACCGTGTGGTGGTCGTCGATGTGCAGGTCGCCCTTCGCCTTCACCGTCAGATCGATGAGGGAATGGCGCGAAAGCTGCTCCAGCATATGGTCGAAGAAGCCGACGCCGGTGGCGATGTCGAAACGGCCCTCACCGTCGAGGTCGACTGTCACGGCGATCTCGGTCTCGTTCGTCTTGCGGCCGATCTCCGCCCGGCGCGGTTTGCTGGCAGCCATGGGTTGTTTCCTTCGCCAAGTCAGAAGGCCAGCCTTCTAGCAGCATGTCCGGGGGAACGCCAGACGGACGGCTGTCGTCCCGGGCGCGGACATGGGTTAGCGGCCATCGTGTTTGCTCCTTCGGATTTCTCCTGCCCTTCGACAGGCTCACCCTTCGACAAGCTCAGGGTGGGAAGCGGGGCGCGTCTTCGGCACCGCACGAGGCGCTTTGGGGGCGCCTCAATTAGGCGCGTCCAACGCGCCCCACCGGAGTCTGTCCCGACGGTCGGCCGGTCACTCGGGCCTTTCTCCTTCCCGGCCGCACCCAATTGGGGGTGGTATCAGCCGGGCCGAACAAAAGCCCTGGCGGCTTCTCCGCAATGCCGGCAACGCAGGCTGTCGCCCAGCGCTCCCGGCACCGCCGGCCTGTCGCGGGCCCTCAGGCCTCCGGGTGCCGAGCCCGAAGGGAGAGGTCTCCGCCGCTCTCCCGAACACCCGGTGCGCATCCGGTTCCCGCGAGAGCGATGGGGAGAATTGTAGGGGCAGGCTGGGCAGGGGGGAGTATTTTCCTGCGAAAAAAGTTGGGGAAATTATTCCGAAGCGAAGGAAAACAATGGGTTGGCGGGGAAGAAAAAATCTTTGTCGCCATATTTTATCCCCGCGCAGGCGAGGCATCGCCGGCTGAGGTGAAGGGCGCCCGCCGCCTTTCCAACGCGCGTCATCCCACCCGCGCGCGTCATCCCGGAAGTCGGAGCGAAGCGGAGACTGTCCGGGACCCATTCCGGAAGGTGGACGAGTCACGGAATGGGTCCCGGACAAGCCTTCGGCTTTCCGGGATGACGCGCGCGCGGGTGGGGTGGGGATGGGCAACGTAGTACGCACATGTCGCCGCGGCGGGGATGACGCGCGCGCGGGTGGGTGGTTGGTGAGTTTCTTGAAATGGGGGGCGTGAAGAGGTGCGGGCTTGTCCGAAGGCTGCACAACTCTTCCAAACGCGTGTCATGCCGCCGAAGCGTTTCGCTGGTCCATCTCCGCAGGCCCGGGCCGCCGTTTGCATTCTCGCCTTCGGGCCTTACATATGCGCTCTGAACGGCACCCTTAGGGGCGGGGTGCGCTGAAGGAGTGCACCGATGAGCGAAATGGAATCCATGCACGCCACGACCATCGTGACCGTGCGCAAGGGCGGCAAGGTGGTGATCGCCGGCGACGGCCAGGTGAGCTTCGGCCAGACCGTCATGAAGGGCAACGCCCGCAAGGTGCGCCGCCTCGGCAAGGGCAACGTGATCGCCGGCTTCGCCGGTGCGACGGCCGATGCCTTCACGCTGCTCGAACGCCTGGAGGCCAAGCTGGAGCAATATCCCGACCAACTCATGCGCGCCTGCGTGGAGCTGGCCAAGGACTGGCGCACGGACCGCTATCTGCGGCGGCTGGAAGCCATGATGCTGGTGGCCGACCCGGGCGTCACCCTGGCTTTGACCGGCAACGGCGACGTTCTGGAACCGGAACAGGGGGTGATGGCGATCGGCTCCGGCGGCAACTACGCGCTGGCCGCAGCGCGTGCCCTGCTCGACACGGACAAGGACGCCGAGGCGATCGCCCGGCGCGCCATGGAGATCGCCGCCAGCATCTGCATCTACACCAACGACAACATCATTCTGGAAACGCTGGATGAAGGCTGAGGGCGCAACGCTGCGTTTCGAGCCGGTCGCGGAGCAACATTTTCCTCTGCTACGCCGCTGGCTGGAAATGCCGCATGTGCGCGAATGGTGGGGAGAGCCGGAGAAGGAGCTGGGCCATATCCGCGACATGGTGGCCGGGCGGGATACGACGCGGCCTTTTCTCATCGTGCTCGACGAGGAACGGGTGGGCTATATCCAATGCTGGTTCATCGGCCATCACCAGAACAAGGAATGGGTGGATGATAACCCGTGGCTCATGGAACTGCCGGCCGAGACCGTCGGCGTCGACCTATCGATCGGCGATCCGGAGAAGCTGTCGAAGGGGATCGGCACCGCAGCACTCGGCGCCTTTGTGCGAAAGCTGCTGAATGAAGGGTATACCACCATCATCATCGACCCCGATCCGCAGAACACGCGCGCCGTGCGCGCCTATACGAAGGCCGGATTCCGCCCCATCCCGCATCTCGCGGGGCGGACGGGAGGTTCACTGATCATGCAATACCAGACACACGCACACGAGACGACGATATGACCAATTTTTCGCCGCGCGAGATCGTTTCCGAGCTCGACCGCTACATCATCGGCCAGAACGACGCCAAGCGCGCCGTGGCCATCGCCCTTCGCAACCGCTGGCGCCGCCAGCAGCTCGAACCGGAGCTGCGCGAGGAGGTGATGCCGAAGAACATCCTGATGATCGGCCCCACAGGCGTCGGCAAGACGGAGATCTCGCGCCGGCTCGCCAGGCTGGCGGGGGCGCCCTTCATCAAGGTGGAGGCCACCAAGTTCACCGAGGTGGGCTATGTCGGCCGCGACGTGGAGCAGATCGTGCGCGACCTCGTGGAAGTGTCGATCGGGCTGACGCGCGACAAGATGCGCGAGAACGTGAAAGCGCGGGCGCACATGAACGCGGAGGAGCGGGTGCTGGAGGCGCTGGTGGGCAAGACGGCGAGCCCCGCCACGCGCGGCAGCTTCCGCCAGAAGCTCCGGAGCGGCGAGCTCGACGACAAGGAGATCGAGATCGAGGTTTCCGACGCCGGCGGCGGCATGCCCGGCTTCGAGATACCCGGCATGCCGGGCGCCAATATCGGCGTGCTCAACATCAACGATATGCTGCAGAAGGCCATGGGCGGCGGGCGCACCAAGACGCGCAAGACCTCTGTCAAGGATTCCTACAAGCACCTGATCAACGACGAGTCGGACAAGCTGCTCGACCAGGAAGAGGTGGTGCAGCGGGCGATGGAGGCGGCGGAGAACGACGGCATCGTCTTCCTCGACGAGATCGACAAGATCGCCGCGCGCGAGGGCGGCATGGGCGCCGGCGTTTCACGCGAGGGCGTGCAGCGCGATCTCCTGCCGCTGGTGGAGGGCACGACGGTGGCCACCAAATACGGGCCCATGAAGACGGACCACATCCTGTTCATCGCCTCCGGCGCCTTCCACGTGTCGAAGCCGTCGGACCTTCTGCCGGAGCTGCAGGGCCGGCTGCCGATCCGCGTCGAGCTCAGGGCGCTGGAGAAGGATGATTTCCGACGCATTCTGACGGAGACCGAGGCGAGCCTCATCAAGCAGTATGTGGCCTTGATGCAGACGGAGGGCGTGGAGCTCGAATTCACCGACGACGCCATCGACCGGCTGGCGGCGATCGCCGTCGATCTGAATGCCAGCGTCGAGAACATCGGCGCCCGCCGGCTGCAGACGGTGATGGAGCGCGTGCTGGACGACATCTCGTACAACGCGCCGGACCGCTCCGGCTCGAAGATGACCATCGACGCCGCGTTCGTGGACAAGAATGTGGGCGACATGGCCAAGAACACGGACCTCTCGCGCTTTATCCTGTGAGGTAACGGCCACACCCGGCGGACAACCGCCCCAGCACCTGCGGATTTCCCTCGACTTGAACGGGGGCTTTCCATAGGTTGCGGCCAATCAAAAAAGCGTTCGGCAAAAAAGCGTTTGGGTGGCGGATGGCGCTGAGGCACAGCATCCTCTTGGGCATATTCCTGGGCATGACGGCCGCCTCTTCGGGAGCCGCCGAACTTGTGCCGCCGGGCAACCGCAGCGTCGAGCAGCCGCCGGTGCCCGGCGCCTCCGCGCGGCGCACGGGTGCCGGGCGGACGACCTTCGAGGCCAAATACGCCAAAGTCTACCAACTCCTCAAGAACGACGCGGCGCTGCGTGTGAAGATCCGCGAGGCGGCGGACGCCTACGACATCGCGCCGATTCACATCCTCGGCGCCGTCGTCGGCGAGCACACCTACAATGTGGACGCCTACGACCACCTGCAGACCTATTACGTGAAGGCGGTGTCGTACCTGAAAGGCTCCTTTTCCTTCTCCCATGCGGGAGAAAGCCTGGAGGTGTTTCTCAAGCGTCCGGAATTCGCCGGCTGCGAAGGCAAGAAGAGCAGCTACGACCTTTGGAGCTGCCGCGAGAAGGTGTGGGATACCGCGTTCCGCGGGCGCCGTGTCGAGGGGCAGCGCTTTCCCGACGACCGCTTCAGCGCCGTATTCTTCCAGCCGTTCTATGCCGGGCAGACCTTCGGTATCGGTCAGCTCAACCCGCTGACGGCGCTGCAGATGACGGATATCGTGAACGAGGTCTCCGGGCTGGAGAAGCTGGACTACCGCGACCCGCAGAGGGTCTACCGGACCATCATGAACCCCGACATCACGCTCGCCTATGTGGCGGCGACGCTGAGGAAGTCCATCGACGCCTACACCCAGATCGCCGACTTCGACATCAGCAGGAACCCGGGCATCACGGCCACCCTCTACAATCTCGGGAACCCGGAAACCCGCGCCGCCAAGCTCGCCGCCGAGAACCGCCTGCGCCGCAAGCAGGGCCGCTCGCCCATGCTGCCGAGGGAGAACTACTACGGCTGGCTTGTGAACGAGAAGCTGGAGGAGCTGGAGGCGTTGATCGCCGAATCGTGAGGACCGAGCGCCCTCGTGGTTCGACAAGCTCACCATGAGGGCTACTGCGACCTTGGTGCCGCTTCAACGTCGCAGAGTAGGTGCAGCGAGACCTGAACCCTCATGGCGAACCTGTCGAGCCCACGATCGTTCGGGTCTCTATTCCGTCTTCTTCCGCTTCTTCTCCAAAATTCCCTCTAGCTCGTCAAAAAGGCGCGCCAGTTCCTTCTCATCAAGCTCGGCTATATGACGGGCGACCAGGTTGGCGAGGGCGGTGGCCTTGTCCGAGAGACCGGCGGTGTCGACCACGACACGGGGATGCGAGAGCGTGGCAAGGCGCTGCAGTTCGTCCGCCTCGTCCCATATGACGTTGAAAAAGCCGATGATCTTCTGGACCATGGCCCAGTTGGGTGGGCTGCGCCGACCGTGCTCGAGGGCGGAAAGGTAGGCCGGGCTCACGCCGAGGGCGGCCGCCATCTCCTTCTGGGTGAGGCCGCGCGCACGGCGCATCTGGCGTATCTTTGCGGCGAAAGGCGTCATCGCCCGCCTCCCCGGCGGCGCAGGCGCACGTAGAGCGCGCCGCCGCCGCCATGGTGCCTGGCCGCCTCCTCGTAGCCGCCGACGATGGCGCGGAAGGGCGGCGTTGCGAGCCATTGCGGCACGGCGCGGCGCAGCACGCCTTCACCGGACGAGCCTTTGCCGGTGATGACCAGCACGTAGCGGCGGTCGGCCTGATAGGCCCGGCGCAGGAAGGACAGGAGGAGGATATGCGCCTCCCCCTGCGTCATGCCGTGCAGGTCGACCCGACCGGCGATGTCGAGACGGCCCTTGGCCAGCTTTTCGCGGGTCGGCGCATCCAGCCTGCGCGGGTGTCGTTCCGGGCCCGCGGACATATCCGCATTCGGCTCCGCCGCCGGTGCGAGGGGGCGCTGGCGCTTGCCGGCCAACGCCGGAGGCGGCTCAAGCGCCTCGTCGGGAAACGCCTTTCCTTTCATCGGGACCGCCGTGCGGGCGACGCGGCTCCACAGGATGCGGTCTTCGTCGGTCAGGCGCTTGCGTTTCATGGCCGCCGTCCCTCGGCAAGCGCGCGCGGCAGGAGGGCGTAGAAATCCGCCGGGTGGCGGATCTTTCCGGCGACAGCGCCGGCGGCCTTGCCGGTGCCGATGAAAAGGTCGCCGCGCGCCGCCCCGGTGATGGCGGACCCCGTGTCCTGGGCAATCATAAGCCGGCGGAACGGCTTATCGAAACCTTCGCGCAGGCTCGGAGCGTCGATGAGGAAGGGGGTGCCGAACGTGTGCAAGAGGCGGTCGACGGCGATGGAATGCCCCGGCTCCAGCTGCACCTTGGCGGCGGCGACCGGCCCAAGGGCGGGGTCTCCGAGCGGCGTCTCGCGGAAGAAGATGTAGGACCTGTTGTGCCACAGGATCTCATCCACGCGGTGCGGGTTGCCGGCGAGCCAGGCGCGGATCGACTGCATGGTCACCTCTTCGAGCGGGATCTCTCCGAGGTTTGCCAGCACACGGCCGATGCCGGTGAAGGGGTGGCCGGTCTTGGCCGCGTAGGTGACGCGCTTCCGGCTGCCGTCGGTCATCTTCAGCCGGGCGGCGCCCTGGACGTGGATGTAGAACGCCTCCACCCGATCGGCCAGCCAGCACAGCTCCAGGCCGCGGCCGGCAAGGGCGCCGCGGTCGATCGCCTGGCGGTCGTGATAGTCGAGAAACTTCTCCCCGTCGCGCCGGGCGAAGGCGAAGGACGGGTCGAGGCCGGCGGGCCGGTTCTTTTGATCGATGTCGACGAGATCGTCGGGCCGGCGATAGAGCGGCACGTGGAAACGCCCGGTCCGCACCGGCGAGGCCTCGGTCTCCGGCTCGTAATAGCCGGTGACGAAGCCGCTTCCGGCTGTCTCCGGCCGGATGCGGAAGGGAAGGAAATGTTGCTCGAAGAAGGCGCGCGCCGCGGCGTCTGCCGGCTGCGGCGTGTTGCGGGCGCGGGCATAGGCATCCGCGAAGGCTTCCGCAGCGACGCCGAGGCTGCCGGTGCGGTAAGGCCGGGTTTCGGCGTGGCGGGCGCAGCGGGCGAAGGCCGCGAATGCGGCCGAGGCGCCATCGTCGCCCCAGCCGGGCAGATCGCTATAGGTGGCGGGAGTGAATACGGCGGAAAGGCTCAAGAAAACCTCTCCTCACATCCGCCGCCCGCGCGCTTGCAACCGGTTCATTCCTCAGCTTCGGTGGCCACCAGCTTCCAGTTGGGATCGCGCGAGCGGGTGTCGCGGGCGAAGGTCCACACGTCCTTCACCTCGGCCACGGTCTCCGGATCGCCGTCGATGATGGTGCCGGCGCTATCGCGCGTGGCCGAGATCAACTCGCTGACGATGCGCAGCGTGACATGGGCCTCGCTGCCTTTCATCTCGGCGCCGAGGAGGGCCGCCTTGTCGATGCCGACAAAGGAGGACTCGATCTTCTCCGAGCGCTTCTCGCGATCGTCGATGGCCGAGACAAAGCCCTCGTAGACCTCGCGCGACAGAAGGTTCTTCAGCGTGCGCCGGTCGCCGTCGGCATAAGCCATGACGATCATCTCGTAGGCCATCTTGGCGCCTTCCACGAAGGCGGCGGGATCGAAGGAGGGATCGGCGTCCTTGATGGAGCGCAGACCCTTGTTGAGCGGAGTGCCAGGATCGGCGACGGCGTCGACCGCCGCATAGCCGTCCTCGGCCTCCACGCCGCCCTTGCGCCGCGGCAGGGAGACCACGTTGTCGGACTTGTCCGCCTTGGCCTCACCGGTGCGGCGGGCGCGGCCGGCCGTATAGGGATCGAAGGGCGGCCTCTCGTTGCCCGTGCGGCGCCCGAGAACGTTGCGCAGCTGGAAGAAGATCACGACCGCCGCGACCAAGAAGAAAATCGTGCCGAAATCGAAGAATTCCATGTTGTATAGCCAAGTCGCTCTGTCGTCTCGCACCCGCCGCGAGGCGCCGTGCCGGGGACGGCGGCACATGCCGCCGCGTTACCGATGCATATAGAACGCGCATGCCGATCATTCAAATTATCGGCGAGCGTTCCTATCTCCGGGGTTCGGCGGACTTTGCCGCCGACGCCATCTAGCGAGGTTAGACCAAAAACGTGCCCTTCTCCATCGTTCCATTTCTCTTACTTAGCATTCCGCTTCTTGAAATCGCCGTTTTTGTGGTGATCGGCGGACAAATCGGTGTTTTGCCCACTCTTGCACTGGTTCTGGCGACTGCGGTGGCCGGCTCCATCCTCCTGCGCATCCAGGGTTTCGGCGTGCTTTCCCGCGTCCAGAAGACGCTGAACGAAGGCCGCGTGCCGGGCCGAGAGCTGGTGCATGGCGTGATGATCCTCATCGCCGGCATCCTTCTCCTAACGCCCGGGTTCGTCACCGATACACTAGGATTCCTGCTTTTCATTCCCGCCGTGCGCGACATCGGCTGGGCCTTCCTGCGCGACCGCATCGTTGTCGTGGGCGCCGGGGCGCCGCCGGGAGGCGGCCAGGACCGCAGACAGCCGCGTGACAAGGTCATCGATCTCGACATGGACGACTATTCCAGCTCCGAACCCGGAAAGTCGCCCTGGCGCGGACCCGACCGCCCGCAAGACTGACGGCTGCGACGGCGCAGCCTTGTTTTGCCGCCATGCCCATGCTAGCAGCGCCGCAACCGATGGGAACGCGCTTCAGCGCATTTGACAAGGACTTGAGGCGGATGGCCAACAAACCGCAGGAAAAAGAAAGAGCCAAGGGAACCGAGGCCAAGACGGAAGGCAACGGCGCGCAACCCAGCCTGAACGTGCTGACGCAGTATATCAAGGACCTCTCCTTCGAGAGCCCCGGCGCTCCGCGCTCGCTGACCCAGCGCGAGAAGGCGCCGGCCATCAACATCAACGTCAACGTGAACGCCAACCCGCTGGGCGGCGCCGACTACGACGTTCTCCTGACGCTCACGGCGCGTGCGGAGGCCGACAAGAACGTGCTGTTCAACGTCGAGCTCATCTATGGCGGCGTGTTCCGCATCCAGAACTTCCCACAGGAGCATATACTCCCGCTTCTGTTCGTCGAGTGCCCGCGCCTGCTCTTCCCCTTCGCGCGGCAGATCATCGCGGATGCCACGCGCGGCGGCGGCTTCCCGCCGCTGATGATCGACCCGATCGACTTCGCCCGCATGTTCCAGCAGCGCATCGCCGAGGAGCAGGCGAAGAGCAAGGTGCAGGTTTCGTAGGGCAGCCCGCGCATACGCGAGCAGGAAAGAACGGGAGAGCCAGGCGGGACCGTCTGGCTCTTTTCTTTGCTGAATGCGGTACCTGCGGCCCTCCTGACCGTTGGCTGGGTGTCGACGTCCAGGCGATCAAAACGGGTAAATTAAAGGGCCGTTGAGCCCCACTTCTACCCCGGCGACATACCGCGCAGGCGCTCGTTGCGCCGGCGGATCAGCTCCAGCGTGGTCAGAAGGATGATCGAGAGCGCGACCAGGAGGCTTGCGAGCGCCAGGATCGTCGGGCTGATCTCCTCGCGCAGGCCGGAGAACATGCGCACCGTCATCGGCGTCTGGGCCGGACCCGCCATGAAGTTGACGATCACCACCTCGTCGAGGGAGGTGACGAAGGCGAACAGCGCGCCCGCTATGACACCGGGAAGGAGCAGCGGCAGGATGACCTTAAAGAAGGTGCGCGACTGATTGGCGCCGAGGCTCTGCGAGGCACGGATCAGCGTCTCGTCGAAGCCGGCGAGCGAGGCGGTCACGGTGAGGACGACGAACGGCGTGCCGAGCACCACGTGGCTGAGAATGATCCCCGGAAAGGTGTTCGCCAGCCCGGCGCGCGCGAAGAATGAAAACAGCGCGGCGGCGGTGATGATGAGCGGGACGATCATCGGCGAGATCAGGATCGCCGTGATGAGCCCGCGCGCCGGCATGTTGCGCCGGTTAAGGCCGAGGGCGGCCAGCGTGCCGAGAGCGGTGGCGATGATGGTGGACGAGATCGAGATGATGAAGGAATTGCGGATCGAGCCCATCCACTCCGACGAGCCGAGCAGGGCCCGGAACCAGCGCAGCGAATATCCCTCCGGATCGAGCGCCAGCATCTCGCGCGTGAAGGTGAAGTAAGGCTCCGCGTTGAAGGCGAGCGGCACGATGACGATGATCGGCGCGATCAGGAAGAAGAAGATGAGCCCGCAGATGACGCGGAACGCATAGTACCAGATGCGTTCGGCCGGCGTTGCATATGATGGCGCTGCCATTGCCGCCCCCTTATCCGAATTTCAGCTTGTCGACGCCGATGAGCTTGTTGAAGACCCAGTAGACGACAAGCACGGCGACCAGGAGGATCGTGGCAAGCGCGGCGGCCAGTTTTAGCTGGGCGCTCGATCCCTGCATGTTCTGGGCGATCAGGTTGGAGATGAATATGCCGCTGTCGCCGCCTACCAGCGCCGGCGTGATGTAGTAGCCGATCGCCAGGATGAAGACGAGGATGCAGCCCGCCGCCAGCCCCGGGATCGTCAGCGGGAAATAGACCCGCCACCAGGCACGGAAGGGGTGCGCGCCGAGCGATTTGGCGGCGCGCAGGTAGCTCGGCGGGATCGTCTTCATCACCGAATAGAGCGGCAGCACCATGAAAGGCAGAAGGATGTGCGTCATGGCGATGATGGTGCCGGTGCGGTTGTAGATCATCCGCAGCCTGCCTCCTTCATCGATAACGTTGAGCGCGACGAGAAGCTCGTTGACGACGCCCTGCTGCTGCAAGAGGACGATCCAGGCGGACGTTCTGACCAGAAGCGAGGTCCAGAACGGCAATAGGACCAGGATGAGGAGCAGGTTGGCGAGGCGGGTCGGCTGCGTGGCCATCAGGTAGGAGATCGGGTAGGCAAGCAGGATGCAGATTCCGGTGATCAGCATGCTCATCCACGCGGTGCGCCAGAACAATGCCTTGTAGATCCGGTAAACCTCGGGGCGCGGCCTGATCTCGCCGTCGGCTGTGTATTCGTAGTCGAGCGCCAAGAGGTAATAGGCAGGGGTGACGAGGCGGGTCTCGCGCTTCAGGAGGCGCCAGAAGTCGAGGTCGGACCAGCGCTCATCGGTCTCGAGGAACTTCTCGCGGTAGGGCGCCGACCACTCGTCGACCTCCCGCGCCGTGCGCATCATGCGGCTGCGCGCCCCTGGGATCTCGCGGTTGATGCGAGCGGCGGCACGACCGATCGTCCTTTTTTCGACGCCGACGATCATGTCGGCGGCCATGGCCTGGAACACCGGCTCCGGCGGCACGTCCTCGCCGTCCCATTCCTGCAGGGCGGCGGCCGTCTGCGGCAGGAAGTTGCGGACTTCGGGGTTGTATACGGAGCGCCAGATCATGCTGGCGATCGGCACGGCGAAGACGATCAGTATGAACAGGAGAAGCGGCGCTACCAGCAAAAACGCGGCTCGGCGCTCGCGCGCCTGCGAGCGCCGCAGGGCCTGTTTCAGCGGCGTGCCGTCCGCCGCAAGAATCGGTTCTTTTATTGCCCCGTCCGTCGATGCCATGGCTGCCGTCCGTCTCCCCTCGGTTCGCCGGGAATCGGCGGGGCGCCGAGGCGCCCCGCCGCAATCTCCGTCGTCAGCCCGCGACCCAGGCGTTGAAGCGCTCTTCGAGCGCGTCGCCATAGTCGGTCCAGAACTGGACATCGAAGGTGACGGCTGTCTCCAGGTTCTCCGGATTGGTCGGCATGTGTGGCTTCATGTCGATATCCGTATCCTCGAACGTGCCGACGAGCGGCGCCGAGGAGGAACGGGCCGGGCCGTAGGAGATGTACTTGGCCTGGTCGGCGAGGCGCTGCGTGTCGGTGGCGAAAAAGAGGTAGTCCCTGATGAGCTCCATCTTGTCGTCATTGCCGACGGGCACCACCCAGCCGTCGGACTCGAGCATCTGGCGGTCCCAGACGATCTCGAACGGCTGATCCTCGTTGACCTGGGCGTTGAAGATACGACCATTATAGGCGGTGGCGATCACCGCCTCCTTGTCGGCCAGCATCTGCGGCGGCTGCGCACCCTCCGACCACCAGATCACGTGATCCTTGATCTCGTCGAGCTTGGCGAATGCACGGTCCTGGCCCTCGGGCGTGGCGAGCACCTCGTAGACCTCGTCGTCCGGCACGCCGTCGGCGATCAGCGCCCATTCGAGGTTCTTCTGCGGAATCTGCTGCAGCGCCCGCGTGCCCGGAAACTTCTCGACGTCCCAGATGTCCTCGATCGTTTGCGGACCACCGTCCGGGAACGCTTCGGTGTTGTAGGCGAACATGGTCGCGTAGAGGATCTGCGGGATGTAGCAATCGCCGAGCTGGCCTTCGATGAAGTCCTCCGAGGCCGGCGTGCCGTCCGGCGCAGGGGCAAGCCATTCGTTGTGATCGACGATCTCCAGCAGGCCTTCGTCGCAGGCGCGCTGGGCATCGGCCTGCAACATGTCGACGATGTCCCAGGTCACGTTGTCGGCCTCGACCTGCGCGCGGATGCCCGCAAGCGCGTTGGCCGACTTGTCCTCGTTGACGATCTTGACGCCGGTCTTCTCGGTGTAAGGCTCATGATAGGCCTTGATCTGGGAGTTGCTGTAGGCACCGCCCCAGGAGACGATTGTCAGCTGCTGATCCTGCGCCACCGCGCCTCCCAGCGCGATTGCGGCGACAGAGCCGGTCAAGATAAGAACGCGTTTCATACTGGCACCTTCCTCTTAAAGTTTCTGGCCTTTTGCAGTTTTTTGGCCTTTTGCAGTTTTGGTTTTTCCTGCGGTTTGAAAAACACGCGGGAAACGTGGCCGGCATTGTTCTTCGTTCGTTAAGGCCGCCGGCTGACCTCGTCCGCGCAGTGCGCCACAGCGCTCTGCTGGCCGTCACTCGTGATCGAGCGCGCGGCAGTCTTCCGTCGCCCAGCCGACCCGCACACTAGCACCGGGATCGAGACGGCGGGCGCCCAGCCGGTTGCGGGTCTTGACGACGAAATCGCTGTTGCCGGCCACCGTCATCCGCGTGCGGATATGGTCGCCGAGATAGATCACCTCTTCGACACGCGCCGTGACCGTGTGATCGGAGACGCTTTCGTCGGGGTCGATCTCCACCCGTTCCGGGCGGATCGAAAGCTGCGTGCGCTCGCCGGGGCCGGCATTGACAGCCAGCGCCTCGACGACCTCACCGTCTGGTAGCTCGACCCGGGCGATGCCCTCGTTTATGGCCTTGACCTTGCCGAGCAGCGTGTTGTTCTCGCCGATGAACTGCGCGACGAAGCTGTTCTCCGGCTTTTCATAAAGCACCTCGGGGGCGGCAAGCTGCTGGACCACGCCGTCGTTGAACACGGCGATGCGGTCCGACATGGTCAGCGCTTCGCCCTGGTCGTGCGTAACGTAGATGACCGTGACGCCGAGCGATTCGTGGATGTGCTTGATCTCCAACTGCATATGCTCGCGCAGCTGCTTGTCGAGCGCGCCCAGCGGCTCGTCCATCAGCACCAGCTTCGGTTCGAACACAAGCGCGCGGGCAAGCGCAACTCGCTGCTGCTGGCCGCCCGAAAGCTGCGCAGGGCGGCGGCCGTGAAAGCTGCCGTCGCCCATCTGCACCATGTCGAGGGCGCGCTGGACCTTCTTTTCCGCTTCCGCCTTGCCGATGCCGCGGACATCGAGCGGGAACGCCAGGTTCTCGGCGATCGTCATATGCGGAAACAGCGCGTAGTTCTGGAAGACCATGCCGATGCCGCGCTTGTGCGGCGGCACACTGTTGATCGGCTGGCCGTCGAGATAAATCTCGCCGTGGGTCGCCGGCTCGAACCCCGCCACCATCATCAGGCAGGTGGTCTTGCCGGAGCCGGAAGGACCGAGCATGGTAAGGAACTCGCCCTTTCGGATCTCCAGATTGAAGTTCTTCACGACGAGCGTTTCGCCGTCATAGGACTTCTGCACCTTGTCGAAGTGAACCATCGGGCGGTTCGAACGCACATCGCCCGAAGATACGCGCGGTAAGCCCGCTGGCTCCGCGTCTTTCACATCACTCAATAGATAACTCTCCCCTTTGGTTTCGCCCATTCGAGCTTATTTGGTCTTGCCGTTCGAGCTTAGACTCAGTGAGGGCATTGAGCAATGCCGCCGGGGGTTGTGCCGTGATGGCGAGTGGTGGGCGGATCGTTCCGATATCCCACAACCGGGAGTATCAGGCGGTCTCGGCCTGGTCGGGGGCCGGGCGTTTCGCCGCCTTCAGCCATAGGGCCTTCTCGCCCAACTCAGTCACCAGCGCCTCGTGCGCGTCACGCTCGGCCGCGGTCAGCCGTGGAGTGAGCGGGCGCTCGCGCTTGAGAGGAACAACAGGCTTGCCGGGTGCCAACGAGCGCGCGGTGCTTTCCTGAGGGGCGACTTCCAGGCCGAACGTCGCCTGCTTGCCGCCGATGAGCTCGATATAGACCTCGGCCAACAGTTCGGCGTCGAGCAGGGCGCCGTGCTTCGTGCGGCGCGAATTGTCGATGCCGTAGCGGCGGCACAGGGCGTCGAGCGAGTTCGGCCCCATGGGATGCTTGCGGCGGGCGATCGCCAGCGTGTCGACGACGCGCCCGGGGTCGACCACCGGCTGGCCAAGGCGGCTGAACTCGGCGTTGACGAAGCCAATGTCGAAATTGGCGTTGTGGGCGACCAGCTTGGCGCCTTCAACGAACTCCAGGAACGAATCCGCGATTGCCGCGAAGAGGGGCTTATCGGCAAGATCGGCGTCGGAGATGCCGTGCACGGCCTGAGCTTCCGGGTGCACGGAGCGCCCGTCGGGATTGATGAAACAATGCAGCGTGCGGCCTGTCGGGAAGCGGTTTACCAGCTCAACGCAGCCGAGCTCGATGATGCGGTCGTCGCGCGGATCGAGGCCGGTGGTTTCCGTGTCGAAGATGATTTCACGCATCGAATCACTCCCCGCACGGAGCATGAACAACGGCGGCGGCAGCCGCAAGACGCGCGGAGCAGAAAGCTGTCAACCTTGTGTCAGTTTGGCTTGTGTCAGTTTGCTTCTGTCAGCTGGGCTATAATGTCGCACACGGCCTGTCGCGCGGCTTCCATGCCATGGCTGGTGTCGACGATGAAATCCGCGCGCTGCCGCTTTTCGGCGTCCGGCACCTGGCGGGCGAGGATTGCGGCGAATTTTTCCTCCGTCATGCCGGGGCGGGCAAGCACGCGCTGGCGCTGCACCTCTTGAGGAGCGGTGACGACCACGATCCTGTCCACGCGGCCTGTGCCGGCGGTCTCAAACAGCAGCGGGATGTCGAGGAGGACCAGAGGCGTGCCTTTTTTCCGGTGCTCCTCCACGAAGCGGTCGGCATCGCGGCGCACCATCGGGTGGATGAGCGCTTCCAGCTTTGCGAGCGCATCCGGCCTGCCGACCACCGCCTCGGCAAGGCGCTCGCGGTCGACGGCGCAGCCGACCACGGTGCCGGGGAAGAGCGCTTCCACCGCGGGGGCTGCCTCGCCAGCGTAAAGCCTGTGCACGGCAGCATCGGAATCATGCACCGGCACGCCCTCCTCCGCGAACATGCGCGCCGTCGTCGTCTTGCCCATGCCGATGGAGCCCGTGAGGCCGAGGACGATCACGCCTTCGCCTCCAGATCGGCGACCACGAGCGCGCGCAGGCGGGCCGTCACCTCCGGGCGCACGCCGAACCAGCGCTCGAAGCCGGGCACGGCCTGGTGCAAAAGCATGCCGAGCCCATCCACCGTGCGTAGGCCGCGCCGCTTTGCTGCGGCCAGAAGCGGGGTTTCAAGCGGCACGTAGACGATGTCGGCAACGACGGCCGACGACGGCAGCGATGCCAGGTCGAGCGTCAGCGCCGCCACGCCGTCCATGCCGAGCGACGTCGTGTTGACGAGGAGCGCCGTGTCGGCGAGCAGCTCCGGCAGCGCGTCCCAGCCGTGGGCGCTGGTGGGGCCCGCGAAGCGGTAGGCGAGTTCTTCGGCGCGGGCAAGCGTGCGGTTGACGATGCGGATCTCCCGCATGCCACGCTCCCTGAGCGCGTGCACAACGGCGCGGGCCGCGCCGCCGGCGCCGAGCACGGTGGCGACGCCGCCTTCCGCCCAGCCGGGGGCCGCGGCGTCGAGATTGGCGGCGAAGCCGTAGGCGTCCGTGTTGCCGCCGCACAGGCTGCCGTCCTCGAACCACAGCGTGTTCACCGCGCCGATGATCTCCGCTGCCTCGTCGCGCCGGTCGACCAGCCGATGGGCGCTTTCCTTGTGCGGGATGGTGACGTTGCCGCCGACGTAAGGGCTGCGGGCGAGGCCGCGCAGGAAGGTTTCGAATGCCTCCGGCGCCACGTCCCGGCGCTCGTAGATGCCGGCGATGCCATGCTCTTGCAGCCAATAGCCGTGGATGAGCGGCGAGCGGGAATGGGCGACGGGATGACCGCACACGAAGGCGCGCGGGGTTTCTTCAGCCATCGATCGCTCCGATTTCGCGCAGCTTTGCAAGGAGCGGCAGGAGGGGCACGCCAACGATGGTAAAATAGTCGCCTTCGATCTTCTCGAAGAGCTGGATCCCCTCGCCCTCGACCTGATAGGCGCCGACGCTCGACAGCGCCTTGTCGCCGACGCGCGAAAGATGCCGGCCGATGAAGCCGGGGTCGAGCGGGCGCATGGTCATCCGCGCCACGGCGACGTGCCGCCACACCGCCTCGCCGCCACGCGCCAGGACGATGGCGCTGTTGAGCTGGTGCGTTCTTCCGGAAAGTGCCAGAAGATGGCGGCGGGCGCCTTCCATGTCCTGCGGCTTGTGGAAGATCCGGTCCTCAAGCGACAGCGTCTGGTCGCCGCCGACCACCCATTCTTCGGGACGACGCTCCGAAACGTCGACGGCCTTCGCCTCGGCAAGGATGCGGGCGACGTCCTCGGCACTGGCACCGGAACCTTCCAGCGGCGCCTCCAGCGCGCGCTCGTCCACCTCGGGTGCTACGGGCTTCACAGCCAGCCCGGCGTTCTCTAGGAGCTGCCGCCGAAAGGGGCTGGTCGATGCTAGGACGATTGTCTGATTTAGCATGGTTCCTGCTCTCTATGCTCACCACGGCTTTCCACGTAACGCCAGGATGGCGGCAGCGGTTTCCTCGATCGAGCGGCGCGTGACGTCGATCAGCGGCCAACTGTGCCGGCTGCAGAGCTGACGCGCATAGGCGAGCTCGCGGGCGATGGTGGAGCGGTCCGCATAGGTGTCGAAATCACTGGCCGCGGCAGCGCTCGACAAGAGGCGGTTCTGCCGTACCTGGGCGATGCGCTCGGCGGAAGCGACGAGGCCGACGATGAGCGGACGCCTGGCCCGCGCCAGGCTTTCGGGCAAAGGCACGTCGAGGACAATCGGCACATTAGCCGTCTTGATACCTCGGTTGGCGAGATAGATGCTTGTCGGCGTCTTCGAGGTGCGCGAGACGCCGACCAGCACGATATCCGCCTCGTCCACGTCATGCGGAAGCTGCCCGTCGTCGTGTTCCATCGTGAAGTTCAGCGCGTCAATGCGGCGGAAATATTCCGCGTCTAGGACATGCTGGGCGCCGACCCGGCGGCCGGCGGGCGTACCGAGATAGGACTGGAAGACGGAAAGCACCGGCTCCAGCACGGAGACGCTGGGCAGGCCCATGGCCGCGCAGCGCTCCTCGATCTGTCGCGCCACCTTCTGGTCGACGATTGTGTAGAGCACGATGCCGGGCTCCTCGTCGATCTCCGCGAACACCTTTTCGAGCTGCTTTTCGGTGCGGATCAAGGGATAGATGTGCTCGATTGCGCGCGCATCCTTATATTGCGCGGCCGCGGCACGCCCCGCCGCGAGCAGCGTCTCGCCCGTGGCGTCTGAAATCAGGTGCAGGTGAAAGAAGCTCTGGGTTTTTTGCACACTGGCGGTCCCGCATCTGTGGAGAAGTGTTGATAGCGCGGAAGGTTTTGGAAGGCGAGGCGCGTGGAGTGGAAAAACCCATCGTTCATCCACAATTCGCGCCAATGCGGATTTGGTTTTGCGCTTGTAGAAAACTGTGTGGAGAGAAAATACTGTCCACATGGAGGAGGCAATGCAGAGGAACCTCCCTGCCGATGCAGCGAATTGATTCCATTGCGAAAATTCGAAAGTGCCCACAAAGATATCCCCATGGTATCGTATGCCGGCGCGGCAAAATGCGCACCCTTTCGAGGGCAGGAATCGTGGACAGGCTTTAATCCACACTCCAAACAGACTCTTAGAATCAGAAGATTCCTAAATCTTGGATTCTTTATTTTTGAATCTTTGGAGGCCTCTCACGTGACGGAGCGGAAATTCCTCGAAGCGTTGAGCGGGCGAACCGTCTTCCCGCCTCCTATCTGGATGATGCGCCAGGCGGGGCGCTATCTGCCGGAATACCGGGATATCCGGAAGAAAGCCGGAAGCTTTCTCAACCTGTGCTACAATCCCGACTTCGCCGTCGAGGTTACGCTGCAGCCGATCCGACGCTTCAGCTTCGACGCGGCTATCCTTTTCTCCGACATCCTTGTGGTGCCGCATGCGCTCGGCCGCGACCTTCGCTTTGAAGAGGGTACGGGTCCTTTGATGACGCCGCTTGGCAAGGACGATATCGATGCTCTCGAAACAGCGGGCTTTCACGAAAGGCTGGCGCCGGTCTACGAGACGGTGAGGCAGCTGCGCAGCAAATTGCCACGCGAGACGGCGCTGATCGGCTTTTGCGGTGCGCCGTGGACCGTCGCCACCTATATGATCGCCGGGCGGGGTACGCCGGACCAGGCGCCGGCGCGGCTGTTCGGGCATTCTTCGCCAGAAGCCTTCGCCCGCCTTCTCGATCGGCTTGCCGCCTGCTCGGCCGACTATCTCATCCGCCAGATCGATGCGGGTGCCGATGCGGTGCAGATATTCGATTCCTGGGCCGGCGTTCTGGACGAGGCAAGTTTTCGCGCCTGGTGCGAACGGCCGGTTGCGGCGATCGTGCGCCGGGTGCGCGAGCGGCATCCGACGGTGCCGATCATCGGCTTTCCAAAGGGTGCTGGAACGCTCTATGCGGGTTACCGGCAGGCCACCGGAGTGACCGCGCTCGGGCTCGATTGGGCCGTGCCACTGACGGCAGCTCGGCGTCTGCAGGCGGAAGGCCCGGTTCAGGGCAATCTCGACCCGATGCGGCTTGTCGCCGGCGGGCGGGCGCTCGAGGAAGGTGTCGACGCCATTCTCACCACGCTCGGGGGCGGACCGCTGATCTTCAATCTCGGGCATGGTGTGACGCCGGAGACGCCCGTGGAACACGTGGAAACCATGGTACGGCGGGTTCGGGAGGCCGGACAATGACAGCAGAGGCGAAAACGGACGGAAAGGGCGCGGTGCGGCGGGCTCTTGCCTCGCTAGCGATTTTCGCCGTGCTGACGGCATTGCTTTTCCTGGCGGCGCCGGACGGCCTCTATCCCTGGATCAAGGCGTTCCACGTCATCGCTGTGATCTCCTGGATGGCGGGAATGCTTTATCTGCCGCGGCTCTTCGTCTATCATTCGCAGACGAGCGCGGGTTCGGCCGAGAGCGAGACCTTCAAGGTGATGGAGCGGCGCCTTCTGCGCCTCATCATCAATCCGGCTATGATCGCCACCTGGATGTTCGGCCTGTGGCTCGCATGGAAGGGTTTTGGCTTTTCCGGCGGATGGCTGCACGCGAAGATCGCGGCGGTCGTCGTCCTTTCAGGCGTTCACGGGTATTTTTCCAGGGCGGTTCGGCTGTTTGCGGCCGACCGCAACGTGAAGCCGGCGCGGCACTGGCGTATGGTTAACGAAGTGCCAACGGTGCTGATGATCGTCATCGTTATCCTGGTGATCGTGAAGCCGTTTTAACCGCCCGTCCGACGGCGCGGACTTTCGCTTTTTCGCTTCGAAAGGAGAGAATCGCGGGAACAAAAAGGCGCCTTGCTCTTTGTCCAACAGGGCGATAAAAGGGCATTTCCTTCCTTCCACGTCCGGTGTCTTTCTTCCGATGTTCCGGACGCTGCCGGCGCCCAAAGCGCCCCAGCCATTCCTCAGGCTTCCCATGACCTATCCAGAGCCCGCCACTATGCAGGAAATGAAACTACAGGAGTTGAAGAGCAAGTCGCCGACCGACCTGATCGCGTTCGCCGAATCGCTCGAGGTCGAGAACGCCAGCATCATGCGCAAGCAGGAGCTGATGTTCGCGATCCTTAAGAAGCTCTCGACCCAGGACATCGAGATCATCGGCGACGGCGTAGTCGAGGTTCTTCAGGACGGCTTCGGCTTCCTGCGCTCGGCGACGGCCAACTACCTGCCGGGCCCGGACGACATCTACATCTCGCCATCGCAGATCCGCCGCTTCTCGCTGAAGACGGGCGATACGGTGGAAGGGCCGATCCGCAGCCCCAAGGAGGGCGAGCGCTATTTCGCGCTGCTCAAGGTCAATACGATCAATTTCGAGGATCCCGAGAAGATCCGCCATAAGATTCACTTCGACAACCTGACGCCGCTCTACCCGGACGAGCGGCTCAACATGGAAATCGAAAACCCGACCACGAAGGATCTGTCGGCCCGCGTGATCGATCTCGTGGCGCCGCTCGGCAAGGGCCAACGTGGACTGATCGTGGCGCCGCCGCGCACCGGCAAGACCGTGATCCTGCAGAACATCGCCCATTCCGTCACCACAAACCACCCCGAGTGCTACCTGATCGTGCTCCTCATCGATGAGCGGCCAGAGGAGGTGACGGACATGCAACGCTCGGTGAAGGGCGAGGTGGTGTCCTCGACCTTCGACGAGCCGGCGACACGCCACGTGCAGGTGGCCGAGATGGTGATCGAGAAGGCCAAGCGCCTTGTCGAGCATGGCCGGGACGTGGTCATCCTGCTCGATTCCATCACCCGGCTCGGCCGTGCCTACAACACGGTGGTGCCTTCCTCGGGCAAGGTGCTGACCGGTGGTGTCGACGCCAATGCGCTGCAGCGGCCGAAGCGCTTCTTCGGCGCGGCGCGCAATATCGAGGAAGGCGGCTCGCTCACCATCATCGCCACGGCGCTGATCGATACCGGCAGCCGCATGGACGAGGTGATCTTCGAGGAGTTCAAGGGCACGGGCAACTCGGAAATCGTGCTCGACCGCAAGGTTGCCGACAAGCGCATTTACCCGGCCATGGATATCCTCAAGTCCGGCACGCGCAAGGAGGATCTCCTGGTACCGCGCCAGGACCTGCAGAAAATCTTCGTCCTGCGCCGCATCCTGGCGCCGATGGGCACCACGGATGCCATCGAGTTCCTCAACGACAAGCTCAGGCAGACCAAGAGCAACGCCGAGTTCTTCGATTCCATGAACACCTGAGCCGGGATCTGTGTGCGGGCATTGGCCGAGGCCCATGCCTTCACTGCCAGCGCTCCGGCCCTATTCCTTCCGAGAGGAGCGCAGGGTAGCTTCCAGGATCACGGGGTCGTGGATGGGCGGCAGGCAGCTTTGGCCGATGCACAGCCAAGCCCCCGGCACCGAGTGGTCGATAGCTATCCCGGCCACTTGCTCGGCTGGCACCTTCTCCTTCTTGAGCATGATATCGACGCGCCGGGGATCGCTGATTCGATTCGCAACCGGAACGAACCGGTCACGCTTTGCCGTATCGTTGATGAGCAGTTTCATGGGGCGTTGCGCCAAGGCCGCGGCGTGGACGATGCCGACCTGTCCGTATGCCTGGGTCTGGGCACGGCCGAGCGCCGCCTCCGCCGTGCGGGCAGCTTTTTCGTAGAGGGCGTGATCGCCGCTTAGCGAGGAAAGCCGGGTCAGGGCGACGATGGTCTGCGCGGTGGCCGATGGCACGGCGTCGTCAACATCTCCGCGAATACGCATAGGCACGTCGGCATTGTCGGATGCGGTGAGGAAATAACCGCTCCCTGCATCGTCGGTGTGCCATCTGTCGAGCATCTCGGCCCAGTGGAGCGCCTGCCCGATGATCGCGTCTTCCTGTAGCGCTCCATGCAGTGCCACGGCGGCAGAGATCATCGCGGCGTAATCGCTGGCCAGCGCCGGAAACAAGCGTTTTTCACCCCTGATGCTGTGCGGCAGGCGCTCGTCCCGCATCGATTCGCAAACGAAACGATAGCCGGTTTGGGCGGCCTCGACCCAGTCCGGCCGCGCCAGCTGGCGGCCGGCGGTTGCGAGGGCGGCGATCGTCAGCCCGTTCCAGTCCACCAGAACCTTGTCGTCCCGCCCTGGCCGGGGGCGCTTTTCGCGCGCGGCAAGCAGCCTATCGAGCAGATCGCGCTGGCGGCGCTCTTCTGCCGGCGGTTGCGCATCGGGACGATGCAGCCGGTGCAGGATCGGATCCCCTTCCCATCCCTCAGGCCTGGAAAGGCTATAGAAGCCAAGGAGCGTTTCGGCGTCCTCGCCCAGGACCTTTTCGATCTCCGTGCGCGTCCACAGATAGAACTTGCCTTCCTCGCCTTCCGTATCCGCGTCGAGGCTGGACGCGAAGGCGCCCCCTTCCACCCGCATCTCGCGCAGCATCCAGCCGATCATCTCTTCGATTCGCATCCGGAACAATTCGTCGCCCGTTTCAGCATAGGCGAAGCAGGCGTGGCGGATGAGCTGAGCGTTGTCATAGAGCATCTTTTCGAAATGCGGGACGAGCCACTGTGCGTCGGTGGAGTAGCGCGCAAGGCCGCCGCCGACATGGTCGTAGATGCCGCCGGAAAGCATGAAGCGCAACGTGCCGAGAACCGCGTCGCGGTGCGCGGCGGTACGGTTCTCCAACCAGTCCAGCCAAAGGACATCGAGGAACGGCGCATTGGGGAATTTCGGTGCGCCGCGCAGGCCGCCGAGATCGGGATCCATCATGGAGGCGATCTTTTCGGCGAGGGGCTGCAAGGGCGGTGTAGCGGGAGCCGCTCCTTCGGGCGTCGGGGCAAGGCGGCTCGCCACATGCGCAGCGAGGACATCGGCGCTGCGGGCCAACTCCGCCTGCTTGTCCTGCCAGGCCGTGTGAACGGCGTTCAGAACCTCGATGAAGCCAGGGCGGCCGAAGCGCGCCTTTTTCGGAAAGTAGGTTCCGCCCCAGAAGGGCCTGGCATCGGGTGTCAGGAACATGGTGAGCGGCCAGCCGCCCTGCTCGCCGGTCGCCTGTAGAGCCGCCATGTAGATCTGGTCGATGTCGGGGCGCTCCTCGCGGTCCACCTTGATATTGATGAAGAGACGGTTCATGACGTCGGCAACTTCGTCGTCCTCGAAACACTCATGGGCCATGACATGGCACCAGTGACAGGCGGCGTAGCCGACCGATAGGAGGATGGGCTTGTTCAGGGCTTTCGCCTCCGCCAACGTCTTGGCCGACCAGGGGCGCCAGTGGACGGGATTGGCCTTGTGCTGCTGGAGATAGGGGCTGGTCTCATCGCCAAGCAGGTTTTTTGCGGGAAGGGCCACGATCTTGTCTCCATATTCGGACTGAAAAGGAAGGTAGAGCGCCGGCCATGGCGGATCAAACGCTAGTTCGTGACACCATCTTTGCCCTGTCGAGCGGCGCCCTGCCCTCCGGGGTCGCCATCGTGCGCCTTTCGGGGCCGGCAACCGGCGCTGTGATCGAAGCGATGACGGGGAGCCTTACCGCCCCACGCAACGCTAAACTGACGGCGATCCGCAACCGCGAGGGCACGCTTCTGGACCGGGGGCTGTGTCTCTTCTTTCCCGCGCCGGAGAGCTTTACCGGAGAGGATTGCGGCGAGCTGCATCTGCATGGCGGGCGCGCGGTGGTGAGTGCGGTGTTGGATGCGCTGGCGTCCTTCCCTGCCTTGCGTGGGGCGGAAGCCGGCGAGTTCACCAAACGGGCCTTTCTCAACGGCAAGATCGACCTCACCGGTGCCGAGGCCCTGTCGGACTTGATCGCCGCGGAAACCGAAGCGCAGCGGCGCTTCGCACTTGCCAATAGCGACGAGCGGCATCGCCGACTTTACGAGGAGTGGCGGCGGCAGCTTATCCATGCCCGGGCGATGATCGAGGCAGAGCTGGACTTTGCCGACGAATCGGACGTGCCCGGCTCGGTCGCGGACGCGATCTGGAGAGAGATCACCACGCTGCGCAGCGCGATCGCCGCCCATGCGACAGCCTACCGCGACGCCGAGATCATCCGCGAGGGCCTTCGAGTGGTGATCCTGGGCGCGCCCAATGCTGGCAAGTCGAGCCTGCTCAACGCGCTCGCGCGTCGCGACGTCGCCATCGTCACGGAGGAACCGGGCACGACACGCGACGTGCTCGAAGTGAACATGGACATCGGCGGCATGAAGGTTGTGCTCACCGACACCGCCGGCATTCGCGAGGCCGAGGGGCGCGTTGAGGCCATCGGCATCGAGCGCTCACTGCAACGGGCGCGCGAGGCCGACCTGGTGATCCTCCTGGAGGATGCTGCCGCGCCAGTCCCGTTCGACGGCGTTTCGGATAAGCCACTGATTCGGGTCGGCAGCAAGAGCGACCTCGTCGAAGGCGAGATGCCGGGGGGGCGGTATGCGTGTCTTCTTTCCACGAAGACCGGCGAAGGGATCGATCACCTGCTGCAGCTTTTGCGCGACGCTTGTGCAGGGTATGATGCGCGCGCCGGCGATCTTCTGCCGTTCCGCTCTCGGCATGTGGCGTTGCTGCAGGAGGCGGTGGAGGCTTTGGATGCCGCGCTTGAGGGGCAGGACGATGCACTGGAATTGAGAGCCGAGGGCCTGCGCCTTGCCTCCACCGCGTTGGGCCGCATTTGCGGGGAGATCGACGTGGAGGATTTGCTGGACACGATCTTCTCAACCTTCTGCATCGGCAAATGATTCACGTGAAACATGGGTGTGAGAGGAGCGGCGTGATTCACGTGAAACATTGGCGGTGATGATTGGCCGCTGGCGGTGTATCGATGTTCTGGCATGGGTCCTCGGGTCAAGCTCGAGGATGACGACCGCAGGGGCGTTTGCGCCGATCGCCCACGTTGGAGAATTGCGGCGGCCTCCCCGCTTCGTCATTCTCCGGCTTGACCGAGGACCCATGCAATCGAGCCGTCAGGGATGAGTAAGCGGGAAATGGGGCGGCCATACCGTTTCACGTGAAACACTTGCCTTCCCGACGGGCTTGACTGACGGACCCGATGCGCGCATCTGGGGCCGGCGAGAAGGAGCGGTTATGGGCGAGTTTTTCGATGTCGTGGTGATCGGCGGCGGCCATGCGGGGTGCGAGGCGGCCGCGGCGTCCGCGCGCATGGGTGCGAGGACGGCGCTCGTGACGCTGCGGCAGGACACGATCGGCGTGATGTCCTGCAACCCCGCCATCGGCGGGATCGGCAAGGGCCAGCTCGTGCGCGAGGTGGACGCGCTGGACGGGCTGATGGGCCGCGTGGCGGACGCGGCGGGCATCCAGTTTCGCCTCTTGAACCGACGCAAGGGGCCGGCGGTGCGGGGCCCACGGACCCAGGCGGACCGGCGGCTCTATCGCGAGGCCATGCAGGCGGCGATCGCCGAACAGGAAAGCCTTCACGTGGTGGAGGCGGAAGCTCATGCGTTGGGCATCGAGAACGGTCGGATCAGCCATGTGGTCGTTTCCGATGAGCGCCGGATCGATTGCGGTGCAGTGGTGCTGACGACGGGCACGTTTCTGCGCGGGCTCATTCATATCGGCGAGAAGACGATTCCCGCTGGGCGGGTGAACGAACCGGCAGTGAAGCGGCTTTCGGCCTCCATGGAGCAAGCGGGCTTCGCGCTCGGGCGACTGAAGACGGGCACGCCGCCGCGGCTCGATGGGCGCACCATCGACTGGAGAGGGCTAGGTCGGCAGGAAGCGGACGATGAGCCGACGCCGTTCTCCCTGCTTACGGATCGGATCGTCAACCCGCAGATCGCCTGCAGCATCACACGCACCACGGCGGAGACGCATGCGATCATTCAGGAGAACATCACGCGCTCCGCCATGTATTCCGGCGCGATCGAAGGCGTAGGGCCGCGCTACTGCCCGTCGATCGAGGACAAGATTGTCAAGTTCGGCGAGCGCGACGGCCACCAGATTTTCCTGGAGCCCGAGGGGCTGGACGACGACACGGTCTATCCGAACGGTATCTCCACTTCGCTTCCCGAGGAGGTGCAGCATGCCTTTTTGAAGACCATTCCCGGGCTTGCTAGGGCGCGCGTGCTGCAGCCGGGTTATGCCATTGAATATGACCATGTCGACCCGCGCGAGCTGGAGCCTTCATTGGAGACCCGGCGCGTCTCTGGCCTTTTCCTGGCCGGACAAATCAATGGCACGACCGGCTACGAGGAGGCGGCCGCGCAGGGCATGCTCGCCGGGCTTAACGCGGCGCGGGTGGCCTCGGGGGCTGCATCCGTCGCCTTTAGCCGGGCCGATGCCTATATCGGCGTGATGGTGGACGACCTGGTGACACGGGGCGTGAGCGAGCCCTATCGCATGTTTACCTCGCGTGCCGAGTTTCGTCTGTCGCTGCGGGCGGATAATGCCGACACACGGTTGACGCCCCTGGCGATGGAGTGGGGCGTTGCCTCGGCGGAGCGGCGGGCGCGTTTCACGCAGGTGGAAAAGGCGCTGGCCGAGGCGCGCGCCCTCGCCCAGGCGCGTGACATGACGCCGAATGAGGCGACGCGCCATGGCATCGCGCTCAACCATGACGGGATTCGTCGCAGCGCTTACGACTTATTGTCATATCCCGATGTGACGCTTGCGCGGCTGACGCAGATTTGGCCGGAACTGGGTGATATACCACCGAAGACGGCCGAGCGACTGGAAACCGAAGCGCGCTACGCGGTCTATCTGGAGCGCCAGGCAGCGGATGCTGATCGGCTCCGGCAAGACGAGAGCAAGGCCATTCCCTCGGATGCGGATTTCAGTTCGGTGCCGGGCCTTTCCAATGAGCTGAAGGACAAGCTGCGGCGGCTGAAGCCGCGCACGCTGGCCGAGGCGCAGCGGATCGACGGGATGACGCCGGCCGCCCTTGCGCTGATCCTGATGGCGCTGCGCCAGGGCGAAGCGCGGGGCGCTGCGTGACGGAGGGGCGCTTTGCGGCGCTGCAGGCAGTCGCCGGGCCGGTTTCACGTGAAACATTTGTGCGTTTGGAGGCCTTTGAGACCGCGTTCCGACGCTGGGCGGCACGCATCAATCTCGCCGCTCCTTCCACGCTTCCGCATCTGTGGGAGCGGCACATTCTCGACAGCGCGCAGCTCGTTCGCTTGGCCCCGGAGGCCAAGCGATGGCTGGACCTCGGTTCCGGCGGTGGCTTTCCCGGCGGGGTGATTGCCGTTTTGCTGATCGAGCGCGCCGAAGCGCATATCGATCTGGTGGAAAGCAATCGGAAGAAGGCGGCGTTCCTGCAGACGACGCTGGCAGGTCTCGATGCCCCCGCCACGGTGCATGCACGGCGAATTGAGGACTGCTACACGGCGGTTCCAGCGCCGGAAATCGTCACGGCGCGGGCGTTGGCGCCATTGAGCCGCCTGCTGGAGCTTGCCGAACCATGGCTTGCCAAAGGCGCAAGGGCTCTCTTTCATAAAGGCCGGGATTACCGGCGGGAAGTGGAAGAAAGCGGTGACGCTTGGCAATTCGATCTGGTAGAACACAGCGAGTCGATCGGCGACGGCGTGATTCTGGAGATCCGCGATCTCCGCCGCCTCTCGCACCGCCGGCGACGGTGATGTTGGATGAATATTGGCTGCAGGGGCCCATGAGCACGCCATCGCGCATCATTACAGTGGCAAATCAGAAAGGCGGCGTCGGCAAGACGACCACGGCCATAAACCTGGCCACCGCGCTCGCGGCCATCGGCGAGCGGGTGTTGATCGTCGACATCGACCCGCAGGGCAACGCCAGCACCGGCCTCGGCATCGACCGGCAGGCGCGCATGGTCTCGTCCTATGACGTCCTGACTGGCGCCGCAAATGTCCGTGGGGCGGCGATGGATACGGCGGTTCCGGGTCTTGCCATCATTCCCTCGACGCTCGATCTGCTCGGCATCGAGATGGAGATCGCGGAAGCGCCGGACCGGGTCCTGAAGCTGCGCCGGGCGTTGCGGGAGGCGCCGGGCGGCGTGCCCTACTCCTACGTGCTGATCGATTGTCCGCCCTCGCTCAACCTCCTGACGCTGAACGCCATGGCGGCGGCCGATTCGGTGCTCGTGCCGCTGCAATGCGAGTTTTTCGCGCTCGAGGGCTTGAGCCAGCTGCTCGAGACGGTGGAGCAGATCCGCACTTCCATTAACCCGCGCTTAACCATACAGGGTATCGTGCTGACCATGTTCGACCGGCGTAACAACCTGGCCAACCAGGTGGTCGAGGACGTGCGCGCCCATATGGGCGACACGGTCTACGAGACGGTGATCCCGCGCAATGTGCGCGTGTCCGAAGCGCCTTCCTACGGCAAGCCGGCGATCCTTTACGACCTGAAATGCTCCGGTAGCCAGGCCTATCTGCAACTGGCCTCCGAGGTGATCCGGCGCGAGCGGCGCCTGCGGGCGGCATGAGTTTTTTTCGCATAGTCTCCAGAGTGTGGAACCGACATGAACGAAGATGCCTCGCGTAAACGTCTCGGCCGCGGCCTGGCCGCTCTGATCGGCGAAATGGACAACCCTTCAGCGAGCGAGCAGGAGGCGGTGCGCGCCGACCGGGTGGCACCGATCGAGTTCATCTCGCCCAACCCGCGCAACCCGCGGCGCAGCTTTGCAGAGGACGAACTCGGCGATCTTGCCCAGTCGATCCGCGAGCACGGCATCGTGCAGCCGGTGGTGGTGCGGCCCGCGGCGGCGGACGGCCGCTTCGAGATCATCGCTGGCGAGCGTCGCTGGCGCGCCGCTCAGCGGGCCGGCCTGACGGAGGTCCCCGTCATCGTCCGCGACGTGGACGACAAGGTCGCGCTAGAACTCGCCATCATCGAGAACGTGCAGCGCTCCGACCTCAACCCGATCGAGGAGGCGCGGGGCTACCAGCAGCTCATGGACGAGCACAGCTACACGCAGGCCGATCTCGGCCAGGTTATCGGCAAAAGCCGCAGCCACGTGGCCAACACGCTGCGGCTGCTCAAACTGCCGTCCGCCGTGAGCGATCTCATCGTCGATGGCTCGCTGACGGCCGGCCACGCGCGCACGCTGGTCACCGCCGCGGACCCGGCGAGCCTTGCCAGGCGTATCGTCGAGCAGGGGCTCTCCGTGCGCCAGGCGGAGGCGCTCGCCGCTGCGCCAGATGTCGAGCCGGCATCGGGTGGCGCTACGCGCAAGGAGAAGGACGCCGATACGCTGTCGCTGGAAAAGCTGCTGAGCGACCATATCGGCATGAAGGTGACGATCAACCACAAGGATAAGGGCGGCGAGCTGCGCATTGCCTACCGCACGCTGGAGCAGCTCGACGAGCTTTGCCGGCTATTGCAGCGCTAGCGCTGGGTGTTAGTGGGAATGGCCGCGCCTCTGAGCAAGATATTAGCCGGCAAATTTACATCTATCGTGCAGCTCGGGCGCCTTCGATGGCAAGCGCCAGAAGCGCTTGGCGGCTGAGCGGCTCGGCTACGGCCGGATGCTGGCGGGACTTCAAGATGGCGCCGTGCAGGCGGTTTGCTGCAGCCTGCAGCATAGCCTGGTTCCAGCGCTGCAGGGCCTGCTCGACCGCGCGCCGCCGGGTGAAGAAAACAGGCGGCCGGGCGGATGCGACGGCGGCGGCCGGTGTCTTGCTCTGGCGATCCACCTGCTCGCGCATCAGCTGCAGTGCCTGTACTTGGCGCAGGGCGGCGGAAAGAACCAGGAAGGGCGGGCTGCCGCTGGCGAGATGGCGCGTAAAGAGCGTGTCGAACGCGGCGATGTTGCCGCAGAGCACGGCATCCACCGCATCGTCGGCGGAGAGGCGGGAGACATCGCCGATCACCGCAAGCACATCTTCGGCTGAAACCTCGCCGGCACCGGCACAGTAAAGCGCCAGCTTCTCCAGTTCGCCGCGCGAGGCGAGCCGATCGCCGCCCAGATTGGCCTTCAGAAGCTGCCGCGCGTCGAGCGCGATCGACAGGCCGCCGGCGGCAAGAACCTCGTCGATCACGGTGTCGATGCCGCGGCCGTCGTCGGCGTAGCAGGGCAGCGCCATGGCCGTAGGGCCACGCTCAACGGCAGTGCGCAGCGCGGCGCTCTTTTTCAGGTCGCCGGCTTCGATCAGCACCACGCTGTCTGCCGGCGGGTCGGCAATGAGCGCTGCCACATCGGCGGCGAGCGCGCTGTGGCCGGCAGCGCCGCGCACCCATACGAGGCGGCGCTCGGCGAACATCGGAACGGTGCGCGCCTCGTCGAGTAGGCGTCCCTGCTGATCCGCGTCGGCGGCGTCGATCCTGACGACGGTGAAGGGGTCGTCGAGGGGCAGGCCGGTTTTCCGGGCGAACACCCGCGCCCGTTCCGACACCAGCCCGCGGTCCGGCCCGTAGATCAGGACCACCGGTATGTCGCGGTCGGGTCGGGCCAGCCAGCCGTCGACTTCATGCGCTTTCTTCTGTGCCATGGGTCCCAAACTAGGCGAGCGGCGGGTCGATGTGAAGCGGCGCGAGGATGGAAGCCCCGGGCAATGACGCGGCGCCGGCGTCCGCGAACATCGGTTCCGTACCCGGATCGCTCGTCAAAGCCAATCGGAATAATGCGCCTGCGAAAATGTCGGGATCCTCCGCCCGCTTCGTCCTTCGGCCGGTTGGCGGAGGCAAAACAGGAGGTTCCCGTGGAACTGTTCTTTCTCATGCAATGCGCGATGGAGGCCGCGGGTCGGCGCACCGCGGAAGCGCTTGCCCAAGGGCGGCTTTCCAGGGAGGGGGTGGCCGGCTTTCTCATGGCTCTTGCCCTCATAGGTCTCTTCGTGAGTGCGCTTGAGATTGCAGCGACACTGGCCGGCGCTTAGACCAGTTCATCGTTTCGCGGAATCGATGAACCGGTCCAACTCTTTGGCTTGTCGCAATCCCGGACGGAAAACCGGTTTCCACTTTTTCTGGAATTGCTCCAGCGGCCTGCCGAGCAGCACTGCTCGGCAGGATATTCGTTGCGTCCCTAGGGCGTGCGCGTCGCCGGTGCGACACGCTGGGGCGCTTCGCGCGGTGCAACCCTCCGCGGCGCTTCACGGGCGGCCGTGCCGATCCGGCATGCGCCGTTCCTGAGCGCGGAACCCTGCGGGCAGAGGCAGGCCCCGTTGCGCACGACGCCGCCCCGACAGGCGATCTCGGGCGCTACCCTTCGAGGTTCCGGCTTCCTGACTGGAGGCTGGACAACAATACCCTTGATCTCAGGGCGGGCCACTTCGCGTATGCAGCGATAGACGTTCGTCCGCACCTCCTCTGCACGGGTGCCTTCCGGACAAGCGCACATGCCGTTGCGTACGATACCGCCGGCGCATGCGACGTTCTTCGGCACGGGATCGACAATGGCGCGTTTCGGTGCCGCGGTGTCGCCTTGCCTCTCCGGCATCTTGCGCGGCGCGGCCGCGCGCAGCGCCGCCACCGTCTCGTCGTCCACCTCGGGCTTCGGAGGCAGGCCGTTGTCTGCCTTGAATGCAAGGAGCGCGGCGCGTGTGCGCCTGCCGAAGGCGCCATCGATCCCGCCGACCTCGCGGTAGCCGAGATCGAGGAGGCGTCGCTGCACCCAGCGGATATCGACAGCCGCCGAGGGCGGCTTGCGGCCGGCAAGATCGTCGGACGGGACGACCACGTCGGGGTTGAGGTTGACCGTGGGCGCCTTGCCGAGGCCCGTCGGCGCCGGATCCTGGCAGGCGAAGTCGTAGCTGGCGACATTGCTCTCGAAGGTCACCGGATGCTCGATGACGATCTGCAACGTTCCCGTCTTGCGTCCGGCCTGGCTGCCCGCTCCGGTTCCCGGCAGCGCCCAGCCGCCTTCCTCGGACACCCAGACACCCTCGCCGCTGGTAGAGAAGTCGAGATATTCGAGGAATTTGCCGATGTTGTTTGCGTGGGACGTCAGGATGGTCTGCCAGGGGGTCGTGATGCCCTGGTGGTTCCTGAGGCGGAACTTGACGGGGACGTTCTTGACGTTCGTCTGGATCCAGCCGACGACAGTTATGCCGCATTGGGAGCCGTCGATCGGTGCCTTCGGGAAGGTGGTCAGGAAGGCCTGCTCGATGAAGGCCGGCTGGCCGAGCGATTGCGGCAGGTCGCCGACCGACGGCCCCACCTGCGGATCGCAGGTGACCGAATATTTCCACCACTCCGATATCACCGTCTTGCCGCCACCGGTTGCGACGAGCCGTAACGAATCTTCATGCAGATTGCCGGGATTGTAGCCCGTCTGCACCTCGCCCGGGCCGTCGGGTATCCCGCCGGAACCGGGGAACGTGTCGTCGGGCGCAGGCTCGACGGTGCCGATCTGGCCGATGCCCGCGGCGGCGTCCATGCCGGCACCGCCGGACGGTTCCTTCGGCGGCTTCTCCACGGGAATGGCGAGGCTCGCCGTAAAATGCTTCGCCCAGCTTCCGTTTTCGCCGGCCTCACTCGTCTGGCTTGCGAGCTTCTCCGACTTCCAGCCGCTTTTGGCCTCGATCCTGGCCTCGAAGGGGCCCGGGATGTTGCTCTCCACGTCCATGGAGAGGTCTAGGTCGACTGGACACGCACCTTCATGGACGCTCGGAGCGCCCTGCAGCGCCGCACCGACCACCTGGTACGGCGGCAGGTCCTGGCTGATCTCCTCGGGTCCGCCGGCGCCGGGCACCGCCTTGCAGGTTACGGAAAGACCGACGTCGAACGTACGGCTGAAATCGACATCCACGAGCGGCTCGCTTCCCAATGCGAAGCCGTTGCCCGACGAATTGAACGAGAAGCCGTCCCACATCTTCGTGTCGGCGCCCAGCGTCATCTCAACGGTGTGCATGAAGCCGAAGCCGTTGTGCAGGCTCTTGCCTTCCTCAAGGCCGGCATTGCACCGGGCTATGATCTCGTTGCCATAGGGCACCAGCGGGATGCCGCCCGAATTCGAACCGCCCAACAGGCCCGACGGGAAGGAAAAGCTGACCGTGCCGTCGATGGATTTCGGGCTGGTCTCGTCGAACATGGCCGATCCGAGGAACGGTGTCCCAAACGTCTCGAAGCAGGCGTGTCCTTCACATGTGCCCAGAAAGACGGCGAAAGCCTTGATAAGGCCGTGCTTCATCTTGATCTTGAGCGGGCCGGCGAGCTGGATGCCGGTATCCCGGATGTGGGTCCAGCTTTCCCCGTCGGCGGAATCGACGTAGACGCCGACGTAAATCCCGTCGGCGGTCAGGTCCATCGACATGGTGTCGAGCGTGCCCTCGGGCGCGGCGTCCGCCACGGTGGTGGGCAACATGGCGGCGAGTGCCAGGCCGCAGCAGGCGACCGCGGAAACGGCTCCTTGGCGAACCGTACGGGCGCATGCGCCGGCAAAGCGGGTCAAGCGGTTCATCGTCGTTCCTCCAGTCAGGCATGCGCCGTCGCATCCGCCCGGCCGATCCCCCGAACCGCCTGCTCTCGCCGCTGCCACTGTCCCTTTGCGTCGAGGCTAACTCCGGCTGGAGGAGAGGTCTTGAACGGAGGCGAAACGAGGCTTGGCCTGAAACGAAGTGTTAGGGTTCGATAAGTCGGAGTTGTGAGCGCCATGTTGCATTGCGGCCACCCGTGCTAGTCTGTGTCTTAGCGTTGTTAGCAGCCAGAGAAATCCGATGGGGGCGCTGCAACTGAACTTCGGCCCGGCAAGGGTTTCCAGCGACGGATTGCCGCCGGCCAAGCGGCCGTCTTTCTGGCGCGAGGCGCTTGGGCCTCATGTGGCGTTCGACATGGAGCCCCTGGACGGCAAACCGTTTCGCTGCAAGGCGACGATCCGCGCCCTGCCGGGGCTGAAAGTATCGCTGATCGGCAGCTCCACGGGCGTCGCCGCGCGCCGCACGCAAGAATGCATCGCCACCGACGGCAATGACGACTTCGTCCTGCTCATCCCTGTGACGGGCAGCGTGACCGCCAGCCAATTGGGCCGCAAGGCGGGCGCGGCCGAGGGCGGCGGCATTACTCTTCTGAACGCCGATCCGAGCTTGATGCGGTATATGCCGGCCGTACAGTGCCTGGCAGTCTGCATGCCGCCGGCCGTGCTCATGCCGCTGGTTCCGAGCATTGAGGCCGCGCGTGCGATTCCCGGTGGCAGTGACGCGATGCGTCTTCTGACCGGCTATCTCCGGCTGGTCTGGGAGGACGGCAGGATCGAAAGTGCCGAAATGCGCCGTGCCGTCTCACACCATATCCAGGATCTGGTCGCTCTGGTTGTCGGGGCGACCGGCGATGCCCGGGAATGCATCGAAGCTCGTGGCATGCGCGCGGCGCGGCTGAAGGCGATCAAGGCCGATATCCTCGACCGGCTCGACCATCCCGGCCTCGGCGTCGCCGCGGTGGCGGCGCGGAACGGCGTCTCGCCGCGCTACATCCAGCTTTTGTTCGAGGGCGAAGGCACCACCTTCACGCAGTTCGTGTTGCGCCAGCGGCTGGCGCGCGCCCGCCGCCTCTTGAGCGATCCGCGCCTCACCGACCGCACAATCAGCTTGCTGGCAACCCAGGCTGGCTTTGACGACATCTCCTACTTCAACCGCTGTTTCCGCAAAGCCTTTGGGGCTACGCCCTCCGATATCCGCGAGATGGCGCGTCGGCAGAATGTGAAATAAATACTCGGCCTGCCGGTGGTACAATTGCAACAGCAATCTGTCCTGACGAATGAGGTGACGTCATGACCAAGGAAAGCACCTATACCGCCAAGTTGCCGGAGCCGGACGGAACCTATCTCTACACGCCCGAGGAAGATGCGATCTGGGGCGAACTCTACCGGCGGCAGATGGCGCTGCTCGCCGACAAGGCCTGCGATGAATATCTTGAAGGGGTTCGGACGCTGGGTTTGAGTCCGGACAAGGTCCCGCAGCTCAAGGATGTCAACAGGCGGCTTGCCGAAAGCACCGGCTTCGGTGTGGAAGGCGTTCCGGCCCTTATCCCGCCCTCGCGCTTTTACGAGCTGTTGTCGCAGGGCAAGTTCCCGCTCGCCACCTTCATGCGTCGGCGCGAGCATATCGACTATATCGAGGAACCCGACCTCTTCCACGAGGTTTTCGGCCATTGCCCGCTGCTCACCAACACGAGCTACGCCAACTTTGTTCGCCGCTTCGGACAAAAGGCCACCAAGCTCGGCAAAGGCTATTCGTGGCATCTGTTCCGCATCTTCTGGTTCACGGTGGAATTCGGTCTGATCAACACGCCGAAAGGCAGGCGCTGCTTCGGCGCGGGTATCGTTTCGTCGCCGAGCGAGACGCGCAACGCCATGGCTTCGACAAAATGCGAGTTCCGGCCGTTCGATCTGATGACAGTGCTGCGCACACCCTACCGGATCGATATCGTCCAGCCGATCTACTACGTCATCGACAGCTTCGCTCAGCTCGAGTCGATCGTCGAGGAGGATATCGCGGCGCGGATCAATGAGGCGAAGGCGCTCGGCGATTTCCCGCCAGCGTTCGAGGCGAAAGCGTCCTGACCGATCTTTCGGTACGGTCTTGCCTTGCGTCAAGTTCCGGGGCCTCGCAGTGCTCGTGGACGCTGCGGCTCCGGTCGCAGGAGAGGTCTCCCGCACCGGCATCCGTTCATCCATGGCGGCGGTGAAGAGCCTTCATGTTTCCTCGCCCAGCCTGCGGCTTTCAATCCAGGCCCGAGGATCGCTGCGCGGGCGGAGAAAGCCAACGGGAAGAGCCGCCGCGTGAAACAGCCACGCAACCACGGAATAGGCGCCCATGACCAAGCTTCCCTTGCGCAGCGACATGGCAAGCACGACGAAGGCGAACAATCCCAAGACGATGGCCAGCGACAGAAGTTTCCCGGGGAGGAAGAGGAGGAGCGACAGCGATAACACGATCCAAGCCAGGACCAGCGCCCAAAGCCTGAGCTCCGGCAATTCCCTGAGCATCTGCCGGAAATAGGGCTTTCCCACCGACCCGCGCAGCACCTCGCCGATGCCAAAGAGATATTTGCTCTTCCAGCGTCTCACGAGGAGGCGAAAGGAGTTTTCGACATGGCCGTAATGGCGCACGAAGCGCCTGTCGAGGCGAACCAGCCGCCAGCCGGCGCCGCGCAGGCGGATGCCAAGGTCGAATTCCTCGTAGCCGTGCAAATTGCGGTCCGTGAGGTAGCCTACGCTTTCGATGGCCGCGCGGCGATAGAGCCCGCCGCCATTCATCCGGTCGATCTCGCCGACCCGGTTTTCCGGCGCGTTGCGGGTTACGCGGCGGGTGAACTCCAGATTGGCGAGGTTCATCTCCTCCACGTGCCCGGTCACGCCCGCCACATCCGGGTGCGCGCGTAAATATTCCAGCGCCTCGGTGAGAAAGGTCGGGTCCAGGTCCATGTCGCCGTCGATGAGGCAGATGAAATCGTGTTGGGCGTATTGAAAGCCGAGCTGGCCGCCGATACCGCAACTGGGCCGCGCCGGCTCGACGATCTGGACCGTGGTTGCGGGATAGTGGGAGACGATCTCGGCCGTCCGGTCGGTGGAACCGCTGTCGGCCACGATAACCTCGCCCTCTCCGTCCGGCAGACCGGCAAGCGCGTGTTCGACGGTCGAAGCGATGTGCTTTTCCTCGTTCAGCGTCTTGATGATGATGCTGACAGCCAAGATCGCCCCCTCTTCCGACTGCTCACGCGCCTGCACGCGGATGATGGTTCCTGCGCGCAGACCAGTGCGGCCAGTCCGTATTGGCCTCTTGCGGGCGCTTGCGGCGGCGCGCGAGGAGGCGCAGCGATATCCAGGTAATGAAAATGCCCCCTGCACCACCGGCGAGTTTCACCGCGAGATCGGAAAAGCGGGGATGACGATCCGTCAGGCTCAGTTGCAGGAGCTCAAGCGCGACGGTCGAGAAGGCGACGATGATGCAGACGAGAACCAGGCGCCTCGGGAAGGCAACAGCATAGAGGGAACCAAGAAGGGCAAAGGCGGCGAAGCGTTCCGCATGGACGGACCCCGTGCGGGGACGCATGTCGAGCGGCGAAAGCGTAGCCAGAAGAATAGCGGCGAAGATCAGCCACGGCGCGGCCCGTCGCGCCCAGACCAGCAGTCCCATGAGGCGATGGCGGCGTGCTTTTCCATGCCGGGACATTTTGGGTTCCTCGAACGTGCGTTCAGGCCAGCAGCGAGCGGTAGACGGCGGCCGTCCGCTCGGCGATCGAGGCCCAGCCATAACGATCCTCGATCTGCCGGGCCTTGCGGCGCCGTTCCTCCTGTGAAGAGATGGCGGAGAGCTTGCGCTCGATCGCCGCGGCCAAGGCATCGACGTCGCCCAAGGGGAAGTGATCTTCCGTCGGCAAGCCCACTTCCAGATTGGCAGGGATGTCGCTTGCAAGAATAGGCAGGCCGTGCCCGAGCGCCTCCAGAAGCGCTATCGGCATTCCCTCGTGGCTGGACGGCAGGACGAAGAGCGCAGCGTTCGCGAAGAGCGCTGCGAGGCTGTCCCCAGTCTGGAAGCCGGTCATGACGACGCCCGGCACCTCGCGTGCCTTTTCCGCGAGCTGGCGGGAATAGGGGGTCTCGAACTCGCTGCCGCCGACAATCACCAGCTTGTGGGTCGGGTTCTTCAGCTTGGCGAAGGCGTCGATCAGGTCGGTCTGGCGCTTTTCCGGGACAAGGCGCGCCACCGTCAGGATGTAGCCTTGCGGGGACAAGTCGGAGCGCTCGAGCGCCTTCCCTCCATCCTCGGCGATATGGATGGCGACACCGTTGGGAATAAAGCTGACGGGAACGCCATAGCGGGTCTGCATCGCCTCCGCGATGCCGCCAGCGATCGCGATACGCCCGTTGGCGAATCGCATACCGAGCGACTCGCCGAGTTTCAGGATCCTCTTGGCGACAGGGCCCCATTTTTGCCGGTTATAGTCGAAGCCGTGGTGGGTCACGACGACCTTCAGACCAAGGAGCCGGGCGAGCGGCACCATGAGCGAGGGGCCGATCGCATGAATGTGCAGGATATCCGGCCGATGGAGACCGGAATAAAGCACGCCGAGAAGTGTGTGGACGGCTGCCTCCAGCGCCACCTTCCGCGGTGACCAGATCGGCACCACATCGATGCCGTTCCAGCTGGTCGCCTCCTTTTCAGGCAGGTATGACCGGCGCCCGATTACGGTGACATGCCAGCCGAGGCGAATGAGCTCGCACCCGAGCATTTCGACATGCCGCTCCACCCCGCCTTGAACGTTGGGAATGCCGCGCAGGCCGAGCATGGTGACGCGTCCCTTCCGGAACGCGGCGGTCGAGGCCGGCAAAGACAGGTGAACGGCGTCGGAGGCTGGTCGGGCGGCGCGAAGTGCTGCCGCAGGCATGGGCTGCTCGGACGTGTGGAGAAGCCCACCAGACGGCTTTCGCGGCTTAGCGCCGTGGCCCTCGCAGGCGGCTGCGGTGTTGACGTCGGACATTACCTCTCCAGGAATGACGGCCGGACGATAGCCGCGATCTCTAAAAGAAGCGTGAATCGGACCGCTAAACCAGTTCATCGGTTCCTGGAGTCGATGATTGGTCTAACTCCTTGTTTTGCGGCAATTTCGAACGGAAAGAAAACCGGTTTCCACTTTTCCTGGAATTGCTCCCAAGGAACTACGTTCCGTGCCGCCGCATATCGCCGAGGTCGGACGAAACAAGGGCGGCATAAAGGTCGAGCATGCGTTGCCGGTAGCGCGTTGCCGAAAACTCGGTCAAGACCCACTCTTTACCGCGCATTCCCATCGCGGCGCGCTCAGCAGCCGACAGGGACGCCACGGTGAGCATGGCTTGCGCGAGGCTTTCGGGCGATCCGGCTTCAGCCGTATAGCCCGTCTCGCCTTCCTTGATCATCTCCGGAATGCCGCCGATGGCGGAGCCTATGACCGGCTTTCCGAGCGCATACGCTTCCAGAATGCTGATTGGCGCGTTCTCGTACCATTCGGAAGGAAGGACTAGAGCCTTCGCCCCGCCGATCAGACGGTGGAGGCTTTCGCCCGACATATAGCCGGCAAACGAGACATCGGCGCCGCTATCGCGAGCTAGAGCGTGCAACGCCGCCTCCTCCGGCCCGGTGCCGGCGATGACGAGCTTCTGCCTGGACAAGGCCGCGGCGCGAATGAGCGTGGTAATACCTTTCTCCGGCGCCAGCCTTCCAGCGTAGACGAAATGGTCCTGCTCCGCCCAATCCGTCCTCAGATGCGATGCGTTGACGAAATTCGGGATGTAGACGAGCTTCTCGGCCGGCCAGCCCCACTCGATGAGCTTCTCGCGATAGAAGCGGCTCGGAACGACGAAGCGGTCGACCTTGTCCCGATAGAGCCCGAGCAACCGGTGCACGATTGTCTCGACAAACACGATGCCGCTCACGGCGAAGGAATCCTTCACGCAGCGGTTCAGGACCACGTTGTGGATGCGCCCTCCCTTGCACTTCTCGCAAACGACGCCCCGGCGCAGCATCTTATAGGCGGGGCAGCCAAGCTTCAGGTCATGCGCGGTCATGACCACGGGAATCCCCGCTGCCTTCAGCGTTGAGAAGACGGCCGGCGATAGGTGATGATAGACATTGTGCGCATGCGCGATCGTTGGCGGCGCGGCTTCGATCAGCCTTGAAAGCTTGCGCTGGGCTTCCAGCGAATAGATGACCTTGGCGGCGTGCATTGCCTTCGTGAGCGCGCCGTGCTGGTTGCCGTACTCGATCTCGGAGATGAAGTAGTCGGACCACGCGGAGGGCTCGTTCCTGTCGTGCTGCATGGCGAAAGGCACGACATCCCAGCCGATCTCGGCAAACAGCGCCATGTGATCGAAGAAAACCGCTTCGGCCCCTCCCCGTCGGTAGAAGTAGTTGTTGATGGCAAGCAGCCGCGGCGCATCTATGGTCATCGGCTTGCCCCCTCCCAGCCGAGCAGTGCGACAGCTTCGCCGATCGTCACGATCCTGCAGCTCTTCGCTGAATAGGCGACCAGATGCTCGAATGTCTCCGGGGTGCAGCCGAACTGGGTCGGCGTATCGGCGATGTCGTGCGTGAAGAAGATCAGCCATCCAGGCGTTGCCGCTACGTCGTCCACCCACCGGGTCGCCGAGCGGGCATAGGCCTCGGGCTGCCGGATCTCCACGGCCTTGAGCATGAGATGATCGACCTTGCCGCGGTTGATGGCCTCGCCCGCTCCCCTGCACGTGAGATAACGCGCGCGAAGCGTCGGTCGCGCCAGGGGCCAGGCTGCGTTGTAGGGAAACGCGAAATTGCGAATAGGTGGCTCGACGCCGGCCGCCGACAGGTAGGCTGCGTTTCTTTCCAGATCCGCCTCAAGGTCGGCGCCCAGGGAGCGGAGCTTCCGGTGCGCGAAGGTGTGGCAGCCGATCTCGTGCCCGCGCATCGAGAGCTCGCGGCAGCCCTCCCTCGATATCAGCGTGCGATCGCGCTCCACGCGCGAGGCGATGCCGCCGGCCACATAGAAGGTGCCCCGGGCGCCATGCCTCTCCAGGATTGCCGCGCCGTTGGTCAGAGCCGTCTCCGGTACGTCGTCGAACGTGAAGGTGACCAGCGGTACGTCCGTCAGCACCTCCCGCTCCTCCTCCGCCGTCCTCCAGACGAGACGGTTGACGGCGCGGTCGATCAGTTCATCGGCTTTCCTCGCAAGACCCCGCACGCCCCTACCCCGCTAGTCTTCTCGGTGAATGGACGATTTGGGCAGAAGATTGGTAACGGAATCCATAAAGCGCCAGCAAAAAGGTGAACCAGAGCGGGTTGCCCCCTTCGTAAAACAGGCTTTCGAGGCCGGCGTTGAACAGAGTGTAAAGCCAGATGCGCGTGTAGAGCCGGGTCAAGGGCGAACGCTGTTCCTCCGGCCTTATGCGCGAAATGTCGCGAAGGGGGAGGAAAACGATCCAGATCAGCGTCAGCACGAGCCCCGGCACTCCCGTCATGAGGGTGATGTCGAGGTAGGAGTTGTGCCCATTGGCGGCGGCCACGGCCCAGGTTTCTATCGTGCCGCCGCTGTAGACCAGCTCCTCCGTCTGCCAGAACGCCTTGAACCCGTGCCCCAGGATGGGGCTGTCGGCAATTGCCGAAAAGGCGAACCGCCAGATATCGGCGCGGTTGGTAAAGGTCGCGTCGATGCCGAGATTCGTGAGCAGTTCGCCGAACGGCTTGATGACCGCCGAGCCGATGGCCAGCAGGTTGAACAGAGCGATGCCTCCGACGGCGATGGGCACCCGCAGGATGCGGAACCGCTCGAATGCCCACGTAAGGACGATGATCGCCGGCAGCATCGCACTGGATGTCTTACCCCCCGTATTGAACAGGAAAAACGCCGCCAGCACCGCGATGGCCGCACCGCCAACGCGCGACCACGCGCGCATGACGAAGAGGCCGAAGAAGGTGGAGACGACCATGGCTGCGGCGGCGCTGTTCTTGTGCGGGAAATGCCCGCGCCAAAATCCGGCGTTCATCGGCTCGCGCAGTTCGGACGCCTGGTGAATGGCGAGCGTCGGCTTGAAGATAATCCCGAAATAGGAGAGCGCCAGCACCGCCATCGTGCCAAACGCGATCATTTTGGCAAAGTGGCGCTCCGACGCGGGAATGAGCAGGTAAATGCTCGCATTCACCGTCACGAGGACTGCCAGCACGACGCCCTTGACGCCCAGCATCGGGTGGCTGGAGATCATGGAGACGAACAGAATCCAGCAGAAAAGCGGTACCAGCAGCGCAAGCGGCTGGAATATCGCGCCGCGCAGCGGATGCAGCATTCCGAAAAGCAGGATGCCGCCGAACAGCCCGAGGAAGACAAGCTGGTTGAGCCGGTTCGAATTGCTCGCGGAGGGATCGAGAGCCGCCTCGCCCGTCAAGTCCACGAACGGGTTCAGCGAGATCCAGAGGAAGAAGAACAGCGCCATGAACAGCACCGTGCGTGCCGCCGTCTGAAGCCCGCCCTCCGGCAGATCGACGGCCGTCAGTTGCGCCGACTGCATCAGAGGCGCTCCTTCATCACACGGCGCGGCGTTGCGGCTCGCGAAGATATCCGAACAAGCCGAGCGTCAGGGCGGCGAAGAGGCCCAGCAAGAGCCCTGCAAAGGCGCCGGCTGCAAGCAGTATCATCGTGCGAGGCGGCCAGCTTCGTGATTTGGGCGGCACGGCGCGCGAAATCACCCGGATGTTGCTGGTGTCGATCTGCTGACGCTCCGTAATCTGCTGACTGCGCGAGAGGTAGGTCTCGTAGAGCGCGGCCTTCGCCCGGGCATCGCGCTCCAGTTCGCGCAGGGTCACCTGAGCGCTGCTGTCATCGAAGACCTTCGCCTCTTCATCTCGCGTTTTCAGCCGCAATTCCTCGGCTACCGTGCGGGCCTGCTCGGCGTCGATCCTCGCGGCATCGACGATGCGCTGCGCTTCGGCCGAGATCGCACGCTGCACGGAGGAAAGCTCGGTCCTGATCGCCTGCAGGCGCGGATGCCTGTCGAGGTAGACCAGCGCGAGCGCCCCCAACTGTTGCTGCAGACGGTCATGCTGCGCACGCAGATCGATAAGCGTTTCCGACTGGAACACGGGGGAGGCGGTAGTGCGCTGCTCTTCCAGCGCCTGCCGCAGTTGGCGGTAACGCATTTCGAGCTGGATTTGACGTTCCTGGGCTTCGAGCACCTGATTGTTCAGTTCGCCGGAAAGGCGCATACTGACGAGTTCGCCGTCGTTCGACTGCAGACCGCTTTCGCGCTTGAACGTCTCCACGCGGGCCTCCGCCTCCGCGACGTTGGCGCGCAACTCGTCCAGCCGCTCGCTGATGCTTGCAGCCACGCGCCCCGCACTCCCGGCCGCGGTTTCGAACACCTCGGCCTCGAAGGCGTCGACGATGGCGTCGGAAAGGGTGACAGACTTCATCGGGTCTTCCGTCCACACGCTGAGGACGACCACGTAGGAGCGCTCCTCCCTGCGCGCTTCCACGCGCTCCGAAAGCGCGCGCAAAACCGCCAGTTGCCGGTTTTCGGAAGCAGGTCCGCTGGAGATAAGCCGCTTTAGGGGGGCCAACCAGTCGGGTTTCACGAATTCGGGGTCTTCGGTAAGGTTCAGATCGCTGATGACGCGGTTCAGCACATTGCGCGAGGTGAGGATCCTCAGCTTGCTTTCCACCTCGAGCAGTTGCGTGTCGCGCTGCGGATTGCTGGCGAACACGTCGTCGGTGACCACCTGCAGATTGGCCGGGTCCACCACGATATCGGTATAGACCGTGTAGCGCGGCGATGCGGTGATGGCGTAGGCGAAAGCCGCCGCCACGCAAAGAAGCACCAAGGAAACGACCAGGACCTTTCCGCGGTCGAGCCAGAAGAGAACGTCGTCCGGGGAGATTCGGCGCAGCTTTTCCAGATAGTCGGCCGCGCTCCCGCGCACAGGTGGCGCCGGTGCAAGGGCCGGTTCCGCTTCCCGCGCCGGTGCAGCGGCAGGTTCCGCTTCCTCTGTCGCGGGCGGGTTGGAAAGCAGGTTGAGAAGTGAGCCCCGCGCATGCAGGTTTTTGGCTCGGTTCCGGGCCGGCTTTGCGGGTCCGCGACGCGGTTCAGCTACTTCATACATGCCAGTCTCATCCGCATCACTGCTCAGCCCGACACCGTGGCCTCGGTACGTCGAAGGGACCCTATAGCGTTATGGTTTAACATGTCTTAATCCACGGGAAACGGGCGCGCCTTCGCTGGCTCCGCTCCTCAGAACGCGACGAGCAGGTTGCTCCAGCTTTCCGATGCAAGCCCGCCGATGTACATGTCGCCAGAGAGAGCCGCGTCCACAATCTCGGAATGGCGGCTGACCATGCAGAAATAGCCCGAGTGCCTGAAGGTGAGCTGCCGCTGCCGCATAATCGCCTTCATGAGGAAGGGCTGGGCCATGCCCCTTGCATCGCAATATCCTTCGGTATCGAAAAAGGCGCACAACTGCCCGACGACCTCTCGCTCCCTTCCTTGGGTGCAAATGAGGTTGAGCACCCGGGCGATGCCGTTTGCTTCGCCGAAATAGAGCACGAAGCCCGCTGTCTCGCCCTTCGGGTCGAGGACCTTACGGCAGTTCAGCGTGCCGCACGTGAGGTTCTGACTCGCCAGCCCGATAAGCCAGGAGAATTCCCCGGCCGACCATGCGGGCCGCACGTAAAAGCGCTTGAGCACGGTGCTCGCATATTCCCTGAATTCCTCGTAACCCGCTGGCTCCACGCGATATCCGGGGGCGGTGGCCGGCTTGAAGGAGGGCAACAGCCGCCGGGCCAACCGGTCGAGCGGGAGGGCGACGATGCGCAGCGGGAGCTTCCGCAAGGCCGGAGCGGCAACGTAAAGCCGCTGCAGGTTGCTCGTGAAAGGACGGAAGACGCGCCGCCACTCCAGGCTCTGGATAGGCAATATGTGCCCGCCGCCGGCCTCCCAGTGATCGGCGCTACGCGGCGAGGCATTGTCGGAGAAGCAGAAATCCTGGTGCTTCGCCCGAAACGTTCTTGCCAGATGGGCCGCGCCGAGGGCGCCGGACTTGCCTTTTGCCATGAAGGCGCAAAGGAGCCTTGCCGTAAGCGTTCTTTCGCCTACCTGCAGCTGCATGGGAACGGATAGGACGGCACTGTCGATCTCCCCTTCGGCATTCTCATGGACGATGCTTCCGGTTTCCGGCGTGTAAAGGGGGCTGGAGAAGGTTACCGTCTCCAGGTAGCGGTTGAGCTCCCGGCTTCCGTCCGCCTCGTTCTTCCTGAAGATGCAGTTGAACAGCTTGGCGACGGCGGCGATATCGCCTCTCTTCATCGGGCGCACACGTCCCCGCCGCCGTGCGACGATCGGATCAGCCGCCATGTCCTTGCTGTCCGGCGCGACCATGACGCCGGTATCGTCCATCTCGATGGCCTTCATGGCTGTGCCTCCCTAAGAAGACTTGCCTCGGCCGCCGAACCCTTGCTCTTGCGGATGACGTGCACGAGGACGAGCCATGACGCCACCACCATTGCGAACTCGATGACGTAGAGGGAAACGATCGTGCCTGTCGGCGGCGCATACCAGCTGGCCCAGGCGGTCAAGACAGCGCCGAAGAGACTGCCGAGAGCCATCACGGTGCCGCGATAGGCGTGATTACCGGATGCGCCCAGCGCCTCCACCGCAACCGACCAGATCGCGAGCAAAATGACGATCCAGCACATCTGGCGCACGAAGGAGACGAGCGAAACGTAGTCGTGGCCGAACAGATAGGGCAAGAGCGGCGCGATGATAAACACGGCAATGGCCGCGGCGACAGAGATCAAAGTCGCAGCGGCAAGAACTTTTTTGACCCGCTTGGCCATGTGGTGCAGTCCTCCCGCGCTGGCTCTCGCCGAGCCGGGATAGATGAGCCGATTGAGCGCCTCGACCGAGAGATAACTGCTTTCCAGCATCCTGCGGGCTACGCTGTAGCTCGACACGATCTCGGCGGTCGAAACGAGGCTTAGGACCAGGAGATCGACGTTCTGACGGGCGGCCCGGAGGATGAACGGAACGCTGAAGTAGATCCCGTTCATGATCTCCTCCCGCACGATCCTGAATTCGGGCCGACCCAGCCGCATGAGCACGCGGCAGCATACGAGCGCGACCAGGACATGGCAGACGAACTGCCAGATCGCCCATTGTCCCGTCGTCGACACGCCGAATATGACGCAGGCCAAGACCGCGGCGATCGTCCTTGCGACCGCGAAGCCGACGACCACCATGTTAGCCGTGCCGAACTCGCTGCGTCCTATGAATATCTGCTCCGTCAGCACAATCAGCCGGACGAGCACGATATTCGTGACCAGCATGGCCATGATGAAGACGACATTGAGGATCGGACTGCCTGAAAGCTTGAACAGGAAGGGCAGCACAACCGCCCCTGCAGCCACCAGGATCATTCCGCTGATGCCCGTCAGGATAAGATTGTGACCAAGCATGACGGGATAGGCGGAAGGGTCTCGCGCCACCCGCCGTACCAGAGTTTCCATGGCACCGAGTCCGCACAGATGTAGCGCGACGCTGCAGATAGCGGTGATCGCCACGAACAGGCTGAACTCTTCGACGCCAAGCCATCGGGCGAGGATTGCGAACGTCACCAACTGCGCGGCGGAGCTGACGAGAAGGCTGCCGCTCGACGCCACGTAGGTGGTGAGTGTCGCAAGGAGGGACCTGAAGTCGCCTGTGATGTGCTTGCCCCTGAACATCAAATTCCAAGCCCTGCCGCGCGCCGTCCCTCGAGCCGGCGAGAGACCGGATCGCCGGTAATCGTTCTATTCCACTTCGGGCCTTAATACGCGGCGGGAATGATCTTGCGGTTAACGCGCCGTCCAGAAGCTTCGTAACCCGCTTCAAGCTCCATTTACCTGTGTCGACTATATCGAAGTTCGATTTGAAGAGGGGCGCGGGATGGCGAAGCAAGAAACGATCGAAGCAATTCCTGTAGAGAGGCCGCCATTGGCACGGTCGGTGCTTTTCATGGGCATCGAGTTGGAGACGGCTCCCGGCGTTCTGGTGCCGCGTGAAGAGACGGAGCTTCTGGGCCGCAGCACGGTCGAACTGCTGCGGGAAGTGTCCAGCGAAGCCATCGTGATCGACATGTGCTGCGGCTCGGGCAACCTCGCGCTGGCTATCGCTGCGGCGGTTCCAACGGCAAGGGTCTGGGCATCCGACCTCACTGACGACACCGTGGCTCTTGCTCGGCGAAATGCGGAACGTTGCGGCCTCGCCGGCGCCGTCAAGGTCGTGCAGGGCGACCTCTTCTCCGGGCTCCAGGATGAGGGGCTGGAGGGGAGAGCCGATCTCGTCGTCTGCAACCCTCCCTATATCTCGACCCTTCGGCTGGAAGGCGACCGCTCCGCTCTGCTCGAAAACGAACCGAGGGAAGCCTTCGACGGAGGGCCTTACGGTCTCTCGATCCACCAGCGCCTCGTGCGCGAAGCAGCGGCCTTTCTCAAGCCCGGCGGATGGCTTGCCTTCGAATTCGGCGAAGGGCAGGACCGCCAGGTCAAGATTCTCCTCACCCGGGCCGGCTTCTACGAGCCGGTCCGCTTTGCCCCGGACGTCGCCGGCATGCCGCGTGTCGCGATCGCACGCAAGAAGCACGAGCAATGACAGCCGTTCGGCCGCTAAGGGAGGACGATATCCCGGCCGTCACCGGGCTGTTTCAGCGCATCTTCAGGGATCGACACCGGCGCCCGCCCGAAGCGCTCGCCGTCTATCTGCGGCGGCTTTACCTAGAATTTCCGGGGCACGACCCGGAGATCGCCTCGCTCGTGCATCTGAGGGAAGACGGCAGCATTTCAGGCTTCATCGGCGTGACCACGCTGCCAATGACGTTCGAGGGCCGGCCGCTGCGCGCGGCCATCTGCGGCTCGCTTATGGTGGAAGATCGCGAGAGCGATCCCATGGCCGGCGCGCGGCTTCTGAAAGCATTCCTCGCCGGGCCTCAGGACATCTCTTTCAGCGAGACGGCGAGCGAGGTGTCGGCCAATATGTGGACGCGGCTGCGCGGCGTGCAGCTGCCGCAATATAGTCTCGACTGGGTCCGCGTGATCCGGCCCTTTTCCTTCCTTGCGCAAGCGGCTTCCGGGAAGGTCCGTGCGCTACGGATGCTGTCGCCACTGGCGGGCATGATGGATACGCTCGCCCGCGGACGCATGACGGCGGATGCCTTGCGGTGGTCCGGCATACCGGAAAACTGGAAGGGTGCGGGCGCCTGCAAAGCGGTTGAAATCACCCGGGACGACTTCGCCGGGCTGGTTGCGCCATTCACCGCCCACTTCCCCCTCCGGCCGGAATGGGCGCCGGGGCAGCTTGAGCAGGTCCTCGCTGACGCGCAAAGCAAGGAGGAATACGGGCCTGCCAGGTTCTGCAAAGTCGTTTCGCGGACGGGCAGGGCGATTGGCGGCTTTTTCTATCACGGCGGGCCAGGCCGCATCGGCCGTGTGCTGCAGTTGCTTGCCCTTCCCGGCCAGGCGGACGCCGTGATCGACGCCATGTTCGCCCACGCCGCGGACCAAGGTCTCGCCGGCCTGCGCGGCCGCACCCAGCCGGCCCTGCTGGAAGCCATGCTCGGACGGCGCGTCGCCTTTACGCATCTTGCCTCGACCGTCGTGCATGCGCGCGATGCCGAGATCGTCCCTAGACTTCAAGAGGGCGAGGGATTTCTGAACGGCATTGCGGGCGAACATTGGAGCCGGCTAATCGGCGGCAGGTTCGACTAGCGCCAAGCCTTTTCAGGAGGCGATTTCAGCTACGGTCTCGACCAGTTGAGGCCCGAGGTGGAGGTAGCGGGTTGTCTTGCGCTTGGTCGCAATATCGGCCCACATACGCTGGACCTGCTCCTCGGTGAGCGCCGCCGCCGCCGCAACCTCGGATGCCGGTATGCCGTGGTTGAGGCCGTAAAGGCACAGGTCCATCCGGTCGTAGGGGAGCGAAAAGTAAAATTCCTCCTGTGTCTGCTGCAGCGAGTAGGTATCCGTTGTCGGCGGCCTGCGTCGGATCTCTTCCGGGACACCAAGATGCGCGGCAAGCTCATAGACTTGCGACTTGTAAAGATGGGCGATCGGCTTCACGTCGGCTGCTCCATCGCCGTTCTTAACGAAGAAGCCCTGGTCATATTCGAGCCGGTTGGGCGTGCCGATGACGGCGAAGTTCAGCCTGTCGGCGTGGTAGTATTCGATCTGTTTGCGGGTGCGCTGCTTCATGTTTGTCGCCGCCACGACCCCCAGATAGACCTCCGGCGTCATCCGCAGCTTCGTCTGCCTTCCTTCGGGATTCTGCACCACGAGGAAGGAGATGTTGTAGCCGTCTCCTTCCAGCGCGTTGGCGATGACGATCTTCGAGGCCCAGCCGGGGCCGTAGTCGGGAACGAGCTTGCGAATGAAGCTGTCGCGCCGCTCATAGCAGCCCATCGCCTGAAGGCTCGGGCCGATATCCTCCACGATGCCGCTATCGACGCCGAAGGTCCGGGCGACCTGCCGGCCGAGCGAAAGGCTCTCCGGATCGGAATCGTTTTCCGGCATGAAGACGCAGAGAACGTTCTTCGCGCCCACCGCCCGGACCGCGAGCGCGGTGCACACGCTCGAATCCACGCCCCCCGACACGCCCAGCACGAGGCCGCGCTTGCGCAGCGAGCGCAGCTGGGCCCTGAGCGCGGCTACGATCCGTTCCGTCTCGGCGGCAGGATCGATGGCGAGCGCCGTGGACGAAAAGAAAGCGGCGTCTTGAACGGAATGGTGTGTCATTCGGCTGGCTCTATCGTTTCGGCCGCAAGCCTGCGGCTGACCTTGCCCGTGTCCGTCTTCGGCAGATCGCTGACGAACCGCACGAGTTTCGGGACCATGAAGTCTTCCAGGTGCCGGGCGCAATGGCGGATGACGTCGCGCTCGGAGAGTGCTGGGTCGGTCGAGACGACCATGGCTGCGATGGCATGGCCCAGCACGGGATCGGCCACGCCCGTCACCACGGCTTCGGCGATTGACGGATGGGCGTGAAGGACCGCCTCCACCTCCTTGGGCGCCACCTTCTCGCCGCGCGTCTTGATGATGTCGTCCTTGCGGCCGACGAAATAGAGGAAGCCGTCGGCGTCGGTGCGGAAGAGATCTCCAGTGTAGAGCACCTTCTCCCACGGATTGAGGCCCGGTCGCAGCATCCTGGCCGTCGCCTCCTCGTTGCGCCAGTAGCCCTGCATGACGTGCGGACCACGGATCACCAATTCCCCCACCGTGCCGGGTGGAACGGGCCTGCCGTCCTCGTCCACCACGAAAGCTTCGGTATTCGGGATCGCGATGCCGACCGAGTCCGGCCGATGGTCAAGCTCCTCCGGCGGCAGATAGGTGCAACGCTTGCATTCGGTGAGCCCGTACATGGAATAGAGATCGACACCCGGGCACAGCTCACGCAGCCGGGCGATATGGGGCGGCGGCAGGGCGGCGGCGGTGTTGGAAAAGTAGCGCAGGCTCGGCAGGAAACCGGGCTGGAGGTCGCGCATCTGCAGGATCATCGCTGCCATGGTGGGAACCAGCGGAAAGCCGGTCACCTTTTCCTTGCGCATCAGTTCGAAGATCGCCTGAGGGAAAGCGAAGGACTTCTCCAGCACCAGTGTCGCGCCGAGCTTGACCGACATCAGGAGCTGATAGAGCCCGTAGTCGAAGGCGAGCGGCAGGGCGTTCAGGATAATGTCTTCCCGCGTGTTGCGCAGGTAGGTGGTAATGGATGTGGCGGCCGCCTCCACGTTGCGGTGCGTCATCATCACGCCCTTGGGGCGGCCGGTGGAGCCGGAGGTATAAATGAGCATGGCAAGATCGACATCGATGCCGCCATGCGAAACGGGAACGGGCTCGGTCGTCAGAGCCTCGGCAAAGGAGAGGGCGCCGTCCGGCACAGCCTCCCCAGGCCTCTGCGTGGAGAAGAGAACGAACGGCCGGCCGCAAAGCACGCGCGCCTCGGCGGCGACCGGCAGGAGCTTGGCCTGCGTCAGCACCGCCGCGGCCTCGCAATCCCCCGCCACATAGGCAAGTTTCTCGGCCTTGGTGGAAGCGTTGATCGGGCTGAAGGTGGCGCCGGCCTTCAGCACGGCGAAGATGGAGACCGCCGCCTCCCAGGAATTGTCCATGAAGACCAGGACGCGGTCGTTGCGGCGCACGCCGCTCGACGCCAAGGCTGCCGCCAACCGGTCGGACAGCGCATCCATCTCGTCGTAGGAAAGCCGCCGGGGGCCGCAGATCAGAGCCGTCTTGGCTCCATCGGCCAGGGCGCTGCGTTTCAGGAACTCTTCGACACGCATACCGGATCTCCAGCCTCCCCGCTCACGCGGACAGAGACGCCTCCGCGCCCACTCTGGCGCTGACGAAAGCAGCGATCCGGTCGAGCGAATCGAGATTCGCCGGAACGATGTCAGCATCGGCCATGGTCAGTCCGAACTGCTCTTCGATGAAAGCGACGAGCTCCAGCACACCGGTCGAATCGATGATGTCGTTCTCGATGAGCGATGCGTCTCCTTCGAGTGCGAAGGACGTGTCGCCGAATAGGAAATTCTCGACGATGAACGCGCGCACGCTATCCTTGATGTTGTTCGTCATTCCCATCTCCTTAAAGCTTACGCGGCCTCCGAGGCCCGGAAGCGCGAACCCGTGAATGTCTCGAGCCAGAGCTGAGACGAAAGAATGCCGACGAAGGCGGCGTTGTCGCGAAACCCGGTGAGCGGCTGCTGGCGGCTTTTCGCGAAGAGCTTGGACACAGAGGCCGGATTGAAGAGGCCGCCGGCGGCAAGCTTCTCCGCGCTCATGGCCTCGCGGACGTAGTCCTTCTCGCCTGCCCCCCTGAAAGACTGGCTGTCGGGCGCGCGGTAAGGCTGCTTTGTCCGTCGCAGGATCGTTTCCGGCAGAAGGTTTTTGCTCGCCTCGCGCAGGATATGCTTTTCGACCAGCCGCTTCAGCTTCATCTCCGGCGGAAGTGTTGCGGCAAACTCGACCAATCTGTGGTCGAGGAAGGGAAAGCGCCCCTCGATACCGTGCGCCATCGCCATGCGATCGCCCTGGCTCGAAAGAATGTAGCCCGGCAGGAGGAATCGCGATTCCAGATACTGCGCTTGGTGCAGCGGATGCCAGCGGCCGAACTCCGCCGGCAGGCGGGATGCCAGTTCCTCCGCCGCGTCGTAGCCGGAAAGGGCCTCGCGCAGATCCGCGGAGAAGAACAGCTTCGCCGCCCCGGTCGCCCGAAACCGGGGATTGTGGGAAAACAGAGGATCGTCGAGCGCATCCGCGCCCGCACCGAAGAAGGCGGCCAGATATTCCGCCGACTGCTGCTTGAGGCCCGGCAGGTAGGGGTAGAGCTTGCGGAAGAGATGGGGCCGGATGCGCGAGCCCGGCTGGCGCGCGCAGAAGCGGCGCACCCGCGCCTCCTTGAAAAGGTCGTAACCGGCGAACACCTCATCCGCCCCCTCGCCCGTAAGCACGACTTTCAAGCCCTTCTCGCGAACGAGGGCGGAGAGCTTGAAAAGCGGCGCGGGCGCCGTCCGCAGGATCGGCCGCTCCGTAAAGCGGATGACCTCGGGGAAGACAGCGGCGATGTCGTCATCCCGGCACTGCACGGAGCTGTGCATCGTCCCGAGGGCGGCCGCCATCTCCTTCTGAAAGGCGCTCTCGTCATGCTCCTCGCTGTCGAAGGCGACCGAAAAGGTGCGTAGCACCTCCGGTGTCATGCCCGCCGCGAGCGCAGAGACAATCGAGGAATCGAGACCGCCCGAAAGGTAGGAGCCCACCGGCACGTCGGCCCGCATGCGCAGACGCGTGGCATCCGCAAGCAGTGCGCGCAACTCCTCGGCAGCAGCGTTCTCGTCCGTGTAGCGGCTGCGCGAACAATGATCGGGAAAGGAAAGCGACCAATAGGGCCTTACCGTTTGCTTGCCTTGTTCGACAATCATCATGCTCGCCGGTTCGAGCTCATGGATGCCTTTGAAGGGGGTGCGCGGAGCAATGGGCACCCAGAGCGTGAAGATCTGGTCGAGTGCAACCGGATCTATTTCGGCTTCGACACCTGGCACGCGCAAAAGCGCCTTCGCCTCCGACGCGAAGAAGAGCGTGTTTCGGACGGTCGTGTAGAACAGCGGGCGCACGCCCATCCGGTCGCGGGCAAGGAACATGCGCCGGTGTTGCGCATCCCAGATGGCGAAGGCGAAATCTCCATTGAGGTCGGCGAGGCAGTCCGGCCCCCTCTCGTCGTAAAGATGCAGGATGATTTCGGTGTCGCTGGAGGTGTGGAAGACCCTGCCGCGCGAGCGGAGCGCCTCACGCAACTCGACATAATTGAAGATTTCTCCGTTGAAGGCGATGGACAGTCGCCCATCCCCGATGGACATGGGCTGCTGGCCGTCCGCAAGGCCGACGATCGACAGGCGCGTGTGACAAAGGCCCGCGTCGGCGAAGACGGCCACGCCGCGTTCATCGGGACCGCGGTGCGCGACAGTAGAGGCCATCCGCTCAAGCAGCGGCTTCGCCTCAGCCGGCGCCACGCCGGAGCCGAAATATCCACCAAAGCCGCACAAACCTCTGCCCCCAATATCGTCCGATGCACGCAATACCGCCGCACACCTTAATAATTGGATATTTCTTCACACAGCGCGCCGAACTCGGCGGGGATTGCCGGAAGTATCGTAGAGAAAGGCTTAGCCTATTCGCTTAAATGCAAAGATCTCTCAATTTCGCTTGTCGGATCTCCAACTCCTTGGCCGGAAGCCGATCGGAGGGCCGGACGACGGAAGGGCTACGCGCCGGAGATTTCGCGCCCAAGGCGAACGGTTTCCCGGACCAGGAGAACGAGATCGTCGCGCCGCGTTCGATGATTGTTGATTGCCACCCTCAGGCAATGCTTGCCGTGCACCGTCGTGTCCGAGAGCGCGGCCGTGCCTTGCTCCTGCAATCGCAGCATGATCTCGATGTTGAGCGCTTTCAGCGCCTCGTCGTCCACTTCCCTTGGCACTCCCGCCGGGCGGAAGCGATAGCACACGATGTTGATGCTGGTGGGTGCAACCAGTTCAAGAAGGGGCTCGTGCTCGATCAACTGGCTGAGATAGGCGCCTTGAGCGATGTTCTGGTCGATGAGCCGGCCGAACGTGTCCACGCCGTGCTCCTTGAGCGCCATCCAGACTTTCAGTGAGCGGAAACCGCGGGTGGTCTGCAGACCGTAATCGTGCAGCCATGGAGCCGATGCGAGGCCGCGCGGCGTCGATTCGAGGTATTCCGGGGCGACTGCGAAGGTGCCGCGGTGGGCAGCTGCGTCCCGTATCATGGCGCAGCCAACCTCGAACGGCGCATGCAGCCACTTGTGTGGATCGAGCGCCACGGAATGGGCATGTTCGATCCCGGCGACGCGGTGGGCATTCTTCGGAGCGATGGCAAGCAGGGCGCCGATGCAGCCGTCGACATGGAGCCAGAGATCCTCTTCCCTCACCAGCTTCGCCAGGGCCTGAAGATCGTCGATGGCGCCCGTATTCACCGTCCCGGCTGTTGCGATCACACAGGCGGGACGGAACCCGGCGGCCCGGTCCTCCGCAATCGCCGCTCGCAGGGCGGCTACGTCGATACGCAGTTCACTGTCCGTCGCGATGCGCCGCAGGGCCCGGTTTCCCAGCCCGAGCGCTTCCACGGCCTTGCGGTGGCAGCTGTGAATTTGATCCGAGCCATAAAAGCGTAAGGGGTTCTCTATGGCGGCGACGCCATGTTCCCGTACATCGACGCCGGCCTTCACATTGCGCGCCACGGTCAGCCCGATGAGGTTCGCTATCGAGCCGCCGCCGACCAGCGTACCACTGGCCGAAGCCGGGAAGCCGATCATCTCCTTGCACCAGTTCACCACCTGGCTGTCCACAAACACGGCGGCGTGGTTGCCACCGCCGAGATTGGAGCCCTGGACCGCCGCCAGGAAGTCTGCCAGCGCCCCGGTGAAGTTGCCCGATCCCATATACCAGGACCAAAAGCGCGGATGAACATTGCCCATCGGGTAGGGCATCACGTTCTCCGCGACCTCGCGGTAGACCTCGGCGAGCGGCGCTGGCGAGCGTGGCAAGGGTGTGTCAAAGAAGGCTCTCACCTCCGCAGGCACCTCCCGCCACACCGGTCGGTCACGGACATCGCGCAGATAGGCGATGGAATCATCGATGATCCGGCGCGAGAGCGAACGTATGCTGCTCCAGTCGCCTGGATCGAGCGTCTCTACCTCCTCGCCCAGGGCGTTCTGCATGTCGTTCACGGGGCCTCCTTGCCGCTCAGGCGGCGAATTGAAAGCCTGGCGTGGAGCGTGAGAGCGCCATCTCCTCCTCATCCATGTCTGCCTCGATAGCCTCGAAGAGCGGTGTGGTCATATACCGCTCGCCCGTATCCGGCAGCATGCAAAGGATGACGGAACCGGCGGGTGCGCGTTCAGCGATCTGACGCGCCACGGCGAAGGTGGCCCCACCGGAGATGCCGGTGAAGATACCCTCTTTCTGAGCCAGCGCCTTGGCCCATTTGATGCCCTCGGGTCCGGCAATCGGCACGACCTCGTCATAGAAGCGGGAATCGATCGCCTCCTGCAGCACACGGGGGATGAAGTCGGGAGTCCAGCCTTGGATCGGGTGCGGCTCAAAGGCGGGGTGACTGGCGGCCGGGGCGCCGTCGGGCGCGCGCTTTTGTTCATGGCCGCTACCGATAAGCTGGGCATTGGCCGGCTCGCTGAGCACGATCTTCGTTTCGGGCCTTTCCCGGCGCAGCACGCGCCCGACGCCGACGACCGTGCCGCCGGTGCCATAGCCGGTCACGAACCAGTCGAGCCTGGACCCGGCAAAGTCGTTGATGATCTCGCGCGCCGTGGTCGCTTCGTGGATATCCGCATTGGCCTCGGTCTCGAACTGGCGTGCCAGGAACCAGCCATTGGCCTCGGCCAGCTCGACCGCCTTTCTGTACATGCCGAAGCCCTTTTCCGCGCGCGGTGTCAGCACGACCTTTGCGCCCAGCATGCGCATCAGCTTACGGCGTTCGATGGAGAAGCTGTCGGCCATGGTGACGACGAGGGGGTAGCCCTTCTGCGCGCAGATCATGGCGAGGCCGATCCCGGTGTTGCCGCTGGTCGCCTCGACGACCGTCTGCCCCGGCTTCAGAGCCCCGGTACGCTCGGCCTCCTCGATGATATTGAGAGCCAGCCGGTCCTTGACCGATCCGGCGGGATTGAAGAATTCCGCCTTTACATAAATGGTAGCATTCTCGACGCTGAGATTGTTGATCCGGATCGTGGGCGTGTCGCCCACCGTGTCGAGAATGCTGCCGAAGAGGCGGCCTCGGCCTGCCGTCGTACGTATCGTTGCTTGGATAGGCATGAACGATCTCCTGGTGATCACGTTGAACCCGGACTTCCCGGTGGTTCCGATGCAGCGCAGCCGGCCTGCCTCCGCTTGCAGCGCAGGACCGCGGCAGGCCGGTCGCCGATCATAGCCCCTACAGCGCCGTGCGTCCTTCAGGACGCTACAAGGACGCTGTAGGTTATCAAATCTACGCATCGTGCTTTCCGAAAATCGATTCCGACTTTCGGGGCGATGCGCTAGTTCGTGCGCGGGTCGTCCCTGGGATTAACGTATTCGACACCGAACGGGCCGATGCCGTTGAGCTGGACGACCGTCTCTTCGTCGGCCCAGGCGAAATGCGCTGTGCCGACGGGGATGCGCACGAAACTTCCCGGCGGCAGGATGGGCGCCGCGCCGCGGTCGTACGTCTCTCCGGTGGCCATGCCGAAGCCCCCCGAAACCACAGTGACATGCTCCTCCTTCAGATGGCGGTGGGGTGCGATCGCGTAGCCGGCGGGGAATTTCAGCCGAAAGACGAATTGGCCTTCCTCGGCCGGGTTGCCGTGCAGTACGGCGATCTGAGCGCCGGCCGGCAAAGGGGGCGGGCCGGGCTTCCACTCCACCTGGTCTTCGGTGACTGCGGCATGATGCTCCTCGTCCGCCGGCACGGGTGTTGCCGATAGGGCGAGAAGCGCGCCGAGCGCGACAGCGCCGTAGAGCGCCGGCGGCGAGACACGACAACTCCTACACAGGGTCATTGTTATTCCTCCTCTTTCTCAGTCGTTCTTTCCGCCCGCTCCACACGTCGGGAGCGGGCAGGCGTCCAGCTCGATGCCGGATGCGGTCCGCCTGATTCGATGATAGAATGCGCGCAAAGAGCCCATCGTTGGAGAGAACGTGGAAAGGCGCGTGGAATCCCCGTCGTTGGGCGTCGACGACGTCCATGTGCGGATGCTCGGCCTTCTGAGAATCGACCGGAATGGCACCGTGCTGGACCTTCCGGCCTCACGAAAGGTGCGCGCGCTTTTTGCCTATCTGGCTCTCACCCCTCATGCGATCGGGCGCAGCCGTCTCTGCGAGCTTTTCTGGGACGTTCCGAACGATCCGCGGGGCGAGCTGCGGTGGTGTCTCAGCAAGCTCAGAGGCATGCTCGACGGGCCCGGCCGGCACCGGGTCGCGACATCCGACGATATGGTCGCACTCGACCTTAGCGGCTGCTTCGTGGACGCCATCGAGATCACGGCTGCGGCCAAGGAAGGAATAGGGACGCTGGATGCGGAGCGCCTGCGAGCGCTCTCCAGCCTTTTCGCAGGCGATTTCATGGAAGGGCTGGAGATTGACCGCAGCCCGCAGTTCGATAGCTGGCTCACCGCGCAAAGACGCCGCCTCCGGGCCTGCCACACGGCTGTGCTGGAGCACCTCGTCGAAAGCCTCCCTGCGGGCTCCGACGAGGCCTTTCCGCTGCTGGACAAGTGGGTCGAGCTTGCCCCGTATGACGGGCGCGCGCATGTGACGCTGTTGCGCGGGCTGTCGGCGCGCGGCCAAATCGGTGAATGCGAGGAGCATCTTGCCGCGACCGCCAAGCTCTTTGGAGCTGAAGATCTGGATTTCGCGCCGATTCGTGAAGCGTGGCGGACCCTCAGGGACCGGCGGGCAGTCGCATCACGCCCCATCGAAGCGATCCCAGCGGCTTCCGCTTCGGTGTCGGTGGCCGGCTCCGCTGAAACCGGCGCTTTCACGGCCCGCCGCGCCTCCCTCGCCGTCATGCCTTTTCTGGAGCACACGAACGCAGGCAGCCTTCGCGGCGGGCTCGCCGACGGCCTCACCCACGATATCATCACCCGCCTGGCCAAGCTGAGGAGCCTGTTCGTAATCGCACAAGGCTCAGTCTTTGCCCTTGCGGAGCGAAATATCGGGCCCGAAGACGCCGCCAGACGGCTCGATATCGACTACGTCGCCAGCGGGATGCTGCGGCGCGATGGAGGCCGCTTTACCGTGACGATCGAACTGGTCGAGGCGCGTACGGCCAGAATCGTATGGGCGGAGGCCTTCGACCACAAGGCGGACGATGCCTTCATCGTCCTCGACGAAATCGGCAACAGGATTGTCGCCTCGATCGCCAACGAGATCGAGGCCGCGGAAAAGAACCGCGCAATCCTCAAGCCGCCGAACTCGCTCGATGCCTGGGAGGCCCATCATCGCGGTCTCTGGCATATGTATCGCTTCACCAGAGGCGACAACGAGCAGGCCCGGCACTTCTTCGAGATGGCGGTGCGGCTGGATCCGACCTTTGCCCGCGCCTATGCAGGCCTGTCCTTCACCCACTGGCAGAGCGCCTTTCAGCATTGGGCGGATCGTGAGCGCGAGACTGATCTCGCGTTCGAGGCGGCAGGCCGAAGCCTCATCATTGACGACCACGACCCGGCTGCCCACTGGGCGATGGGCCGCGCCCTATGGCTGCGCGGGCGCCGGGACGAGTCTCTCGGCGAGTTGGAGCGGGCGGTGGACCTCAGCCCGAATTTCGCGCTCGGCCACTATGCGCTCGCCTTCGTCCATTCCCAGTCGGGGAACCCGGTTGCCGCCATCGGGTCGGCCGATCACTCGCGCAGCTTGAGTCCGTTCGACCCTCTGCTGTTCGCTATGCTTGGCTCGCGGGCGATGGCTCATGCTCGTCTCGGCCAGTTCGAGGAGGCCGCGGAATGGGCGGTCAAGGCGGCCGCGCGGCCCAATGCCCATGTCGTCATCCGCGCCATAGCCGCTCATTGTCTCGCGTTGGCCGGCAGGGTGGAGGAGGGCCGGGCCTATGTGAAGGCCATCCGCGAGACGCTTCCGAGCTACAGCGTCGACGATTTCCTCACCGCCTTGAGGTTCGCACCCGACGCCGAGGCCCTGTTCCGGGAAGGCGCCGAGCGGATCGGCTTTGGCAGGGGCAGCTAAGGCTGGTTCCGAAAATGCAGTACTCGCCAACGCGACCGAGGCATTAAATCTTCCCGATCGGGAGCTTGCGGTGACGACCCTGGAGGTCACGCTGCTCGAAAAGTCGGGTGGTCCAGACGAGGTAGACGGGCATCCGGTGCTCTACGCTGGCCTTAAGGATCGCCGCCGAGCTTCTGTTCGAGTGGATCAGGTGCACGCCGCATTCGAGCTTTGGACCAGCTAGGAGCAGGGCCACTCCCCCATAGACTCCCCGGCGTCCAGACAGCAGAAAGGCCCGGATACCCCGAGCCCTAAGCCATTTAAATTTAAGGAATTTTGGAGCGGGCGAAGGGATTCGAACCCTCGACCCCAACCTTGGCAAGGTTGTGCTCTACCCCTGAGCTACACCCGCTCGCACGGCGAAAGCCGTAAGCGGCGCTTATATGGCTGAACTGCCGGCCGATTGCAACAGGGAATTCGTGCCGACTTTGCATTCGCCCGGACGCCTGGTGCTTCGACAAACGTGGTCGGCTCGCTGCCGCTGGCGGTCGTGCTTGCAAAAAGGCAGCGGGAGCACATACATCGGCGTGGTGCCAGCTATTCGAAGCGAGGGGTCATGCCGAGATCGCCGGAAGAACTGATGGATTATCTCGCGGGGCTCCGCATCGATGTGACGACCCATCGCCATCCTCCGCTTTTCACGGTCGAGGAATCGCAGGGCCTGCGGGGTGAAATTCCCGGCGGTCACACAAAAAACCTGCTCTTGAAGGATAAGAAGGATCAGTATTTTCTGGTGACGGTCGAGGAGGATGCGCGGGTGGACCTCAAGACGATTCACCACGCGATCGGCGCGTCCGGCCGCGTGTCCTTCAGCAAGCCGGACAGGCTTATGGCGCTGCTCGGGGTCACCCCCGGCGCTGTCACCCTCTTCGGCGTGGTCAACGATAGCGAGCGGAAGGTTACCGTGGTGCTGGACGAGGCGCTCCTGGAGCACGAAATCATCAACGCGCATCCGCTTCACAACGAGGCGACGGCATCGATCCGCAAGGCCGACCTCATGCGTTTCCTCGAAGCGACCGGACACCGGCCGCTCGTCTTGAAAGTTTCGCAATGATCGCCACATCACGTTTTCCGCTCTTGTCGGCGAGACGGCGCTCCGGCGCCGCATTGGCGAGCAGGCGCGTGAAGCACACGAAGGGGCAGATATGAGCAACCACGACAATCCCTACGGCGGAACAGGCGGTCAGATGACGGCGAATGTCAGTTTCGGCGGGCCGGGCGGCGAGGCAGGAAGCGGCAACGGCTTTGCGGAGGCCGCTCCCAGGGCGTCCGATCTTATCAAGGACACGTCGACGGCGTCCTTTGCCGCCGATGTCGTCCAGGAGTCGAGCCGCCAGCCGGTGCTGGTGGATTTCTGGGCGCCTTGGTGCGGCCCCTGCAAGCAGCTTACGCCGGCGCTCGAGAAGGTGGTGCGCGAGGCGGGCGGCGGCGTCAAGCTCGTGAAGCTGAACATCGATGAGCACCCGGCCATTCCCGGCCAACTCGGCATCCAGTCGATTCCCGCCGTCATCGCTTTCAAGGACGGCCAGCCCGTCGACGGTTTCATGGGTGCCGTTCCAGAGAGCCAGATCCGCGACTTCGTGAAAAAGCTCTCGGCCGGTGGCGGCAATCGCGTCGAGGAAGCGCTGGCCGCGGCGGCGGAGGCGCGCGAGGCCGGCGACCAGCAGATGGCGGCGCAAATCTATTCGGCGATCCTGCAGCAGGAGCCGGAGCATGTGGAGGCGTTGGCGGCCCTTGCCGACCTCCTGTTCGAGGCGGGGCAGGCCGACGAGGCGCGGGCCGTGCTCGGGCGGGTGCCGGAAGCGAAAAAGGATGCCGCTTCCGTTGCCGCGGTGCGGGCCAAAATGGCGCTGGCCGAACAGGTGGCGGGGCTCGGCGACCCGGCCGGCCTGCAGAGGCGGCTTGAGGCGGATCCTGTCGACCATCAGGCGCGCTTCGATCTGGCGCTCATCCGAAACGCGGAGGGAAAGCGCGAGGAAGCGGCGGAACACCTGCTCGCCGTCGTCAGGGCGGATCGGAGCTGGAACGACGACGCGGCGCGGACGAAGCTCCTGGAGCTCTTCGATGCCTGGGGGATGAGCGATCCGGCGACCCTTTCGGCCAGGCGCAAGCTTTCCTCGCTGCTGTTTTCCTGAGTGCCGCTCCCGTACGAGCGAAATATAGGGGTGCCGGACACCCTCTCGCTCATCCCGCCATCATGCTATGAATGGGCGAAGAAGCGTGTTCGGTGGACAGTGGAAAGTGGAGCGGAGACGCTGGTGACATGACTGACAGAGGGCGGAGTGAACAGACCTTGATCGAGCCGAAGCTCCTGGAGCTTCTGGTTTGTCCCCTCACCAGGGGCCCGCTTAAATGGGACCCGGCGGGCAGCGAGCTGATCTCCAGGGCGGCCCGACTTGCCTACCCGGTGCGCGACGGCGTTCCCGTCATGCTGCCGTCGGAAGCGCGGCCGCTGGATTCGGACCGCCCCTGACGTGAGGCCGCGTCCTTTCAGCCTGGCTTTTCAGAGCATGACCCCGAAAAGTGGATGCCGGGAAAGATAAGCGGCATCATGACCTAGACCAGTTCATCGTTTCATGGAATCGATGAAGGGGTCTAACTCGTTGTTTTATCGCAATTCTGGACGGAAAACCGGTTTCCACTTTTCCTGGAATTGCTCTAATGGAAATTCCGCCCCTTGGGCATGACGGCGGCGGTTTGCGGGCGCACCAGCCGCGGGGCTCCCTCTGATGGCGGCGGCCTGCCTTGCACAGCTGTAGCGCCCGGCCGTTTCGTCCCGGTCCACCTGTCGTCCTCCCTTTGCCGTTCGTCCTTGACGAGGATGTCGAGCCAGGTGCTCAGGTCTTCGATCCGCTCGGCGATGAGGTGGATGACGCCTGAGGCCGCCTGCAGGCGGCCCGTGACGCGCACCAAGCGGGCGCCCAGCACCTGCGGCCGGAAGCGCTCGAAGGTTTTGTGCCAGACGACGATGTTGGCGATGCCGGTTTCGTCCTCGAGGGTCATGAAGATGACGCCTTTGGAGGTGCCGGGGCGCTGGCGGATGAGCACCAGGCCGGCGACGGAAAGGCGGCGCCCGTTGCCTATCACCGGCAGACGTTCGTTGGAGGTCACGCCTTCCGCATCGAGGCGGGTGCGCAGGAAGGAGACAGGATGCGCCTTGAGCGACAGACCGAGCGCGCGGTAATCGTGCACCACGTGTTCGCCGAGCGGCATGGGCGGCAGGCGCATCTCCGGCTCGCGGTCGGCAAGGCGCAGGCTTGGCCGGTCGAAAAGCGGCAAGCGCTCGGCGGCGGCTTTCTCGTCCAGCGCCCGCGCGGCCCAAAGTGCCGAGCGCCTGTCGAGGCCGAGGGAGCGGAAGGCATCGGCCTCCGCCAGGCGGGCGACGGTGCTTTTGCCCAAGCCCGCGCGCAGCCACAGGTCGCGCACGGAATCGTAGCCGGCACCGCGATTTTCCACCAGCCGCTTCACGTCCTCCTCCGAAAGCCCCTTGACCTGGCGCAAGCCGAGACGCACGGCATGCCGCGTCTGGATGACGGGGCGCATCTCCGCGTGCCGTTCCGCAACGCGGGCGGGGTCGAAGGAGGCTTCTTCCAGCGTGCAGTCCCATTCGGACAGGTTGATGTCCGCGGCACGAACCTCGACACCATGCTCGCGCGCGTCGCGCACGAGCTGCGCCGGCGCGTAGAAGCCCATGGGCTGGGCGTTGAGGATCGCCGCGCAGAAGACGTCCGGATAGAAGGTCTTGAACCACGCGGAGGCATAGACGAGGAGCGCGAAGGAGGCGGCGTGGCTTTCGGGGAAGCCGTAGTCGCCGAACCCTTCGATCTGCTTGAAGCAGCGCTCGGCGAACTCGCGCGGATAGCCCCGCGACACCATGCCGTCGATCATCTTCTGGCGGTACTCGTGGATCGTGCCCGTGCGCCTGAAGGTCGCCATCGCGCGGCGCAGCTGGTCGGCCTCGCCGGGGGAAAAGCCGCCGGCCACGACGGCGATCTTCATCGCCTGTTCCTGGAAGAGCGGCACGCCGAGCGTTTTCTCCAGAATGGCCTCGAGTTCCGGCCGCACATATTCCGGCTCCTCCTTTTTCTCCCGCCGCCGGAGATAAGGGTGAACCATGTCGCCCTGGATGGGTCCCGGCCTGACGATCGCCACCTCGATAACGAGATCATAGAATTTGCGTGGCTTGAGGCGCGGCAGCATCGACATCTGTGCGCGGGACTCGACCTGGAAGACGCCGAGCGTGTCCGCCCGGCAGATCATGTCGTAGACGCACCGGTCCTTGATCGGAACCGTAGCCAGTTCGAGAGGCCGGCCATGGTCATCCCTGACGTCGTAGTGTTTCTTCAGCAGTTCGAACGACCGCCGCAGGCAGGACAGCATGCCGAGCGCCAGGACATCGACCTTGAGCATCTTGACCGCATCGAGGTCGTCCTTGTCCCACTCCACCATCTTGCGCTCGTCCATCGCCGTCTTGACGATGGGGACCATCTCATCGAGCCGGTCTTTGGTGATGACGAAGCCACCGACGTGTTGAGACAGGTGACGCGGGAAACCCAAAATCTCATTAGCGCGGTCGATCAGATGCTTTGTCCTAGGATCAACTTTATCGAGACCGGCGGCGTTGGTCTCCGTGTCGCCGAGCCTGGCGCTCGACCAGCCCCAGATCGAGCTGGATAGCGCGGCCATCGTGTCCTCGGAAAGGCCGAGCACCTTGGCGACCTCGCGCAGTGCGGAGCGGCCGCGATAGGTGACGACAGAGGCGGCGAGGGCGGTCCGCTTCTCACTGTACTTCCTGTAGATATAAGCGATGACTTCGTCGCGCCGGCTATGCTCGAAATCGACATCGATGTCCGGCGGTTCGTTGCGCTCCTTTGAAATGAAGCGCTCGAAAAGGGTATCGATGATGTCCGGTCCGACATCGGTGATGGACAGGCAGTAACAGATAAGGGAATTGGCGGCCGAACCTCGGCCTTGGCAGAGGATACCTTCCCCACGGGCAAACGTCATGATGTCGTGGACGGTCAGGAAGTAACGGGCGTATTGCAACTCGCGGACCGTCTTCAGCTCATGCTGGATTATCGCCTCTATCTTGGGAGAAACGCTGTCTGGAAAACGCTTGCGTGCGCCCTCCCAGGTGAGCCGTTCGAGCTCTTCCTGAGGCGGAAGGCCGGATTCCGTCGGCTCGTCGGGATAATTGTATTGAAGCTCTGCGAGCGAGAAGGAGAGGCTTTCGGCAAAACGGATCGTCTCGGTGAGCGCTTCGGGGTAATGGCGGAAGAGCCGTGCCATTTCCTCCGGCGGCTTCAGGCGGCGCTCGGCGTTGGTTTCGAGAGCGAAGCCTGCCTCCGTTATCGGCGTGTTCAACCGGATCGCAGTCAGCACATCCTGCAGCGGGCGCCGCTCCGCCGCATGATAGAGTACGTCATTGGTCGCCATCAGCGGCAGGCTCGAGACCTCTGCCATACTTGCCGCCTGAGCCAATTTCCAGCGATCGTTCCCGCCATAGGAGAGCGCCACGGCAAGCCGGACCGCATGTCCAAACCGGTCCTTCAGGCGCTTGAGAAAGGAAAGCGTTTCCTCCGGCCGCGCTTCAAGATCAGGCAGGGCGGCGAGCGAGATGCGATCCCCCCATTCGAAGAGGTCTTTCGCGAAAAGGACGGGCGCCCCCTTTTCGCTTTCCTCGCGCAGATTTGCTTCTGTCAGCATTCGACAGAGATGTGCCCAGCCTTGCCGATCTTGCGGATAGGCAAGAATATCCGGCGTGCCGTCGGAAAAGACGAGCCGGCTGCCGGGGTGATAAGGAAGCTGGGTCGGCTCGGCATCTTCCGCCAGCTTGATGTGTTTGGACTGGCTCCAGGCCCGCACGGCGCCCGCCACGGTGTTGCGGTCGGCAAGGCCCAGGGCCGCATGACCGAGCAGCTTTGCCGCGACGACCAACTCCTCCGGCTTCGAAGCGCCGCGCAGGAAGGAGAAGTTCGACTGCACGCCGAATTCGGCATAGGCGACGGCGGGCGTGCTCATGGGAAAATCCCGTGCAGGAACCACCGCGGCGCGGCGGCCTCGCCATAAAGCCCCTCCCGGTAGAGCCAGTAGCGGCGGCCGGCCATGTCCTCGACGCGGAAATAATCGCGCGTGGGCGCGGGAGGGTCCTCGTTCCACCATTCGGAGGTGATGCGCTCGGGGCCCTCCGCACGTGCCACGCGGTAAAGCGCCCGCCGCCAGCGGAAGGAGAGGGGCGGGCCTTCGGGGACTTCCGCCGAGGCCGTCACCGGCTCGGGCTTTTCCAGAAGCCGGATGGGACGAGCCTCGGCCGTCGGCAGCGGCTCCGTTGTCCCTGTCGGCCGGGCGCGTGCCTCCTCCTCAATGGGAGCGAAGCGGGCCCTGCGCTCGGGCACGTGGCTCTCGGCCAAGGCCGGGGCGAGAATGGCGCCGTTGCCGAGGCGCGCGCAAATGCGGTCGGCAAGGAGGGAAAGCGCCTCCTCTTCCTCCGATGCGTGCCCCGAAAAATCCGCTTGCTGCATCACGAAGGGCGCGGCGACGGCAACCGAAAGCCGTACCAGATCGAAGCCATATCCGGCATCGAGGCTGTTTTCGAGGGCGGTCAGCCTCTCTTGGAACAATCTTGCGACCAGCGGCGGCTCACGCAGCGGGCGTGACGTGCCCACCCGAATGCGCATCACGGCACCGTCGACCCGGAAAAGGGAAAGCTGTAGCCGCCTTGCGCCTTCGCCGCTCCGCTCCAGATCCTCCTTCAAGGTGCGGGCAAGAATGAGGATCAGCCGCTCGATATCCTCCCGGGTGCCGATCGGCTCTGCAAGCTGGCGCTCGACCGAGAGCGGCGCCACGGGCAGGCGTGGCGAGATGACTTCCTCGGTCATCCCCAAGGCCTGGTCGAGGCGGGCGATGAGCATGCTCCCGAAGCGGCGGGCGAGCGGGGCGCGCGGTGCGCCGAGCAGTGCGCCGACATGGCGCAGGCCCACACTTTCGAGGCCAAACCGGGTCTTCTCCTCCAGGCGCAAAGCGGCAAGGGGCAAAGGGGCAAGCGCGTGCTCCTCCTCGCCCGCAGGCACGCTCCGGTCGCCGCCTTCATAGTAGCGCGCCGCCGCCCAGGCCATGCCCGGCGTGGAGGCGAGAGCGGCGCGCGCATCGAACCCTTGGTGCGTGAGTCGGCGGACGATCTCCTCCAGCATCGCATCTTCGCCACCGAAAAGATGCGCGCAGCCGTTGATATCGAGGAAGAGTCCGTCCGCGCCGTTGAGCGCCACCAGCGGCGTGAAGCGGTCACACCAGTCGGCCAGACTTTCCAGCAGCCGCCGGTCGGCATCCGGATCGGCCTCGATGATCTCGATCCTCGGATGCATGGCGCGCGCGTCGGCAATACCCGTCCCCGGCTTCAGGCCGAGTGAGGCGGCCCGCTCGTCCAGGGCGGCGATGCGCTGGGTGTTGCCCTCCCGGCAGCTTATGACCAGTGACGGAAAGTCAGCCTGCGCGCCTCTCCTTGCGCGCAGCCGCCAGCCCGCCCCGTGCCGGCGGCGCAGGATCCGGTCGGTCGAAAGATGCGGCAGCCAGACCGCCAGTATCCTGCGCTTCCCGGCTGCTTTTGAAAGCAGATCCCCGTTCCCCGGTGGGCCATCTTTCCTGAAAAACGAAGTCATGGGGGTTCCATTCCAGTGTGAATGTTCCGGTTTTCCCGGTCCGGCTCCTGGCCAGGGTGACGGCAAAGGCCGGCGGGCCGATGGAGCGGGGGAGCGGTTCGGCAAGGGTTTTGCGCAGGGAAGAGGACGCGGGGAAGACGAGAAGGCGCGTGGTCGCCGCCGTAGGCTCCGGCTCGGACGAGTGGCGGATGAGGAATACGGGCTGCCCGGCCTCCCTCGCGCGATGGTGCAGGCGTCGCGTGGCGGTCAGATCCAGTCTTGCCGGGTTGCCGCGCAGTTCCAGGAAGGTGGCCGAGAAGCAGCCCAATCCGGCGGCCTCTTCCGCCGCCCAGAGTGCATCTTCGAGCCGGTTTGCCCGAACGAGGAGAAGCCGGTCGGGAGTAAGGCCGAAGAACTGCTCCACGCCCGGCGCATAGGGAAAGCCGGCTTCAGCAAGAATGTCTGCCGTGGCGACCCACAGGACCGGCCGGGCGCCCTCGGTCGAGGCGGCGCCCGCTCGCGCGGCAATCGCGGCAAGCGCCAGCGAAAATCCGGAAACGATCCCGCTGTCGCGGGTCTCGCGGCCGATGACCTCCGTCAGAGCCGCCTGCAGGATGCCGCCGCCAAGAGCGGCGTCGAGGCGCGGCGATCCCGTTTCCGCAGAGAGGGACGGGCGCCCTGCCGTACCCTCGGGGCGGCCGTAACGGCGCAGCACCAGGCTCTCCCCTTCCCCCGGCGCGGCAAGCCGTTCGGGCATGGTCCCCTCGATCCTGGCGATTTTCCGGCGCAGGGCACAAATCGTCTCCTGCGCCATGGCAGTGCGTGCCATACCGTCCGCTCCGGCCGCTTATTTTGTTCCTGTTATGTTCCTATCGATTCCAGAGCTTTGCCCGAGAGTCAAGAAGGATTTTATTCCTCCCTGCGATGCGTTCTTTTCCCAAAAAGGAAAGGAACCACCTGCACTCTCGAATCCGCCGCCGGAAAACGCTATATGCGCGGCAAAGGACACAAGATGGCACGCATCTACCAGACACGCGCCTGGCACGACCAGCTCTCTCCCTCTCTCGCCGAATTCGAACTTCTGGCGATGGAGACCTATGCCAATCTGCCGAAGGAGTTTCGTGAACTCACCGGCGACATCGTCATCCAGATCGACGAGTTTCCCACCGAGGAGATCATGGACGACCTGGCGCTGGAAACGCCGTTCGACCTGCTCGGCCTGTTCGAGGGGCGCGGCATCGCCGAGCGCTGGAACCCGGCCACCGGCGAGGGCCCGAACCGCATCACACTCTACCGCCGCGCCATCCTCGACTACTGGGCTGAGAACGAGGAGACGCTGGGCGATATCGTGGCGCATGTGCTGATCCACGAGATCGGCCATCATTTCGGCCTGTCGGACGACGACATGGCGCGCATCGAGGAGAATGCAGGTGAGTGGCCGAGCGCCGGTGCGTGACCTGCAGGCGCTCCATGACCACCTGCGCTCCGCTTGGAGCGCGGAAACCTCAAGCAAGTGGGGCGCGGAAAATCCTGCCTGCGGACAGTGCAGCGTTACGGCGCTTGTGGTCCACGATCTCTTCGGCGGCGAGATTCTGAAAACCGAAACGCCCGCCGGCACGCATTTCTACAACCGTATCGAAGGCAGAAGGTGGGACTTCACCCTTAGCCAGTTTGATGGGGCCATCCCGTTCGATGACACGCCGTCGAGCAGGCAGGAGGCGCTCGCCGATACGACCCTGATACAGTACCAAGTGCTGAAAACGCGGCTGGATGCGCGCTTTCGATAGATCGCCTCCTACTGGATGGACGTTGGGGCTTGAGCCGAGGATCCACTTGCAGAGCTTCTATCCAGATCAATATTCGCCCAGCTTGACGTCCGGCGTATAGTCCACCCCTTCCACCTCCTTGTAGACGGCCTGGCCGCAGCGCATGGTCTGCGTTTCCGTGTCGTAGGCATAAGTGGGGCCGCCGTGGAGGAGCCAGCCCTTGTTCAGGGCCGCGGTGACCTTGTGGCAGAAGCTGGAATTGTCAGGCCCGGTCAGGAAGCGGTAGAGCCTCATTCGCCTTTCTCCTCGATGTGTTCCGCCTTGGCGAGCAGCCCTTCGGCCATCTCCAGGTGCAGGCGTTCGATCATGCGGCCGTTCAGCGAGACGACGCCGCGGAAGCGGTTTTCCGGTTTGGCGAATTCGGCGACGACGGCCCGGGCCTCGGCCACCTCCTCCTTCGTCGGCGCGAAGGCGGCGTTGGCGGGGGCGATCTGTGCCGGGTGGATGAGCGTCTTGCCGTCGAAGCCCATGGCGCGGGCCTCGGCGCATTCGCGGGCAAAGGCTTCGAGATCGCGGAAATCGTTCAACACGCCGTCGAGCACCGTGAGGTTGCCGGCGCGGGCGGCGAGCACGAACTGCATCAGCCATGGCAGGAGATTGCCGCGGCCGGGGCCGGGGGCGATGCCGGTTTCTTTCACCAGGTCGTTGGTGCCGGCGACGAGGCAGGCAAGCCGTGCCGCCGGGTCGCGGCCCAGTTCGGCGATGGGGCCGGCATTGAGGAGGGAGCGCGGGGTCTCCATCATCGCCCACAGGCGGAGCGAGCGCGGCGCGTCGGTCTCGTCCAGCGCCGCGTCGGCGTCGAGGATGTCGCGCGGGCCGTCCACCTTGGGAAGCAGGATGGCGTTGGGTTTCAGCGCGCGGGCGGCGAGGAGGTCTTCCGTGCCCCATTCGCCGGAAAGCGCATTGATGCGGACGACGACCTCGCATTGCGGGCGACCGGGACCGCCGAGGAACCTCCGCAGCCGCTCGCGCGCCTCCGTCTTTTCTTCAGGCGCGACGGCGTCCTCGAGATCGAAGATGACGGCATCGCAGGCAAGAGCGGCGCTTTTCTTCAGCGCTTTTTCGTTGCTGGCCGGGACGTAGAGGACGGAGCGGCGGAGGCAGGCGAGGGGCTCGTGCATGGGCACATTTCATGGCCGAGCGCGGCGCCGGACGCAAGAGCCTTTGCGTGAGCGCCAAGCTTGATGTAAATGGTGGCTCGACCCACTCTGCAAGATCAGACAGGCACCAAGGCCCATGGAAAAGTTCACCACGCTCACCGGCGTCGCCGCGCCGCTCCCCATCGTCAATGTCGACACCGACATGATCATCCCCAAGGATTATCTGAAGACGATCAAGCGCACGGGGCTCGGCACGGGGCTTTTCGCCGAGATGCGGTACAACGAGGATGGCTCGGAAAACCCGGAATTCGTCCTGAACAAGCCGGCCTACCGCAACGCCAAGGTGCTGGTTGCTGGCGACAATTTCGGCTGCGGGTCGAGCCGCGAGCACGCGCCGTGGGCGCTCGCCGATTTCGGCATCCGCTGCGTCATCTCCACCAGCTTCGCCGATATTTTCTACAACAACTGCTTCAAGAACGGCATCCTGCCCATCGTCGTCAGCCCGGAGGACCTTGAGAAGCTGATGGACGACGCCGAGCGCGGCGCCAACGCGACGCTGTCGGTGGACCTGGAGACACAGGAAATCCGCGGGCCGGACGGCGGCGTCATCACCTTCGAGATCGATGCCTTCAAGCGCCACTGCCTGCTCAACGGGCTCGACGATATCGGGCTGACGCTGGAGAAGGCGCCGGCCATCGAGACGTTCGAGCACAAATACGCCGAAAGCCGCCCTTGGGCGTGAGCGGACAAGCCCCGTGCGCCGCCTGATCTCCACCGGCTCTCCCTTCGAAAAGACCGCCGGCTACAGCCGCGCGGTGGTCGACGGCGACTGGTGTTTCGTCTCCGGCACCACCGGCTACGATTACGCCACCATGACCATGCCTCCTGGCGTGGAGGAGCAGACGAGGAACTGCCTCGCCACCATCCGCGCCGCGCTCGCCGAGGCCGGGTTCGAAATGGCGGATGTGGTGCGAGCGCATTACTACGTGACGGACCGCGCCTATGTGGACCGCGTCTTCCCCATCCTGGGTGAGGCCTTCGGCGACATCCGGCCGGCGGCGACAATGGTCGTGTGCAAGCTCGCCAAGCCGGAAATGAAGGTCGAGATCGAGGTGACGGCGCTGAAGCGCGACCGCGCCGGCGCATAACGTCTCGCCTCGGCGCCTGAACGGCAATCGTGGACGGGACGGTGCCGAAGGCCTGCCTTCTACGCATGTTCTTCGAGCCCAGCCGCGCCTGATCTTTCGCATCTTGCGCAAGCCCGCCCCGCCGTTTAGCAAGGGCGCGATCCCATATCCGCAAGAGGCACCCATGGCAACGCGCAAGCTCCTCCTCCTTCCAGGCGACGGTATCGGTCCCGAGGCGATGGCCGAGGTCACGAAGCTCATCGCCATCATGAACGCCGAGTTCGGCGCCGGCTTCGAGACGGAGGCGGGGCTGGTCGGCGGCTCGGCCTATGACGCGCATGGCGAGGCCATCTCCGACGCCGATATGGAGAGGGCGCTTGCTGCCGACGCGGTTCTGTTCGGCGCCGTCGGCGGTCCGAAGTGGGACGGCGTGCCCTACGAAGTGCGGCCGGAAGCAGGGCTCCTGCGCCTGCGCAAGGAGATGGAGCTTTTCGCCAATCTGCGCCCGGCCATCTGCTATCCGGCGCTGGCCGAATCCTCCTCGCTGAAGAAGGAGGTTGTCGAGGGGCTCGATATCCTCATCGTGCGGGAATTAACGGGCGGTGTGTATTTCGGCGAGCCGAAGGAGATCATGACCTTAAGCAACGGCCAGAAGCGCGGCATCGATACGCAGGTCTACGACACCTTCGAGATCGAGCGCATCTCCGGCGTCGCCTTCGAGCTGGCGCGCACGCGCAGCAACAAGGTGTGCTCGATGGAAAAGCACAACGTCATGAAGTCCGGCGTGCTTTGGAAGGAGGTCGTGGCGGAGACCCACAAGGCGAAGTATTCCGACGTCGAGCTCACCCACATGCTGGCAGATGCCGGCGGCATGCAGCTCGTGCGGTGGCCGAAGCAGTTCGACGTGATCGTCACGGACAACCTGTTCGGCGACATGCTGTCGGATGTGGCGGCGATGCTGACGGGCTCGCTCGGCATGCTGCCGTCGGCCTCGCTCGGCGCGCCGGACCCGAAGACCGGCGCTCGCCGGGCGCTCTACGAGCCAGTGCACGGCTCGGCGCCCGACATCGCCGGCAAGGGGGTGGCCAACCCGATCGCCATGATCGCTTCCTTCGCCATGTGCCTGCGCTATTCGTTCAACATGATCGCGGAAGCCGATCGCCTGGAGAAGGCGATCTCGGACGTGCTGGACGAGGGCTACCGTACCGGCGACATCATGTCGGAGGGTATGCGCGAGGTGAGCACCTCGGCGATGGGTGACGCCGTGGTGGAGAAGTTCCGGGCGCTTTCGGTTTAGGCATTCCGGTGGCCCCTCTCCAGGTGGAGATGGATTAGCCTCCACCTCAGGCAAGCGCCAGCAAGAGGGACACGATGACGATGCCCGCCAGGCCGGCGATGAAAATCGCCCGCCGCAGCGGCGTTTTGAGCACGATGTAGCCTTGGCTGGTGTCGCGTCCGGAAAAGGTTCTTTTCTGCTTTTCGGCCATGCGCACACTCCCTGCCTCGGCAAATGAGCGCGGGGGGCGAAATGTTCCCCGGGCCAGCGCCTCAGAGGAAGGCGATCCAGCGCCCGGCGATGAGCGCTGCGATCCAGATCACGAGCGACAGCGCCGCACCGGCCTTGAGGCGAGGGCTTATGGCGCCGCCTGCTGTCGCCTTTTGCCATCCGGAGCTGAGGCGGATGAAAATCGCATTCGCCGCGCCGAGGGCGACGAGCGAGACCTTGGTCAGGAATGCTGCGTTATAGGCATATTCCAGCGGCTGGACCGAGAACAGCAGGAAGCCGGTGACGACGGCGAGCGCCAGGCCGATGGCGGAAATCCTCGCCATCAGCCGCAGGAATGGCGCCGCGGCGATACTCGGGAACAGCCCCAGCATCCTCAGGTCCGCCGGCAGGATGGCGCCGATCAGCAGCGTCAGCGAGAAGATGTGCGTGGCGTTGAGGAGCGGATAGGCGTAGAGCGAGCGACGCAAAAGCGCCGCCGCCTGCCAGTCGTGCAGCGCCTGCAGCCACTCCGCCAGCATCCGCGCGGGCCCTCAGGCGCCCGGCACGCGGCTGGGATAGACGTCGTAGGTCTCGCCGTCGATGACGACGCGCGCCGCTTTCATGCTCATCTGCCCGGGGTCGCGCGAGCGGAAGCCAACGCAGGTCACGGTATCGCCGATCTCCGCGGCGCCCTCGTCGAAACCGGCGCGCAGCGTCGGCGCGAGCGGTGCCAGGTCGACGTGCCAGAGGCCGTCTTCGGCGCGTACCGTGAGCGTGACATGAGGGTTGCCGATATAGATGTCCTCGACGGTGCCGGTGAGCTCGAAAGGCTCGTCCTCGGTCCAGGCCCAGCCGTGGTGAGCGAGCGCCGGAACGGCAGCGCCGGCGGCAAGGCCGATCCCCAGAGCGAGGATACGCGGTAGGAAGCGCATCGGCGTTCGACGTCTCATGGCCATCTCCATTATCTGTTCCCGCCGTGCCCGAGCCTACGACGAGGAAGCGCGCGGCCAAAATCACGTTCAAGCGAGCGACCACGCGGCCGCACGATTGACTTCGCGCCGATTCGGCGTAAAACCCGGCGCGGAAACGGAGATTGCTCGGCTCATGCGCCCCCACCTTTCAGCGCACCTCATTGCCAGCCTGCTTGACGCCGCCGGGAACAGCGGCGCCGGTTTCCGCTTTACCGAGACGACGGCCAAAACGACCGCCAAAACGGTCTGACCTTCCTTGGCCCGCTCGCTCTCTCCCCGAGCCAGGCCGGGGAGGCGAGGAGCCCGCGCGGCCGGCGGGTTTCGGATACCAAGCCAAGCGGAGAGGGACAGGAGTTAAGAACCCATGGGTTTCAAGATAGCCGTTGCCGGCGCCACCGGAAATGTCGGCCGGGAGATGCTCAACATTCTGGAAGAGCGCGGCTTTCCCGCCGACGAGGTCGTGCCGCTCGCCTCGCGCCGTTCCCTCGGCACGGAAGTCTCCTACGGCGACAAGACGCTGAAGGTGAAGGCGCTCGACAATCACGACTTCTCCGACACCGATATCTGCCTGATGTCGGCGGGCGGCTCGGTCTCAAAGGAGTTCTCGCCGAAGATCGGCCGCCAGGGCTGCGTCGTCATCGACAACTCGTCCGCCTGGCGCTACGACCAGGACGTGCCGCTCGTCGTTCCGGAGGTCAATCCGGACGCGGTGGAAGGGTTTTCGAAGAAGAACATCATCGCCAATCCCAACTGCTCCACCGCACAGCTGGTCGTGGCGCTGAAGCCGTTGCATGACGTGGCAAGGATCAAGCGAGTGGTGGTCTCCACCTACCAGTCGGTCTCCGGCGCCGGCAAGGAGGGCATGGACGAGCTCTTCGAGCAGACCCGCGCCGTCTTCGTGGCCGATCCCATCTCAACGAACAAGTTCACCAAGCGCATCGCCTTCAACTGCATTCCGCATATCGACGTCTTCATGGAGGACGGCTACACCAAGGAAGAGTGGAAGATGGTGGCCGAGACCAAGAAGATGCTTGATCCCAAGATCAAGCTGACGGCCACCTGCGTGCGCGTGCCGGTCTTCATCGGCCATTCGGAGGCGGTGAACCTGGAGTTCGAGAAGCCGCTTTCCGCCGACAAGGCGCGCGAGATCCTGCGCGAGGCGCCGGGCTGCCTGGTGGTCGACAAGCACGAGGACGGCGGCTACGTGACGCCCTACGAAAGCGCCGGCGAGGACGCCACCTATATCAGCCGCATCCGCGAGGACCCGACCGTGGATAACGGCCTCGCGCTGTGGGTGGTCTCCGACAATCTGCGCAAGGGCGCGGCGCTCAACGCGGTGCAGATCGCCGAGCTGCTCGTCGCGCGTGGGCTGATCACGCCGAAGAAGAAGGCGGCCTGAGGCCGATGCCGAGCGAAATCGTCCTGCGTCCGGGAAGAAAAGCGGACGCGGACGAGATCGCACGGGTCATGCGGTCGGCGCTGAGTTCCTTCGACTGGATGCCGGTGGTGCATACGCCGGAAGAAGATCGGGCTTTCATCAGCGGCCATGTACTGCGGCATCAAAAGGTTACCATCGCCGAGGCAGGGAGTGAGATCGTCGGCTTCATCGCCGTAGAGGGCGAGTGGGTCGAGCAGCTCTATCTGAAACGGGGATGGACCGGCCGCGGTATAGGAAGCCGACTGCTCGGCCATGCGACGGCCGCCATGCCGGTCGTCAAGCTTCACTGCTTCCAGGCCAACAGCGGGGCCCGCCGCTTCTATGAAAGGCACGGATTCGTTGCCGAGGTCTTCGGCGACGGCAGCGGCAACGAGGAGAAGCTGCCGGACATCCGCTATGTACGATACCGGGCCGGGCGTTGAGAGCCGTCAGGCGGCGCGCTCGAGCGAGAAGACGATGCTGTTCTTCATCGGCGCGTTCTTGATGTCGCCGACATCGGGCACTGGATATTCGGCGAGCGTGCGGAGCCGTGGGCGGGGCAGATAGGCGCGGCCAGGATCGCCGATAAGCACCTCGATGCCGGCGGCGAGACAACGGTCGAGGAAGGCCGTCACCCGCTCGGCGAGGGCGCGTTCGTAAAAGAGGTCGCCGACTGCAACCAAATCCACCGCGGGCGGTGGTCCTGCGGTGATATCCTGCACGACCACCGCTACGGTGACGCCGTTCGCAAGGGTGTTGAGCGTGAGTGCGGCGACGGCGTTGCGGTCGATCTCGGCTGCGGTCACCGCGCCTGCCCCGGCTTTCGCCGAGGCGATGGCGACGATGCCTGAGCCGGCGCCCAGATCAAGCACGCGGCGGCCGGCCACCGTCTCCGGCTGATCGAGGAGATAGCGGGCAAGCACGGCGCCGCCCGGCCACGGATATGCCCAATAGGGCGGCTGGAGTCCGAACCCCTCCTCGTTCTGCTCGGCAAGACGACGCAGGCCGCTCCCCGGATGGGCGGTGTAAAGCTGGATTTCGGGAAGCGACGGAACCGGCGCGAGATGCATGTTCGCGCGGATGAAATCCAGCGGGTCGGGTGCTCTGGTCAGCGTGGCTTCCTTCACATCTGGGCCCTCTATCACCGCAGCCATTTCAGGTATTATACCACCGGACCGTTTTGTCTGTTGGATCGTTCAGGCATGGATCCTCGGGTCAAGCCCACTGGTGTCCGGTTAAGCTGGCGCGAGGTTTAGGGTCATTTGCCGTGGATCGGGCGGC
>NZ_WQNH01000079.1 GCF_009812055.1 Chelativorans xinjiangensis | reverse complement strand
CTTGTGCTTCTTCTGGGGCATTCCAACGTCCTCTCTACGGCTCAATAGCCTACTTCAGGGAGGACCACTTTCCAGGGGGCAGGCCAGTTGGTGGTGGTATAGGCATCGGCCGCGCTCGCCGCTTGCGATCCGCCCGCCAGGCCTGAGAACGCCAATGCAGCAAATAGCCAAGTTGCCTTCATTACCTGTCTCCCAACGCCGCTATTCAGCTCAGTCGCGGCTCTACGATGGCAACGAGGCGGTCTAATGGCCTTCAGACGAAACTCTTCGTCTCAGGTTTTCGCATTTTGTGTTCGCGGCTCGTCGTGCGAGCTTTCCTTGGTGACCCGCCATCGCCGCTGTTGCCGGCTGCCTCACGGTGGCGGCCTTTCTCTTTGGGTATCGGCGTGCCATCCTCTCCCGAGGGCGGGGCCTTGTAAGGGAGGCTGTCCATGGACAGGCGAAACTGGATCATCGTGGCCATTGCGGTTCTGATCATTGTGGTTTTCGGATTCATCTATTGGCCCACAGGCGAGGAGCCGACCGCATCGCAAGAAGAACCAGCGGCAGAGGAACCAGCCGAACCGGAATCGGCGGACTAAAAGGCCCGTAGGCGCCCATCACTGGGAAACGGTGGCGGGCTCTATAGCTTACCCACCAAGTTGGCACACATAGCCCGGCCGCTTCGGTGGCCGGGCTTTCTCTTTGAGAAGGTCTGTCCCGGCTGGTTTATTCGGCTGGAACTTTGAAGTTGAATTGAACGTCAACCGCTGGACTGAGCCCGAGTGAAACCGAAAAGCCGATGACTTCCACGTATGGATTCTCGTCCCACTTGGCTTTCATATCCGTTGCCCGCTCGATCAGCCGATTCCACAAATCGTCAAGCGTCCCGCTCTGCATGGCTAGGTACTCGGTCTGGCTTCCCGGGAACTCATCCTGAATTTGTGCGAGATCGTTTGCGAATGCGGAGAACGCCGCTGTTCGGTCGGTCATCTCCTGTGCCTGGGCAGTTTCTCCAAGCGCAATCTGCGCCCCAATGACGATCAAAGCGCAACTAACGGCGCCGAAGCGTTGGCAAATCATAATACCCCCCACATGTCGTATTCATGTCGCGTGGACCTGCCGAGCGTCGCAGGAAACCGTTGGAAATCAACGGTAGCAGCTTGCAACATGACGCAACACAGAAATCGCCCTTGCGTGTTTGACGTTGCCGTTTAAATAGTTGGTTTCATTGAGAAAAATCTGGTGCCCAGGGGCGGCACCGAACAGGCGAGCGAGATCAAAGGCTTACGCCTTGGTGGGAAATCCGGAACGTCTCGTTGTATTTCGTAGCTTTTTGCCCGCGTCTTTCCCACCTTTCTGCTTCAGGCGACCGCCGTCCGAGAGATCTGGCCGAAGCTCGCATTTGGTAGAATGCTACCTGCCGTGCACGTCGCGACGGAACGAAAGACGTGTATCCGCGGTCCGGCGAGGTTCGATGACGGGTTCGGACCGCGAAATCCCGTGGCCGAAAAAAAGAGGTTGGTTGTCGGAAAACGCGCCACTTGTTCGTCCTCGGGGTACCAAGCAATGAATACGGGTGAAAGACCCATGAGAAAGATCAAGATCATCGAACACATCTCGCTGGACGGCGTGATCCAGGCGCCCGGCGGACGGGACGAAGACGGTGACTACGAACATGGTGGTTGGATCGTGCCGCATTCCGATCCGGCCGTGGGAGAGGCCATCCATGCAGCTCACGGCAAGGGTTTCGATCTGCTGCTTGGCCGCCGCACCTACGATATCTGGAGCGGCTATTGGCCGAGGATCGCGGACAATCCGATGGCGGATAGTTTCAACGCCGCGACAAAATACGTCGCGACTCACAGGCCGGACAGCCTCGGATGGGGTCCGGTCGAGGACCTGGGCGCGGACATCATGGAGGGTGTTCGCGGCGTCAAGTCAAAGGACGGCCCTGACCTGATCGTCTGGGGAAGTTCGACGCTGACGCCCGTGCTGCTCGAGCAGGGGCTGGTCGACGAGGTCCTGCTGCTCGTCTACCCGGTCTTGCTGGGGCGGGGCAAACGCTTCTTTTCGGATAGTGCCGACCCGCGCGAACTCGCTCTCGTCAGCACGAAAGCCGCGTCCTCGGGCGTGCTCATGAACACTTATCGACCCGTTGGATCGCTGCGGACCGGATCCTTTGCAGAGCCAGCCGCCTGACCAAATGGAGGAGGCGCCCAAGGGCTGGTTTGATTGAGATCTCGCAGGCGCGGCGCGAACAAATACCACCCCCAAGAACCGAGGAGATTAGATATGACCAAACTTGTGACCTGCCTGTGGTTCGACCACGGCGAAGCAAGCAAGGCGGCGGCGTTCTATGCCGCCACCTTTCCGGACAGCCATGTGGATCGGGTGAATGCGTCCGCATCCGACTATCCCGGCGGCAAGGAAGGCAATGAACTGACCGTCGAGTTCACGGTGCTCGGCCAGTCGTTCCTGGGTCTGAACGGCGGCCCGAATTTCAAGGCGAACGAATCCGTCAGCTTCATGGTACTGACTGAAGATCAGGAAGAGACCGACCACTACTGGAACGCGATCGTCGGAAACGGCGGCAGCGAAAGCGCCTGCGGCTGGTGCAAGGACCGATGGGGCTTCTCCTGGCAGATCACGCCGAAGCGGCTGATGGAACTGACGACCGGTGCCGACCGCGCCAAGGCCAAGCGCGCGATGGAGGCGATGATGACGATGAAGAAAATCGACATCGCCGCACTGGAAGCCGCAGCAGCAGGCTAACCCGGCCCAAGGCAACCGCGCCTTGGGGAGCTCAATGAATGGAAATGATCATGCCCAACACCGTTAAACTGCACCGGGTCTTCGCTACCAAGCCCGAAAAGGTCTACCGCGCATTTCTGGAACCTGACGCGGTTGCGAGCTGGCTCCCGCCCTTCGGTTTTACCTGCACGGTCCATGAGCTTGAGGCGAAGGAAGGCGGCAAGCACAGAATGTCCTTCCGAAACTTCACGACCGGGCAAAGCCATTCCTTCGGCGGCACCTATCTGAAACTCGTGCCCGGCGAGACGCTCGTCTACAGCGATGTGTTCGATGATCCGAACCTTCCGGGCGAGATGAAAGTGACCGTCACGCTGAGGGCCGTTTCAGTCGGAACGGAGATGACGGTGGTTCAGGAGAACGTGCCCGATCTGATCCCCGTCGAGGCATGTTATCTCGGTTGGCAAGAGTCGCTGCGCAAGCTTGCTAAACTCGTCGAGCCCGAAATCACGCAATGAACCATCGGCGAAATCGCATCCAACTGCGACAACAAGGAAACCAAGATGACCAACCAGCAGATCACCATCGCCACCACCATCGCCGCGCCGATCGAACGCGTCTGGGAGGCCTACACGACGCCCGCTGATATCACGCGGTGGAACTTCGCTTCCGACGATTGGTGCTGCCCAAGCGCCGAAGCCGATCTGAAGGTGGGCGGCGCCTACAAGGCGCGCATGGAAGCCAAGGACGGCAGTGTCGGCTTCGATTTCGAGGCGGTGTACGAAGAGGTCGAGCCGTACAAGGCGATCACATTGGCCATGAGCGACGGGCGCAGGGCGCGCACGACCTTCGAGGTGGTGGACCCCATAGAGGCGTATGCGCACGCCAATCCCGCTTCGGCGATCGCCCAGATTCATGTTTTTCCGTTCGGCGGGATAAAGGCCGCAGCAACATGGCTGATCGAGCGGGGGACGTGGGCGCGACGCGGAGATTGACGGCAATGTCAGCCAGAATCATAGATGGCAAAGCCATCTCGAAGCGCATTCGCGCTGATGCGCCGATCGCGTCACACGGCTTCGCCTTGAGCACAATATCACGCCGGGACTGGCGGTAATCATTGTTGGAGAAGATCCAGCTTCTCGAATCTATGTGCGGAACAAAATCAGGGCTGCTGAAGACGTAGGCGTGATCTCGCGGCTCTTCGAATTTCCTTCCGAAGCACCCCCTGAGAGCGTTCTTGGGCTTATTGACTCCCTCAATGACAATCCCCTGATCCACGGCATTCTCGTACAACTCCCCCTCCCTCCTCAGTTCAACATCTATTCAGTGCTCCATCGCATCCTTCCGGCCAAGGATGTCGACGGTTTCCATCTCTACAACGTGGGCGGCCTGGTCGTGGGCGAGCGCGTGTTTTCGCCCTGCACGCCCTACGGGGTCATGAAGCTGCTCGAGCACGAAGGCATTTCGGTTGCGGGACAGAACGTGGTCGTCGTCGGCGCCAGCAACATCGTGGGCAAACCCATGGCGCTGATGGTGATGCGCGAGGATGCAACGGTTTCGGTCTGTCACGCCAAGACGCGGGACCTCGCCCAGTTCACCATTCTGGCGGATATATTGGTGGTCGCCGCCGGCGTCCCGGGACTAATCGTCCAGCAGATGGTGAAATCGGGGGCCGTCGTTATCGATGTCGGGATTAACCGCCTCGCATCGGGGCAGATCGTCGGTGACGTCGACTTCGAGAGCGTACGCCAGAAAGCCGCCTATATCACGCCTGTTCCCGGTGGTGTCGGGCCCATGACCGTCACCATGCTAATCGCCAATACGATCCAATCCACAGAACACAAGGCAGATCTTATAGATTGGGATGCGGGCTCTATCTCAGGACCGATGCGCAGCCTGTACTCCCACGCTTGACGCTCGCTCGCAGTCCCATAATGGCAAGCAAACGCGGTTGATCCCAGTTCGCGGATCGCCGAGAAATTGATGTCCGGCGAGACTGATCCGTCAGGAGGCAAACCGATGGCTGACAGGCGTAGTGGGCGGTGCGTGACGAGCACCGCCCGCACATTGATCGACGATCAGGCGGCAGCTTGTTCGATCAGATCTGCAAGAAGCTGAGGTGCATCGACCATGATGTCGTGTCCAGACTGATCCTCCGGCACCCCGTAGGTATCCCAAGTCGGATCGGCCTCGGTGTCTTCGTAGTTCTTGGCGAAGGCAGGTTGCGGAAAACCAAGGGCCCTTACAAACAACTTCTTACCTATCCGCTCGCGCGCGCCGGTAAGTTGGACCTTTGTGAAAACGGCATTCATTGGCTGAGGGGTCATCTTGGCGTTGACCCAATCGATATTCGCTTGTGTTTTTACCCTGAAGGCTTCCGCAGGGATCGGCGGCCTCGCTATGGTGCCTGCTGCACGCAATTCATCAAGCTTCACCTGTTGCTCGGGTGTGTTGGTGTCATAGGCGCTTGTCCCATCCACCGGAAGGAATGCGTCTACCATGACCAGCGAGGATACCTGCTTTTCGACCTTCTCGAGGGCGCCCGAACAGACCCAACCGGCATAGGAATGGGCAACGAGGGTGACGTCGTTGAGGTCCTCCCACCAGAACAGGTTGGTGATATCCTGGATGTGCGTATTCATGTCGACGCCCGCACTGAGCATATGCGAATACTCCGCAAGGCCAGTCATTGTCGGCGTGTACACGCGGTGTCCCTTTGCCCCGAGGATGTCGCGGACATATTTCCAGCACCAACCCCCATGCCATGCCCCATGCACCAGAACGAACGTCTTCCGGCTTGTCTGGGCGACGGCAGGAGCTGCAAGGCCGGACGTCAGGCCGGCCGCCGCAATCGTCGAGGCCCCAGTTAAAACCAAGCGCCGCGACAGTTTTGGGACCGCTTTCGATGAAGCTCCGTCAACTACCCGGCCTTTGGCGTAGGACTTGCGATTGATAGACATGTGGCTCTCCTCCCTCGAACTGTGATGCGCCTTTCTTCACAGGAGACCTGCTTTCGATATCTGGTCGATTTGCTAGGCCTGTCCGGTCGGACCCGGCGCCCGGTCAACCACTGCGATCTCCGCTCGCGCCAGCATTTCCATCAGCCGAACCTTCTCGCACTTAGCGGCGGGGTTATCGAACAGATTGTGCAACTCCTCCGGATCCGCCTCGAGGTCGTAGAGCTCCCCAAAATCGATTCCGTGATAGATTGATAGGCGCCAGCGGCCGTCGTGTAGCGTGTGCACTCTGGGCTGCGGTCCAAAAGCCGGGTCAGTCTTCTGGTGATCATATTGGATAAGGGCGGCGCTGCGCCCCTCGCCGCCGGCAACGGGCAGCCTGATGCCTTGCATGCCGACCGGCGCTTCGATCATGGCGCGTTCAAGTATCGTCGTGCCAATGTCGAGCGTCTGACCAATGGCATCGGTTCGCTCGCCCGTCTTCCCCTCGGGATCCGACCAGATAAACGGCACCCTGGTGATCTGTTCGTACTGCTCTGCACCTTTAAAAAGCAGCCTGTGGTCGCCCAGATGATCGCCGTGGTCTGATGTGAAGATTTTCACCGTATCGTCGGCCCTGCCCGCCAGGTCGAGACTGGAAACAACCGTGCCCACAGCGTCGTCGATCATTGCGATCAGGCCGCAAGTCAATGCACGGGCCTCCAACGCCTCGCGCGCCGAGCACGCGACCGTACCCATGCCCGCAAGGTTTGCCCGCCCTTCCTCGCGCTCGCTGATCGCCGCCGCCACGTGAACGGGCGGCGTCCAATCATTGGCGGCAAAGGCCGCGGGTAACGCCATTTCCTCAGGCTTGTACATATCCCAGTATTTACCCGGCGGATTGAACGGATGGTGCGGATCTGGCCAGGACACCATCAGAAAGAAGGGTTTGTCGCTGTCCTTGCGATCTTCGATCCACTTTGCTGCCCGCTCGGCGATGTAAGCAGTCGAGTAGTGCTCCGGCGCCACCGCCGTGCGCACGGCCTGCGGGCAGGAATAGTCGTGCGGCAGCTGGTTCTTGACGCCGATCTTCGATGCCGCATCCGCATCGCGCTCCGCCAGCCACTGCGCATAGTCTCCACCCGCCGCATCCCCGTGACCGGTCACCAACTCCACATGGTCGAAACCATAGAATGGCGTTGGAACCTTTGGCTGTGGTCCATCCCAAAAGTCAGGCTCTTCGACACGAAAGAACGGGTCCTGATACTCGGAACGCACCGCTTGATCGAGCGGCAAGTCGGCCCGGAAGTAATCCGGCCGCGTCACCGGCGGCTCGATCATCGACGGTCTGCCGCTGAAGTTCTGCAAATGGCTCTTGCCGATCAGCGCGGTTTCGTATCCGGCCGCTTTGAGCACCTCGACGAAGGTCACATTGCGCCGTTCCAATGGAATGCCGTTGGCCCTTACACCATGGCTTGAAGGCATGCGGCAGGTCATAAGGCTAGCCCTGTTCGGCATGCAGACCGGGCTCGCCACATAGAACTTATCGAACCTGACACCGGTGTCCGCCAGCCTCTCGATATTCGGGGTCTTGAGCACCGGGTGGCCATAGCATCCCAGAAAATCAGCCCGGTGCTGATCGGTGATGAAAAGGATGAAATTCGGACGCTTAGGCATTGACCACCTTTGTACGGCTGAGAACAAGGCGCGCGGCAACGAGCGCAATGCCGGTTGCGATGCCAGCCGAGTCGACGAGATGACCGCCGGGAATGGCAGATCCGGGTACAAAGCAAGCAGCACCCGCCAGGATGAATGCCAAGCGCCATACGGCGCTCAGCGTTCCGCCAAAGAAGCCGATCCAGCCTGCCGAAACGAGCCACACGCCGGCAACAGAGAGGACGAAAATCCTGGCGATCTCCAATGGCGTACCTTGCCAGAGCATCTCGGGCGACAAGGCGAAGATGAAAGGCACCACATAGGCCGGCCACCCGAAGACCACCGCAGCAAATCCGGTTTTGACGAAATCCGCCTTTGCTATCGTTGCACCGGCAAATGCCGCGGCGGCCACGGGAGGAGTAATCATCGACAGGATGCCGAAATAGAACGCGAACATATGCGCTGCGATGGGGGGCACCCCTGCTTCCACCATCGAAGGCGCAACAAGCGTCGCGAGCAGCAGATACACCCCCACCGTGGGCATACCCATACCCAATACGATCGAGATGGCACCGGAAAGCAGGAGAACGACCGCGAGGTTGCCTCCGGAGAGATCAATGATCGCCTGGGTCAGTGCAAAGCCGAGACCAGTGATATTGAGCACGCCGATCACCACGCCCGCCATGGCCGAGACCATGAGCAACTGGGTGACGGCAACGCCGGTATCGCCAACCGCCTCGAGCAGCCGTGTCCAACGCATGCGCACACCGCGATAGCCAAACACCAGCGCAATCGGAATGATCAGACCTGTCGCATACATGGCAGCGGTCTGCGGCTGCAGGTTCAAGGTGAACAGCCCGACAATGATCACCACGAAGGGCGAGATATAGAGCCAGCCCTTCGAGAGCACCTCGAACGCTTTGTATCTCATCTCGTCGGCCGAACGGATATCTTCCTTGGCTGCGTACAGGTCGGCCTGGATAAACAGCGACACGTAATAAAGGATCGCCGGGATCAGAGCCGCGAGAATGATATCCGTGTACGGCACCTGCAGAAATTCGGCCATCAGGAAGGCAGCCGCGCCCATCATCGGTGGCATGAGCTGGCCACCCGTCGAGGCCACAGCCTCGATAGCCGCAGCCCGCTCCGACGGATAGCCGCTCCTTTTCATCATCGGAATGGTGATCACGCCGGTCGAGACGACATTGGCCACGGCGCTGCCCGAAATCGAACCGAACAGCGATGACGCGACAACGGCGATTTTGGCGGAGCCGCCGCGATATTTGCCCATCAGCGCCGCCGAAATCTCGGTGAAGAAGTTGGCTCCGCCCGATGCGTTGAGCAAATTTCCGAAGAAGATGAAGGGCACAACGATCGACACCACTACGCCGATCGGCAACCCAATAATCCCGTTCGAGTCCATGCCGAGATAGATCAGCAGCCGGTCGATAGCGATCTCGCGCCCCTGAAAGTGTCCAGGGACAAGGTGCCCTACGAGGCCGAAGGTCAGGAAGAGCAAAACGAAGCCGAAGAGCATCGTTCCCGCGGTGCGCCGCAGGCATTCGGCGACCGAAACGACGATGATAGCCGCCGCGGCCACGGAGCTGAACGGCTTGTCGAACAGGGTCGCGACAATGCCGACATAGTTGACCGCCACGTAGGTGCAGGCGCCAAACGCCAGCATCGCCGCCACAACGTCATACCAGGGCAAACGCGTCTTCGCCGTGTGGCGGGTAAATGGCTGCGCGATGAAGACCGTCGCCAGCGCCAGACCAAGGATGACGGCCAGCAACTGCTCGTTGATCAACACCAGTCCGAAGGCGCGATAAAGATCAAGTGCATTCGCCAGCGAAAGCAGCACCAGAACCGAGCCGATGATCTTGCCGGCCAAAACTATCTTCGGGTTGTCTTGCTCGATATGTTCTGCGGTGTCCGCCGTCGAAACTTCGGGCCCGGACATGTCATTCCTCCCTGGAATGCATTCTTAAAGCTCCTGGCGGCCCACATAGCCGCCGGGAGATGATCATCCGGCAGACGCCGAACGTTTTACAGGCCGGCTTCGGTGTAGAACTGTTCGGCGCCGGGGTGGAAGGGAACGCCGATATCGGTGTGCATCTCGGCCGGATCGAAGCCGTTGAACGCCCCGTTTGCGGCCACCAGAGCCTCTTTGTTGGCGTGAAGCGCCTTGACCAGATTGTAGACCACCTCGTCCGGCACACCCGCGCCGGCGAGAATGACGAAAGGCGTGGTATAGGCACCCTGCGGCTCGGTTATGCCGGGAAAGTTCGGGCCAGGTTTGACCTCGGCAACCCATGCTCCGGGCGAGATGGCCTCGATTTTGGCGTTTGCGTCCTCTGAGTTCTCTATCGGCAGGATACGAATGCCGCCCAAAGCCGCATCCGCCTGCTTGGTGCGCCCTGAGGACAGGGAGAAGAACGTGGCATCGACATTGCCGGCCTCAAGGTCCTCGACGCCACGCACACCGTCCGGCACCGGCACTCTTTGTAAGTCGTCATAGGTCATGCCGACCGTGTTCAGCGTGGCCTCGGCGTTGGTCTGAACTGCCTCCTGCGTGAGGAAATCGGACGCGACGCGCTTTCCCTTGAGGTCCTGCAGTGTATGGATATCGCTGTTCTTGGGCACAATGAAGCCGCTGTAGAGGTCGAACAACACCGCGACCATGCGGATGTTTTCGTTCGGGCTGCTGAATTCGCCCTGGCCGGTATACGCAAAGGCAGCAGCGACCCCATTGGCGATGGAGAACTCCAATTCTCCATTGTTCACCAGCGGAACGACCACATTCGGCCCGCCCTGCGGTACGACACGCATCCGAATGTCGCCCTCCTCGATGGCGACCTTGGACACGGCCGCCCCTGTCGCATAGGCCAGCGAGCCTTGCGGGTTTGTTCCGATCGAAATTGTCTGGGCCGAAGCCGCGCTAGATAGCCCCGCCACGATGGCAGCCGCAAGCAAAATACGAGAAATCATCTTCTCCTCCCTTTTTTGATCCTCTTGAGCAGGAAGCTGACAGGAGAATTCTTGTTATGTAAATTGCTAAACTTGCGGCGAAATATAGCGAAACTGCTATGTTGACGCTAACATCGCTTCACCCGAGAGTGAGCCGGACAATCGATCGGCCACGCAACCGGAAGCGAAGCCGTCAATGACCCATCTGGGCGGATCAGGATATTGGGCGATCAAGAGTGTGCCGCACAAATTTCGCATATCCCTTTCCTGGTTGACTGGACGCCAGGCTATGCTTTTGCCGCCACACGGATATCGTTGATCAACGTTTCGCATGCCGCGCTTCGCGGAATAGCGGGATCGGTACTGATTCCTATAGGCCCCTGAAGCTCAGAGGCGAAAATGTTCAGGCGCCGCATGTCTCCGCGCTTGAGATCCTGCCTGATGACACCCACCGGCACGATCCAGACGAAACCGTTTTCGACCACAAGAGCACGCGCGAGTTCGATGAGATTGGTTTCAACGACGTCACCAAAACCGGTAATCCCATGTTCAAGCAGAAAGCGATCTATTTCATTCCGAATGATCGTATCCGCCTGATGCAAGACGACGCTGTGGTCGCCCAGGTCAGCTAATTCGACATGTTCCAGTTCAAAAAGTACGTGACCGGGGGCGGCAACAAAGGCGATCTCCTCGGAATACAAGTGCTCGAACGCGAGCCCCCTCATGGCCTCTGCCGCAGCGAGGCGGCCATACACGAAATGCACATCTCCACGCCGTAATTTTGAGAGCAGTTCGGCGTTGGTCCCGCTTGCAACATGCACTGTGGTCTTGGGGAAACGCTGCTGAAAATTGCGTACGACGCGGGCGAAAGTCGCTCCCGCAACAGTCGGCAGAGCGCCTGCTTTCACAACGTCCGTGGAGTTGGAGCGGTTGCCGGCCATCGCAACGCCCATGTCGATCTGCGCCAAACCCGAAGTGACATGTCGCTGCAGAAGCTGTCCGGCCTCAGTAAGCTTGGAACCGCGCTGGCTGCGGTCAAACAGCGGTAGCCCGACAACGCGCTCTAATTCACCAATTGTTCTGGAGACTGCCGACTGCGTCAAATGCAACGTTTCGGCCGCACGCACAACGCCCCCCTGCCGGGCAACTTCGAGGAAAACGCGCAGCTGTCTGATCCTGACACGGTTCTTCACAATCACCCTGCTTGCCCCCACTTCCGGAGCGGGCATTCTATGGGCACGTCTTGTGTCGAGCAAACTGCAATGAGGACAGATTGGGCAGCAGCTTGTGTCGCTCCCTTCAGCTTGACAGCGGCTGGATGCGGTGGGCCTTGAAACGGTCGGGCAGGCGGACGATTTCGACACTGTCGACAATGCCGGCCATAGTAAACGGATCGGCATCGATGAAGGCTCGCACCTCGGCTTCGCCCGCCGCTTCGAAAATGCCGAAATTGCCGATATCGGTCTCCCCGTCCGCCTCGGTCAGGGCGCTGCCGGTCAGCACCCTGACGACACCGTTGCCGCCCGATGACACATGGGCGCGGTGCTGTTCGTGCTGCACTTTCTTGACCGCCTGCGAGCCCGGCTTATGCCGGCAGATCATCAGGAAATACATCCCCGCTCCTAGGCCCGGTTCTCCAGCACCACCATACCGGCACCGGTCAGCGAGGCAGGCGCATAGTAATGCTTGTGTTTCAAATCGACCCTCGGATCCATGGCCGCGCGCATGACGAGCCACATGATCAGTTCCGCGCCTTCCGAGCCGAACTGCTCGACATAGTCCTCCCGCGACATGTCGCGGTATTTCTCGTAGTCGTTGGCGATTCCGTCGAGCCAGGCCTCGTCCGCCTCGCGGTTGATGAAGCCCGCGCGGCTGCCCTGCAATTGGTGCGACAGGCCGCCGGTGCCCATGATCACCACACGCTCGTCGCCCGGGAAGCTCTCGATCGTCTCGCGCAGCACCTTGCCCATTTCCCAGCAACGCAGCGGCGTCGGGATCGGATACTGTATGGTGTTCACCCAGATCGGCAAGACCTTGACCGGCCACTTGTCCGGGCGGCCGAAGAACAGCTCCATCGGAACCTGCAGGCCATGGTCGACCTCGATCTCGCGACAAACGAGCGGGTCGAAGTGTCCCTCGACCAGCTTGTCGACGAAATGCCAAGAGAGGTCGGCGGCGCCCGCAAACTCGGGAATGGATCGCGGGCCCCAACCCTCGTCGATCGGCTTATAGCTTTCGGCCACGCCGACGGCGAAGGTCGGAACCCGGTCGAGAAAGAAAGAATTGCCGTGGTCGTTGAAGACCACCACCGCAATGTCCGGCTTGGCTTGCCTCATCCACTCCTTGCCTGGGATATAGCCATCGAAAAACGGCTTCCAGTCCGGCGTATCCGCCATGCCCCTGTCGAGCGCGACACCGATGGAGGGGACGTGGCTCGTGCCAATGCCGCCAATGATCTTGGCCATTTGTCAGACCTTTCCCAAACGCTGCGCTAGGAAGGCGTCGTGGTCCATGCCGGCCTGCGCGGCCCCGATGCGCGTCATCGGCGTTGGGTCGATGGCCGAGATTTTCAGGATGAAGAACAGATTGCCGCCAAGACGCACCATCTCGTGCCAGTCGCGCGCCTTCACGGCCGCCATTTCCTCGTCGGAAAGGCCGTAGCGGTCAAGATAGGCGTCCTCGTCGGCCTTGAAGACTTCGCGGTTCTCGGCACGGCCGAGATCCATCGCCATCTTGTTCATGCGATAGCCCCTGAGGTTCGCCTCGCGATCGAACAGGGGCGTCTCGGGCAGAGCCTGCTTGCCGGCCCCCGACGTATCCGGCATCTTGTCCTCCTTCTGCCAGCCCGCCATCCACATGCGTATGGCCGCGGTCACCGCCTCGGGTTGCTCCAGTGGCGCGAAGTGGCCGGCGTCGTCTATGATCACCAGACGGGCATCGGGCAGCAGCGCCAGCATATCCTCGTGCTGGGAGACCGGGCTCCACTTGTCATGACGCCCCACCGCCAGCAGCACGGGACAGGTGATTGTGCCGAGATAGGCTGAGGCGTCGGGCCGGCCGAGCAGCGCCTCGATCTGGCGCTCGTGCTGCTCGGGACTGGCGCGCAGCACCATCTCGGTCAGCCCGCCCATCAGCACTTCGTCGCCATGGTGGACCTCGTGCACCATGGGCGGCAGCCAGCGCGCCGCCAGTGCCGACATGCCGTCGCTGTAGGCGAGATCGACCAGCTCTTGCCGCTTGATTTCCTCCCCCTCGCGACGGGGATGAATGCCGGTGTCGATCAGGGCGAGCTTCGCAACGCGTTCAGGCGCCAATCTCACCATTTCGAGCGCGATGCGCGCACCCATGGAATGCCCCGCCACCCACAGCACGCCGGGATGCTTGGACAAAATGACTTTGGCCATGTCCGCAATGGAAACGCCGGCGCTGACGTCGGCGATGCTGACTGGCATGTCCTTGCCAAATTCTTGCGCTTGCTTGTGCCAGGCGAAACTGTCGCACAAGAGGCCAGGAACCAGGACGAGCGTTGGCTGGCTCATTTGCTCTGCCACCAGGTTGAATTCAAGTTTCTGATGTGACCCTGGAATTCCTGCCAAAACTCCATCTCAGGGACCGGATTATCTCTTGCGGAGCCGACAAAGCCACATCGCGGATCGACTGTGGCACGATCAATGACAGGAGGGAATTAACATGTAAAATGCTAATTCTGCCCTTGTTAATAGCAATAATGCTATATTATGGCCAGTTCAGCCGATTGGCCACAGAAATGAAACCGGGCGTTCTGGCCGACCTCGCCAAAGTCCGCATGTTTGCGTGTCAAAGATGCGCATCCCACAAATATCGCGCCTTGGCTGCTGGCCAAGCGCATCTTGCGATATATCACATCCTCAACCCGTGGGATCACCTCGCCGGTACCCTCATTGCCGCGGATGCGGGCGCTCACTTAGAGCCTGACCTGAAAAGAATGGAGTGATATCAGTAGGTTGTGATTCCGTCGGATTTGCAAAGATTCGATGGAGGACACGATGCC
>NZ_WQNH01000078.1 GCF_009812055.1 Chelativorans xinjiangensis | reverse complement strand
GCGGTCCCTTATTCGCCCGTTCGGCGGAAAAAGTCATAAGACAAGCAATTCCAGGAAAAGTGGAAACCGGTTCCGTCCGGAATTGCGACAAAACAACAACTTAGATCAGTTTATCGATTCCATGAAACGATGAACTGGTCTAGCGCATCGGCCCGGTATCCCTGCCCCTGCCCCGCATGGTTCGCCATGCGGGGCGAATGTCGTCTGGAGGAGCAATAAACCTATCCTGATGCCTACATGTCCGAACAGTTATACGTGTTGACAAGGCAGCAAAGATGGCGAGTATGCCGCCCGCATACTCAACCGGGCATTGAACCCCGGCTCCTAACGGTCATATATCATGAACAATCGGAATGCCGGACGAAGCAGCGCCGGAGGCCTTGGCCGCAGCCCTTCGAACGACGATCACGGCCCGGACACGAACCGGGTTCTCATCGTTTCCGACTCGCCGATAAACCGTATCGTCATCGCCCGCACCCTCGAACGTATCTATCTGAAGCCTCAGGCCGTGGCTTCAAGCGCCGCCCTGAAGGCGCTGAACGACAGCCGTCCCGTGATGGTCATCATCGACGGCCCGGCGCAGGGCATCGCGTTCGGCCCGCTGCTGTCCGAACTGGCCAAGCAGCGGGGTGCCTCCGAGCGCAACCTTCCCCGCACCGTCCTGATCGACGGCCCCGCCCAACGAAGCGACACGCCGCCCGCAGGGCTCATCGATGCCGTGGCCATCAAGCCCATCACGCCGGATGTGCTGCAGCCCGTCGTCGAGCGCCTCGTCAGGGATATCCGCGGCGCTTAGGGCATGATCCCGAAAAATGGGTACCGGTTTTCGAAAGGCATCGCGATCTAGCGCGCCGCCGCCGCCAGATGGTCGAGCGGCAGCGGCGCGCGGTCCTTGACCGTCTGGATGGCGAAATTGGAGCGAATGTCGCTGACAGCCGGCAGCTTCAGAAGGGTGCCGAGCAACAACTGCTCATAAGCCGTCAGATCCGGCACCACGACCTGAAGCAGGAAGTCCGCCTCGCCGGAAACGAGATGGCAGGAGACCACCTCCGGCAGTGCCTGCACCGCCTCACGGAAGGCCGTGGCCTCCTCTTCGTGATGGCGCTCCACCTTGACGCCGACGAAGATAGTCAGGCCGAGCCCCACCCCCGCGCGGTCGAGCGCGGCGTGATAGCCGGTGATCATGCCAGCCTCCTCCAGAAGGCGCACGCGGCGCAGGCAGGGTGACGGCGACAATCCCACCTCCTCGGCGAGTTCCACGTTGGAAAGCCGCCCGTTGCGCTGCAGCGCAGCCAGAATCTTGCGATCTATCGCATCCAGGCTGATTTTTGGCATATTCAATCCAGTTCTCGGTACCTACAAGCATATCATGCCACAATCCGGCACTATTGGAAGCATGTTCGCAAGGACATGCGCCACCGCTCGTCGCTAGAATCGGCCTCGACGATCAATCGACGGAGGCCCCAATGCCGGAACTCACCCTCTTCGCCGGCGCACTGGCGATTGCCTATCTGGTGCCTGGGCCGGACATGATCCTGCTCCTGCAGACCGGGGCGCTCAGCGGACGACGTCAGGCGCTTGCCACCACCGTGGGACTTGCCGCGGCCAGGGCAATGCACGTGGCGCTCGCCGCTCTGGGGCTTGCGGCGCTCTTGAAGACTTCGCCACTCGTCTTCGAGGCCGTGCGCCTCGTCGGTGCGGCGTATCTCGCCTGGCTGGGTTACGGCATCCTGCGCGCCCATTCACTTGTGCCCGTGGGGGAAGCCGAAGTCGCGGCTGCCCCGGCAGACGGTATACGCCGGGCCGCTGTTCGCGGCTTTCTCACCAATCTCCTCAACCCCAAGGCGCTGATCTTCTGCTCCGTCCTCCTGCCGCAGTTCCTGCGCCCCGATGGCGCGCCGCTTTCCGCCCAGTTCCTCCTGCTCGGTACGGTGCTGGTGGCGACCGGCATCGCCTTCGATGTCCAATACGCACTCGCCGGCCACCGCATAGGCGCCTTCCTCGCCCAACGGCCGCTGTGGCAGCGTTTGCAGCGCTGGCTTTTCGGATCGCTCCTGATCGGCTTCGGGGTCAGGCTGGCGCTGGCGGAGCGGCCGGTGTGAGGGGTGCGGCCGCCGAGCCTTCCCGCAACGCCCGCAAACCCGCCATCGTATCGGCCAGGCTTTGCTGAAGCGTGATGCGCTGCCGCCAGCCGAGTTCCTTCTTCGCCCTGGCGTTGGACATCGTCCACTCCTTGCCGGTGAAGGACTGGACGACAGCGCGAGTTATCAGACGCGGTGTGCCCAGCGTCTTCGCGTTGAGCCAGTCGAAGAAGGGCGCCGCCCGCATGGCGAAATCGGGCAGGTTCCGCTTGGTGGCAGGGACCGTCGTGTCAATAATGTTCATGATCTTCGCAACTTCGAGAAAGGAAGGCAGCCGGTCACTGACGATCGTGAAGCGGCCGGAGCATTCCTTCTCCGCCGCCAGCACGTGGCCGCTCACCACGTCGCGTATGTCGACAAGGGGAAGGTTGGTGTTCGGCGTGCCCATCTTCATCGACCCCAGCATGATGCCTTCGATGACGTCCGTACTCGTCGTGCGCTTCAAGAACCCCGGCCCGATGATCGCGCCCGGAAGCACGGTGACCAGCTTTACGCGAAGCTCCTCGGCAAGCCGCCAAGCCTCCTTCTCGGCAAGCGTCTTCGCCCGGAAATAAGGTAGCCCCAGATCCGTCCGCCACTCCTCCTCCGTCACCACATGGCCGCCGCGCTCCACCAGAGGCTGAGTGACGGCGGAAGAGGTCAGAACGACCTTTCCGATCCCGTTCGCATGGGCGGCGTGGATCGCCGCTGTGGCACCGTCAATGCTGTCGCGCAGCATCTCCTCGTCCGCCTGCCTGCTGCCAGTGTAGTAGCGATAGGTCGCGGCGCAGTGGAAGAGGATGTCGATCCCTTCGCTGACGGCCTTGAAGTTCTCCGCATCTCGCACGTCGAGGCTGACGATGTCCGTGATGCCCGCCTGGGCAAGATGCGCCGTCTTCGACGCATCACCCGCGTCGCGCACCGATGCACGCACGCGGTAGCCGCGCGTGGCGAGTTCCTTGGCGAGGTTGTTACCGAGATGGCCGTTGGCACCGGTCACCATAACGCTCTGCGGCATGGCACTCCCTCCTCACGCTCGACGCTTGGGTAAAATTCTACCTCATGCGGCTCCGCGTGGCGAGAAGAGGACCGCCCCCTTCCCTTCCCTTCCCCGCCGTCTATACTCCCGCATCCGAAGCGATCCCTGGTGATTTATGCTGGACAACAAGAAGGCAGGCCGCAGCGTTGGGCGAAGCGGACGGGTTCGCACGCCGGCGTTCCTGAAAAATCTGCGTGGGGTGAAAGGCTGGAAGGAAGCAACGGCCTGGCTGGAATGGCGCGGCATCGAGGATATCGAGTGCATCACGCCGGACCAGGCGGGCGTGGCGCGCGGCAAGATGATGCCGTCGAAGAAATTCACCTCCAACACCTCGCTGGCGCTGCCGTCGGCCGTGTTCATGGCGACGATCTCCGGCGAGTATCCGGAAAGCGGCAACGGCTTCGTCTACCCGGAGGATGACGGCGACCTGAAGCTCGTCCCGGACCTTGCCACGCTGTCGGTCGTGCCGTGGGAGAGCGACCCGACGGCACAGGTGATCTGCGACCTGGTGCACCAGGATGGGCGCGTGGTCGAGTTCAGCCCGCGCAACGTGTTGAAGCGGGTGATGGCGAAATACGCCGAACACGGGCTCAAGCCGATCGTGGCACCCGAGATCGAATTCTACCTCGTGCACAAGAACCCGGACCCGGACTACCCGCTCACCCCGCCTGTTGGCCGCTCCGGCCGACCCATCGGCGGCGGCCAGGGTTATTCGATCGCCGGCGTCAACGAGTTCGACGAGCTGATCGACGACATCTACCATTTCTCCGAAACGCAGGGCCTTGAGATCGATACGCTGATCCACGAGGAAGGCGCGGGACAGCTCGAGATCAATCTGCGCCACGGCGACCCGGTGGAACTCGCGGACCAGGTGTTCCTGTTCAAGCGCACCATCCGCGAGGCCGCGCTCAAGCACGACACCTACGCCACCTTCATGGCCAAGCCGATCCAGGACCAGCCGGGTTCGGCCATGCACATCCACCAGTCGGTGGTGACGGCGAAGGGCGGGCGCAACGTCTTTTCCGACGAGAAGGACGAGGAGACCGATACCTTCCACCACTTCATCGGCGGTCTGCAGCACCACATCCCGAACGCGCTCATCATGCTGGCGCCTTACGTGAATTCCTATCGGCGGCTGACGCAGGGAAGTTCCGTCCCGGTCAACACCCGCTGGGGCTACGACAACCGCACCACCGCCTTCCGCGTGCCGCGCTCGGACCCGGCGGCGCGGCGTGTGGAAAACCGCATCCCCTCCTCCGACGCCAACCCCTATCTGGCGCTCGCCGCCTCGCTTGCCTGCGGGCTCGTCGGCATCCTGGAAAAGACCGCGCCCGACGCGCCGGCGGGCACGGCGGTGAACCAGGACGAGATCGAACTGCCGCGCGGGCTTCTGGAAGCAGTAGCGCTGTTCGAGCGCGACACCGCGCTGCGCGACATCCTGGGAGAACCCTTCACCACCACCTACGCTGCGATCAAGCGGGCCGAGTTCGAGACCTTCATGAAGGTCATCAGCCCGTGGGAGCGGGAATATCTGCTTTTGAATGTCTGAGCTCTCGCCGCCTTCCGACCTTCAGTCCGGCGCCTACCGGTCCCCCGTCTCTCCCGGTTATTCCTGGTACGAGGCCACGGTGAGGGAACGGCCGGAATATGCGCCGCTCGACGGCGACATTGATGCCGATGTCGTTATCGTCGGCGGCGGCTTTACGGGACTGTCCGCTGCAGTACACCTTGCCAAAGCGGGCGTGAACGTCGCGCTCATCGAGGCACACCGGTTCGGCGATGGCGCCTCGGGCCGCAACGGCGGCCAGCTCGGCACCGGTCAGCGCGCCTGGGCGGAGGATCTGGAGGCCGATCTCGGCTTCACCCGCGCCAAGGCGCTGTTCGATGTGGCGGAGGAGGCCAAGGCGCACCTTCTCGACTTCACAGCGGCAAACGGCATAGAGATCGATTACATGCCGGGCCAGATGTCGGTCGCGCACAAGGAGCGCTATCTTAACGGGTATCGGGCGCATGCGGAAATCATGGGCGAACACTTCGGCTATCCGCACATCACCTTCATGGACCGCGAGGAGACGGCAGCGCGACTGGGTTCAACGCGCTATTTCGGCGGCACGCGCGATACCGGCACCGGCCACATCCACCCCCTCAAGCTATTGGTCGGCACGGCGCGGGTGGCGGCCTCCGCGGGCGCGAAGCTTTTCGAGCGGACGAAGGCGGGGAGCATAAAAGCCGAGGCCGGAAAGGTGCGTGTCGCCACACCGCGCGGAACGATCACCGCTGAAAAATGCCTGGTAGCGACCAACGCCTATGGCGGCGACCTCGAGCCGGCGACGGCCGCGCATCTCATGCCCATCGGCTCCTTCATCGGCGCCACCGTGCCGCTCGGGGCCGACAGCCCGGTGCTGCCCGGCGGCGAGAGCGTCGACGATTCGCGCTTCGTGGTGCGCTACTTCCGCAAGTCGAAGGACGGGCGGCTCTTGTTCGGTGGCCGCGAGATTTACGCCAGGGGCGACCCGAAGGATATTCCCGCGCAAATCCGCCGTCAGATCGCCGAGGTCTATCCATCCCTTGCGGATATCGAGATCACCCACGCCTGGGGCGGCTATGTGGGTATCACCATGCCGCGCCGGCCCTTCGTGCGCGAGGTGATGCGGGGCGTCATCTCGGTCGGCGGCTATTCCGGCCACGGTGTGATGCTGGCCAATTTCATGGGCAGGCTCTACGCCGAGACGGTTGCGGGAAACCGCGACCGGCTGAAGCTCTTCGAGGAGTTGAACGTCCCGCCCTTCCCCGGCGGCCGGCGCCTGCGCCCGGCGCTCCTCTTCCTGGCGCTCAACTGGTACGCGCTGCGCGACAGGATTTAGGAACAACCGCGTCATCCCGGAAAGCCGCAGGCTTGTCCGGGACCTATTCCGTGACTCGTCCACTTTCCGGAATGGGTCCCGGATAGCCTGCGCTATCGCTCCGGCTTCCAGGATGACGCGGTGGCAACGCTGTTGCTCCCTCGGCAGACCGCATACCTTACAACGGCCAGAAGAACAGGATCGCCGGCACCCCCACGGCGATGATGATCATCTCCAACGGCAGGCCCATGCGCCAATAGTCGCCAAAGCGGTAGCCGCCAGGGCCCATGATGATGGTATTGTTCTTGTGGCCGATGGGGGTGAGGAAGGCGCAGGAAGAGGCAACCGCCACGCCCATCAGGAAAGGGTCTGGCGAGACGTCCAGTGCGCGGGCCACGGACAGGCCGACGGGGGCGGCGATGAGCGCGGTCGCCACGTTGTTGAGGAAATCGGACAGCGTCATGGTGACGATCATGAGGATGGCGAGGATCGCCCAGGCCGGTAGCGCACCGGCCTGCGCGACGATCGCCTCGGCGATGAGGCGGGTGCCGCCGGACTCTTCCAATGCCAGGCCGAGGGGGATGAGCGAGCCGAGGAGGACAATCACCGGCCACTCGACCGCCTCGTAGACCTCGCGTGCGCCGACGACGCTGAACAGCGCATAGACGGCCACCGCGCCGGCCAGCGCCACAGCCAGCGGGACAAACCCCATGACCGCCGCGGCCACGGCCACGGCGAAGACGGCGACGGTGAACAACGCCTTACTCCGCTGGATAACGGTGTGGCTCTTCTCCGCCAGCGGCAGCACGCCCAGCCATTCCGCAGCGTCGGCGACGCGGCTTTCCGGCCCCAGGAGAAGCACCACGTCGCCGGGTTTGATGGCGAGGTTGCGCACGCGCTCGCGGAAGCGCTTTCCCTGGCGGGAAACGCCGAGCAGCGTCACCCCCCGACGGTAAAGCAGTCTCAAGTCGAGCGCTGTACGGCCCGCCATGCGCGCGTTGTCGGGCACGATGGCCTCCACCAGCGTCAGCGACTTGCCGGTAAGGCCACCGTGCTTGTCGGCGCCCGCCGGGCTCAGCTCCGCCGCGCCGATGAAAGACTCAATGGATTTCGGATCGCCTTCGAGGACCAGATGATCGTTCTTGCGAATCTCCTCGCTTGCTGCGAAGCCCGGCAGCCGCTTGCCCCGGCGCACCAGCCCGAGAATGGACACGTCACATTTATCGGCAAGGGGATAAAGGGCGGATGGCGACTGCCCTATGGCTTTTGAATCCTCCTTCACACTGGCCTCGGCGACGAACAGTCCGGTGTCGCCGCCCTCACCCAAGGCGGCGTGCTGGCCCGTATCCGGGATCAGGCGCCAGCCGACAGTGGTGACGAAGGCTATACCGACAACGGCGCAGGCGAGGCCCACTGGGGAGAAGTCGAACATGGAGTATGGCGCCCCCAGCGCGCGCTCGCGGAACTGGGCGACGACGATGTTGGGCGGCGTGCCGATCAAGGTGATCATGCCGCCGAGGATGGTGGCGAAGGACAGCGGCATGAGGGACTGCGCAACCGGCCGCTTCGCCTTCTCCGCCGCTTCCATGTCGAGCGTCATCAGCATGACGAGGGCGGCGACATTGTTGATGACGGCCGAAAGGGCCGCACCCACGACGGACATGATGCCGATATGGGTGGACAGCGAGCGCCCGGCGGACAGCACGAAGCGGGCGACGAGCTCCACCGCGCCGGCATTCACCATGGCGCGCGAGACGATGAGCACCAGCGCGATGATGATGACCGCCTCATGGCCAAATCCCGCGAACGCCTGCTCCGTCGGCACCACGCCGCCGGCGACGGCGATGACGAGCGCGGCGAAGGCCACCAGGTCGTAGCGCACGCGCCCCCAGACCAGGAAAACGAAGACGAGGCCGAGCAGGCTGAAGAGAAAAATCTGTTCGTAGGTCATGGAAAGCGGCGACTCAGGATGGTGTAGCCCCACACCTGCCTATCAAATACAGCGCCCGCCATCCACCTCTAGTGCCACACCGGTGATGAAGGCGGCCTCATCGGAGGCAAGCCACAGCGCGGCATTGGCTATATCGAGCGGTGTCGAAAGGCGCCCGAGCGGGATGCTGGCTCGGAACAGGGCGCGCTTTTCCGGCGTGTCCTCGCCCATGAACTGGGAAAGCATGCCCGTCTCGCCGGCCACGGGACACAGGCAGTTGACGCGGACGTTCTTCGGCGCCAGCTCCACCGCCATGGACTTGGTGGCGGCGATCGCCCAGCCCTTGGAGGCGTTATACCAGGTGAGCCCCGGCCTGGGGCGCAGGCCGGCCGTGGAGGCGGTGGTGATGATCGATCCGCCGCCCTGGCTTTCCATGATGGGCACCACGGCGAGCGCGGCATAGTAGATCGCCTTCATATTGACGGCGGTGATGAGATCGAAGGACTGCTCGTCCACCTTCAGCATGTCGCCGTTCTTGTGCGTGAAGCCGGCATTGTTGACCATGATGTCGATGCGGCCGTGGGCCTCCATCGCCGCGCCGACCATCGCCTCGATATCGGTCTTGATCGAAACATCGGCGGCGACGGGCATGGCGGCCGCGCCAATCTCGCCGGCGACGCGCTCCGCGCCCTTGCCATTGAGATCGGCGACGATGACCTTCGCGCCTTCCTCGGCGAAGCGCTTGGCCATGCCTTCGCCGAAGCCGGAGGCTGCGCCGGTTATGACCGCTACCTTATTCTTCAGTCGCACTTGGAGTTTCCTTCTGTTCGGGTGGCGCGAAGTGGCTTCCACATCCGGTTATCCGTGATTGAACACAATCGTCTTGGTCGCCGACATATCGTACAGCGCTTCAAAGCCCTTCTCGCGGCCGTGGCCGGATTTCTTGAAGCCGCCGAAGGGCAATTCGATACCGCCGCCGGCGCCGTAGCCGTTGACATAGACCTGTCCCGCCCGCACCCGCTTCGCCACCCGGTGCTGGCGGGCGCCGTCGCGCGTCCACACGCCGGCCACCAGGCCGTATTCGGTGCCGTTGGCAAGCCGCACCGCGTCGGCCTCGTCTTCGAAGGGGAAGAGCGAGAGGACGGGTCCAAACACCTCCTCCTGCGCCAAGGCCGAGGCGGGGTCCACCCTTCCGAAGAGGACGGGCGGAAAGTAGAAACCCTCTTGCGGTGCCCCCTCGTGAACGCGCCCGCGCGCCAAAACCTGCGTGCCCCCCTCCTCCGCCGCGCGTACGAAGCCCTCCACCCGCGCCTTCTGCGCCGGGTTGATGAGCGCGCCGAGGTCGAGGTCGGCGTCGTGCGGACCGGCGAGGAGGGCGGAGAAGCGCTCGGCAAGGGCGGCGGCGACCTCTTCATAGACGGATTTTTCTATCAGGATGCGGCTGCCGGCGGAGCAGGTCTGGCCGCCGTTCTGGATGACGGCGTTGACAAGCACAGGCAGAGCCGCCTCGATGTCCGCGTCGGCGAAGACGATCTGTGGCGACTTGCCGCCGAGCTCCATGGTCACGCCGCGATTGTTCAAGGCCGCGGCCTTCTGGATGGCTGTGCCCGTGGCCGGCGAACCGGTGAAGGTGACGTAGTCGACCTCGCCATGGGCGGAGAGCACTGCGCCTGCCTCGTGCCCATAACCCGTGACGACGTTGAGGACGCCTTGGGGAATCCCCGCCTCCAGCGCCAACTCGGCGATGCGGATGGCGGTGAGCGAGGCATCCTCGGCGGGCTTGGCCACCAGCGTGTTGCCCATGGCAAGTGCTGCACCGACCACGCGGGCGAGGATCTGCAGGGGATAGTTCCACGGGACGATGCCGGCAACGACGCCATGCGGCTCGCGCAGGGTGAGTGCGGTGTAGCCTTCGAGGAAGGGGATGGTGTCACCGTGGATCTTGTCGGCGGCGGCGCCGTAGAACTCGTAGTAGCGCGCAGCAGCCGCAACGTCGGCCTTGCCTTGGCGGAGCGGCTTTCCCGTGTCGCGCGATTCGAGCGCGGCCAGCTCGTCGGCATTCTCGGCCACCAATTGCCCGAGCCGCGCAAGACGGCGCCCGCGCTCCACAGCGGGCATGCGGCCCCACGGCCCTTCGTCGAAGGTGCGGCGGGCAGCCTTGACGGCCTTATCCACGTCCGCTTCGCCCGAGGCGGGGATGGAAGCGAAGGTTTTTCCATCGGAGGGGCAGACGACGTCGATCCGCCGGCCCGACAGCGCATCGGCGGACCCGCCGTCGATCACCTGCATGAAGGCGTGTACTTCCGCGGCGGTTTTCGTCGTGTGGCTGCCCATCCATGTTTCTCCAGCTTGTATTGTGGCCATGCCGGCCTATCCTGCCCAACGCAAGTCCGCCTGGAAAGCCTGCGCCTCAATGTCCTTAAGTTAAGGCGCAGGGCAAGGATGCAAGTGCGGGCTGGCATTCTTAAATCGATTAGACTATGAGCCTTTCTCGACGGCGACCAAGTGCAGGCGGAGCGACAATGACAAGCCAGACGATACCGGTCGAGCCTTTCGATCTCGTGGTCTTCGGCGCCACCGGCGACCTGTCGGAGCGCAAACTCCTGCCGGCGCTCTACCAGCGCGAACGTGCCGGCCAGTTCTCCGAGCCGACGAGGATCATCGGCTCCTCGCGCTCCGAGCTCAGCGACGACCAGTTCCGCGCTTTTGCAAGGGAAGCGATCGGCACGCATGTGGCGAAGGGGGATATCGAAGAGGACGATCTCGCGCGCTTCCTGGAGCGGCTGTTCTACGTGCCCGCCGACGGCAGTTCGGGCAAGGGCTTCGACACGCTCAAGAAGAAGATCGGCGACAGTTCGCATGTACGCGCCTTCTATCTTGCCGTGGCGCCCGGCATCTTCGGCGATATCGTCGACAAGATCGACCGGCACGGCCTGGCCACGCCGGCCTCGCGCATCATCGTGGAAAAGCCGATCGGCCGCAGCCTTGAGACGGCCAGGGAGGTGAACGAGACCATCGGCCGCGTGTTCGACGAGACGCGAGTGTTCCGCATCGACCATTACCTCGGCAAGGAGACGGTGCAGAACCTGATGGCGCTGCGCTTCGCCAACGCGCTTTACGAGCCCTTGTGGAACTCCGCCCATGTCGACCACGTGCAGATCACCGTGGCTGAATCGGTGGGGCTGGAAGGCCGCGCGGACTACTACGACAAGGCCGGCGCCCTGCGCGACATGGTGCAGAACCATATCCTGCAGCTCCTGTGCCTGATGGCGATGGAGGCGCCTGCCTCCATGGATGCGGACGCCGTGCGCGACGAGAAGCTGAAGGTCTTGAGGGCGCTCAAGCCCATCGACCCGCTCAACGCTGAGAAGCTGACCGTGCGTGGGCAGTACCGCTCCGGCGCCTCCGAAGGGGGAGCGGTGAAGGGCTACACGGACGAGCTGGCGAGCGGGGCGAGCGATACGGAGACCTTCGTCGCCGTCAAGGCCGAGATCGAGAACTGGCGCTGGGCCGGGGTACCCTTCTATCTGCGCACGGGCAAGCGGCTGGCGGCACGGGTCTCCGAGATCGTCATCGAGTTCAAGCCGATCCCGCACTCGATCTTCGGCGAGCAGGCGGGCCGCGTCTTCGCCAACCAGCTGGTCATCCGCCTGCAGCCGGACGAGGGTGTGAAGCAGTGGATCATGATCAAGGACCCGGGCCCCGGCGGCATGCGGCTGCGCCATATACCGCTCGACATGAGCTTTGCGCAGGCCTTCGACGTGCGCAATCCGGACGCCTATGAGCGGCTGATCATGGATGTGATCCGCGGCAACCAGACGCTGTTCATGCGGCGCGACGAGGTGGAAGCGGCGTGGCGCTGGATCGACCCCATCGTGGCGGCCTGGGAAGAGCGCAGCCAGAGCGTCCAGGGCTACACCGCCGGCACCTGGGGGCCGTCGGCGGCGATTGCGCTGATCGAGCGGGACGGCAGGACCTGGCACGAGAGCGTGTGAGCCATGAACGCTGAATGGCAGGAGTTCGCCTCCGGGCAGAAGCTGGCCGATGCGCTGGCCGATGCCGTGGCGAAACGTCTCGAGGAGGCGATTGCCGCGCGCGGCACGGCCGTGATCGCCGTTTCCGGCGGCAGCACGCCGCCGCCTTTCTTCAAGGCCCTGTCGCGCAGGAAGGTCAACTGGGCCAAGATGACGGTGACGCTGGTGGACGAACGCTTCGTGCCGACGGCGTCCGGGCGCTCCAACGCGCGGCTGGTTACCCAGCACCTGTTGCAGAACGATGCGGCGCGGGCGGGTTTCATCGGCCTTTACCACGACCGCGACAGCGTCGAGGCGGCGGCCGAGGCGGCCGACCGGGTGGTGGGGGGCCTGCCGCTGCCGCTCGACGTTGTCGTGCTCGGCATGGGAACGGATGGGCACACCGCCTCCTTCTTTCCGGATGCGGAAAACCTCGGTGAACTCCTCGACGCCGCGGGCGACCGCCATGTGCTGCCGGTGCGCGCGCCGAGCGCGGTGGAGCCGCGGCTGACGCTTTCCATGCCGCTAATCTGCAATGCGCGGCTGGTCGCGCTACATATCGAGGGTGCGGACAAGAGGCAGGTGCTGGAGGCGGCACTTGCCCAGAGCGACGGCGCGATGCCGCCGATCCGCGCCGTGCTGGAGAACACCGTTTCGCCCGCGCACATCTATTGGGCCCCCAAAAAGGACGCCAAGCCATGACCGCAAGACGAGAGATCGAAGCCGTCACAGCGCGCATCTGCGAGCGCTCGCGAAAGACCCGCGAGGCGTATCTGGCACGGGTGGACGAGGCGGCGGCGAAGGGGCCGCACCGCACGGTGCTTTCCTGCGGCAACCTGGCGCACGGCTTCGCCGCCTGCGGACCGCAGGACAAGGCCGCCCTTTCCGGCGACGTGGTGCCCAATCTCGGCATCATCACCGCCTATAACGACATGCTGTCGGCGCATCAGCCCTACGAGCCCTATCCGCGGCTCATCAAGGAAGCGGCGCACGAAGCGGGCGGCGTGGCGCAGGTGGCCGGCGGGGTGCCGGCCATGTGCGACGGGGTCACGCAGGGCCAGCCGGGCATGGAGCTTTCGCTGTTCTCGCGCGACGTGATCGCGCTTGCCGCGGCGGTCGGCCTGTCGCACAACATGTTCGACGCCGCCGTCTTTCTCGGTATCTGCGACAAGATCGTGCCGGGGCTGGTGGTGGCGGCGCTCAGCTTCGGGCACCTGCCGGCGGTCTTCATCCCCGCCGGGCCGATGACCTCCGGCTTGCCCAACGACGAGAAATCCAAGGTGCGGCAGCTCTTCGCCGAGGGCAAGGTGGGACGCGAGGCGCTTTTGGAGGCGGAAGCCAAGTCCTATCACGGGCCGGGCACCTGCACTTTCTACGGCACGGCCAATTCCAACCAGATGCTGATGGAGATCATGGGCCTGCACACGCCCGGCTCCTCCTTCGTCAATCCGAACACGCCCTTGCGCGATGCGCTGACGAGGGAAGCGGCGAAGCGGGCGCTGGCGATCACCGCACTCGGCAACGAGTTCACGCCCGCCGGGCGCATGATCGACGAGCGCTCTATCGTCAACGGCGTCGTCGGCCTCAACGCGACGGGCGGCTCGACCAACCACACGATCCACCTCATCGCCATCGCGGCGGCCGCCGGCATCAAGCTCACCTGGGCCGATATCGCCGAGGTCTCGGCCAACGTGCCGCTGCTGGCCCGCGTCTATCCGAACGGACTTGCCGACGTGAACCATTTCCACGCCGCCGGCGGCATGGGCTTCCTGGTGCGCGAACTGCTGGACGCGGGGCTCCTCCACGAGGACGTCCAGACGATCTGGGGGCCGGGGCTGAGGCCCTATGCCGTGGAGGCGAAGCTCGGCGCGGACGGCACGGTGGCGCGCGAGCCGGCGCCGGCCCTGAGCGGCAACGAAAAGGTGCTGGCGCCGGTCGCCAAGGCCTTCCAGCCGACGGGCGGCATCCGCGTTCTGAAAGGCAATCTCGGCCAGGCCATCATCAAGACGTCCGCCGTCAAGCCCGAGCACCGGGTGGTGGAGGCCCCGGCGATCGTCTTCACCGCCCAGGAAGACCTGCAGGCGGCGTTCAAGGCGGGTGAGCTCGACCGCGATTTCATCGCCGTCATCCGCTACCAGGGGCCGAAGGCCAACGGCATGCCGGAGCTGCACAAGCTCACGCCGCTGCTCGGCGTGCTGCAGGACCGCGGTTACCGGGTGGCGCTGGTGACCGACGGGCGCATGTCTGGCGCCTCCGGCAAGGTGCCGGCGGCCATCCACGTGACGCCAGAGGCGCTCGACGGCGGGGCGATCGGCAAGGTGCGCGACGGCGACATGGTGCGGCTCGACGCCGAGGCGGGCACGCTGGAGGTCCTGGTGGAGGCGGAGGAACTTGGCCAGCGCGAGACCGAGCCGGTGGACCTTGCCCACCGCCATTACGGCATGGGCCGCGAGCTCTTCGCCGGCTTTCGCGCGCTTGCCTCGCGGGCCGACCAGGGGGCGGCGGTTTTTTGAGGACTGCTTTGCCGCCGCTCACATGGTGAATTGAGCCCACACTTATCCGTTGCCGCGCGGGGTTTCCCCGCCGGGCTATGTCAAAGAACGTGGGAAGCGGGGCGCGTTGTCCGTGCCACTCAATTTATTTTTAAGGCGCGTCCAACGCGCCCCGCCGGAGGCTGTCCCGACGGTCGGC
>NZ_WQNH01000077.1 GCF_009812055.1 Chelativorans xinjiangensis | reverse complement strand
TGGCGCTGCCGTGAAGAACCTGTCCCATAGTGCATCCTTCCATTCCTGGGAAAACAATGCACCATCAAAATGCGGGATCAAACACCTAACCCCTCCCCATCCTGAGCTTGTCGAAGGGGGGAGGGGGATGATGGCGCGCTCGACCTCCTCCCTCCCCCTTGAGGGGAGGGATTGAGGGTGGGGGTCCCGGCGAAGCCGGAAAAAGACTCAAGGGTGGGGTTCCGGTGAAGCCGGCAAAAACGACCCATTGCGGCAGCCCTGCCCACTTCGTGGAGACGAGGAATGGGGTCTTCATCCACCCCGCCCCCGTCACTCCGCCGCCAGCGCCTGCTCTTCGTCCTTCATGCGCCCGCGCCGGTGCCCCGACACCGCGTTGCCCGTGTCGGCCGGCAGCCGGATGAAGGGCAGGGCGGCGAGCATGGTTAAGATGGCGACCACCACGAAGGCGTTGGCGAAGGCGTCGAGGCCGAGCGGCGCTCCGGTCACATAGGTCGTCGCCTCAAGGATGCCGGCGCCCACCGCCACGCCGAGCGCGATGCTGATCTGCTGGCTGGCCGCGGCGATCGCCGTCGCCTGGCTCGCCTGCCGCTCGCCGATCTCGGCGAAGACCAGCGCATTGGCCGACGTGAAGAAGAGCGAGCGGAAGAAGCCCGCCGCAACAAGGACGGCGATGATGGCGCCGGGCGGCGTCGCTGGTGTGAACAGCGCGTTTACGGCGATCAGCGCGCCGCCGAGGACGGCCGCAAGCACCAGGATCAGCCGGAAGCCGCCGACGCGCAGCGTGGCGCTGGCGATGAACTTCATGGCGATGGCGCCGAGCGCCGACGAGAAGGTGAGCATGCCCGACTGGAAGGGCGTAAGTCCGAAGCCGATCTGGAACATCAGCGGCAAGAGGAAAGGCACCGCCCCCGCGCCGATGCGGAACAGCGAACCGCCGATGATCGCCGCGCGGAAGGCGCGGTTGGCAAACAGCCTTAAGTCGAGGATAGGCCGCTCGGCCCGCCGCGCGTGTCGCGCGTAAAGCCACGCCATCGCCAGTCCCGCCGCCACCGTCGCCAGGCCCACTGCCGGCGGCAGCGCCGGCAGGCTGATGACCGACAGGCCGAACACCACGCCGGAGGCCGCAAGCCCCGAGAGCACGAAGCCCCTGCCATCCAGCTTCTCGTTCTCCTGCGGCTCGAACTCCGGCAGCACGCGTCCAGAGAAATAGATCCCCAAGAGCCCGATCGGCACGTTGATGAGAAAAATCCAGTGCCACGAGAAATAGGTGGTGATGAAGCCGCCGAGCGGCGGCCCGACGAGGGGGCCGACAAGCGCCGGCACGGTGAGCCAGGCCATGGCGGAGACGAGTTGGTTCTTCGGCGTCGCCCGCACCAGCACGAGCCGCCCCACCGGCGTCATCATCGCCCCGCCCATGCCCTGCACGAAGCGCGCCATGACGAAGGCGAAGAGCGAATCCGAAAGCGCGCAGGCGACCGAGCCGACCACGAACACGCCGATGGCGAGGCCGAACACGCGCTTGGCACCGAACCGGTCCGCCATCCAGCCGCTGACCGGAATGAAGATGGCAAGCGCCACCAGATACGTCGTCAGCGCCAGCTTCAGCGTCACCGGGCTGGTCCCGATATCCTCGGCGATCGCCGGCAGCGAGGTGGCGATGACGGTGGAATCCATCTGCTCCATGAAGAGCGCGACGGCAAGGATCAGCGGGAGCGAGCGGTTCACGGGCGACGTCGGGTTAGCTTCGGAGGATCGGTCAGCACAGGAGGCAAGCCGGCACGCACCATATCGGCCGAAAGGGCCGGGATGTCAAAGGCGGGGAGGGGAGGAGCGTTCGTGCCAGTGGCCGGGGAGGTCGCGGTAGGTGGAAAGTTCACATTTCTGCCGTCGATCCGGACGGGCAGAACGCGGACTGAGCGGGCGTTCATTCTCAATTTGCTACGCGGGATGATCGAAGTTCTCGAATGCGGGCTTTATCAAGCTTGATAGGGACACCGTTTTCGTCGAACGGTTCTTTGAAATTGAACGCCGTTGGCGTCGGGCCATGATCATGTAGATGTTCTTGCCGTCCGACGCCTTCGGCCCAGGTCGGATAGCCCTGATCTGTATGCCACCACATCACGAGAGGTGGCCAACTTGGCTTTTGAAACCACTCCCGCCCGCGCTTGAGTGCAACAGCATGAAGCCCAAAATACGTAAATGAAAACAGTGCTTCCAAATCAGTCCAGAGCGACAGCGTGGCGGGCGACCATCCATCGCCCCTCTCGTTGTAAAATCTGGGATACACCTCAGTTCCCCAAGGATCAGGGCCCGGGTCCGAAGCATATCCAGAACGGGCGATCAGACCCTCCGCTTGGTCAACCAGCTCGAAAATAGGATCATTGAGCTCATAGAATCCGTCATTGGCCGGATCTTCCGCTGGTTTTGCGAACATGCCAAATGTGTAAAGGGCCAACGGCATATCGACTCACATTGGTTTTTTAGAAAACTATCAAGCTGTAACAAGCTACCCGTATGGCCGCAAAGGGCTCGATCGAGCCGTTTTTCGCGTCCGTCGCTGGCGGCAGCCCCGCGCCGCAAGGCCTATCGCGCATCGACCTCCGCCGCGTGGCGCCGGATGTCTTCGATGCGGTCGGGCGTTGCCGGATGCGTGGAGAAGAAGTCGTTGCGGTCGTCCTCGCCGTGGTCGTCGCGCAGCACCTCGAAGAGGCGCGCCAGGCCGGCCGGCTCCCGCCCCGCCTTCGCCATCAGTTCGACGCTGTAGCGGTCGGCCTCGCTCTCCTGGCCGCGCGAATAGGAAAGCGTCATCAGGCCCGAACCCTGGATGAGAACGTCCTCCACACCCGATCCGACGTCGCCGCCGATGAACATGATGAGTGTCGTGATCCCGACCGCGCGATAAAGGCGGCGCAGGGTGTGCCGGTGGACCACATGACCGATCTCGTGTGCCAGAACGCCTAGCGCCGCGTCCTCGTCGCCCGTCAGCCGCACCAGCTCGTCGGTGAGGATGATTGTCCCGTCGGGCAGGGCGAAGGCATTGGGCCCGATGGGGCCGCCGCGGCGGAATTGCAGGTCGAAGGCGCCGGCGCCCTCGGGCGTGTGCGCGGCAAGGGAGCGGAAATCCGCCGTGATCGCCTGGCGCCTTTCCGCTTCAAGGCGCGAGGGGGCGAGGATCGTCTGGTCGAGGGAGGCAAGCGCGCTTTGGCTTATCAGGCGCGGCGCGGCGGGCGGCGTCACTGCCACCGCCACCTCCACCGCGATCGGCAGGGCGTAGCGATAAAGCCCCACGCACAAAACGACCACCACGGCCACCAGCAGGATAAGCCGCGGATGAAAGCGTTCCAGCCCGTGCACGAGCCCCACCCGCCACCCGCGATGCGCCTTGAGCCAGCGGTCGACCGCGTCATTGTCCTCGGTCTCGAAGACGCTCCCATCCGCAAAGGCGATCCGGCGCGGGATGCGGCCGACGCGGGCCGATACCGACAGGCTGAAGACTGCGCCTTCGGCAAGCCTCTCCCCGCCCTCCGCGCCTTTCACCGTCGCCACGCCGCCAGCGGACGTGAGGCGGGCCGCCTCCGTCCGGCTTGAGCGCGGCGGGTGCCAGACGCCGGAAATGGCGGGATGAGGCGTGTCAGAACCCAAAATCGAAGCCTTCCATATCCATGTATTCGGCGCCGATCGCCGGTCCTGTCTCCTCGACCTTGTTCAGATAATCGTCGAGCGCGCCGCTGACAGTGAGCGCGGTGGCCGAGGCCACGTAGCGCGCCATGCGCACCGCCGCCCAAGGCCGGGCGAAGCCGAGCGTGAAGATCGTCGCCACGAAGTTCGAGATGGCGATCCAGGCATAGCGCCGCCGCCCGAGGCGCGAGGCGAATTCGTGGCGGCCGTCGAGCACGGCGGCGTTGAAGGCGACGTTGCGCACGCCCGCCCGGTAGAACAGCCCGGCGAAGCCGTAGATGGCCATGAGCGCGAGGAAGACGAGATAGATCGTCGTTGCGATTGTGTCTTCATTGACGGTCGCCAAGCCGCTGCTCGCCCAGCCGAACAAGGCAACGCCCAGCACGGTGAGCGGCGCGACGCCGAGGAGCACCATGAGCGCCGGCATCCACCACTGGCTGTAGAGCGCCTTGAGCCGCGGCTCGCAGGCGACCTTGCGCCCGCCATAGCTGACATTGCCGAGCGTGTAGCGCCACATCCAGCGCGAGGCGAGCGGCGCCAGGATGCCAAGGGTAAGGGCGGCGAGGAAGGGGCCGATCAGATAGGCCTTAAAGGCACCCCAGTAGCCGCCGTGAAAATCCAGGCGGACATTGCGGTAGCTGGTCACCCGCGCGTTGAAGCGCAGGCCCCGCTTGATGAGCCACGGAATGACAGCCAGCAGCAGAAAAGGCAGGACCAGGTTCGCCACGGTGAATAGAACCAGCATATCCATGAAGGCGAGTACGTACGGCAAGGCAGTGTAGGCAGCCAGCGCCACGAGAACGACGATCCGTCCGACGAGGATCTGCAGCCCCCGGGCATGATAGTCGAAGCTGTGCCCGGCAAGCCGCGTGTTGCCGTAGAAATAGCGCTGCCTGCGCACCTTCGCCCAGGCCGAGTAGATGCCGAGCGTGATGATCGTCAAAAGGATATTGACGATCCAGATGCCGAAATACTCGCGGCCGGTGCCCGTAAAGGAGAACGGCTCGACGTGCCGCCCCTCCGGCTCCTCGCCCCTCTGACGAATTTGCGCAGCATCGTTCATTGCAATACCCCCAAACCTAATGGAATCGAAATCAATCAATGGGCGGCGAGCATCGCCGCGATCAGCCATCTTTTCAATTCTCGACAGACGTGGTACGAGCCAGCGCCAATCCTGAAAGGGAATCACATTGAGGCAGCCCGTTCTCCCCCAAAAGGAAACGGCCTGTGCGTTCCTCTCATATCTCAAGGGTCGGCCATGGCAAAAATCATCGAAACCGCAACCGGCGCCGAGGCGCTCACCTTCGACGACGTGCTTCTGCAGCCCGGCCATTCCGAGGTGATGCCCGGCCAGACCGACGTGCGCACCCGCATCGCCGGCGACATCGAGCTGAATATCCCGATCCTTTCGGCTGCCATGGACACCGTCACCGAATCTGCGCTGGCCATCGCCGTGGCGCAGGCCGGCGGCATCGGCGTCATCCACCGCAATCTTTCGCCTGCGGAGCAGGCCGAGGAGGTGCGGCAGGTCAAGAAGTTCGAATCCGGCATGGTGGTGAACCCGATCACCATCGGCCCGGAGGCGACGCTGGCCGACGCCCATGCGCTGATGAACACCCACCGCATCTCCGGCATTCCGGTGGTGGAGAACGGCGGCCTCGGCGGGCAGACGACGGGCAGGCTCGTCGGCATCCTCACCAACCGCGACGTGCGCTTTGCCTCCAACCCCGCCCAGCCCGTGCGCGAATTGATGACGCACGACAACCTCATCACCGTGAAGGAAGGGGTCAGCCAGGACGAGGCCAAGCGACTCTTGCACCAGAACCGCATCGAGAAGCTTCTGGTGGTGGATGGCGCCGGCAACTGCGTCGGCCTCATCACGGTCAAGGACATCGAGAAGTCGCAGCTCAACCCCAACGCCTGCAAGGACGCGCAGGGCCGGTTGCGTGCGGCGGCCGCGACCAGCGTCGGCGACGACGGTTTCGAGCGTGCCGAGCGGCTGATCGACGCCGGCGTCGATCTCCTTGTCATCGACACCGCGCACGGCCACTCGCAGCGCGTGCTCGACGCGGTGGCCCGCGCCAAGACGCTCTCCAACGTTGTGCGCATCGTCGCCGGCAACGTGGCGACGGCCGACGGCACCAAGGCCTTGCTCGACGCCGGCGCGGACGCCGTGAAGGTGGGCATCGGCCCCGGCTCCATCTGCACCACGCGCGTGGTGGCCGGCGTCGGCGTGCCGCAGCTCACTGCCATCATGGCGGCGGTCGAGGCCGCGCATAAGGCAGGCGCCTCCGTCATCGCCGACGGCGGCATCAAATATTCCGGCGATCTTGCCAAGGCGATCGCCGCCGGCGCCAGCGCCGCCATGATCGGCTCGCTTCTGGCCGGCACGGAGGAGAGCCCCGGCGAGGTCTATCTGTATCAGGGCCGCTCGTTCAAAGCCTATCGCGGCATGGGCTCCGTCGGCGCCATGGCGCGCGGCTCCGCCGACCGCTACTTCCAGGCCGAGGTGCGCGACACGCTGAAGCTGGTGCCGGAAGGCATCGAGGGCCAGGTGGCCTACAAGGGGGCGGCCGCGGGCGTGCTGCACCAGCTCACCGGCGGCTTGAAGGCGGCCATGGGCTACGTGGGCGCGGCCAACCTCATCGAGTTCCAGGAGAAGGCCACCTTCGTGCGCATCTCCGGCGCCGGCCTGCGCGAGAGCCACCCGCACGACGTGAAGATTACGCGCGAAAGCCCGAACTACCCGGGGGCGAGCTGATGTAAGGAGGCCCTGAAATCATAGAAGATTGAAGGTACGGGCGCTCCTCACCAACACAAATGTGCCGATATCGCCAGTCATCGATCGGCTCTAAATTTTCATTGAGCAAGATTGGATTTTTCATGGCGACAATTGTTTTTGAAGATAACGAACAATCGGAAATCACGGCTGAGTTGTTCAAGATCAAGATAAGGGATGGACTTGAAATCGAGGTGCACTGTCCTCCCGAAGGCCATGTAGCCCGACAACGTGGTGAATTGTGGTTTGGTGTCTTCGGCAAAGGCCAAGCGCTCGTCGTTCGGCCAGGCTCCATGAACACCATCCACCTGGGCGTCGAAACCTCGCATCCGCCGATGCCCGAACGGCAGTAGGACCAGCCCTCAGGCGGCGAGGCATAATTCGCATTGGCAAGCAAAGCCGCGCATGACAGAAGCCCCGGAATATCCGGGGCTTTCATTTTGCAGGAACGTCAGGCCTGCGCCTTCTTCAAAGGCGCAGCCTCGGCGGTTTCGAACACACCCGCCTTGTAGAGAAGGCCGGCGATGGCGCCGCCGATGAGCGGGGCGACGATGAAGAGCCACAACTGGCCGATCGCCGCGCCGCCGGAAAACAGCGCCGGCCCGATGGAGCGCGCCGGGTTTACCGAAGTTCCGGTGACGGCGATGAGACATATGTGGATGGCCGTCAGCGTCAGGCCGATGACAAGCCCCGCCATGACGGTGCTGTGCTTCTCCGACGTCACGCCGAGGATGACCATGACGAAGACGAACGTCGCCACCGCCTCGGCGATGAACGCTGCACTCGTGGAATAGTCGCTCCACCCGTTCGCCGCCAGGTTGGCGGGCGCGCCCGCTGCGGAGCCGGAGGCGATGAGCCACAGGATGAGGGCGCCGATGATGCCGCCGATCACCTGGGCGGCCATATAGGGCACGACCTCCTTGGCCGGCAGCCGGCCGGCGAGGTAGACGCCGAGCGTGACCGCCGGGTTGAGATGCGCGCCCGAGACGGGACCGACCGCATAGGCCATCGCCACCACGGCGATGCCGAAGGCCAGCGCGATACCCACGGCGCCACCCGTCGGGATAAGATCCCCGAAGCCGCCGAGAACGACGCTCGAACAGCCGATGAAGACAAGGCAAAAGGTGCCGAACAGTTCTGCAGTATAAGCTTTCATGATGCGAATCACCCCGCAATTACGTTTTCCTATCGCAGCTTCCTACAACTTTTCATTGAAGGCAAATAACTTGTGCGGGCTCTGTGGTGGCTAAAATCCAATGGTTGGTACACGCGGCGGGATCCCGATTAGGGTCGATCCTACCCATTTCCGTAGGTCGCACGTAGGAAAGTGCGTTCGCCTTAGCGGGCTTTCCGTCATATTGCTGATTGATGCAGATATGGTTTGCCCGACTATAGCGGGGGACGTTGAAAGCGACTGGGAGGCTCCACCTGATGTCCACGATCGAATCGGTCAAGACGGTCTGCACGCGCGGCCTCGTGCTCGCGCCTGTGGCAGCACTGCTGCTCAGCGTGGCTCTTCTTTTGTTGGGCAATGGATTGCTGGGAACCCTTTTGGTCGTCCGCGCTGGGCACGAAGACTTTTCCAACGAAATCATCGGCGCGATGATGTCCGCCTACTTTGCCGGTTATACCGTCGGTGCGCTGTTCCTGCCGCGCGTGATTGTCTCGGTCGGCCATGTGAGAACCTTTGCAGGCTTTGCCGCCATTGCGTCGATGACGGCGCTGCTTCACGCCGCATTGGTCGAGCCCTGGGCATGGATGCCGCTGCGCATGCTGACCGGCCTCGCTTATGCCGGCATGATCCTCGCAACCGAAAGCTGGCTCAACGCACATGCGGTCCCGTCAACGCGTGGACAACTGCTATCGATCTTCGGCGTCGTATCAATGGGCGCCTGGGCCCTGGGCCAGGCACTCCTCAACGTGGCCCCGCCTGATGGAGTGGCGCTGTTCATCATCGTCTCGCTGCTGATATCGGCAGCCGTCGTGCCGATCACTCTGTTGCCTAGTCGTCCACCGGCGGAGGTGGAACAGGAGCCTGTTCCTTTTCGCGATCTTTTTTCCATTTCGCCACTGGCGGCGACCGGCGTCTTCCTGGCCGGCCTGGCCATCGGCGGGTTCTGGGGCATGGGGCCGAATTTCGCCCAGCGGATCGGCCTTAATGTCGGCGGCATCTCGGCCTTCATGGCCGCCGTGCTTGGGGGGACCCTCGTCCTGCAATGGCCGCTCGGTTGGGTCTCGGACCGGCTGCCGCGTAACCTGATAATCGCCGCGGCGGCGCTGGGATCGGCCGCCGCCGCCATCGGTATCGCTCTGGCGGCGGAAGCGCCCTTGCCGGTGCTGCTGGCCGCCGGTGCGCTCTTCGGTGGATTCGGAATTCCGATCTATTCCTTGTGCGTCGCCTTCGCCAATGACGACCTATCGCCGGGCCGGTTGCTCGGCACCGCGCGCGGCCTGCTTCTGCTTAATGGGCTCGGCACAGCCGCCGGGCCGTTTATCGGCGGCATGGCGATGAATGTCGCTGGACCAGGTGGGCTCTTTCTCTACGCAGCGTTGTTGTTGGCAGTCCTCGCTGTGGCGGCCATTCCGCGCCCGCAGGTGGGCCGCTCGCGCGAAGCGATGTCGACGCGATGTCCGCATACTCCCCTGATAACTCTGTCACTCAACGCAATGTTGCAGCAACAGGAAGCCGGGTCGAGACGCGAAACGCCACGGCGAGCCTGAACCCGCACGAAGTGGATGGCAGAGTATGCACGAGGCTGTTCCCTCCGAAATCTGGCCGCAACCTTCATAGGAGGGTGGAGTTCGACAGCGTCTACTGCCGATTTATGCGAGCGCCACGACCGGCCATTCGTGCCGCTTCTCCATTGCGGTCGTTCGCTGGTTGGCCGGGAGGCGACCCTTTTCGTGGCTGCGTTTGTCGTGTCGGCGCTTGATTGATCGTCCTTTGCATACCGGCAGGGGATATGACCAACGGCCAAAGGTTTGCGGGGTCTGGCGAGATGCAACGAGCGGAAAAGCTGTTTCTTATTGAAGAGCGGGCAGCCGATTCCCCGTTCGTCGACAAGGTCTGGCGTGCGCGGAGTGTTCCCTCCAAGGCGTTCATCTCGGTCGCCGCAAGTCACTGGGAGATCGTGATCTGGCAGCAGGCCGGGGAAACGCACGTCACGATACGGGGACCGGAGACCAAGGCGACTGCGATGCCGATCCCCGTGGACGCGGAGTTCTTTGGGGTTCAGTTCAGGCTTGGCGCGTTCATGCCTGGTCTTCCCGTCCCAACGCTCGTGGACCGCGACTTGACCCTTCCTTCGCACATCGGCAACACGTTCCGCCTCGGCGGTTCGGTTTGGGAGATTCCCGACTACGAAAATGTGGAGGTTTTCTTGGGACAGCTCGCGCGAAAGGGGCTGCTCACCTTTGATCCCGTGGTGGTTGAGGTCTTGGAGGATGGAGCGGTAGACCTGTCCCAGCGCTCGATAGAGCGCCGCGTTCGGCGAGCGACGGGTTTGACCCTTGGCGCGATCAAACAGATCGACCGGGCGTACAAAGCGACGTCGTTGCTGGATGCTGGCGCAGCGATCTCGGACGTCGTCACCGAGGCTGGCTACGCCGACCAGGCTCACCTCACGCGGTCGCTGAAACGCTTCATGGGGCAGACGCCGGGCCGGATTTCGAAGGAGGCCGGCTGATCGATTGTCGTTTTCGTTCAATACAGAAAATACACCGTCCAATATTTTGCGTTACCCGTTGTTGAAGGAGACGATTCCGTGCCGAGAAGACTGATTGTGACCGAATACATTTCGCTTGACGGGGTCGTTGAAGACCCTGTCGGAATGGAGAACTCCGGCCTTGGGAACTGGACCGGCCCGTTCAACCGCGGACCGGAAGGCGACAAGTTCAAGCATGAAGAGCTTTTCGCCAGCGAAGCGCTCCTCTTGGGCAGGGCGACCTATGATGCTTTCGCTGCCGTATGGCCTTCCGTCGAGGACGACACCGGCTTTGCCGAGCGGATCAACAGCATGCCCAAATTCGTGGTGTCGAATACACTCCAGCGAGCGGAATGGAACAACACGACAATCCAATCGGGAGATGCCGTCGAGCAGGTTCGCGAACTGAAAGAGCAGCCGGGCGGTGACATTCTTGTCTACGGCAGCGCCTCGGTGGTCCACGCGCTGATGCCGGTCGGCCTTGTCGATGAATACCGGCTCATGGTCTACCCCACGGTGCTCGGCCGGGGAAAACGGCTGTTTCCGGAAGGCGTGAGCTCGATGCTGCGCCTCGCCGCGTGCCAGCAACTTGGCTCCGGTATCGTCTTGCTGCGCTACGAAACCGATGCGAGCGCCACCTAGAGGCCGTGTGGGACGGGCAGCATGCCGACTCATTTACGGCGCCGACAGCGCCACTCGATACCGGGTACCCTACGTCGGATTTCCACCGCTAGGAGCCGCGGCGGGCGTCCTCGATCGCTTCGCCGAGCGCGGAAAAGTCCGTCTGCCGCGGGTTGGTCTTGCGCCAGGCAAGGCAGACGGTGCGCGACGGTTCTGGTTCGACGAAGGGCAGGACGCGCACGCCGGGCAGAAGCTCCGCCGCCTTCCGCGCCATCTCCGGTATCAACGTCACGCCGAGGCCGTGCGAGACCATGTAGAGGAGGGTGGCAAGGCTCGTGGCGCCGAAGCTTGCCATGGTGACGGGCTTGACCATGCCGCAGACGGCGAGCGCCTGGGCACGCATGCAGTGTCCGTCTTCCAGAAGCATCAGCCGCTCCAGCGCCATGCTTTCCTGGGCCACCGGCGGAGCGATGTGCTCGGCTTCCTCCTCCGGCACGGCGAGGAAGAAACGATCCTCGAAAAGTGCCGTGCTTTGAAGCCGTGTCTCGTCCAGCGGCTCGGCGGCGATCACGCCGTCGAGGCGGCCGTTGCTGGTCTCCTCAAGCAGCGTGGCGGTGACGGCCTCGCGCACCTCTAGCCGCAGCGCAGGAAAACGCCTTTTGAGGAGAGGGAGCAGATGCGGCAGCAGATAGGGCGCCACCGTCGGGATGACGCCCAGCCGGAAGCGGCCTTCAAGGACATCGCGGCCCTGGCGCGCCACGCTCTCCAGGTCCTCGACCTCGGCCAGGATGCGGGCGATGCGCGGGCGCAGCGCCTGCGCTTCCCCCGTCAGCCGCACCGTGCCGCCGCCGCGCTCGAACAGCTTGTAGCCAAGCTGCGCCTCCATCTCGGCGATCTGCGCGGAAAGGGCCGGCTGCGTGACGCCCGCCGTCACGGCCGCGCGCCCGAAATGCAGCTGCTCTGCCAGCCGCTCGAAATACTGCATCTGACGAAGGGTTACCCGTAGCATAAGAGAAACCTATCATCACGAGTATGAAAGGCAACTAGAGATTATGGTGGTGCATGGGCGTGCGCTCTCGCGAATCTAAACCTTGCCTCCCGCGCCCCCAGGCCCTAGTGGTCTGACCCAAACAGATGGTACCCATCTGTTTGGAGAAGTCAGCCCACAAGCTATTGATCTGGTGGGGCGATTTGTCCTGACAGATGGGTACCATCTGTCAGGATCGCACCACTAGCAACACTGCGAGACGGGTAAACCGAAAAAGGCAGGGATCATGCGCCTCGGCGGCAGGCTGGCGGCAGCCATCGACATTCTCCAGGACATCGAAAAACGTCATCGCCCCGCCGCGGATGCCATGCGGGACTGGGGCCTGTCGCACCGCTTCGCCGGCGCCGGCGACCGCGCGGCCATCGGCAATTTCGTCTATGACGGGCTGCGCCGCCGCCGCGCCGCAAGCTGGATTTTCGATGCCGACACGCCGCGCTCGCTCGTCTTCGGCGGCTACCTCCTGGAAAACGAGGCCGGGCCGGAAGCACTCGACGGCGCCTTCACCGAGGACCGTTTCGCCCCGCCGCCGCTCGACGAGGCGGAGCTTGCCGCCCTTCGCGCCCGCCTCGGCCAACCCCTTCCCGACGCCGCGCGCGCCAATGTGCCGGAATGGTGCGAGCCGCTGGCCGCACGTGCCTTCGGCGGAGCATGGGTGGAGGAGTGCGCCGCTCTCGCCGGCCGTCCGCCGCTCGACATGCGTGCCAACACGCTGAAGGGGGAGAGGGGGAAGGTTCTCGCCGCCCTTGCCAGGGCAGGCGCCGAGGCCGCCCGCATCGCCAGCAACGGCATGCGCATCCCGCCGGTCGAAGGCGACAGGCGGCACCCCAACGTGCAGGCCGAGCCTGCCTTCCGTAAGGGCTGGTTCGAGGTGCAGGACGAGGGCTCGCAGATCGTCGCCGAGCTTGCCGGGGCGGCCCCCGGCCGCCAGGTGCTCGACTTCTGCGCGGGTGCCGGCGGCAAGACGCTGGCGATGGCCGCGATGATGGAAAATCGCGGCCAGATCCACGCCTACGATGCGGACCGGCAGCGCCTCGCACCGATCTTCGACCGCTTGAGGCGGGCAGGCTGCCGCAACGTCCAGGTGATCACTGAGGACGTGGCGCTTGCCCGGCTCGAAGGCCAGATGGATCTCGTGATCGTCGACGCTCCCTGCACCGGCTCGGGCACCTGGCGCCGCCGGCCGGACGCGAAATGGCGCCTGACGCCGCAGCAGCTCGATGCGCGCCGGATGGAGCAGGCGGCGATCCTCGATACGGCGAGCCGCTATGTGAAGCCGGGCGGGCGGCTCGCCTACATCACCTGCTCCATTTTCCGGGAGGAAAATGCCGACCAGGTGCGGGCCTTCCGCGAGCGCGCGCCCGCTTTTCACACCCTCGACCATCGCGCCGTCTGGCAGCAGCGTTTTCCCGCCCATCCGCAGGCCGCGCATATCGATGAGGATGACGGCATAATGCTCACACCGGCGGTCACCGGCACGGACGGCTTCCATTTCGCCGCCTTCGAGCGCGGTTAGAGAGGGTTACGCGTGAGTGGAATTGAAAACTTCTTGACGCCGCCACCCCTTCGCGCCCCCCTCTGTCCGGCAGGACAGAGGGGGGCGCGAAGGGGCACCAATTTATCCGGTACCACCCCCTGCATTGCCCATTACCGCCCGCTTTGCCATAAACATGCCGGCCCACAAGGAAGAAGAAGATGGCGGAACGACGGTTTGCCGAGGGGGATTTCGAGGCGCGGGTGCGCGCCAGCTTCGCCCGCCAAAGGGCGATGGAGACCATCGGCGCCAGGTTGACGGTGGTCACGCCCGGCGTCGTCGAGATCGAGATGCCCCACGCGGAGCGCTTCACCCAGCAGCACGGTTTCCTGCATGCCGGCGTCATCTCCATGGCGCTCGATTCGGCCTGCGGCTACGCCGCCTATTCGCTGATGCCGGCCGATGCCGGCGTCTTGACCATCGAGTTCAAGGTGAACCTTCTGGCGCCGGGCAGGGGAGAGCGCTTCCTCTTCCGCGGCACGGTCACCAAGCCCGGCCGCACCATCATCGTCGCCGACGGCCAGGCCTACGCCTATGACGGTGAGGCCAAGCTGATCGCCACCATGACCGGCACCATGATGAGCGTCGTCGGCCGGCGGGGCATCGAGGGCTGAAGAGCCTGGGTGTCGGGTAGGCTGCCGCCTCCAAACGCGCGTCATCCCGGAAAGCCGAAGGCTTGTCCGGGACCCATTCCGTGACTTTTCCACATTCCGGAATGGGTCCCGGACAACCGCAGCTCACGCTCCGGCTTCCGGGACGCGCGTTTGGAGGCGGCAGGTAACATTCCTTGCGGCCGACCATGCCGCTTCCTGCTGCTTCCCCGCCGCTCCCGCCCCCAAAACGCGCGTCATCCCGGAAAGCCGAAGGCTTGTCCGGGACCCGTTCCGTGACTCGTCCACATTCCGGAATGGATCCCGGACAGCCTCCGCTTCGCTCCGGCTTCCGGGATGACGCGCGTTTGGGGGCGGGAGCAGCGGGAAATGTCCCGGCGCGTGTTGTACCCCTGTCAGCATCTGTCAGGAATGTTTTCCTATTCCCATTCACGCCCCTCCCGACCCGTGCGATAATCCCGCCACTTGGACGAAAGGAGGCAGCCATGGACGGGCGTGCGGCAATCGAGCAAGATCGCGTGGCGCTGAAGCGCATCGTGGCTTCCCTCGTGGCCATGGCCGGCCCGGCCGTGGGCCCTGATCCCGAGGTGCTGGCCGAAGGCGAGCCTCGAAGGGCCGAGGGCGGGCCTCGAAAGACCCTGCCCCGCCATCTCTGGCGCGCCATCCTCAGCCTGCTGCGCCCGACTGAGGCCGCCGCGCGGCGGCTGATCATCGCGGCCGCGCGCGGTCTGGCCGTCTGTCTGCCGCCCCCGCGCAAGCCGAAACCCGTGAGCCCGGCGCCGCTCCTGCGCAGCCTCGGCATCGCCGTGATGGCGTCGCCCGCCGACCTGTCCGCCGAAGCCCGAAGGGCGAAGGCGGAAGCCAGGCGGGCCGCCGCGCCCGCCCGTCCGCAAACCTTGAGCCTGCCGCTCTTCGACCCGCTGCCGCATACCCCGAGCCCTGAGCTTGCCGAAGGGGGCCGCGGCCGCCATGGGCCCGCGCACGCCGTCCCGCGCATCCTGTTTCCCGGCCTCATCGAGCCGTCTGCCCTCCCGCAGCCGCCATCCCGCGACGATCCCGTCAGCGCCGCGCGCCTTGGCCGGCGCCTCGCGGCACTGGTCGCCGCGCTTGACGATCTGCCGGGACAGGCCAGGCGCTTTGCCCGCTGGAAGGCGCGCCGCGATCTGGGGCTTGGGCGCCGTACCTCACCGCTGCGCGGCGGACGGCCGCCCGGCGGCCGGCTGTCCCGCTTCGACCCGTCCGCCTGGCGCGACGCCGCAGGCGCGCGAGGACAAAAAGCACCCCGCAACATCC
>NZ_WQNH01000076.1 GCF_009812055.1 Chelativorans xinjiangensis | reverse complement strand
GGATCGGCACCACCATCTGCACAGGCAATGGCCGGAAAGCCGATCATGCATTAAGACTGAAACTGGACCACCTCATAGGGGCAGGCCAAAATCACCTCGCAACCAACATTGATGCGGAAATCACCGAGAGCGGGCTCTGTGCCGTTGAACGATGCAGAGCGGTCGTGCCTTTGCGTTCGATTAATTGTCTCGATTTGAACCATTGCCGACTTACTCACGGCGTGACGCGAGCGACTGCTATGCGCCCCACATGCTGTCGTACAGATCAAGATAGCGGCCGCCCGAGAGCCGACATCGTGTGTGGCCAACCTGTTCCGTCAAGCCCTGACCTGCGCGATCAAGCGCAGTTCGGTCGGTACGCCGCCCCGCCCGCCATCGCCAACTGGCGCGCGGCACTGAGCGGCCAAGCGCTCAGCCGTCCAGCCAGGCGGCGAGGCCGTCCAGCGTCTGCAGCCCATATTCCACTGCGCCGAAGCCGATGACCACCTGACGCCGCTCGCGGCTGGGATGGAGCTGGCGCATGGTCAGCACCGTCTTGCCGTCAGCCTGCTCATCGAAGGTCACCGTGACGCGGAACCGGTCAGGGTCGTCAGGGTCGGGGGTGCCATAGTCCATCACGATCCGCTCGTTCGGCACGATCTCCAGGAAGCGCATGAGGTTGGGGAAGCGCTGCTCCCGGCCTTCGAACATGCCCACCATGTCGAACCGCCAAACCCCGCCCTCACGGATATCGGCCTTGTGGCTGTCGATGCTGAGGTCGGCCGGGCCATACCATTGGGCCAGCGCCTTGGGGTCCATCCAGGCCGCAAAGACCTTGTCGCGTGGGTGGTTAAGCAGCTTCACCAGCACGATCTCGCGATCGAGCGACCAAGTGTCAAACAGATTTGCCATGGTCTTCATCATCCTCTGCGGTCTTGTCCAGGTAGGCTTCCAGCCGATCGAGCCGCTCGGCCCAGCGCCGGCGTTCCGCTTCCATCCAGTCCGCCGCCTCCTCGAAGCGCGGACGCACCAGCCGGCACCAGCGGCTGCGCCCGCGCTTTTCGCTAGCGATCAGCCCGCAATCTTCCAGGACCTTCAGATGCTGGGCGAAAGAAGGCAAAGCCATATCGAACGGTTCGGCCAAGGCGCTGACCGGCACTTCGCCTTCGGCCAACCGCGACACCACCGCCCGGCGGGTCGGGTCGCTGAGCGCGTGAAAGGCAAGGTCGAGGGGGGTCGAATGGTGAGGCATGTAATTCACTAGGATGAAAAAGAGATGGGGTCAACGATAATAAGGCACTTGCCTTACTAAACAATTTCGATAATAAGGCACTTGCCTTAGTAAGCCCTGAACATAGGGCTGCTGCAACCACGCTCAAGGAGAAACCAGTGGTCGTTCGTGTTGATCTCAATATCTCACTCGATGGGTTCGCGACAGCGACGGACCAAACTCCCGAAAACCCGATGAGCGCGGACTGGATGAGCCTCGTCGGCGCCTATGCTGCGACAAAGACCATCCGTGAACGCGTGTTCAAGGACACAAGCGGTGGAGGCACGACCGGCGTCGACGACAAGTATGCGAAAGAGTACTTCGCCGATGTGGGTGCCGAGATCATGGGGGCCGGCATGTTTGGCCTCCACAACTTTCCCGATGACCCGGATTGGAAGGGATGGTGGGGAGACGAACCCCCGTTCCGCGTCCCGGTCTTCGTTCTGACCCACAAGCCCCGGCCCTCCATCGAGATGGCGGGAGGCACGACGTTCCATTTCCTCAACACGACACCGGCCGAGGCACTCCAGCAGGCCGTTGCTGTTGCCGATGGAAAAGACATCCGAATTGGCGGCGGCGCCAGTCTTGTGCGCGACTTCCTCAAGGCAGGACTTGTCGACCGCCTCCACGTCGCTATCGCCCCGATCCTGCTCGGGCGCGGCATCCGCCTATGGGACGATCTGCGCAGCCTCGAAGCTGGCTACACGGTTAAGGCAGAAACGGCAGAGAGCGGCACCATCCACCTCACATTCCAACGCTAACCCGCTAGCCGCTAGCTTGTGACTTGGGGCGATTATGGACTGTACTCAGGTGGTCCATGATGTCGGCTTCTTGAGTTGCCAGTCCAGGTGCTGCCGGTCCGCTGCCGGCCCCAATGCGACGTCTGAGTAATGGCTCGGCGATGACCGCACTTGGCGCCAGGCAGCCAACCAAGTAGCCAAGCGTATAGAAGCGTACTCAATCGTGTTTAAGGGTAGTTATGAGGGCCTGCAGCAGGCCGGGGCCCTGTGCCGTGCCGAAAGCACGAACACAGGGTGCGGAGAAGCCGCGGGAGGTTCGGTTCAGGCGTTTCAGAGACGAGCCTGGGCGCCCCAAAAGGGCAATGGGGACCTTCCTTGGCCGGTCGACCGCAGGACAGCGGCCGGCGGGGCGCGTTGAACGCGCCACATAAAATTACACAGAGAGGCACGGACAACGCGCCCCGCTTCCCGAACGATCAGAAGCCAGACGCGAAAGCGGGCGTGGCGGCGGTGACGCACGCCCCTCGGCGGCAAGTTTTCACGAGAAGGAGAAAAGCAATGGACGGCACCGATGCGCGTATGACTGACATGGAGCGGAAGCTCCAGGGGCGCGAAAACAGCGGCCATGTTCACACCTCAAAGCGTCGGCATGCACGAGCGTAGGTAGGCGCTGAATTCTTCCATGGGGGCGGAGCGGGGCCGGTGTTGTGAGGAGATCAGGCGGATCTGGAAGACGAGGTCGGGGGCGTCGAGGTCGATGATGCTCAACAGACCTGAGGCGACGTCGGCCTCGACGCTCTTTTCCGGCGAGCAGGAAAGGCCGACGCCGGCGGCAACCAGCTCGCGCAGGAATTGATACTCCGTCGCCTGCGCCACCACCTGGATGTCGTTGATGCCGGCGCTCTTGAGGAGCCGCTGCACGGCGCGGCCGAAGAGCGATCCCGGCGGGGGACCGACGAAGCCGTATCGCGCCACCTCGCCGGGCTTGACCTTGCGCCGTCCGACGAGGGGATGGCTGGCCCCGGCGACGATCTGAAGGCGCTGCGCGCCGATCACCTCCGAATGCACGCCGCGCATCTCCTCGTTGCTCAGGAAACAGCCGATATCGGCGATGCCGTCCCGCACCTCCTCGACCACGTCCTCCTGCTTGCCGATCCGCACGATGAGGCGGATCTCGCGATGCGTGAGCGCGAAGCGCGTAATGGGCTCCTTGAGCACGAAGTTCGCGAGCGAGCGCTGGCAGGAGAGCACGAGTTCGGTCCCCGCCGAGGTGCGCAGGCTCACGATATCGGCCCTCAAATCGTCGGCTTCGGCAAGAAGCTCCCGGGCGTGGTCGCGAACGCTTCTGCCGAGGTCGGTCAGGACGGGCCTGCTGCCGCGGCGGCGGCGGAAGACCGCGCCGCCGACCTGATGCTCGAGGCTGCGTATATGGGCGCTGACCGATGGCTGGGCGATGTCGAGCTTGTCGGCCGCGCGCGAAAAGCTCTCCACCTCGGCGACCGCCAGGAACACTTCGAGCCGGCGAAGGGTGACGTTGATCATAGGGAAAGTTATAGTCATTAGACTATCAAAGGTATAGCCCTCCGGCCCGTTGCTTGAGACCACCCCCGGTGCGACGCTTCTCAGGCCGCGGGAGGACGGCAGACGTTTCGCAGCGGCCTGGCCGCCTGTTCCTCCCGCCTTCCACTCTTGCGAGCCGGACAGGGAGCAGAACGAACGTGAACATCGTCGGCGTCGATATCGGAGGAACCTTCACCGATCTGGTGGGATATGTCGGTGGGCACATCGTCACGTCGAAAACCTCGACCGTCCCCGCCGATCCGACAAAGGGCATCGCCACCAGCCTCGATCTGGCCGGGTGCGAGACCGGGTCCGTCGACGAGCTGCTGCATGGCTCGACTATCGCCATCAACACGGTGCTGGAGCGCAAGGGCGCGCGCACCGCGCTTCTGACCACCACCGGCTTCCGCGATGTCTACGCCATCGGCCGGTCGAACCGCATCGAGGCCTTCAACCTGTTCTTCGAGCGCCCCGAGCCCCTGATGCCGCGCGATCTCACCTTCGAGGTCCGCGAACGCATCCTGGCGACGGGCGAGGTGCTTGAGCCGCTCGATGAAAAAACGCTCGACGAGGCGGTCGCCTGGGTCGACGGGATGGGCGTGGAAGCGGTCGCCGTGTGCCTGCTTCACGCCTACGTCAATCCCGAGCACGAGCGGCGCATCGGCGCGGCGCTGCGCCAGCGGCGGCCCGATCTGTTCATCACCCTGTCGCACGAGATCCTGCGCGAATACCGCGAATACGAGCGCACCTCCACGACTGTGCTGAATGCCTTCGTGGGTCCGCGCGTCGGCGGTTATCTGCGCCGTCTCGACGGTTATCTGCGCGATGCCTCCTTCGGCGGTAAGGTGCACATCATGCGCTCCAACGGCGGTGTCATGTCGCTCAGGCTGGCGCAGGAGCAGCCGGTGTCCATGATGGAATCCGGCCCCGTCGCCGGCATGATCGGCGCCGGCCGCCTGTCGAAGCTGCTCGGGCTGGAGCGCTGCGTCGGCTTCGACATGGGCGGCACGACGGCGAAGTCGAGCCTCCTGACCGGCGGCGCTCCCGTCATCGAAACCGGCTATGTGATCGGCGACAAGGCGACGGGCCAGCCCATGCAGCTGCCGGTGGTCGACATCGTCGAGGTGGGCGCCGGCGGCGGCTCCATCGCCTGGGTCGACAAGACGGGCGGGCTGCATGTCGGGCCGAAGAGCGTCGGCGCGGACCCCGGGCCGGCCTGCTACGGCAAGGGCTCGGCCGATCCGGTGGTGACCGATGCCGATCTCCTTCTCGGCCGCATCAATCCGCGGCGCTTCCTCAATGGCGGCATGGCTCTCGACGTGGAGGCCGCGCGCCGGGCCATGCAGGAAAAGGTCGCCGGCCCGCTCGCACTCAGTGTCCCGCAGGCCGCGCATGGCGTGGTCCGTATCGCTGACGCCGCCATGTCGCTCTCCGTGCGCGCCGTGTCGGTCAACAAGGGCGTGGATCCGCGCGACACGGCGATGATCGCCTTCGGCGGAGCCGGCCCTCTTCACGCCATCTCCATTGCGCGCGAGATATTCATCCCCACCGTCGTCATCCCCAAGCTGCCCGGCACCTTCTCCGCGCTCGGAATGCTGATGGCCTCGTGGCGGCAGGATTTCGTGCAGACGCTGATCGGCAGGGTCGGCGATCTGCAGGCGAGCCACGCCGAGGAGGTTTTCGCGGAACTCGCAGCGGCGGGGCGGGACCAGCTGACGCGCGACGGCATTGACCCGGCGACCGCCGATTTCCGCTACTACGCCGATCTTCGCTATGTCGGCCAGGAGCATGCGATATCCATTCCCGTCGAGAGCGCCGCGCTTTTGACCGGCGAGGCCCGCACGGTCCGCGACCGCTTCGACCGCGAGCACGACAAGCGCTACGGCCAGTCCGCCCCCAGCGAGACCATGGAGGTGGTCAGCCTGCGCCTGGTGCTGACGGCCGCCCGGTCCGATTCGCTTGCCGAGCAATGGCTGTCGCAGCCTTGGACGCCCGACAGCGATGCCGGCACGGAACACCGCGACGTCGTCTTCGACGACCCCGAGCGCCCGGTGAAAACGCAGATACTGTGGCGCAACGCGCTGAAGGCGGGCGCGCGCATCGTCGGTCCGGCGGTGATCGAAGAACCGAACTCCACCATCCTCATTCATCCCGACGACGAGGTCCGCGTCACTGACGCCGGGCATCTCGTCGTCACACTGAAATATTGACGGGCAGACCATCTCGATGACCAAAGCCACCACCGATCCGATCACCATCGAAGTCGTGCGAAACGCCGTCGTGGCCTATGCCGACGAAATGGCCGACGTCCTGTCCAAGTCGGCCTACAACATGATGATCTACGAGGTGCGCGACTATTGCTGCGGCCTGATCGACACCGAGGGCCGCATGATATCGCAGAACCGCGGCGGCCTGCCGATCTTCCTCGCCGACCTTGGCGTGGCGGTCGAGGACGGGATAAAACGCTACGGGCTCGACGGCTTCGCCGAGGGCGACGTGCTGGTGATGAACCACGGCCACATCTGCGGCCAGCACCTCAACAATGTCGTGGTCTATGCCCCGTGCTTCCATGACGGAGAGCTGATCGGCTTTGCGGCGAACCGCGCCCATTGGGTCGACATCGGCGGCGGCCGCCAGGGTTTTGGCTCCAACGCGACGACCGATATCTACAGCGAGGGCCTGCAGATGCGCTCGCTGAAGATCTACGATGCCGGCAAGGCGAACGAGACGCTGCTGCAGATCATCCGCGACAACATCCGCTATCCGGATGCGAGCCTCGGCGACCTGCGCGCCCAGATCGCCTCGTGCCAAGTCGGCGCGCGCCGGTTCGGGGAACTCGTCGGGCGCTATTCGCGCGCCACCGTCGACGAATGCGTCGCCACCATCTGGGCGCAGGCCGACCGGCAGGTCCGTTCGGTCATCGAGAAGATCCCCGATGGCACCTATTCGGCCACCAGCTTCCTGGACAATGACGGCCGCGCGCTCGACAAGCCGCTGCGCATCAAGGTCACCGTCACGGTGGCGGGCGCGCGCATGAGCGTCGATTTCTCCGAGATGAACCCGCAGGTCGACGGCCCGCTCAATTCCGGCCGCTCGGGCGGCATCGCTGCCGCACGCGTGGCCTTCAAGGCGCTCACCTCGCCCAATCTCGACGTCAACGAAGGCTGCTTCCGCTCCCTCGACGTGGTGCTGCCCGAAGGCACCATGCTGAGCGCCAGGCCGCCGGCCGCGCTCGGCCAGTGGAGCATCGCGCTGCCGACAGTCATCGACACCATCCTGAAGGCGCTCGCACCCGCGGTGCCCGAGATGATCCCGGCCGCCCACAAGGGCGACATGGGCGGCTGCTCGTTCTTCGGCTTCTACGGTGACGGGTCGCGTTTCCTGCTCATGAACATCTTCGGCGGCGGCTGGGGCGGCCGGCCGCATGGCGACGGCGCGTCTGCCTCCGTCTCCGTGTGCCAGGGCGACGTGCGCAACACGCCGGTGGAACTCCAGGAGATCAAGTATCCCTTTGTGATCGAGCGGCACATGCTGCGCCCCGATTCCGGCGGCGCCGGGCGCTATCGGGGCGGACTAGGCGTGGAGCTCACCTATCGCGTGCTGCGCGCCTGCAAGGGCAACATCAATTTCGACCGCACCGTCACACCGCCCTGGGGCCTTGACGGCGGCAAGGAAGGCGCTGTCAGCCTGGCGATCATCGAGCGCGCGGACGGCAGGACGGAGAATGTCAACAAGGCGACCAATGTCGCCTTCGAGCCGGGCGACCGCGTGACCTTCCTGACCGCCGGCGGCGGCGGTTACGGCGATCCGCGCGAGCGCGACCACGGGCTCCTGCAAAGCGACATCGAAAAAGGACTCGTCTCGACCGAGGCCGCCCGCCGGGACTATGGGTTCGCGGCGAAGGGAGAATCGCAGCCGGCGATGCGCATGGCTGCGAATTCATGAGGGATGGCACCATGACGGCGAGGAGGGTTGCAGACACGCGCAGGCGCCGGCTGATCGAGGCGATGAAGGACGCCGGCCTCGACGCCGTGGTGCTCTACGGCAATGCCTGGCAGAACGACTATCTGCGCTATGCCGCCGATTTCGGCATTCTTGAAGGCGAGGGCATCGCCGTCGTGACGAGCGACGGCGAAACGACGCTCTATCTCGACGATTCGTTCGAGGCCGACCGCGCGGCCGTGGAATGCCCGGGCCTGGACACGGTCGTTACCGACGATATCGTCGCCGATGCCGCCGCTGCCATCGAGCGGCTCGGCAACCGCCGCATCGCCGCCGGCCCGAAACGGCATCTGCCCTACGGCCTCGCGCGCCGGCGGGAAGAGAACCGCTTCGACGACGCCACACCCATCCTCGACCGTCTCCTGATGATCAAGGCGGAGGAGGAGCTGCAGGCGGTTCGCCGTGCGGCGCGACTTGCCGATGAGGGCTATGCCGTCTTCCGCAATGCGGCGCGCGTGGGCAGGAAGGACTATGAGCTGATCGCCGAGATCGAGGCGTTCTTCCGCGCCAACGGCGTCGACGACAACTTCATGATCATCGGCGCCGGCGGCCTGGAAGTGCGCGGCATGGCGCCGCCCTCCGGCAAGACGTTGAAGGCCGGCGACCTGGTGACGACCGAGCTCACGCCCTGCGTTGACGGCTATTATGTGCAGATCTGCCGGACGCTCGTCATCGGAGAGGCGAGCGAGGCGCAGAAAAAGGCCTTCGCCGTCTATCACGAGGCCATGATTGCGGGCATCGATGCGGTGAGGCCCGGCATCACCGCCGCCGACATTGCGAAGGCGGAGAACGACGTCTTCCGCCGCCACGGCCTCGGCGACTACGTGACCAGCGAATACACCCGCGTGCGCGGCCACGGCCTTGGCCTCTTTCCCGACACCAAGCCGCATATCCTCGAGGACGTGACCACGACGATTGAGCAGGGCATGTCACTCATCGTGCATCCCAACACCTACCACCCGGAGGTCGGCTACATGGTGCTGGGCGATTCCCTGATCGTGACCGGGGAGGGCGCGGAGGTGCTGACGACAACGCCCCGGGAGCTGTTTTCGATGGCGGCGGACAGGAGGGCGGCATGAGACACGGCCTCATGCTCTGGCGCGAAGGCGAGCTGTCGCAGGCCGACGTGCTTGCCCGCCAACGCCGCCTGCAGGCGGCCATGCGCGAGAACGGGCTGGACGCCGTCCTCGTCTACACAAATCATGTGCGCTCGGCCGGCGTGACCTATCTGACCGGCTTTACGCCCTACTGGTCGGATGCCCTGCTGTTCGTTCCACGGGAGGGACAGGCCATCTTCGCGACAGCCCTGTCGAAGCGTGTCGGCAACTGGATCCGCTCGACCAATCCGACGGTCGAAATCGCCCATTCGCCGCAGCCCGGCCGGATGGCGGGCGAGCGGCTTTCCGCGTTGAGCGCCGGAAACATCGGCGTTGTCGAACTCGACCGCATGCCCAGTGGCCTCGTCGAGGAGATCACCTCTAAGACCGATGCGAGGCTGATCGACGCAACCGATATTTTCGCCGCTGTCCGTGCCCTGCCGAATGCTGCCGAACTGGCGCTTGCCACGACGGCGGATCGGATTGCCGCCAATGCGTTTGCCGAGATACCGGCCGATCGCCGGCTGGTGGGCGACGTGACGGAGGTGCTGGAACTGAACGCGCGGCTGGCCGGAGCCGAGGAATGCTATGTCGCAGCCGCCCCCGATCTGGCGGCCGACCAGCGCCTCGCCCGCATGAAGGGCAACGCCCCGCTCGGCGGATATTTCGCCATCCGCCTTTCCGTCGCTTATAACGGCGTCTGGATCCGCCGCACCGAAAGCCTCGCCCGCATGGCGGCCGACGGCGCGGTGGCCGAGGCGGCGCGGGCAGCCGACCGTCTCGCTGAGGCGATCGACCCATCCGCGCAGCCGGCACCGCAGATCGCCGGGCACGCCTTGTCCGCCGGCATGACGATCCTCGACTGGACGGTGGAGGCACCGGTCGCGACGCGACCGCTCCAGCCGGTGGCGTCCAGGAGCCGACCGGCGATGCGGGATGTCCCCTATGGCGTCCTGACATTGACCATCGGCACCGCACACACGCCACTCGTCTTCACGCGATCATTCGGCCTCGCACGCCAGACGGCGCGGGGAGGGGGTGTCGCATGACCACGCGTGTTCTCGCCCGCCGGCTTGCCGAAATCGCCGTCGACGCCCGCACGGAAGCCGCCGTCGCACTCCACACGGTCGACACGCTGGCCGCGCTGGCGGCCGGGCTGGAGGCGCAGGAAGGCGCGGCCATCGGGCGCTTCCTCGGTGAGGGCGACGCCGCCTCCACGGCGGCGGCCATGGCGGCCGTGATCCGCTTCACCGAGTGTGACGATATCGAGGTGCCGAGCTGCCTGACGCCGGGCTGCATAGCGGTTCCGGTCGCCGGTGAATTCGCGCCGGACCCCCGGTCCTATGTCCGCGCGGTCGAGGCAGGATATGCGACCGGCCTTTGCCTCGCCCGCGCCGTCGGCGGTGCAGCAATACTTGCGCGCGGCGTCTGGCCGACGCTTTTCGCGGCTCCGGCAATCGCCGCAGCAACGGCCGCTGCCGCACTCGACCTGGACGAGGAAACGACGGCCCAGGCGCTGGCGATCGCCATCGCCGGCAACTCAGGGCGTGCGGGGCAGCCCGGCGGCAACCCGTCCGGCCGGTGGCTGGCCATCGGCGAGGCAACGCTCAAGGGCGTGCGCGCGGTAATGGCCGCACGCGCCGGCTTTGGCGGCGATCCCGCGCTCCTGTCGCCCGAATGGCTGGCCGCGCAGTCGTCCGCGGAACTTGCGGCGCCGGAGCATCTGGAAGCATTGCCGGAGCACGCTGTGGCGTCGGTCGGGCTAAAGCCCTTCGTCGCTGCGCGTCAGGGCATGAATGCAATCGAAGCGTTTTCCGCCATGCTGGCCGATGGCCTGCAGCCGGCCTCGGTCCTGTCGGTCGAGGTGGAGCTGCCGCCGGATGCCGTTCCCGTCGTCAGCCGTTCGCTCGATCCGGGAAAACGCCTTTCCACGATTGCCCATCTCGGCCTCCAGCTCGGCATCGCCGCTTTCGAGCGCGACCGCCTGTTCGACGTGGCGCGTGCGCATCCTTTCGATGCCCGCACGATTGCCTTTGCAGCGAAGGTGACCGTCAGGCCGGAAAGCGCGCTTGCGGCGGAGGCCGGCCACAGTTTTCCCGCGCGCGTCATTGTGAAGACGGCGGACGGCTTCAGCGAAAGGCGGTGCGCCGTGCTGCCGGGCGACGCGCCGCTCGCGACCTTGCAACGAAAGATCGAAGGTCTCGGCGTCGCCGGTGCACTCGGCGGTCTCGCCTCGGCCCTGCGAAACGGCGATGCGATCGATGATGAGCGGACGCGCGTTCATGCGGCATTGAAGGCTCGCCTTGGCGGGGAGAATGAAAGCCGGGGGTTCGTCCGGCTCGCCTGAAAGATCAACCACGGGAGGATGGAATGAAGAGACTAATTGGAATTCTGACAGCAGGGCTGGCGGTGCTGGCCGCTCCGGCGGCGGCGCAGGATGCGCCGGAAAAGACCGATATCACGATCGGCCTGCCGGTGACGACATCGACCTTCCTGCCGCTCTACATGGCCGACGAAGAGGGTTTCTTCGAGGAAGAAGGAATCAATGTCGAGATCGTCGCCTTCCGTGGCGGCACGGATATGGTGCGCGGCATGGTCGCCGGCGCCGTCGATATCGGCGTCACCTCGCTGGCGGGTGTGTCGGTTGGGATAGCAGCCGAACAGCCGCTCAAGGTCTTCTATGGCGGTTTCAACATGGCCGTCTTCGACTGGTATGCCGTGCCAGAGATCGACAGCATGGCGAATGCCAAGGGCAAGCGCTTCGGCGTCACCCGCATCGGTTCCTCGACGGATTTCCTCACCCGCCACGCTCTGCAGACGCAGGGGCTCGATCCGGACTCCGACGTGCAGATCATCCAGGGCGGCGGCTCCGTCGAGCGGCTGGCGGCGATGGAGGCCGGGCAGATCGACGTCAATATCTTCGCCACGCCGGAAAAGTTCATGGCCGCCGATGCCGGCTTCAAGCCGATCCTCAAGCAGACGGACATCGCGCCCGACTACCCCTTCCACGTCTTCTTCGCCACCAAGGACTTCATCCAGGCCAATCCCAACACGATCCGCGCCGTTCTGCGCGGTTTCGTGAAGGGCGTGCGGCTTGCCAAGGCCGACAAGGATCGCGCAATCGAGGTGCTGGTCGACCGCGTCGGCATGGAGGAGGACTATGCCGGGCGCGGCTATGACGACTTCATCGACAAGGTCTACGAGGACGGCCGCCTGCCCTCCGAGGAAGGCATGCAGGCGTTCTGGGAGATCGGCATCGAATCGGGCGAGTACGAAGAGGCATGGCCGGAGGAGCGCTACTTCGACCCGACCTTCGTCGACACCTACGAAGAATGGAAGCCGGCGGAGTAAGCGGCTCGCTTCGGGTGGGGGCCTTCAAGGTTCCCACCCCGCCATCCCTCCGCTCCGCAAGAAAGAAAACCGAAAATGGCACAGATCGAAATTCGCGACCTGACGATCGAATACCGTAAGCCGAACAGCGACGAGCCGTTCGTTGCGGTCGACCGGGTTTCGCTCGATATCGCCAAGGGCGAGTTCGTGACCATCGTGGGCTCGAGCGGCTGCGGCAAGAGCACGCTGCTTCTGGCGGCGGCCGGCCTGGTGAACAGCGCCAGCGGCAGCATCACGATCAACGGCAAGGAAGTCAGCGACCCCGGCCCGGACCGGGCGATGGTCTTTCAGGAGGCGTCGCTGCTGCCGTGGCGTTCCGTGCTCGGCAACGTCAGGTTCGGTCTTGAGATGCAGCGCTGGAAGAAGGACGATCCGACGGAGCGCGCCCGGCGCTTCATCCGCATGGTGGGCCTCGGCGCTTTCTCGGACTACCACCCGCACCAGCTTTCCGGCGGCATGCGCCAGCGCGTCAACATCGCGCGCGCACTTGCCGTCGATCCGCACGTCCTTCTCATGGACGAGCCATTCGGCGCGCTCGACGCGCAGACGCGCGAAGTGATGGGCGACGAGCTGCTCAAGATCTGGGAGCGCGACCGCAAGACGGCGCTGTTCGTCACGCACGACATAGACGAGGCGGTGTTCCTCGGCGACCGGGTGGTCGTCATGGGCCGCGACCCCGGCCACATCAGGGAAATCATCGACATCGACCTGCCGCGGCCGCGCACCGCCGCCATGCTCGACAGCGATCAGTTCGCCGCTTACCGGCGCCGGCTGCGCGAGGGGCTTGGCGAGGACATGGCCGCCATGCACATGATAACCGAGGCCGCGTGATGGCGATGGCCACGAGCAAATCCACCGCGATGGAGGGACGGGCCTGGAACGCCCGTTTCCCGCTGTCGCGCTCGACAACGATCTCGTGCCTGTCCGTGCTCCTCTTCTTCGTCGTGTGGCAGGTCGCGCCGGAGCTTGGGCTGGTCAACGGACGCTTCACCAGCCAGCCGACGAAGGTGGCCGCTGCCGCCCTCGAAGTCTTCGCCAGCGATGACTTCTTCTATCACGCGCGCATCAGCCTGACCGAGTTCGTGCTCGGTTTCGCGCTCGCCCTCGTCGTCAGCGTGCCACTGGGGGCGCTGCTGGGCACGTCCAAACATGCGCGCTACATTCTCGACCCGCCGCTCATGGCGCTCTACATCGCGCCCACCCTCGTGCTCCTGCCGATCATGGTCATCTGGCTCGGCATCGGCATGGCATCGAAGGTCGCGGTCGTCTTCCTCGGCGTGATCTTCCCCATCATCGTCAACACCATGGCCGGCATGCGCGAGGCGGATCCGCGGCTCATCCGGGCGGCGCGTTCCTTTGGCGCCAGCAGGCTCGACATCTTCACCCGCATCCTGGTGCCGGGCTCGCTGCCCTCTATCCTGATGGGCGTGCGGCTTGCCGTCGGGCGCGGCGTTCTCGGCGTCGTGGTGGGCGAGCTCTACGTCTCGCAGGTCGGCGTCGGGCACCAGCTCATGACCTACGGCTCGTCCATGCGCATCGACCGGCTTCTGGTCTACGCGCTGGTGATCAGCGTCTTCGGCTACACCTTGACCTCTCTCGTCCGGCTGCTGGAAAGCCGCGTGCGCAACTGGAGGACGGAATGATGACCGAACTCTACCGGCGCCATGAGGCGCTTGTCCTCGGCACACTCTCACTGCTGACGATCGGCATCCTTTGGCAGGCCGTCGTTTCGGCGGGACTGATCAACCCGTTCTTCATCTCCACGCCCGGCGCGGTGTTCAAGGAGATGGGGGTGCAGTTCGCCGACGGCACGCTCGTCGAGAACATCCTGGCCAGCCTTCATTCCTTCGTGCTGGCGCTGGCGCTCGCGGCAGGCGTGGGCATCGGGCTCGGCGTGCTGGCGGGCTGGTTCCCGGACGCTGAGGCGGCGCTGGAGCCGTTCATCTGGTTCAAGTATTCCGCGCCGACCATCGCCTTCTACCCGCTCTTCGTCGCCTGGCTCGGCTACGGCACGCCGACCATCGTGGCCATCGCCTTCCTGTTCGCGCTCACGCCGATCTACGCAAACACGCTGTCCGGCATCAAGAATGTCGACCGGGACCTCGTTCGCGCCGCCCATTCATTCGGCGCGCGGCCGCTCGATATCTTCCTGCGGGTGGCGCTGCCCGGGTCCGTGCCCATCGTGGTGGCCGGCCTGCGGCTCGGGGTAGGGCGGGCGCTGACCGGCGTGGTGGTGGCCGAACTCTTCGGCGCCAGCGCGGGGCTCGGCTACAGCATCGCCTATCACGCCCAACTCCTGCAGACGACCAAGATGATGGTTTCGATCCTCGTCATCATCCTGCTCGGCGTGGTGCTGACGCAGATGCTTTCCTGGCTGGAAAAGAAGACCGATTCCTGGCGCGTCCCCTGACGGCGCACAAAAACGCGGAGAGCGTCCCATGCACATCATCGACTCGCATTTCCACTGGTGGCCGCTGCCGATCTTCGAGGCGCTTTCGAAGAAGTCCGCCTATCCCAAGGCCTTCGCCAACGAGCGGGGCGGCTACATCTATGTCGGCGCGGACGCCCGCAGCGGCACGGTCGCAAGCTGGGCGGCCTGGTTCGACCTCGAAAAGGAGTTCGAGCACATGGACGGGCTCGGGCACGATGTCGATGTCGTCAGCTCCATCGGCCCGTTCTCGATCTATTTCTCCGAGTTGCCCGTGGATGAAGGCCGCGATGCCGCGCTCGAGTGGAATGAGGCGATGGCCGCCGCGCAGCGCAAATATCCCGGCCGCTTCTGGGGCACCGCCGCCGTGCCGCTCACCGATACGAAGACGGCGATCGAGGTTCTGGACCACGCGATCGGCGAGCTCGGCCTCGTCGGCGCCAACCTGCCGGGCAGCATCGGCACGAATCCGCGCATCGACGCAGAGCGGCTGGAACCCTTCTACGCCCGCGTGGAGGAACTCGGCATACCTCTCTACCTCCACCCCACCGACGCCATCTTCCCCGACATCCTGGACGGCTACAACGAGGCTCTGCATTTGAGCCTCGGCCGCGTTGTTGAGGTCAGCTCCGCCGCCATGCGGCTTATCTTTTCCGGCATGATGGAGCGCCATCCCGGCCTGAAGATCATCATGTCGCACACCGGCGGCGCGCTGCCCTACCAGGCCGGCCGCATGGACAAGAACGGCGGCAAGGCGGGACTGAAGCAGCCGCCCAGCACCTATATCCGCCGCACGTTCACAGACACCGTCTCTCCGCACATGCTCGGCATCAAGTTCGCGATCGAGTTCTACGGCATCGACAACGTCATGTACGGCACCGACTACCCCTGCTGGGACCCGGCCACCGCGCTGCGGCTGATCGACGAGATCGGGCTTTCGGAACAGGAGAAGCAAAAGCTCTTCGTCGGCAACGCACGGCGCGTCCTCAATCTTCCCCGCCGAGCAAGGACAAGCGATGCCGCGAGCGATGGAACACCAGCCGTGATTGGGATGCTCCGGCCGAAGCCGGATGCATGATGAATCGAGGAGGAATCGGGTGTGCGTCACCCTCGTGGTTCGACAAGCTCACCATGAGGGTGAAGGCAAGGCCGCGCCCCTAGAGTCGCCGGCATCGACAAGCGCGTGACGGTGCATACGCTCAGGCACAGCTTCGCCACGCATCTGCTGGAGAATGGCACCGACATCCGCATC
>NZ_WQNH01000075.1 GCF_009812055.1 Chelativorans xinjiangensis | reverse complement strand
GAGCAGCGCCCAGCGCTTTACCCGACCGAAACGGAGGTCAACCAGGGGGCCGGCCACGGCGGACCCGAGGTTCTGGACAACGGGGACATCCGGATCGGCGACATGATCTTCACGCCGGGGCAATACACGATGCGCCAGTCCGCCGAGGAGCCTGGTGATAACGGCACCACGCAAGCCCCATCGCAGCGGGAGCATGCTTCCGAAGTTGAAGCCGACGAGGGCGATGGCGCGTCCGCGCTGATCGACAATGGCATGATCGATGCGCAATCCTGGTTCGGCATCGTCCATGACGAGGAGGGCGGCGGAGCCGGAATGAGCTTCAGCGGCGTTCCGGTCCATACGATAATAGACGTGGTGCCTTTTGCGGACGGTAGCGCTCAAGGCATCGAGGCGAGCGGTTTCTCCATCGCCTGACGCCCCCAGGCAATATCACAAACGGACAGGCGGCAGAGGGGCCGCCTGTCCGTGTGAGCGTTCGGCTTTTCTCACCTGACGCGGTTTCGCGGGGTGTGCGGGGATTTTCATTTAAAACACTAAGGTTACGCTATGTCTGATAATGTTTTTATAGAGGTGAGTGCTGCATCACGTAATGTGGCGGGGGCGGCAGCGAGCGGAACGGTCGACCTCCACAGCCATCTTTCTCATCCTGATGGTGAGGGGAGGGTGGAGACGTCTGTTTCCCTACATACCCACCAGGGTTCGCCCGCCGATGGACAGACCGGCGCGAGCGATGACCCCATCATCGGCGATATCAGTTACAGTGGTGGCCCCGGCGGTGGGGCTAGCATCGCTTACATTCATGAGAGCGGTGCTTTGGAGTGGGCTGACGCCGAGAGGGCCGGGAGCGGCCTTTGGGAAGGGGCCGGCCTTGAGAGCCTTGCTTCGGAGCGGGCCAAAACCAACGGCGACACTACGCCCTCCTCCGACTCCCAGCCGGCGGACACCTCCACCTCCGAGACGGACACCGTCCCGCTCGGAGACATTCTCGCCAAGGAAGGGCTTGAACAGCACGCGCACACCTTCGAGGGCGGCGAGGACGGCGCCATCCACGAAGGCTGGGACCGCCGCGACGAGATGCACGGGCGCGGCGGCAACGATATTCTGCATGGGCGCGGCGGCGGGGACACCCTTTATGGTGACGATGGATACGATGCCCTTTCTGGCGGTCCCGGCGACGATAGCCTTTATGGCGGCGCTCAAGGCGACGGCCTTTTTGGAGGCGGCGGCAACGACCGGCTTTTCGGCGAGGACGGTGACGATTTCCTCTTCGGCCAAGATGGCGACGATGTCCTTGACGGCGGTGCGGGGAACGACTGTCTGTACGCCGGTCCCGGCGATGACGTCATGACCGGCGGTGCCGGCGCGGACGTGTTCAGCTTCACGAGCCGCTACTTTCTTTGGCGGAACATCGAACCTTCCGGCAAGGATACCGTGCGCGATTTCGAGGACGGCGTCGACAAGCTCGACATGAAAAATGTCTTCGAAGCGGCCCGTTTCGAAGATCTCGATATCGCGTTGGATGAGGAGGGCATGGGAACGGTCGTGCGCTTCGGCGATAACGCGATTCACATCGAAAACGTTCTGCCCCAGACCGTCCCCGGCGGCCCCGGCATAGACGCCAGCGACTTCATCATTGCCTAGATCAATCCCAGGAGCGCCGTGCGCCCGTGTTCTCGGTCCCGCGCAAGGCGGGCGTTCCGTTGAGGCCTAACGAAAAACGCCGGCCTTAAGGCCGGCGCAAACGTTCCTGCCGCCGTCCCGGGCGGCCGAGGCCTGTTCAGCCGATGGAAAGATTGACGGCCTTCGGGCCCTTGCCGCGCTTGTCCGGCTCGGTGTCGAAGGTCACTTTCTGGCCGTCCTCGAGGCCGGGCAGGCCGGAAGCCTGCACCGCGGAGATATGCACGAACACGTCCTTCTCCCCGTCATCCGGCGTGATGAAGCCGAATCCCTTGGCATGATTGAAAAATTTTACAGTTCCACTCTGCGGCATGGGAAGAGATCCTTTCTCCCGTCATTCATCGTCTTGTCCAGACCACAGTCTCTTGCGGGGGCCATGGTCCAGGGGTGTCTCGGTCCTTTACTGGGGGAGAAGAAACAGTCAGCTTCGCGCGGGGAACCCTGCCGGATTTCTTGTGACACGCGACATCCCGGGAGCCTTTCTAGTGTCGTATGCCGGGGCATGCTATTCCAGTCTCCGGGCCGGCAAATGCCCGAACGGGCAAAATCTTCCCTTATTTTTTGAGGGCGGGCAAGGGAAAGTTTTGTGTCGGCCGCCCACCTCGCGGGTGCCCATAAAGCAAAAGGCGCGACGGATGACCCGCCGCGCCTTTCGCAAAACTCGCCGTAGCCGTGCCGCGTGAGCGGCCTCGCGCTTACGCCTCGGAGAGGTTGACCGCCTTCGGGCCCTTGCCCATGCGGTCGGGCTCGACGTCGAAGGAAACCTTCTGCCCGTCGACGAGCGAGCGCATGCCGGAGGCCTCGACTGCGGAGATGTGAACGAAGACGTCCTTCGCGCCGTCGTCGGGCGTGATGAAGCCGAAGCCTTTGGTGGCGTTGAAGAACTTTACGGTGCCGGTCTGGGCCATGGGAAACTCCTTTTCCCGTTGGTTGGTATGCGTCTGCGCAACGCGCGCAGTTTCACTGTCGTCGAGAGCTTACGATGTCGGGGAAAGGGGCCGTCCAATCAAAAACGCGTCCAGTCTCCGGGTCTGCAACCACCCGAGCGCCCAATATCAATTGCACGGAAACGCATCGGAAGCAAGATGCGCTTTTGCCCTCATGGACGTGCCCGGCTGCGCCTTGGGGCGCGCAGCCGGTGTCCTCCAAGCAAATCAGATGCTGGCCTGCGCTCTATAGAGGCCCGCATATGCCCCATCGGCGGCGATGAGCGCCTCGTGGGTTCCTTCTTCGGCTATCCCCTCCTCGGTCAGCACCAGGATCCGGTCCGCCCTGCGGACGGTGGAGAGCCGGTGCGCGATGACGATGGTCGTCCGTCCCTCGGCGAGGTCAATGAGTGCCGCCTGGACGGCCCGCTCGCTTTCGTTGTCGAGCGCGCTCGTGGCCTCGTCGAAGATCAGGACCGACGGATCCTTCAGGAACGCCCGCGCGATGGTCAGGCGCTGCTTCTGGCCTCCGGAGAGCTTCACGCCGCGCTGCCCGATATCCGTGTCGTAGCCGTTGGGCAATGCCATGATGAAATCGTGGGCATTGGCGGCCTTCGCGGCCGCGATGATCTCCTCATCCGCAGCCTCGGGCCGCCCGTAGCGCAGGTTCTCCGCCACCGTGCCGGCGAACAGATAAACGTCCTGTTGCACCACACCGATGTTCTGCCGCAGCGATTTGAGGCTCACGTTGCGAACGTCGATCCCGTCGATGAGGATCGCGCCTTCCCGCACGTCGTAAAAGCGCGGGATCAGCGCGCACAGGGTGCTTTTGCCAACCCCGGAGGCGCCGACGAGAGCGACGAACTCGCCGGGCGCGATGTCGAAGGTGAGATCCTTGAAGACATGCGGCCCATCCTCCTCGTAGCGGAAGCCGACATGGCGAAACGCGATGGCGCCGCGGGGGCGGGCAAGGTCGACGGCGTTTGGCCGGTCCTCGATCTCCGGCTCCACGTCGAGGATCTCCATCGCCCGCACGAAGCCGGTATAGCCCTCCTGCCAGAGCCGCACGAAATTCGCCAGGCGCTGAACGGGATCGACCAGCACGGCCACGCACAGAAGGAAGGTCAGCATGTCGGCAATGCCGAGCTCGGCGTTCACCACGCGGATGGCGCCGATGACGATCACCGTGATGGTGATGAGCCGCGCGAAGGTCGTGTTCCCGACGGAGAAGAAGGCTTCGCTGCGATAGCCGTCCCGCCGGCTGTCGAAGAAGCGGGCGTTCTCCTCCTCGAAGCGGCGTATCTCGAGCTGCTCGTTGGCGAAGGACTGGACCACCCGGATGCCGGCGAGCGAATCCTCGACGCGCTCGTTCACCGCCGCGATCCGCTCCTTGCTGCGCTGCAGCGCCTTGTTCATCCGTCGGTTGAAATGCAGCGCGAAGAGCACGGCAAAGGGCGTCACGGCGAGGATGAGCAGCGTCAGCGGCAGGTCGATATAGGCGAGGATGGCGATCGCGCCCGCAAATTTGAGCACGGCGATCGCCAGATCCTCCGGTCCATGATGGAAGAGCTCGCCCAGCCAGAACGAATCGTTCGTGATGCGGCTCATCAATTGGCCGACGCGCTGGCGGTCGTAGAAGCTGAAGGCCAGCTTCTGGCAATGCTCGAACAGCTCCCTGCGCAGCGTCCGTTCGATCTTCGCCCCCATGACATGCCCCTGATAGTCGACGAACAGGGTGCCGAGCACCTCCAGCACCAGGAGGCCGATCATGGCCGCGCCCATCAGGTAGATCTGGTTAAGCGCCTCCGGCGCGTCGGGAAGCTGCACCAGTCTCTTGGTGATGTAGTTGGCGCACAGAGGCAGGAAGAGCGCCGTTGCCGAAACCAGCAACGCGCAGGCAAGGTCGGCCGCCAGCAGCGGCAGGTGCGGCCTGTAGTAGGACAGGAATTTCCGCGCGCGCGAACGGGTTGCGCGGCCTTCAGGCCACGTTCGGGATGCCGGGCTATTTGCTGGTTCGGTTTCAGCCGACGGGTTGACGGTGGCTGCCCGCGGCAGCCGGTTCTTCAGTAGGCTACGGGGCGCGTCTCCTTGCGACGCCACCTTCCGGAGTCGTGAATGCATAACGCTTCATGTCCTGTTGGGGATAAACGGCTTTCTTTTCGGACATGAAGGCTCTCATTTCACTCTCCCGTTCGAGCTGACTCGAGGGCGGCGAATAGAGCACAGGTTGCGGCAGTGGGCAAGATCGCTTGAAATTCAGGACGGTCAGCACCCCCTCGCGCCCCCCTCTGTCCTGCCGGACATCTCCCCCACGAGGGGGGAGATTGGCTCTTCATTGATGTCTCGCCTTCTCTGCAGCGTTGAAGATTGGCGAAAGCGGAGATGACGGCCGATCTCCCCCCTCGTGGGGGAGATGTCCGGCAGGACAGAGGGGGGCGCGAAAGGGCGCGGCGGTCGTAAGCTACAGCGCCGACTCTCCGATGCCTACCGCAGCAGCGAGCGGGTGGTCGGGGAAAGCCTATACCGCATCGCCGGCCCGGCCGTATGGCCGCCGAAGCCGCTCTCCAGCGCATCCCGCCATCCCGCGGTCTCGGCAAGACGTGCCGTGAAGGCCGCGTGCGCCTTAGCGTCGTCGAAACGCGCGATCCACACGAAAACCCGCTCCCCTTCGCGCACCGACAGGCGCGGGAAGGTGTTGGGGCTCTCCTCGGTCACGAAGCGCGCACCCGCCGGCGCTCCGGCGTCAGTGAACGCCGGCATCAGGCTTTGCGAGAAATATTCGGGAAAGACGTCGGCCCGATGGGGCGCCAGCGGAAAGACGCAGACGGCAAAGACGGCGGGAGAGGCTTCGCCGCCGCCCTGCGCTGGCCTTTCCACGCCCGCCAGATCGAACTCAGCGCCGTCGCCCGCCGGCTTGAGGAGAAGAACATCGTCGGAATCGATCATCGTCGCGTTGGCGGCGTCGCGATGCGCGCTCCAGACCGGGCCGCCGTAGAAGGCGGCCAGCCCCGCACGGCGTGTCTCCATGTCGGCAAAGCCGCGCAGCCAAACGAATTCGTCCGGCCGGTCGAGGTCGCGGAACTGGCCGAGCACGGACATGCCGCAAGCCTCCTGGCTCTCCACGAACGCGCGGTCGAAGAGGGCGATGAGCGCGTCGCGTTGCCCGGGGCGCAGCCGGTAGCTGCGCAACTCGACCACCGTCTGAAAGGGGCCTTTCCGCTCCGGGGGCGCGGCTGTGGAGTTGTCGGTCTGCAACGCGGTCATGGGCGGATCCGGTTCAGGATAGGGAACCCGACAATAGCGGAGGCCTGCTGACACCATTCGTTCAGGAGGGCGAGGCCCGTGCCAATACCCCTGCCTTCGTCATCCTCGGGCTGACCCGAGGATCCATGCCTGAACCGCTCCAAAGGCAAAACGGTCAAAGCTAAGGGCCGTTGGCATGATTGTCGCGCGACACGCTCCGGCCTCTTCCGCTGCCTAATTTTTAGGCACGCAGCCAATTGCGCAGGCTTGCGCCGCCTCCCGGCCACATCCGGCCCGCGCGATCTCCTCCCCGCACCGGCAAAATACGGCCTTTCACCGCAGCCCGGGGCAGCTGGCACGCCAGTTGCAGAAGGGCAGCGGATAGGCAGAACAAAAAACCCGGAACAAATAACAGGAGAGACCGAGATGAACCGTCGGACAGTATTGGGAATGGCCGGTGCGGCGATCATGGCCACCGTCGCCGTCGCGCCCGCGCCCGCCATGGCGGATGCGCTTGAGGACGTCATGTCGCGCGGCGTTCTGCGCGTTGCCGTGCCGCAGGATTTTCCGCCTTTCGGCAGCGTCGGCACCGACATGGCGCCCGTCGGCTACGACATCGACATGGCTAATCTCATCGCCGAGAAGCTCGGCGTTGAGGCCGAGCTCGTGCCGGTGACGAGCGCCAACCGCATCCCCTACCTGCAGACGGGCAAGGTCGACCTCGTCATCTCCAGCCTCGGCAAGAACGCCGAGCGCGAGGCCGTGATCGACTTCACCGACGCCTACGCCCCCTTCTTCAACGGCGTCTTCGCGCCCGACGATGTCACTGTGTCGAGTGCGGAAGACCTTGCCGGCAAGACCATTGGCGTCACCCGCGGCGCCATCGAGGACCTGGAGCTGACCGAGATCGCCCCGTCCGACGCCGTCATCAAGCGCTACGAGGACAATAACGGCACCATCTCCGCCTTCCTGTCCGGCCAGGTGGATGTCGTTGCGACGGGCAACGTGGTCGCCGCAGCCATCCTCGAAAGGAACCCGCCGAAGCGCCCGGAGATGAAGTTCCTCATCAAGAACTCGCCCTGCTACATCGGCCTCAACAAGAACGAGCCGGCGCTCGCGGAGAAGGTGAACGCCGTCATCGCCGAGGCGAAAGCCGACGGCTCGCTCGACGCCATCTCGCAGAAATGGCTGGGCACGGGGCTGCCGGAAGAGCTGTGACGGCGGCGGCGGGAAGGGGGGCGGCGCGAAGCGCGATAAAGACGCAGAACGACGCTTTTTGTCTTAGCCCTGCGGGCGACCCCCACCCTCAATCCCTCCCCTCAAGGGGGAGGGAGGCAGGCCGAGTACGTCTTCGTCCCCCTCCCCCTTGAGGGGAGGGGTGAGGGGTGGGGGTCCGGCGAAGCCGAACAGAGACTCCATCCATAACGCTCAGGACAGAGGGGGCGCCAAGGGGCGCCAGCCTCTCCGAACAACCGATACCGAACCAAAAGGCCGCCTCCCGTGAACTACGCCTTCAGCTTCTCGTGGCTGACCGAATACTACCCGGTCCTCCTCAAGGGCATCCTCATCACCATCGAGCTGATCGCCGTCGGCGGCCTCTTCGGCGTCGCGCTCGGCACGGCCTGCGCCTGGGCGCGCGCTCTCGGCCCGGCCTGGCTGAAGCCGCTCGTCTCGGCTTATGTCGAACTCATCCGCAACACGCCCTTCCTCATCCAGCTCTTCTTCATCTTCTTCGGCCTGCCCTCGCTGGGCCTGAGGCTTTCCGAGCTCGAGGCGGCCAACCTTGCCATGGTCGTCAATCTCGGCGCCTATAGCTGCGAGATCGTCCGCGCCGGCATCCAGGCGACCCCGCGCGGCCAGTTCGAGGCCGGCGCCAGCCTTGCCATGTCGCCCATCCAGACCTTCCGCTACGTCGTGCTGGTGCCCGCGCTTCAGCGCATCTGGCCGGCGCTCTCCTCGCAGGTCGTCATCGTCATGCTGGGCTCGGCGGTCGTCTCACAGATCGCCGCCGAGGACCTCACCTTCGCGGCCAACTTCATCCAGTCGCGCTCCTTCCGCGCCTTCGAGGCCTATTTCGTCACCACCGCCATCTACCTGGCCCTCGCCATCCTCTTGCGCCGGGCGCTGGCCGGCATCGGCGCCATGATCTTCGCGCGGAGGCCGGCCCGATGATGGAGTTCTCCACCTGGGACATCCTGCGCAACCTGCTCCTCGCCGCGCGCTGGACCGTCGTCCTCTCCCTCGTCTCCTTCCTCGGCGGCGGCATCGTCGGCGCGCTCCTTCTCTTCCTGCGCATCGGCGGAAACCGCGTCTTAACGGCCTTCACGAGATACTATGTCGAGCTCTTCCAGGGCACGCCGCTCCTGATGCAGCTCTTCCTCGCCTTCTTCGGCCTCGGCCTCTTCGGCATCAACGTGCCGGCCTGGCTTGCCGCCGGCATCGCCCTCGTCCTGTGGACCGCCGCCTTCCTCGCCGAGATCTGGCGCGGCTGCGTCGAGGCCGTCGCCCGCGGCCAATGGGAGGCGTCGGCCAGCCTCGGCATGGGGTACGTGCAGCAGATGCGCTACGTCATCCTGCCCCAGGCGCTGAAGGTCGCCATCCCGCCCACGGTGGGCTTCTCCGTCCAGGTGGTGAAGGGCACCGCGCTCACCTCCATCATCGGCTTCGTCGAATTGTCCAAGGCCGGCACCGTGGTCACCAACGCCACCTTCCAGCCCTTCACCGTCTACGGCCTCGTCGCCCTCATCTATTTCGCGCTCTGCTGGCCGCTTTCGAAGTCGAGCCAGGCCCTGGAGAGGAAGCTCAATGCCGCTCATCGAAATCACTGACGTCCGCAAGCGTTTCGGCGAAAACGAGGTGCTGAAGGGCATCGACCTCGACGTGAAGCCGGGCGAGGTGATCGCCATCATCGGCAAGAGCGGCTCCGGCAAGTCGACCCTGCTTCGCTGCATCAACGGCCTGGAAACCATCGACGGCGGCTCCATCTCCGTCGCCGGCAGCCAGCTCCTGCCCGACGAGGTGCATCTGAAGGCGCTGCGCCTCAAGGTCGGCATGATCTTCCAGCAGTTCAACCTCTTCCCGCATCTGACGGCCGGCGGCAACGTCATCCTGTCGCAGACGGTGGTGAAGAAGACGCCGAAGCCGGAAGCTGCGGCCATGGCGCGAAAGATGCTGGAGCGCGTCGGCCTCGCCGAGAAATTCGACGCCTATCCGGACGAGCTCTCCGGCGGCCAGCAGCAGCGCGTCGCCATCGCCCGGGCGCTCGCCATGCAGCCCATCGCGCTTCTGTGCGACGAGGTCACCTCGGCGCTCGATCCCGAGCTGGTGGCCGAGGTCCTCGCCGTCGTCCGCGAGCTCGCCGCCGAAGGCATGACCCTCCTCATGGTCACCCACGAGATGAAGTTCGCCCGCGACGTGTGCAGCCGCGTCGTCTTCATGCACCAGGGCCGCGTCCACGAGATCGGCCCGCCCGAAGACGTCTTCGCCAAGCCGAAAACGCCGGAATTAAAGCAGTTCCTCGGGGTGCAGTGAGGTAGAATTCACCGCGGCGGCCTATGCACCGCGATCCCGGCCATCACCAGCGCCACGCCGAGGACATCCCGGCCGCTCGGCACCTGCGCCAGCATGATCGCCGCGATCACCGTCGCCGTCGCCGGCAACAGCGCCAGGAACAGCGCGAACGTCGCCCGCGGCAGGCGCGACATGGCGAGCTGGTCGGCGATATAGGGGATGACCGACGAGCACACGCCGACGCCGATGCCCGCCAGCACCAGCTCAATCGTACCGAAAGCACGTGCCGCCTCGGCAAAGCCGATCGGCATGAGGATGAGGAGGGCCACAGTCATCGCCGCCCCCAACCGCTCCACCCCGGCGCCGGCGCCGCTCCCGGCGGCCGCGTGGCCGAGCACGATATAGCCGACGAACAGCGCCCCGTTCAAAGCCGCAAAGGCGAGCCCCAGCGGGTCGCTCGCCCACGTCACATCGATCAGGATGAAGACGCCGGCCACCGCCATCACCAGCGCCGAAAGGTTGCGCCGCGTTCTGAGCCCGTAAAGCGCGACGCCGAGCGTGCCGACGAACTCAATCGCCGCCACCAGGCTCATCGGCAGCCGGTCGAGCGCCAGGTAGAAGGCCGTGTTCATCGCCGCCAGGCACACGCCCAGCCCGACAAGCAAGAGCCGCGTCCTTGCGTCCGCCTCGCGGAAGGTCCGCCACGGCCGCGTGAAGGGCGCGAAGATCAGCGCCGCCGAGGCGATGCGGAACCAGGCAACGCCGAGCACGCCCACCGCCGGAAACAAAAGCACCGCGAACGAGGGCCCCAGATAATGAAAGACGGCGCTGACGCCGAACCAGGCATGCGGCGGAACGGTCTCGGCGGCCCTTTCCAGCGCGCCCGTCGAAGATGGCATCGGAAAACTCCCTTTGCCATCACTATGAAAGGGGAATACCCTTGAGCATATATCCACTGAAAGAAAAAACACAGATTCTCTCGCCCAAATATAAGGCATCCGGCATGAAACGCCTTCGATACGAAAACGGCCCGCTCGACCCGACCGACATGAAGCTCCTCGCCGCGCTCGCCGCCGACGCGCGAATCAGCACCGCCGCGCTCGCCCGGCGGGTGGGCCTGTCGGCGCCGAGCGTGGCCGAGCGCATCCGCCGGCTGGAGGAGGCAGGCGTGATCGCCGGCTACAGGGTGGAGATCGATCCCGCCGCCCTCGGCCTGCCGCTCGCCGCCTGGCTGCGCATCCGCCCGGTTCCGGGCCAGCTCCCCAAGGTGGCCGAGGTGCTCGCCGGCCTGCCGGAGATCGTCGAATGCGACCGCGTCACCGGCGAGGACTGCTTCATCGCCCGCGCCTTCCTCGCCTCGGTGGAGGACCTGGAGCGCCTCATCGACAAGGTGATGCCCTTCGCCATGACCAACACCTCCATCGTCCAGTCCTCCCCCGTCCCCCGCCGCCTGCCGCCGCTGAGGCTACCGGAGGGGGCGGGGTAGGAGTGCTGTACACTCCGGCTACCCCACCCTCCTCCTGAGCATGAAACCCCAGCTTTCACTGCAGCCGAGCTCGGGATGGCTGGCGATCGCGTGGGCAAGATACTGTATCTGCCAGCTGTCGACGACATCGTAACCGAGCGTTTCCAGATCGTTCAAAAACACCCCTTTCTCGCGGATCTGGTAGGGAAGAAAGGCCGGGCCGCCCCTTTGCAGCGAAAAGATCGTCTTGCCGTCCCTGAGCGCGACCTTGTTCAGGATCATCACTTGAGGGGGCGCGGGGAGCCGGGAGATGAATTGCGGGAAGGGTTCGTCCAGATACTGCAGAAGGCCGGAGCACAGGAGGATGTCCGCCTTCCTGGAATTTGCAACGTCGCTGCAGAACGAAAGGTTTCCCTCAAGCCCATCCCGCCGCGCCATCTCGGCACCGGCCTTGATCATGGGAGGGAGATCGTAGACTTCCCAATTCACCCTCGAAAGGTCGATCAGGCGGCTGAAGGCCCGGTACTTCGTCCCTATATGCCCGCCGGCATCGAGCAGGTTCGTCGGCCCGTTCCCGCGCGCCAGCAGTTCCCGCTCCAGCCAGAACATGACCGGGTAATCCCAGTCGATGATCCTGCTCATCTTCTCCAGCCCCACGTCGACGGTCTCCTCGTTGTCGTAGCCGGCCACCGCCCAGGCGGGCACCGCCGCCAGCGCGCTGTCGAAGTCCGGATACGTTCCCGTCAGTTCGGCGCGGCGGGCAACCAGGTGCAGCCTGGCCACGGCGGATCGAAGCGGCCGCGCCATTCTCTTTATTCCGGACGCATTGAAATGCATCAGTGATCTCATTGCCTTAATCCCCCGCGGCGCAACGTCTCTGGCGATTTCCTCGCCGTTGTCCGCCTGCCTCGCGATGGCGAATTGCCTCGAAGACACAGCGAAAGGCGGGCATGCGCCGCTGCTGAATTGGACACTTTCGGATGGGTGTTTTGTCAGCCGCCGGAACGCGGAGGCTTGCGGGGAGGCGCGGTGTCCTGGCTGGCCAGGCGCGTGAAGACCGGACCCGACGGAACCCGGCCGGAGGGGACGATGGAGAAGATCGTCTCGTGCAACAAGCCCGCCGGCGAGGCGCAAGTGTGAAAACACCGGCCGCTATCGAACCGAGGATCGGACTGCTTCAGGATCGGGGCGTCGCCAGTCGAAGCGCACACTTCCGCGGGCCGCAGATGCCGATATTCCATTCCCATATCGGCCGTTTGCGGGCGAAGCTCCGCGGCGTGGTCCTCGTTCCCATGCGCCGAGGCGAGCTGGGCCGAGAAGACCATCGCAACGAGTGCAACGACAACAAATCCCGCTATTCGCCCAATGATCATCGACCCGAACATTCATACGGTTTCCGCAGCCTGAATGGTGGCTTCACGATCGCCGGCGGTCAATTCGGTGAAGTGGTCACCCGGCCGCTTTCCTCTACCCCATTTGTGGAGGGTAGGGCGCCGATCCGAGGCGCGTTGGTGGGAGGCGGAGCTGACCGATGTGCCTCAGCTTCACAGCTACGATTCACCGCCGCGCCCCTTCGCCGGGACCCCCACCCCTCACCCCTCCCCACAAGGGGGAGGGAGGCGCCGACGCCTCAGAATCCCCTCCCCCTTGAGGGGAGGGGTAAGGGGTGGGGGTCCCGGCGAAGGGCGCCAACCGTCCTGATTTCCAAAAAGCAACCGCACCACCAGGAGGCAAAGCCGCCCCTTGACGATCCTAGGACACCCGTCCTAATCTGCCACCCAACGCAACCGCCCCAAACCGGAGCCCCCCAGCATGAGCGCGGCGACCACCCGCGAGCACATCGTCGAGGCGGCCGACGAGCTCTTCTACCGGAAGGGCTACGAGCACACCTCGTTCGCCGACATCGCCGCGGCCGTGCGCATCTCGCGCGGAAATTTCTACTATCATTTCAAGACCAAGGACGACATCCTCGACGCCGTCATCGCCCTGCGCCTTTCCAACACCAGAAAGATGCTCGACCGGTGGGAGGCCGAAGGCGCGCACCCCGCCGACCGCATCGCAAGCTTCATCCGCATCCTCCTTAAAAACCGCACGAAGATCATGCTCTACGGCTGCCCCGTCGGCACGCTCTGCGCCGAGCTCGCCAAGCTCGATCACGTCGCGCAGGCCGAGGCTGGCAGGATCTTCACCCTCTTCCGCGATTGGCTGCGCCGCCAGTTCACATTGCTCGGCCATAAGGGCGAAGCCGAAGCCCTCGCAATGCACATCCTCGCCCGCAGCCAGGGCGTCGCCACGCTGGCCAACGCCTTCCGCGACGAAAGCTTCATCCGCAGCGAGGTCGACCAGATGTGCGCCTGGCTGGAGCAATTCCGGCAAAAGAGGCAATCGCTCCCCCGCCCGCAATCGCGACAAGACAACGGGCCGCACCGGATCGCCGATCCCCCGAAACGATGATCCGACCTGAAGGCACAAGCCCAAAACCCCGCCTCACCACAACCGCCGATCCCACCCGAAAAACCCAAAGGAACCCACCCCATGTTCGTCGTCCTCCTCAGATTCTCCGAAAACAAGGCAAAGGCCCCGCAATTCATGGAGGCCCACAAGGCATGGATCCAGCGCGGCATAGAAGACGGCGTCTTCCTGCTCGTCGGCAGCCTTGAGCCCAACGCCGGCGGCGCCCTCCTAGCCCACGCCACCACCCTCCCGGCGCTTCAGGCAAGGGTGAACGAGGACCCGTTCGTCGCCGAAAACGTGGTCGGCGCGGAAATCCTGGAAATCACGCCGAACCGGACGGAGGAGAGGCTGAGTTTTCTCCTGGGGTGAGTGGGGCGAGATCGGGGGGCGCTGGTTCCATGGCGATGGGGCGGGGGGACTGCGGCGGGTGGAGCGCTTGTATTCCTCTCGCGCACTGGAACGAGGAAGAGGCGCCCCAAGAGGACGTCGGTTCCCTCCGCCTTGGTGTAGCAGGACTCGACAACGTTCCCGCTCGGCAGGCTCGCTTCGGCTGGCCTGCTAGACAGACCGAATGATCAGCCGTCTGGACGAGTTTCTACCGTCACGTTACTTTCCTAAAGAAGCGCAGCAGAGACTCACCTCGCGCACCAGAGCACCTCGGTCGGACGGTAACATTTTGTCGGACAGCCTAAAATTAATCCGAATTTTTATTGGTTCACCTGGCGGCTTGGATGAAGAGCGCCAAGCAGCGCATGACGTCGTTAAGAGCGTAAATCGCAGCCATTCCGAGCGCTGGGGCCTGCATTTCAAGCTGTTGGGGTGGGAAAATGCAGTGCCCGGCTATGTTCGCCCGCAAAGCAAACTCAACGAAGACTTGGACAGGTGCGATTACTTTATCGGTGTCCTCTGGAACAAGTGGGGCTCCCGACCAAGCACTGATCCTGGTGGTTACACATCCGGTTTCGAAGAAGAGTATTTCAGAGCAAAGATGCGAATTGAGAATGGACTCATGAAGGATATGGCCATCTACTTCAAAGAAATCGAAGTGCCAGCAGGGATGGAGCCGGGCGAAGAGGTTCGAAAGGTTTTCGATTTTCGACAGAAGTGTATTGATCAAAAGAAAGTGTTCTTTAAAGTTTTCTCTGACGGGAGCCCCTTTCGGGACGTCGTCAGAGAAAAATTAGAGGAAATTGGCTGGCGTGAAACAGAACTCTTCTCCGGTGAAGACCGAGAGATAAACCAGCCGAAAAAGACACCCTCTGTCCAGCAAAATTCGAACGAGCCGCCAGCACGCGATGCCTGGTTGCTTGATGAGGAGGCGCGAACTTTTCTGAATGATTTAAAGCAGAGGTCCCCCGACTGGGAGAGCACTTCACCCTATGAAGTAGCTCGTCTACGGCTGATTGGCACTGCGCTTAGCCGCTCCGGAAATGACGATTTTTATCTCGGTAATCACGATGCAAACTTGATTTTTCAAAAGTTTAGAAAAGCCATTCTTTCTAAGCAAGAGCTTCGGGCGCTTATTGATTGCGGCGTTATGGGGTTCCAGCATCAGAACGTCCCCCTTTGGCGCTGGCTTGCAAAGATCGAAGATGAGGACGGCCACTGGGGCCGCATCAAAGTTCTTGCTGCAGTTGGGAATGAGTCCGAGAAGAAGCATTCCATAGCGATTTTGATCCTTGGGTCTCAACCAATCCCTTCGCTTGACGAGTTCCTCGATAAGAAGCGTGTTCTTACATCGTGGCTGTCTAATGAAACCGACAGCCAGGTCTTTGATGCTGCAGTATCATTTCTTGCATCAAATGCAGATAAGGATGACCTGTCTCTTATCGAGGAAGTTGCGACACAATGCTCACCATATCGTCGCACGAAAGTGGAGGAAGCAGTCGTCGGCATCTTGTCGCGGACCAGCTTGGATGCTGCCTTGAAGCGACTTGTTGAAAAAGAAGTCGACAAAATCGATGCAACATTAGCTGACGTGCTTTTTGGAAGCCCACAATCACTGGCTACGGCGACAGTGCTTTCATGTTTGTCCGCCAAATCCGATTCTATCCGTCTACGAGCCGTTCAGGTGTTGTTTGCGCGCAATGAGATTACGTTGGAGGCGGCGGAAACACTTCTAACCGACAGCAATCACGAAATCCGCTTATTGGCAGCTGAGAGCCTAAAGAAAATGGGCCGTGAGCTTGGTGACGACGTAGCAAAAAAAGCACTTCGGATTGTCAAGCCGTCTAACAATTTAGTTGGCTTATTTGGGAATAAAACAGATGATACTTACTACGAGCGTTATTGTGTAAACCGCTTGGCTGAATTGGATTTTTCGACCCTGAGAGCTAAAGCGCAGGATGCCGGAGTATTTGACGATCGGGAGCTATCGGTTCTTTATTCAAAGTACCCATCGAAGATGCAGGGTGAGATCAGAGAAAACCTGAAAGATTGCTTTAAGGGGCACTTCGACAAACGAATTCAAGAAGGAAAATACGCTGGGATAATCGACTCCGACACGGAGAGCAGGATAAGAAAGTTAGAAACGTTCCACCGAAGGCAGCTTTGTACCCACGCCCTAACCGCTCTCTGTGGCTTGGGAAAAACTCAGGACCTCGATTTGTTGCGAAATGTACTCAAAGAAGTCGAAGTCGATGCTACGGATAGCATATTGAAATATTTTTCTCGCTTTGGAGATTGGTCCGACATCGAACGTGTCAAAAATTTGGGCGACTACCCAAGTGACCGAAACCGAACAGGATTGCTTGACTTCTACAGGACGAAATTGCCTGACCAAAAAGCTGCGGCAATTTTCACATTGGGAAAAGATCGTGTCGCAGACATGTTGGCAATCGATATTGACAGCTCAATCAGGATTTCACTTGCGAAGCGGTTACCCCAGAAGGTTTTCGTTGATTTGAGAGATGAAGTATTGTTGCGCGAGTTGCAACGTAAAGATGACGAATATAGGATCGTCTTCGCGCTCAGATGTGTTCAGGCGCTACCTAAGTCTCGTGTCACGACGCTTTTGGATCGGTATGTCGACAGCGGCGAGCATCGCTTTTACAACAGTGTGCATTGGCTAGATTTGGGAGCAGCGTTGCCAAGTCGTTTGGCTAAGAACATTGCTGAACGAGCACTGTCTCAGCACTAATCACATAGGCGGAAATGAGGTTGTTTCAGGCCTCTAGGAGACGCACGACTGGTTGAGTTCGATGTGTCCTTAGCGAAACGTCTAAATGTCGGGGCGAATGTCCGAAATAGGTCAAGCTCTTGCCCAAGCTCCGCGCCTCCGGAATACGAAACCCTTGCGCACCGGCACATGGCTGCTGGCGAATTCCTCGGCGACAAGATCCCAACAGAACCGCGCCCAGCTCCAGTGCGCCCGCTACACTCCACAACCCGCCAGCGCGCCGCAGTCATCCCCTTCCCACTCACGAGCCAAACGCCGCCCCAGCCAGCCGCTCGGCATACCCCCGCACGTCGGCCGGCCAGCCGGCGATGTGGTGGCGGAAGCGGTCGGCGTCGGCGGCGTAGAGGGCGCGCGCGGCTTCCTCGTATCCCGGCAGGTCGCCGGCCATCGCCATCATGAAGCGGTCGGCGGCCGCTTGCGCCTTGCGGGCGCCCGCGCGCCCGGCCTCGCTCCCGCGCGCCGCCTCGACCAGCCGGCGCAGCGCCGCCGAG
>NZ_WQNH01000074.1 GCF_009812055.1 Chelativorans xinjiangensis | reverse complement strand
TTTTCATGGAATTCTCCCTCTCCCAATCCGGGGATCATAATTGGAAAATTCCAGCTCAGAACGGTCCGAAAAGCGGGAAGCACGTCACAGTGAGCGCCAGCGTTGCCCAACCCAAAAGATTGATGTGCGCGTGCACGCTGCGCAGAGTGAAATCAAGCTGGGTGGACATGAAGATGCCCAGTGACAGGCCGGCCAGGAGCCACACGCCCGCCAGCTTGAGCTGGCGGGCGGCAATGGCGGGGATGGTAGCGGGGATCATGGTCCGTCTCCTCGGTGGTCTCAAGCGGCACGAGTTGAGGGGCGGTCGAGGAGATTGCACAGCGCACGCTCCTCTGCAGTTAATTCCGGCGAGCGGATCGCGCCGAAAGCACCCGCCGCGGCGCGGGTACGCGCCGGCGCACCCGGCAGGCTGTCCGGTCCTTGCAGCCGGAAGGAAGCCAGCGAGAGAGGGCCGAAAAGGAGCGCTCGCTCCAGTTCCGGCCAGCGGCCGGGGTCTGGCTCCACATTTGCGTTGCGCGCGAAGAGCAGCGCCATGTCCTGCATCGCCACGGTGATGATCGATTTGCGCAACCAGTTGGCGCCGCCCACATTCGATTGGGATGAGGGCAGCCATTTACTCGGTACCGATCATTTGGGGCGCGACGCGGCTTGACTCCTCAGCGGCCTCGTCCTTCAGTCTCAGGAGCTCATTCTGCCAAGTTCAGCCAGCAAAGCCGCGCCCGTCTTGATGCCGTCTATGAAGCGCTCGATCTCGAGATTTTCGTTCGGCGCATGGTTCGCCTCGTCGGCATTGGCGTAAGGTACGACGAAGGTCGGCAACCCCAGAATCTTGGTAAAGACATAGTCCGGAAGACTGCCACCGACGGTTGGGTATAAGAGTGGCTCCACGCCTCGAGCAGTCAAAACCGCCTTGCGGATGGGCTCGGCATAAGGCGAATCCATTGCTGTCTTGGACGGCAGCATGCCGTTGAGCGGCACGAACTCGACGCCGGGTGCATAGCGCTTCACGTGGGCGGCCACCTTCTCGAAAACATAGTCTGGCGTCAGCGGCTCCACGAGGCGGATGTCGCATTTGACGAGGGCCTCACAGGGAAGCACCGTCTTCATGCCGGGGCCGCCATAGCCGCCGTGAAAGCCGTTTATGGTGAGCGTCGGATGGAACATCAGGCGGTCGAAATAGCCGCGCTCCTTCGGCGCATCGAGCTCGGCGAGCCCGAGTTCGGCCTTGATCGCATCGAGATCGAGCGGCAGTTTCGATACGGCTTCGCGCTCGAAGTTGGTGGCGGGGATGACCGGCTCGTTGAGCCCCTCGATCGTGATCTCGCCTGCCGCGTTCTTCATCGTCGAAAGCAGATGGACCAGTTTCCAGACGGCGTTCGGCACCACGCCGCCGAAATTGCCGGAATGGACGTCGCGGCTCGCGGTCCTGGCGCGCAGCTCGAAGCCCGCCACACCGCGAACGCCGAAGGTGACGACTGGCAGGCCGGATTCGTGAAGCGGGCCGTCGGAAGTCACTACCAGATCGGCCTTTAGCTCATCGGCGTGCTCGCGCACGAACTCGGCGATGTGCGGGCTACCGATCTCCTCCTCGCCTTCGAGCAGGAAGATGACGTTGCAGGGCAACTCGCCATGGCTCTCCAGGTACGACTCTATCGCGAGCAGTTGGGCGAAGTGCTGGCCCTTGTTGTCGCCAATGCCGCGCGCATAGATGCGGCCATTGCGAATCTCCGGCTCGAAGGGCGGGCTCTCCCAAAGCTCCAGCGGGTCCGGCGGCTGCACGTCGTAGTGACCGTAGAGGAGCACCGTCGGTTTGTCAGGCGAGACAATACGCCGGCCGAGCACCATCGGATGGTTTTTCGTCGGCACGGCTTCCGCCTCCATGCCAAGCCCTTTCAACATCTCCACCAGTATGCCCGCCACTTCGCGGATCCCGATATTGTGGGCGCTGATGCTGGGATGGCGGACATAGTCCATCACGCGTGTGACGAACGCATCGCGATTTGCCTCCACATGATCGAAGACCTTCTGAAGGCCGGCATCGATGGTGCTCATTGGACGGCTCCCTCGCGGCGGGTCAGAATGATCGCGCCGGTCTCGTGCACGCTGCCGCTCCAGCCGGGCGGGACGAGCGTGGTCGTGTCGAGCTGGGTGAGAATGACCGGGCCGTCAAAGGAGGCTCCTGCCCCGAGCGTGGCGCGGTCAACGAGCGGAACGTCGCTCGTGCCGTCCGCGAAATGCACAGGCGCGCTGTCGTAAGGCTCGAAGGCGCTTGAGGGTTGCAGGGATGCGTGCGGGGGCGCGGCGGTCAGGCCGGTCGCTTCAACGCGCAGCGTGACGAGTTCGATCGGCGCATGGAGGGTGAAGCCGTAGAGCGCCTGATGCTCGTCGGTAAAGGCTTTCTCCACGCCCTCGCGCGTGTCCACCCAGGCAATGGCGATCTCGCCGCCCTGGCCGTGGTAGCGCAGCAGCGCCACACGCGCCTTGCGCCGCTTGGCATCGGGAACGCCTTCCTCGGAGAGCCATTCTTCCGCCTGTGCCTCCAGTTCCGCAAAGGCAAAGATGGTGTCCGCCGCTTCGACGTCTATGGGGCCGGCCTTGGGCAGCGTGCGGCTGAACTCCGCCTTGAGGTCGGCGGCAAGCAGGCCGTCGGCGCACAACACGCCCGGGGCGGGCGGGATCATGACGCTCGAAATCCCGAGCAGGTCTGCAAGCGCACAGCCATGCAGAGGGCCCGCGCCGCCGAAGGGCACCAGCGTGAACTGGCGCGGATCGTGCCCGCGCTCCACGGAGACCACGCGGACTGCGCCCACCATGTGGTTGTTGAGGATCGCCAGCGCGCCGCGCGCGGCGGCCTCGACCGAAAGGCCGAGCGGCAAGGCGACCCGTTCCTCGATGGCGTTGCGTGCCGCATCGACGTCGAGGCTCATGCGCCCGCCCAGAAGCTTCGCAGGCAGGTGGCCCAGAACGACGTGGGCATCCGTCACGGTTGCCTCTCGCCCGCCAAGCCCATAGGCGGCAGGGCCGGGATGCGCACCCGCGCTGCGGGGGCCGACGATCAACGTCGCGTTCTCGACGGCGGCGATCGAGCCACCACCCGCGCCGATGGTAACCATGTCGACCATCGGCAGCGGCAGAGGCCACTCGCCTACCTTGCCGTGTTGGGTGAGACCGATCCTGCCGTCTTTGACGAGGCAGATGTCGGCGCTCGTGCCGCCGATGTCGACGGTGATGAGATCCTTGATGCCGCAGGCAGCCGCGATCGCCCGCGCACCGACAACGCCGGCGGCGGGACCCGACAGCGCGGTGAGTGCGGGCGCCTGACGGATCGCCGCCGCCCCGGCGACGCCCCCGTTCGACTTCATAAGAAGAAGCGGTGCGGCCACCTTCTCCGCCTCCAGGCGCTGCTCGAGCCGGCGCACATAGGTGGTCACACCCGGCATCACGATGGCGTTGAGCACCGTCGTCAGAGAGCGCTCATACTCGCGCACCACCGGCAGCACATCAGTGGAGATGGTCACCGCGAGGCCGGGAAGCTCGGCACGCAGGATCTCGGCCGCGCGCCGCTCGTGCTCGGGGTTGGCAAAGGCATGGAGGAGGCACACACCGACCGCCTCGACACCCATGCGGCGGATCGCTTCGGCCGCCGCATGCACGCTCTTCTCGTCGAGCGACTCAATCACCGCGCCGCCCGGAGCAATGCGCTCGTCGATTTCAACGATGCGAGAGGCCGGCACCGGACGCGCGGGTTTCACCCAGGTGTAGAGATTGGCCTTGCGCGGGATGTCCTGTCTGCCAATCGCCAGCACATGGCGAAAGCCGCGCGTGGTGACGAGCGCCGCGCGCGCGCCTTTCCCTTCGAGGATCATGTTGGTCGCAACCGTCGTGCCGTGCAGCACCTGGCCGAGTGCGAAAGCCGGTGCACCGGCATCGGCCAATGCCAGCTTGATGCCCGTCAAAAACGCCTCCGACGGGTCGGAAGGCACGCTCGGCGTCTTGGCGCGCCAGACCTTGCCGCTGGCACGGTCGAGCAACGAAATATCCGTGAAGGTGCCGCCGATGTCGACCGCGATCGAAAGCAAAGTTTCAGGCGAGGACATCGATATACTCCTGGCGATGGAAACGGCGGACGGAGGGACGCGCAGCGCGGGTCTTGGAAGTTGCAGCCTGATCAACGCGGTCGCCCGCAAGCACGACGCCGTAGAGGCGCTCGGCCGCCTCGCGGCTCACATAGCCGCCAAGGACGTCCTCAAGCACGGATCCCGCCGGCCGGTCGAAAGGATGACCATAGCCGCCTCCCCCGCCCGTCTCGATGCGCAGGATGTCTCCGCGCTTTAGCCGGTTGCCATCCGAAAGCGGGGCCAGCACGCGCTCGTGCTCAGTGCCCGGATTGACGATTGCGCGGCCCGTTCCGCCCGACATGCCACCCTCGATCCCCCAGGGGGGATTTTTCACGCTGTCGATACGCACGGCGAGCACGGCATCCTCCGCCATGATCTCATATTCGCGCACGATGCCGCAGCCGCCGCGGAAGCGCCCTGCCCCGCCGGAATCGCAGACGATGCCATAGGTGCGCAGGCGCACCGGATAGCCCAGTTCGAGGAACTCGGCCGGATAGTTCTCCTGCGCGACGAAATAAACCGCGTCGATTCCGTCCGCACCGGGCCGCGCGCCGTAGCCTACACCGATGCCGTCGGCGAGCAGGAAGCGTTCCAACTCTCCGGCCTCGTTGCGGAAGGTGCCGCGCATGATGCCTATTACATAGGCGGAGTTGGCCGCCGGCGCGCCACCCTTGGCGACATTCACGAGACCGCCAATAGCGGAGATCACGCGCATGGTGGTGAGGCCGCGCATGCCGAGTGGAGCGGGAAACCGCGGCAGAAGGAGCGAGCCCTCGCGCAGCCTGACCTCGTCTATGGCATTGGGCCCGCCGGCGTTGCAGACCTGAGCGGGGTCGCCGCCCAGGTAGTAGAGCCCGAGCGCCATACCGGGCACACCCCGGTTCATGAGGTAGTTGACGGGGCCAGGCGCCTGATCGTCTGTCTCGCTTGCATCGAAGATGAAGCGGTCCTCCCCTTCGCCGTCCTTTTCCCGGGTGAGGGCGAAACGGATCTTGAACGGTCCGTTGCCATGACCGTCCCCGTCGATCGCATCGGTGAAGCAGTGCGTGCCGTAGTCGAAGGTCTCGGCAAGCTTTGTGCGCACCAGCCGGCGTGTGCGGGCCAACAATTGGGCAAACGCATCGGCCACAACCTCCGGCCCGAAGCGGTCGAGGATCTCGCCGACGCGCCTGACGCCAAGCTCGACGCTCGCCATCAGCGCGCGCATGTCGCCATTGCTCTGGTCGGGAAAGCGCGAATTGCGATGGAAGATCGCAAGTGCCGCCTCATTCACCTTGCCCTCTTCGATGAGCTTGGTGATGGGAATGATGATGCCTTCCTGGAGGATTTCCGTCGCGTCGGGGCTGATCGAGCCCGGGCGGATGCCGCCGATATCGGCAAAATGGGCCCAGCTCATCACGAAGGCGCAGCGCTTGCCGTCCTTGAAGACGGGGGCAAGCAGCACCTGATCGTTGGAGTGGGAGACCGCGCCGCGCGAGCCGTAGCAATCATTGTACCAGTAGAGGTCGCCCGGCTTCATGGTGTCGGCCGGGAAGCTCTCGAAGACCGGGCTCGTCATGTCGCCGAAGATCGGTACCATCGAGCCCACGGCCATGACGCCGTTCTCATCGAACAGGGCGGTGTAGAAATCCTTCTTCTCGCGAATGAAGGCGGAGATGGCCGTGCGCTCCAGAAGCGCCTCCATCTCGGCTTGCGCCGCGGCAATCGCGCCGCGGATGATCTCCAGCGACACCGGATCGCAGATGGTGGCCGAGGCAGCTTCGGATGGCCGGGAGGAACTTGCCGAATGGAGCATTGATCTTCCTTTGAAGTGACGTGTCTTGGGAGACGGTCAGAGCGTGACGACGATGTTGCCGAGGCTTCCGCGCTCGACGTGTTCATGGGCCGACGCGATGTCGGAAAGCGGATAGGCCGCGGCGATAGCGATCTTGAGCCGCCCTTCGGCCGCCAACCGCGCGAGCGTCGCCTCGCCCATGCGCCGCGCCTCGTCCGGAATGCAGAAGCCCTGGATGAAGCGCAGATTGGCGCCCTTGCCAGCGAAGGCGTAGTAGGGGAGAACCGGCTCGGAATTGCTGCTCGAGGAGTAGGAGGCGATGCTTCCGTTGATCTTCAGCATGGCGACATCCGCCGCCTGATTGGCCGCGAAGTCCACCTCGACGAGGCGGTCCACCCCCTCGCCTGCCGTCAGCTCGAGCACGCGAGAAACGAGATCCTCGCGCTTGCGGTCGATGAGCGCGGATGCGCCCGCAGCCTTGGCATGGGCAGCCGCCGCTTCATTGCTTGTCGTTCCGAGCACTCTGGCTCCACCCGCCACGGCAAGCTGGACGGCGAAATGGCCTACCGCGCCCGCAGCACCATTCACGAGAATGGTTTGACCCTCGACGGGACCGTCGGCATAGATGGCGCGATGAGCTGTCATGGCCGGCACGCCGAGACAGGCGCCCGCCTCGAAGGAAAGTCCGTCATCCAGGCGCACCGCCTGGCCGGAGAGGATGGCGATATACTCGGCAGCGGTGCCGAAGGCGCGACCGGCCGTACCGTAGCCGCCCTGCGCGTTCCAGAGCCAAACGCGTTCGCCGATCCGGGAGCGGTCGACGCCCGGCCCCACATCCACGATCTCCCCGGCGCCATCCGTGTGGGGGATGACGAGTGGATGATCCATCTTCATGCCGCGCCAGCCGGCACGCCGCTTCACGTCGGCGGGATTGATGCCGGAAGCGCGCACATGCACGAGAACCTCTCCCGCTTCAGGTCGACGCGCAGGCTGCTCGCCCACTTCCAGAACCTCCCGTGCGGGGCCGGTGCGGGTATAGAATGCGACACGCATCACTGTCTTCCTGAACTTAGGGCGGTCTCTTCGAAGAGGTGGCAGGCGACATTGCGCGTGCCCACCCGGCGCAACCTCGGCACCTGGCTCGCGCAGCGCTCGAAGGCGTAGGGGCAGCGGTCGCGGAAGACGCAGCCCGAGGGCGGGTTGCGCGGGTCCGGCGCGCCGCGGCCGATGGGCAGCGGATCATGGCTCTGGTCCGGCTGCGGAACCGGCACGGCGGCCACCAGCGCCTTCGTATAGGGATGCAGCGGCTCGTGGACGATGTCCTCGGTCGACCCGTCCTCCATGATGCGTCCGAGATACATGACGATGGTGCGCTCGCAGACATAGCGCACCAGTGCCAGGTCATGGCTGATATAGATGGCGGTGAGCCCCAGCCGGTCGCGCACGTCGCGGAAGACATTCAGAACGCCCGCGCGCACGGAAACGTCGAGCATGGAGACTGGCTCGTCGGCCACAACGAAAGCGGGCTGGAGAATGAGAGCACGCGCCATGACCACGCGCTGCAACTGCCCGCCCGAGAGCTGGTGCGGGTAGCGATCGAGAAACTGCTGGGGCTGCGGCAGGCGCACGAGTTCCAGGGCTTCGATGATAGGCCCTTCGCGCTCGCGCACTGGAATCCCGGCATTCTCCAGCGGCTCGGAAAGGGCGGCGCGGATCGTGAAGCGCGGGTTCACCGCGTCGAACGGATTCTGGAAGATGAGCTGCGCCTTCGCCCGGTAGCGCTTCAGAGCGGCGCCCTTCAGACCGGCGATCGCCTCGCCGGCAAAGCTGATCTCGCCGCCCGTTGCCTCCTCCAGCTTGAGCAGCAGGCGCCCCATCGAGGTTTTGCCGCAGCCGGACTCGCCGAGCAGACCAACGCTTTCGCCGCGCCTGATCTCGAAGGAGACGCGGTCGACCGCCTTCACCACGGACGAGCGGCCGCGCAAGGCCGAGAGCGCGCCGCCGACGCGATAATGAAGCTGCACTTCCCTCACCGATACGAGCGGCTCGTTGGAATCCAACATCTCCGGTCTCATACTTCCGCCAGCCATGTTTCAGTCTTCGCCGCAAGTTCGCGCAGCACCGGCGCCTCGTCGGCGCGATGGCAGGCAACGGCGTGTCCTGGCGACATCTCGCGAAGCGACGGCTGCGATTTTGAGCAGATCTCCATCGCAAAGGGGCAGCGAGGCGCAAAACGGCAGCCGGGAGGGGGTGAGGCAAGGTTGGGCGGCGCGCCTTCGATCGGCGTGAGCGTGCCGCTTGCCGCGCCTTTCAGGTCCGGAAAGGCGTTTCGCAGGCCCATCGTGTAGGGGTGCGACGGGCGCGTCAGCACAGCGTCCATGGGCCCGGCCTCGGCGATGCGGCCGGCATACATGACGACAGTCTTGTCGCACACATAGGCAACGACCGAGATGTCGTGCGTGACGAGGATGACCGAGATGCCGAGCATCGCCTGGAGTCCGCGCAACTGGTCGAGGATCTGGCGCTGGACGATCACATCGAGAGCGGTCACCGGCTCGTCGGCGATCACCAGTTTCGGGTTGAGGGCGAGGGCGAGCGCAATCGCCACGCGCTGGCGCATGCCGCCGGAGAACTGGTGCGGATAGTCGCGCAAGCGGTTCTTCTCGATGCCCACCATCTTGAAGAGTTCCTCCGCACGCGCACGCGCGATCCTCGCACTCATGCCGCCGCGCCGGCGCAGCACTTCGTGAAGCTGGCTTTCGACGGTATAGACCGGATCGAGCGAGTTCATGGCGCTTTGCGGGATGAAGGCGATGTCGCGCCAGCGCAGCGCATTCATCTGCCGCTCGGGGATGGCGGCGATGTCCGCGCCATCAAAAAGGATCTGCCCGCCGGTGATGGTGGCATTGTCGGCGATGACACGGGTAAGCGCCCGCGCCACGGTCGTCTTGCCGCAGCCGGATTCGCCCACCAGCCCGACGATGGAGCCGCGTGGCACATCGAAGCTCGCACCGTCGACCGCGTCGACCTTGCCGTCGCCGACGCTGTAGCTGACCTTCAGGTCGCGGACGGAGAGAAGGGTACCGCTCATCGGCCCAGCTTCGGAAAAAGGAGGTTTTCATAGCCGCGCGTGATGAAAAAGCCCGCGGAAACGACAAGGATGATGCAGATGCCCGGCGGCACGAACCAGTAATACGCCTGCTTTGCCAGCGCCTGGCTCGCAAACGCATCCTGCAGCATGTAGCCCCAGCTGATCGACTGCGGATCACCGAAGCCGAGGAAGGAGATCGAGGCTTCCGTGAGGATCGCCCAACCAATGGCGATCGAACCGTAGAGGAAGGAGAGCGGCAGGATGTTGGGCGCGATGTGACGCATGATGATCTTCAGATCGGAAGAGCCTGAGACCCGCGCCGCATCCACATAGCTGCGCGCGCGCAGCGTCAGCACCTGACTGCGGATGACGCGGGCCGTGTCACGCCAGAGCACCAGCGCCATGGCGATGACGACGTTCCAGATCGACGGTTCCAGAAAGGCCGCAAGCACGACCACGAAGGGGAGGAACGGTATGCCGAAAGCAATGTCGGCAAGCCGCATCAGGATGGCATCGATCCAGCCTCCGAAATATCCGGAGACGAGCCCGACGATGGAGCCGATCAGCGCCACCATGAAGGCGGCTGTGATGCCGATCAGCAAAGCGGAGCGCGTGCCGTGGACGATCTGGGAGAAGATGTCCCGGCCGAGGCTGGTGGTGCCCAGGATGAAGCCGTCCTCGCCCGGGCGCAGATCCGCGGCCAGATCATATTCGGGCGTGTAGAGGATTTCCGTCGGGTCGTAGGGCGCGATCTGGTCGGCGAAGATCGCCGTCAGCACGAAGACCGCGTAGACGGCAAGGCCGAAGAGCGCAAACCGGTCGTTGAGCGGCAGGTGCAGGCTGCGGAACATGCGTGCGGGAAGGCCCGGCCTCGAAAGCGCGACGTCAGGCATGGCTCACCCTCGGATCGAGAAAGGCGTAGAGAAGGTCGGCGATCAGGTTCATCAGGATGACCACGACCGCGATCATCAGGAACGCGCCCTGGGCGAGCGGATAGTCGGAGGCGGAAACCGCCCTGACGAGCTCACGCCCGAGCCCCGGCCACGAGAAGACGGTCTCCACCACCACATTGCCCTGAAGCTGGTAGCCGACCGCGATGGCAAAGGACGTCATGACGGGCAGAAGCGCATTGCGCGCCGCGTGGCGCACGACCACCGTCCAGTTGGAAAGGCCCTTGATGCGGGCCATGGTGACGAAATCCTCCTTCATGACATCGAGCATGTTCGAACGCATGAGGAGCAGCGGCAGCCCCTGGCTGTAGATTGCCAGGGTCAGTGCGGGAAGCGCCAGGTAGCTCAGGAACTCGCGCGACGTGTAGAGCGCCCAGAGGCTGCCATAGCTGGCGCCTGCCGGCCGCGTGCCGCCCGCCGGGAACCAGCCGAGCCAGAAGGAGAAGATGGCGAGCAGCACCATCCCCAGCCAGAACTCCGGCATGGCCCGGGTCGTCAGCACCAGCGGTATGGCCGCCTTCTCGACCGCACTGCCGCGGCGCCAGGCAAGATACGCGCCTGCGAGGATGCCGAAGGCATAGGCGACGATAAGAGAGGAGAAGGTGAGGATCAGCGTGTTGGGCAGGAGGGTGAAGATGCGTTCGGCGACCGGCTCGCGATAACGAAAGCTCTGGCCGAGCTCGCCCTGCAGCAGGTTGCCGAGATAGATGAAATATTGTTCCCATAGGGGCTTATCGAGCCCGAACTGCGCCATCAGCGCCTGCTGTTGCTCGGCCGTGAAGGTGGGATCGATGTAGGCGGCCATGGGATTGCCCGGCATCAGGCGGAACATCAGGAAAAGAATCGTGACGACCGCCCAGAGAACCAGTGCAAGCTGAAGCGTGCGGCTTGCTGCCGCCTTCAGGTGGGGCATGAAACGATATTCCTTTGTCTCGACTCGAAGAAGACCCGTGCCCGTCCGAGTTCAAGGCAGAAAAGGAAAGAGGGCAAGGACGGCGCACCCGTGTAAATGCGCCGCCCGAAGCCATCAGTTGGCGAGCGTTTCCTTCTGGTCGCCGGGATAGTGCAAGCGGTCGCCTTCGAGCGTATAGCCAGCCTCCTCAAGGATACTCTTTGCCGCATCGAGACCGCTCTCAAAATTCTCCACCACGGAAGCGTCGTGCCAGAAGCCGAGGGCGGGGGAGACGACGGAGTTGGACGGTTCGGCAAAGCCGCGGAACGCCGCCTTTACGATGAGTTGACGATCAACCGCCGCGGAAAGCGCGCGACGGAAAGCCGGGTCGTCGAAGGGTGGACGGCGGTGGTTGAAGGCCACGTAGCGGAAGCCCATCTCGACCGTGGAGACCACTTCGAGATCGCCGTCCTGCTCGGCCGCCTGTATGAGCACTTGCGGGTCGCCCCCGAATTCGGCCAGGAAGTTGATCTCGCCGGAGCGCAGCATGCCGAGCGCCGCCTCGACATTCGGCACGATGCGCAGGATCCAGCGGTCGGCCTTGGGCGCGTTGAAGTGCTCCTTGTTGGCTGAAAGCACGATCTCCTCGTTGGTCAGCCACCGCTCGAATTTGTAAGGACCGGAGCCGATCGGCGTCTGTTCCTGATAGCTTTCGGCGTTTTCCTCCTTAGTCTTCAGATCCTCGATGATCGGCTCCCAGACGTGCTTGGGAACAAGGTTGATCTTGGCGAGGCTGGAAGTGACGAAGGACGCAGCCGGCTGCTTCAGCGTGAAGGTGATGGTCGAGCCATCGCCGATCTCAATGCTCTCGATGTTGGTCGCGAAAGGCGCGTACATCGGTGCTTCGCCGCTGACGGCGGCCTCGAAGGAGAACTTGACGTCTTCCGGCGTCACCGGCTGGCCATCGTGCCATTTCATGCCTTCGCGCAGTTTGACCTCGAGCGTCCTGTCGTCCTTCCACTCGTAGGTCTCGGCGGCCCAGGGCTTGGGCAGGCCGTCAGGGCCGACGCGGGCCAGCCTGTCATAAACCAGCTCGAACACCCAGCTGTCGACGCCGCCGGAGATATAGAGCGGGTTGATCGCCTGCACATTGTCGGCCGAGTTCAGGATGATGTCCTTCTGGTCACCCAGCGGCGCAAGCGACAGAAAAGTCCAAGTGTTGCGGATGCCGATGCCGCTCTGGTTGACCACAGAGGCGGGATCCCACACCGTCTTGTCGAAGGCGAAGGTCTGCTTGGGATGCACCAGCATCATGTTCGGCTGGTCCCGCGCCAGGATCTCCTGCGCCTTGTGGATGAGCTCCTTGCGATCCGCTTCATCGATCTCGACGCGCTGCGCCTCGACGATGGCGTCATATTCCGGGTTGGTGTAGCCGATGAAGTTGTAGCCCTTCTCGGCGGTCGAGGAGTGGAAGAGATTGAATACGATCTCGTCGGGGTCGGAACGTTCGGGCCGGCCGACCATCTGCCAGGCGGTCACATCCCACTTGTCGCGCTGGTACCAGACCACGTCCGACATCTGCTCCCAGGGCATGACACGGACATTTACGTCGAGACCGAGCTTGCGCCATTCCTGCGCGATCAGCTGGACGGACTGAAACTCCTGCGGCTGGGCGGCTTGCGGACGGGTGAAAAGATCGATCGTGCGGATCGGGTCACCCGCGTGGGCCGGCGAAGCGGCCAGCATTGCCAGGAACGCGGCGGGCAAGACCGCCTTACGGATAAATCTCATTTTTCTTCTCCTCTGAAGGGACGTCTCATCATTGTTCTTCTTGATTGTTCTCATTGGCGCGCGGCTCAGGCCACCCGCAGTGTCTCGAAAGTCTGGCCGGCTTGCATTTTCGCCGGCATGGGGAAGGCTGCCTTGGAATGGGAAAGCCCCATGGAGACCAGTGCCTCGGCGTGCTTCAGCGCCGCCTTGCCGGCATTCACCGCGGGGGCGCCGACAGCCGCGGAGATCTCGTCCGCCAGATCCAGGAAGGACATGGTCATGCAGCCGAACAGGAAGGCATCCGCCCGGTCCAATTTCACGCACTGCCCCGCGACCTCGATCAGCCGCGCCTTGGTGCGCTCGGGATCCTTCATCAGGTCGAGCACCGGAATGCCCGTTGCCCGCACGGAGGCAAGTTTCTCGCGAACGCCCGCCTTATGGGCAAGCAGTTCCTGGCCGGCGATCAGACTGTCGAATATGGTGAGGATCGAGAATTTGTGACCAAGGCCGGCCGCCAGGAGAAGCGAGCTTTCGCACGGTCCGACGACCGGCATCCGGGTAAGCTCGCGCGCCGCCTCCAGGCCCGGATCGCCGAAGCAGCCGATAATGGCTGCGTCGAAGCCGTCGCGCTCGCACTTCATGATGAGGTCGATCGCCGCCGGGACGCAGAGCGCCTCCTCATAAGCCGACTCGATGGATGCGGGCCCATCAGGCACGTCGACAACCGCAACTTCTGTTCCAGGAAACGCCCAGGAATTCAAGAGCGCCTCGCGCCTCTGCATCTCCTTCGAGCCCATCGGGCCTTTCGACATCGGTCCCGGAACCACATAGGCAATTCGCATCGATGCACCCCTCACTGTTTTATTGTATGAAACAGTGTTTCTATCCATTGAGTAAATCACAAATCTGCAATATTGCAACAGGCCATCAGAGAACGATAATCAGCCAGGGAGGAGTGCAGCGGATGGGCGATACCAGTTCAAGAGATTACAAAATCGCGGCGGTCGACCGGGCGCTGCTCGTGCTCGAGGCGCTGGCCGACGAGCCGGGACAGGGAGTGACTGCGCTTTCCAAGTCTCTCGGGCTCACGAAATCCATGGTCTTCCGCCTGCTGCAGACGCTGGAGGACCGCGGCTTCGTCTATCGCGATCCCGAACAGGCGGTCTATTCACTCGGCTACCGCGTCGGCGTTCTGGGCGAGCGCGTCGGGCGCGACGGGAGCCTGCTTTTCGCAGCGCGGCCGGTCATGGACGCCCTACGCGACCAGACATCGGAGAACGTCAATCTGGTCATCCGCGAAGGCCTAAGGACGCTGGTGCTGGCGACCCGCTCCGGCCGGCACTCGATCCGGCTCTTCGCGCAGGCCGGACGCTATGGCCCGCTACATGCCGGTGGCGGTTCGCTCTGCCTGCTCGCCTATTCCGAAGGCAGCATCGTGGATGCAGTGCTGGCAAACCCGCTCGAGGCCTTCACGCCCAACACCATTACGGATCGGGAAAAGCTCCGTCAGGCCTTGGTGCGTATCCGGGCCAACGGGTACAATATCGCGCTCAATGATCTCGATGAAGGCGCCTTCTCCGTGGCCGCGCCGATCGCAGGCGCCAATGGCGACGTCATCGCCGCCATATCGGTAGCGGGCGCCGTCGTGCGCTTGGACGAAGAGCGGCGCGGAGCTTACATCCAGGCAGCGCTCGATGCCGCAAGCGAGATATCGTCGAAACTGTCTCTGCATCGAACAGAAGCAGGGAACAAGCCGACGGCCATGAGATCCATAGCCTGATCTAACGCTGCCCCGTTGTTCTCTTTCCCACGCCCGCTTCCAGGTGCAGCCACGCCGGGACTCGCCAGACGCCGTAGGGGCGACGCGCAACGACATTCCCTCGCAGGATCAATCGCTTGCCAGTGCCCAATCGCATTGCCGCATCCGGGTGCTTGCGGGTTAACGTCACCTCTGTTAGCTTTCCTTCGCGTTACAAAACGATGTTTTACTGTATGAAACAGTGGGGGCTTTTGCTGATGAACAAGCTGGAAAACGACATTCTTGGTGCAGTCTCGCTTGACGAGCCATGGGCGCTGATCGAAAGCTTCTCCACCTTCAAGCGCGAGCACCCCGACGACGTGAACCGCGGCATGGACGAGGTGGCCTCCCGCCTGCGCAAGCATGGCGTCGAAGTCACGATGCATGAGCCGAACCTCTACCTGAGCCTGCCCGGGCTTGCGCGGGTCGAGGCGGATGGCAAGACGTTCCGGGCCAAGCCGCCGGCCTACAGCACCGACGCGCGAGGCGGCGTCGAAGGGCAGCTCGTCTATATCGGTGCACGCCACAACGCCATGATCACCGACATGTTCGAGCAGAAGGTCGAGACGACGAAGGAACTGGCCGACAACGTTCGCGGCAAGATCGTCATCTCCGAGGGCTTCGCGAGCCCTGGCCTCGTCTCCCAGTTCGAGGAGATCGGCGCGATCGCCGTGATCGGCATCAACCCCGGAGTGGACATTCACTGGGGCATCTGCACGACCATCTGGGGCACACCGGACCTCGACGACCTACCGCGCAAGCCGAAGATCCCGGCCGTCGCCGTCAACAAGCCGGACGGTGAAGCGCTCGCGGCGATTGCGGACCGCGGCGGCAGCGTCACCGTCTTCACGGAGATGGAAGAGGGATGGTTCACCTCCAAGCTGCCTGAAGTCTTCATCAAGGGGACCGAAGAGCCGGAAAAATACGTGCTCCTGCACGGCCACCTCGACAGCTGGGATGTCGGGGTTGGCGACAATGCCACGGGCGACGCGACCATGCTGGAGATCGCCCGCGTCCTATGGCAGAACAGGGACAAGCTGAAGCGGTCGGTGCGCATCTGCTGGTGGCCCGGCCATTCGACCGGACGCTATGCCGGCTCCACCTGGTTTTCCGACACCTTTGCGCTCGATCTGGAGGAGAATGCCGTTGCCCAGGTGAACTGCGACAGCCCCGGCTGCCGTTGGGCGAGCGAGTTCATCAATCTGTGCCGTATGAGCGAGACCGAGGACTTCCTCGCCGGCGTCATCGAAGAGGTCGCCGGCAAGACCATCGAGGGCGAGCGTCCGCACCGCGCCGGCGACTATTCCTTCAACAATATCGGTATTTCCAGCTATTTCATGCTGTCCTCGACCATGCCGGACGTGCTGCGCGAGGAGAAGGGCTACTATACGGTGGGCGGCTGCGGTGGCAACATCGCATGGCACACGGAAAACGATACGCTGGAGATCGCCGACAAAGACGTCCTCCTGCGCGACATCAAGGTTTATCTGCTGGCTGTCCTGCGCAACGCCAATGCCGAGATCCTGCCCTTCGATTGGCGGGCCACGGCGCGCGAGTTTGCCGGAACGGTGGCGGATTATCAGGCGAAGGCGGGCGACCGGTTCGACCTTGCGCCGTCGAAGAGGGCTGTCGAAGAGCTGGCCTCGGCTCTGGAAGGTTTCTATGCAAAGATGAAGGCGGGGAGCATCCAGCCCAAGGTGGCCAACCGGGTCATCCAGGATCTCGCGCGCATTCTCGTGCCGATCAACTTCACCCGCGTGAACCGCTTCCGTCACGATCCGGCGCTGACGATCCCTCCCCTGCCCTCGATCGCAGCCGCCGCTGAACTCGACCGCCATGGAGAGACGACGCTCGGTTTTGCCAAGACACAGCTCGTCCGTGGGCAAAACCGCCTGATATCGGCGCTCCGGCAAGCCCGCCGCCAGGTCGAACTTGTGGTGGGATAGCTGGCCGTGCCCATGCAACGGCTAGAGCATGATCCCGAAAAGTGGATACCGGTTTTCGGAAAAGATCATGCTGAAACAAAGGGATAGATCGGGATGACGATTCAACGAAGCGTCATCGTGATCTAGATGGCACACCCAGGGCGCCACATGCAGCACGATGGCCGTACCCGATCACCTCCGCCACAGAGTATTTCGGCGGGATCGATAGCAGCATGTGCACATGGTCGGGCATCAGGAGCCCTTCTTCGATCCGGCATTCCTTGCGCCCGCGCCAAGTCGTGAAATAGACTTCCCAGCAGCTATGTCGCAGAGATGCTCGGCGAGGATGAAGAGTTTTTGCGCGATTGCTCGATCGAAATGTTCTCTTACGACGGTTGCCTGAGCGTCTACGACGACTATCCTGCATCTGAATTGAGCGAACCCATCGTCGTCTTCACCGAGAACGGCATCCAGAACCTCAGGTATATCGTCGACGAGCGCAGAATTACCTGTCATTCGCCGCCGAAACCTACCGCGGGTATCCGTCGTCCGAAATCATCAGTGCCAAAACAATAAAGGCCGCCCCGAGACAGCCTAAGTTATTGTTATATATAGTATTTTATTGATTTATGCCGAAAGTGGTTGCGGACCTCCCACCATTAATCAAGACCTGAGTCGCGGCGGTAACCGCGCAAAGGCTCAGGGCGCTGC
>NZ_WQNH01000073.1 GCF_009812055.1 Chelativorans xinjiangensis | reverse complement strand
CCTACGAATACATCTGCAAATGCTGGACAAAGGAGCCCGAACGCTTCAGGCTCGATCCAATCTATCAAATGCCGGGACTAAACAACTATCTTCCTGTTCTTTGTGCTGAGTCAGTTCGTCGCTTACTTCACCTACACCAACATCGGCACCGTCATGGCGCTCAGCCTCTCCGGCGTCCTGCAAGCGGCCAATATCGGCGCGCTGCCGTTGCTGATCGGCTTCATCGTCGTGGTCGCGATCATTGATCTGCTACTCACTGGGGCAATCGCGAAATGGGCGATCTTCGCGCCGGTCTTCGTGCCGCTTTTGATGAAGCTGGGCGTCGAACCCGAGGCGGTTCTGGCAGCCTACCGCGTCGGCGATTCCCCAATGAATGCGATCACGCCGCTCAATGCGTATTTCGCGCTCGTCGTCGGCTTCGCCACGAAATATGACAAATCGGCAGGCGTCGGTACGATCGTGTCCCTGATGCTTCCCTATGTCGTGTGGATATTCGTGCTGTGGACGGCACTCTTCGCGGTCTGGAAAATGCTCGGCCTGCCATGGGGGCTGTGACGGCAGGAGCGACAGCCTGAAGTGATGCGGCACTCAAATGACAAGGATGGACCTATGAGCAAGCCCTCTATTCCTCTCGATGTCGCCGCCGCAGAAGAGCACCTGATGCGGTTTCTCTCGGTCGAAGGCGTTACCGGGCACGAAGCCAATATCGCCGCAGCCGTCAGCGATGCGCTGAAGGCAGTTGGCGTGCCGGCTTCGGCAATCCGCTTCGACGATGCCAATACACGTATTCCGCTGCCGACAGAGACGGGGAATCTCATCGTGGATCTGCCTGGGACTCGTAGCGGACCAAGGCTGCTGTTCTCGACCCACCTGGATACGGTGCCACTGTGCGCCGGGGCGAAGCCTCGACGGGAGGGTGATCGCATCGTCTCCGACGGCACGACTGCGCTTGGCGGCGACGCCCGAACGGGGGTTGCCCTTCTGGCGGTGCTTGCCGAAACGCTTATCAAGAACAAGCTGCCGCATCCGCCGATCACACTGCTCTTCACGGTGCGGGAGGAGAGTGGGCTTCATGGAGCGCGCGAGCTGAACCCCGCCGATCTGAGCGGACCGGTCATGTGCGTCAATGTCGACGGGCAACTCGCTTCGGACCTGATCATCGGCGCGGTTGGACAGGAAAACTGGGAAGTCGAGATCAAGGGTCGCGCGTCCCACGCCGGGGTGGCGCCCGAGAAGGGCATATCGGCGACGCTTGTTGGCGCCATCGCCTTGACGGAGGCGAGGCAGGCGGGCTGGTTCGGCAAGGTCGTCAAGCCCGACGGCCGGGGAACCAGCAATGTCGGGATATTCGGCGGCAAGGGCGACAAACCGGCGGGCGATGCGACCAATGTCGTCACAGACTACGTCTTCATCAAGGGCGAGGCGCGGAGTTCCGAGGCGGCCTTCGCGGCAAAGATCGCCAACGGCTACAAAGAAGCGTTCACGAAAGCGCAAAATGAGGTGGAGGATCATGAGGGGGGCAAGGCCGAATTGAAGTTCAGCCACCAGGCAGCTTACCCGCCCTTCGAACTGAGCAAGGACAGTCCTGTCGTGAAGTGCGCTGCCAAGGCGCTCAAGATGCTCGGCATCGAGCCTACCTACCTGTTCTCCAACGGCGGTCTCGACGCCAACTGGCTCGACAAGCACGGCGTTCCCACCATCACCATCGGCGCCGGACAGGCCGAGATCCATACCATCAAGGAATACGTGAACCTTGCCGAATACGAGAAGGGCTGCCGCCTCGGCATACTTATGGCGACTATGGAAGAGTAGCAGTCATGCCGCGGCCCCGGCGGCAGTCGGGTTTCGGATGTTGGCAGTGGTTAAATTTGTTGGCTCGAAAGGGCCGGTGAGGAACTAAGTATTGAGCCCCATAGCGTACACTGCCACCATCATCGCGGTCGTCGTCGTCCTGTTCGTCTGGAACAAGCTGCCTGTCGTCGTTGTCGCGATGGCGACTGCGATGGCGCTGTGGGCGACCGGCGTGCTGACGATCGATCAGGCTCTCGGCGGGTTCGGTGATCCCGCGGTGATCTTCATAGCCTCTCTCTTCATCGTCAGTGCTGGGCTCGATGTCACAGGTGTCACCGCGTGGGCTGGGCAGCTTCTGATCCGTGGCGCGGGCGAAGAGAGCCGCACTCGCCTGCTGGTGCTAACGATGAGTATGGTCGCGCTCCTTACGGCGCTGATCAGCGTCAACGGTGCTGTCGCCGCTCTCCTGCCGGTGGTAGTCGTCATTGCCGTCCGCCTGAAGCGAAATTCGGCGCAGTTGCTCCTGCCCCTCGTTTTTTCCGCGCACGCCGGCTCGAAGCTTGCTCTGACGGGCTCGCCAGTGAACGTCTTGGTCTCGGACGCGGGCAGCGACGCCGGCTTCGGCGGTTTCGGCTTTTTCGAGTTCGCGCTTGTCGGCTTGCCGCTGCTGGCCGGAACGATGGCGATCATCATCTTATTCGGAAAGCGGCTCTTGCCCGAACGCAATGGCGCGACCATGCCCGCCGACTTCAGCCGCCATGCGAAGACGCTTGTCGAGCAATACGGCCTTGTCAGTGGCGTCTATCAGATGCGCATGCGCGCAAGTTCGCCCTTTATCGGCATGCCCGCGTCTGCCATCGAGTTGGCCACGTATCCCGACCTGAAGCTCGTCGCCGTTCAGGAGGGTGAAACGGCCAGTCCACTGCGCAGACCTGTTATCGCCGAGGGCGATCACCTGCTGCTGCGGGGCGACGCCGAGTCGGCTGCCGCGTTCGCTGCCGATAAGCACCTCGCGTTCAGCGAGTTGGCGGCGCCCGGGCAGGGAGAGGAAACATTGTTCAATCGCAGTTCGGGCCTCGCTGAGGTGGTGATCCCGCCGCGCTCCGGCCTTATCGGACAGAACGTTTTCCCGGGCATGGTTACCGAGAGCGGCGACCTGATTGTCCTTGCAGTGCAGCGCGCCGGCGAAGAGGTTGCCGCCACCAATGCAACACGAGACGCAGGAGGTATCGTGTTGCAGGCCGGCGATACGATGCTCTTGCAGGGAACATGGAAAGCTCTCGACCAGCGCCTCAAGGATCCGGATGTCCTGGTCGTCAATTCGCCCGAACTGGTGCGTCGCCAGGCGGTACCGATGGGGCCGGGTGCCCGCCAGGCCGTTGCCATTCTGGTCGCGATGGTCCTGCTCCTCGCCACGGGCATTGCCCCGCCGGCGATAGCCGGCCTGCTCGCCGCCGGCGCGGTCGTCCTGTCAGGGATCATGAGCGTCGAGCAATCCTATCGCGCCGTCGATTGGACGACGGTGATCCTTGTCGGAGCGATGATGCCGCTGTCCACTGCCATGGTCGAGACGGGCGCCGCGAAGCTGATGGCAGAGCATCTGGTGTCGGTCGTCGGCGACGCCGGCCCCATTGCCCTGCTCGCCGGCCTGTTCGTGCTGACTGCCATCATGGGGCAGCTCATCAGCAACACCGCGACCGCTCTCATCGTCATCCCAATCGGCGTGGCGGCTGCGGCAACCATGGGTATCTCGCCTCGCCCGGTGCTTATGAGCACTGCGATAGCGGCGGCAGCGGCATTCCTGACACCGATCGCAACCCCCACAAACCTGATGGTCATGGGTCCCGGCGGGTACGCTTTCGGCGACTATTGGAAGCTCGGTCTACCGCTGATGCTCTGGTTCTTTGTCGTGGCTGTGTTCATGGTACCAATGATCTGGAGATTCTGAGCTTCCACGACACGCTTGAATCGAATTGACGGCTAACGCTCGGACAAGTGTTTTGGCTTTTGTGAATGAAACTTAACGGTCAGAGGTAGCGATGTCCGGTATTTGCTCGCAAGGGCAGCCATAGCAATGAACGCGCGCATGGTTCCGGTGCCGTTGGGCATCATCTGCGCAATTCTGCTGCTGGCGGCGCTCTATTTCGCGGACGCGATCATTGCGCCCGTTGCCTGCGCCCTCTTCATCATCGCAATCGCCTGGCCGCTTCAAGACCGGCTTCAGACGCGTCTGCCGCAGCTTCTGGCGCTCGCCATTGTCGTCACGCTGATCGTGCTTGTCTTCATCGTGTTTGCCTCCGTCGTGGCCTGGGGTTTCGGCCGGATCGGTCGATCCCTGATCGCAGAGACGCCTCGGCTTCAGGGGCTCTACGAACAGACGACCGCCTGGCTGGAGACGCATGGGATCGCCGTTGCCGGCCTGTGGGCCGAGCACTTCAACATGCGTTGGGCCGTGGGGGCGATGCAGGGGCTGTCGGCCCGGTGAATACCATGATCTCGTTCTGGATCGTGGTACTGATCTACGTGCTGCTCGGCCTGCTCGAGGTCGGCCCGCTGACACGAAAGATCCCCAGCATCGTCAGCAGCGAGGCTGCGCGCATCCTGATCATAGGCGGCGAACGCACCGCCACCAAGCTGCGCCGGTATCTGATGATCAGGACGATCATGAGCGTTGCAACCGGCGGTATGGTCTACGTGTTTGCCCTGGCGCTCGGTCTGCAGCTTGCGGCGGAGTGGGGCGTCATCGCCTTCACTTTGAATTTCATCCCCTTCGTCGGCCCGTTCATCGCAACGCTGCTGCCGACCTTCTACGCGCTGGCGCAGTTCGAATCCCTGTATTCCGCGCTGTTTGTCTTTGCCTGCCTAAATCTTATACAGTTCGCCATCGGCAGCTACGTAGAGCCGCGCGTAGCGGGTAAGGCGTTGGCACTGTCGCCCTTTCTCGTGCTGTTTTCGGTTTTCCTCTGGATGTTCCTATGGGGCCTGTTCGGCGCATTCATCGGAGTTCCAATCACAATTGCGGCAATTACCTTCTGCGCGCAATCGCCTTCGACCAAGTGGCTTTCCGATTTGATGGGCGCGCCGGACAACGGCGAAGTAAAGGACCCGTCAGCTGTGCAAGCAGGCGCCGGGAACGTCGACGCGCACCGGCGATAGCAACGTCAGCTCCCCGTTGCCATCCAGGCCGATTGGGTGGATATGAAAGTAAGTTGTGTCCTCGTCTGTGCTTTCCATGACTGGCGACGGCGCCGAAATGATCCGCAGCCCACCGCAATGTCCTATCCAGTCTATGTGCCTGTGGCCATACATCACGACGATACGGGCACCCAACCGCTGCAACTGCCTGACGATGTGAATCGGCATCTTGTACTGACCCCGCTATTTGCAATGAAATAACTGAATAAGACGCCGATCGGCATCGAGACCCCACTCCGATCACAGTTCTCGGTCTTTTTCTGGAGCTTCAAGTGGGGCTTGCCCGGTGTGTTTATCGGCGTCTTGATCGCATTCGTCATCTACTGCGCGCAGGAACCCTCGAGCCGCTGGTTCTCGGTGCTGTTGTCGGGAGGCGACTCCGGCAATCGCGATAAGGCCCGGCATTCGTGAACCCGTAAAATCGCAAGTCGACTCGGTGCTGCTCGTGGCGCGGTCGCCGAACTGGTAACGCACCTCCCCTCACTGCCGTTCTTCAAATTCCCGCTTCAGCCGCGTGATCTGCTCCGCGCTCCACCCCTGAACGTCCGTCACTTCGATCCAGGCGTCGATATAGTGCTCGGGCGCATAGACATGTCCGTGCCCCATGGGTGCCGTCGTTGCCATGGCCATGTCGAGCGCAAGCTGCAGCAGTGTGACCACTGGATACCACCGCAGTTCGGGAGACACCTCGGGGCCGCGCGGTGCGATCATCCAATCCGGTTCTCTGTACAGGGACAACTGCTCGAAGAACGTCACCGGGTCGCTCGCATACTGGAGATAGACGATCCGCATCGGTCCCCAATGCGCGCCCGGAATTGCCAGAGCGTTTTCCTGGCTCGTGAACCGCACATATGATCCGTCCCGGAAGCGCGGCAGCCAGGCCGGCGAGCCTGGATTCCGGCCGCCGGTGACTGCCCGCCAGATTCTGCTAGGAAACGGAGGACCGCTCCAAAGTGCGCCGTGATAGGGATCGCCAATCACTTCGAACAGGTCGGCGGACTGTTCGGAACTCAAAGCGCCAAGACTCAAGCCGTGCAGGTACAACCTTGGGCGGCTTTCCCTGGGCAGCTTGGTCCAATGTCCGTAGACTTCCGCAAAAAGGGCACGGGCGGCTTCGGCTCCGTAGCTGGGCTCGACAAGCAGGGACAGCCAGCTTGTGAGGTAGGAATACTGGATGGCGACGCTCGCCACGTCGCCGCCATGCAGATATTCGACAGTATCCATGGCTGCCGGGTCGATCCAGCCGGTGCCCGTCGGCGTCACAACGATGAGCACCGATCGCTCGAATCCGCCGACGCGTTTGAGCTCCTCCAGGGCGAGCTTTGCCCGCGTCCGGGGTGTATCGGCGGAGCGCAGTCCTACGTAGACGCGGATTGGCTCCAGCGAGTCCCGACCTGAGAAAGCACGCAAATCCGTGCTGGCCGGTCCCGTCGCGATGAATTCCCGCCCCGCGCGTCCAAGCTCATCCCATGCGAGCAGGGAGGCATCGCTGCCCGTCTTGTTGGGATCGCTAGGTTGTTGGGTCTCGGGCTCGATGAGTTCATCGAACGCCTGGAAGGAGGAATCCGCGGCACGGAGGGCAAACCTGAAGAGAACTCCCTCGATGACGGACCAGAACAGCGCGATCACAATGACAATGCCGACCACATAAGACAAGCGCTTCGGCACGAAGAGGTTGAGCTTTCTGGAGATGAACAGGAATGTTCGCTGAAACAATCGAGCCAAAGCGATCAGGAATGCGAAAGTCAGCAAAGCGATCAGACCGACCTCCAGCGGATGCGCGGTATCGACCGGTTCAAGTCCCATCAAATCTCGGATCGAATTCTGCCATTCCGAAGCCCGCCAAAGGAAGGCGACGGCAACGATGGTGCATGCAACGGCGGCGACAAGCTTGATGGTCCACACGGTGCGGTCCTTGGGCCCCGGCAGCTCCAAATAGTCAGCCAGCCAGCGGCCGAACACGCCGAGGCCATATCCGGCAGCGAGGGAAACTCCAGAAAGAACACCCTGCGTCACAAAGGTGCGTGGAAGCAGGGTCGGGGTGAGCGAGGCAGCAAAGAAGAGTGTCCCTATCAGCAGCCCTGCGGCAGAGAAGGAATGCCAGAAGCGGACGATCCAGAATCGACTCATGGGAACAGCCTTTGGACAGGCGCAATCATGGACTGCTCAAAGCAGCTTGCGGTGTGCGAAAATATAGGCGCAACCCGCAGCCATGTGGAATCACGCGATGCTTGACCGGCTGGACTTTGCGGAAACCAACGCTGGTCGATCTCCATGCTAACGCTGCTGCGCCGCCACTTCACGGAGGCGAACCGCGCATGATCGGTCTGGAAAACGCCTCCGTTTCCTTCGGCAGCCGCACGCTCTTTTCCGGTGTCAGTTTCACCGTGTCGGTCGGCCGCTCCATGGCCATTCTCGGGCCCAACGGTCGTGGCAAGACGACGTTGCTTCGGGCACTGCTTGGCTTCCAACCTCTGGCCAAGGGCAGCCGGCAGGCACCCCGGGTCGCGGGCTACGTGCCGCAGCACGGCGCCTCGCAGGCCAAGCTTACCGGGCTCGAGGTCGTGATCATGGGGCGCGCCGCAAGGCTTGGCCTGTTCGGTCAGCCGAGCGCCGAGGATCGGGCGGCCGCGGAACAGGCCCTTGTGGAGGTCGGCGCCTGCCACCTCGCCGAGCTGCGCTACGACCGCATGTCCGGGGGCAGCGGCAGATGATCCTCATTGCTCGCGCGCTTGCGACCGGCTCTCCGACGCTTGTCTTCGACGAGCCCACATCCGCCCTCGACCTTGGCAATCAGGCCCGCACGCTCCAACTCCTCAATGCGCTCAGGCTGCGCCGCGACAAGGCCATTCTATTCACCACCCACGACCCGAACCACGCGCTGGCGGCCGCCGACGACGTGCTCATGATGATGCCCGGGGGATGGGAGATCCATGGCCCCGTTGCGGAGATGGTTGATCCGAACAAGCTTTCCGAGCTCTACGGCGTCGCCATGAGCTGGGTCGGGGTCAGCGGTCCCACGGGAGAAACGCGGCGCGCCATCGTGCCGGCCTTCTCGGGAATAGAAGCCGTGGCATGAGCGTCATCTATCTGCAATCCGCCTATGACGGTCCGTCCGAAACCGTCCGCCGCGCAGCGGCACAGGGCAAGCTGAAGATCGTCAGCCAGTCGGAGCTGACACCGGATATCCTTCTCGCCCACAGCGGGCTGATCACCGGCAACCAGCTCGACCAGAACGCCATGCTGGCCATGAAGGACGCGCTCGTCGCTTTTCTCGACGCCGGCGGCCAATGGTTCTTCAATGGCCATATGCTGCGGCCTCTCGTCGATGGCATGGCGCAGTACCGGCCGATAGCTGCGCCCACACGCGCCGATTTCGTTCTGCGCTCGGTGAATGCCCATCCGATCTTTCAGGGCATCGACTTGAAGAAGCTGGAGACCAACAGGGGGGTGGCCGGCTTCTACGGCCGTGGATGCAATCCGCTGCCCGAAGGCGCCGTGGCCGTGAACGGGCTCGGCGAGACCCTGGTGCCGGTCGACTGGGTATGGGCCCGACCGGGCGGCGGCCGCATATTCTCCCATTCCGGCAACGACCTCGGCTCCATAGGCCTCGAATGGGACCTGGCGCCGGAGCTTTCACGGCGGATCATCGACTGGGCAGATGGTGGCGCGTGCCTCGATCCTTGGCCCCACACCGCCGGCCGAGCGGGTAACGATCTGCCACTTGCCGGAGCGGAGCGCTACGGCGGCGGGAAGTCCTCCGCCGGGGCGAGCAAGCGCATCGTCGCACCTTCCTCCGGCACCTATTATCACATCCGCAGCCTCGAGGGTCCGGGCTGCGGCAAGGCCTTCGACGTCATTTGCGCGCCCGAGGCGCTTGGCGAGACCCTGCGGCCGAACGACGTCCTGTGGGTTCCCTGCCGCACGCCTGCCCAAAGGATGATCGCGCTGAAGGAAGCGGTCGCCCGCCACCTTGAAGCCGGCGGAACGGTCGTCGCGCTCGGCGAGAGCCGCTCCGATCTCTGGCTCCCGGCCATCCGGTTCACCGGCACGCCGACAAACTGGTGGTGGCTGGATCCGGCAGCCGATCTCGGCGTCTCCAGGAGGCGTCGTACATGGCCTCAAGGCCATGCAGGCGGTTTTTCCGCTCCTTTTCGACACGCCGCTCGAGCGGCGCGAAATTTTGGTACTGACGGCCTTTTCGGGCCCCGGCGGTCGCGACGCGCTGGAAATGGTGACGCGCGCGGTGACCGACGGCCGGTTCACCGTAGACAAGACGATCGGCGGCAAGGACGTCATCTCCCAACCGCCCGGCCCCTACGTCTTCCGCTTCAGCTATCGCGGCAGGACGGCCGAGGCCGCAATCAGGCCCGGCCATGTGCGCGAGGAATTCGTTGCGCTGGGCGCGAAGAAGGACAAATCGCCAGAGGAGCTCGCACGCCTCGAGGAGCTGAAGTCGGAAATGGCGAGCCGGCTTCTGCCGCTACCGGCGAGCGATATCTACACGGCGGGGCTCATCTGAAACCGCGGGCGGAGTATTCCGGCAAAGACTGCACCCGCAGGTTCTCTAATCCCCTCCGTCGGATTGGTGGAGCACTCGGAGGTCCCGGAGCGAACGTCCGCAACGCAGAAGTCCCATGAATGCCAACTTGTGGCGCATTGCTGCCTAGCAGCAACGGGGCTGGAACTTGCACGTCCGCTATCAGGATAAGTTACCAACAAGCTGTCGTTCCACTGACCACCCTACCGCGACAAAAAGGAACCCGGAGTTCCGACCCAGAATCGAAATTCGCCTCCAAAGTTGCTGCTACACTGCAACTTCCCAATAGCGGACAATCGGCCGGGACCACGAAACCTGGATCAGTGGTATTTCTTTGGTACGCCTCGACTCGAATATGATGAAATCAATTCGCCATCGCTCGTGCCTTTGCTGACTTTTCGGTTTTTCCATTTTCCCGTGACACGGACTACCCGGCTTTGACAGTTCGCTCGCTTGGCGGCATCTCTTCCCGGACCCATGGGGCCACGGGACTGAGCGCTGCCCGGGCGAACTCGATTAGTCGCGCCACCGCGGGCGACCGAACCCGGTCGGGCACGATCGCCTTGATCCACATGCTGGGAATCTGGAAGTCTTTCAGCACGCGCACCAGCCGACCGGCGCGAAGCTCGCCCGCGACCGAGTAGCTGGAGGCCAGCGCTATGCCCCCTGAACGCAGGGCGCCCATGAGCACCAGCTGGCTGTCGTTGGAATCAGGTTGGAAAAACAGGCCCCCTGGGCGCTCGCGGAAGCAGATAAGATCGATCCGATCCGCTCCGGCCAAGTCATGACGCACCTCAATGCGCCGCGATTGTAGAGGCTGGGAGGAAGGCCCGATGAAGGTCGGGCCATTGCCGCTGCGCCGCTTAAGCGGCGTCGAATTTGGATATAAGTAGTTGTTATATCTGGATTTGTAGTGATTTATGACGAAAGTGGCTGCGGACCTCCCAACTGCCGAGGGCGACATACGCTGAAAGTCGCCGTATAGTACCTAGACGCGATATAGCACCTCCGAATTCAACTGAGGGTCAGGCTTGACGCCCCCCTGAGGATATTCCGTGGAACCAGTACCTGTAACCCTAGCTGCCCTCCGCAGATGCAGTTGGCTTCCGATCTCATGCGAGCACTTTCCGCCTGAAGGGCGATCGGTCGCGAGTCCATCAGTCTGCCGCGCATAGCAGGAAAAGCAAAGATGCCGACGCGGCTCGGACCGAAAGGCCCGGCCGCCTCACCCGCGCCGTAAGGTATCAATTGAAGATCGCGTCGTACTCGTCCTTCAGCATGGCGACGGCGTCGTCGGTCGTCATGGACGGATCGCCCTGGAAGGTGAACATCGTGTTCCAGACGGAATTGATCCAGTCGGAATCGCTGACGTAGAAGGGATTGAGCACCCAGAAATTGTCCTTCGCCAGCGAATCCAGGACAAGCTTGTTGCAGGCGTCGAGCTTTTCCACCGGTGCGTCCGTGCGGACAGGCGTGGAGCCTTTGTGCGAAGCGAATTCTGCGTTCATGACCGGGTCGACCGCGATCGAAGCCAGCTCGAACTCGGCCTCCAGCTGCTCCGGCGATACCGGATCGCCGCCGAGGATGCCCATTGCGTCGACCGTCACCGACAGCGCCTTGGTGCCCGGCAGGTTGATGCAGTTGTAGTCCTCGCCCAGCACCTTTTCATTCGCCTTCCACTGGCCCTTCATCCAGTCGCCGTGGAAATGCATCAGTGTCTTGCCGGAGATGACGGTGTTGGTGGATTCGTTCCACTGGCGGTTGACCCAGCCTTCGTCGGCCTGTGCCGTGATCCGCCGGAACGCCTCGATGGCATCGCGCAGCCCCTGCTCCTCGAAGACGGTAGCGTCGGGCTTGCCGCCTGCATCGACGTTGTAGAACTTTTTGTACACGTCCGGCCCGCCGATGCCGGCCATCAGCGCGTGGAACAGGTAGCCTGCCTGGAAGGTGTTGCCGCCCATCGCCATGAAGTTGTAGCCGGCAGCCTTCACCTTCTCCATGTCGGCAAACATCTCGTCGAAGCTCGTCCATGAGGTCGGGTCGACGCCGGCAGCTTTCGCCACCTCCATATTGTAATAGACCATGCCATCGATATGGATGCCCGACGGGATCTTGCGCACTTCGCCGTCGACCTTGATGGCCTCGCGAACGGCGGGCGGGAAGTTTTCCGTAGCGCCGATCTTGTCGAAATGCTCGCCGACCGTCTGCCCAAGCCCGTGGTCGCGGATGTCGCGATAGACGTCGGCGTTGCCCGTCAGGAAGATGTTGGGCGGCGTTCCCGCGATCACCAGTGCCACGATCGGCCCGCCGGCACCCGACTGCTCATGCGGAATCGCCAGCTCCTTGATCGTGTGGCCCTCCGCCTTGAGCGCGTCGACGAACACATTGAGCGCGGCGATCTCGCTTTCGTTCGACCATGAGTGGAACATCGTCAGGTCCGCCGCCTGCGCCGCCATCGATACAACGCTCATGGAGAGCGCCAGATACACGCCTTTAAGAACGGATTTCATCGTCATTTCCTCCCTGGGTTGTTCGGCCAGCGGCCTAAATCCTTTTTTCGGAAGCCGCGTCGAAGATGTCGAAACGGTCTTTCGGAAAATGGATTTCGACCATCTCCCCCATTTTGGGGACGTGATGGTGCTTGTGATCGAAGCGCACGGCGATCAGACCGCCGTCGCCGGAATCCAGAAATGCGGTCACGTCGCTGCCGGTCTTTTCCGTGTAGCGGACGGGCAAGGAAAAGTAGGCACCCGCATCGGCGTGCCCGTTGCAGCCGATCGAGAAGTGCTCCGGTCTCAGGCCGACGATCACGGCGTCGCCATCCTTCGGCGCCGCCGAAAAGGAATAGGCAGAAAGGTCTATGCGCGCGCCGGTCGGCGCGTGGACCGCGCTGACACTCCCATCCGCGCGTTCGACGGTGGCCTTGAGCGTGTTCATGGCCGGTGAGCCGATGAATTGGGCGACGAACAGATTGGCCGGCCGCTCGTAGATCTCATCGGGCGTTGCGATCTGCTGGATCACACCGCCATTCATGACGGCGATCCGCGAAGCCATCGTCATCGCCTCAACCTGGTCGTGGGTCACGAAGACGATGGTCTTCTCCAGTTCCTGGTGAAGCTGTTTGATCTCAAGCCGCATCTCCGTGCGCAGCTTGGCATCAAGGTTGGAAAGCGGCTCGTCGAACAGGAAGACATCGACGTTCTTCACCAGCGCCCGGCCTATGGCGACGCGCTGGCGCTGGCCGCCGGAAAGTTGCGCCGGCTTGCGGTCGAGCAGCTTGTCGATCTGCAGAAGGTTTGCCGCCCATGCGACGCGGCGTTCGATCTCCGCACGGTCGAGCTTTTGCACCGAGAGCCCGAATTTCAGGTTTCCGCGCACCGTCTTCGTCGGATAGAGCGCGTAGGACTGGAAGACCATGGCGAGACCGCGGTCCTTCGGGTCGAGGTCGGTGACATCGCGACCGCCGATCACGATCGACCCGCCGGTGACCTCCTGAAGCCCGGCAAGCATGTTGAGCAGGGTCGTCTTTCCGCAGCCGGACGGTCCGAGCAGCACCAGGAACTCGCCGTCGTCCACCTGAAGATTGAGATCCTCCAGGACCGTGACCCGGCCGAAGCGCTTCACGATGTTGTTGAATTCGATCTCCGGCACGGCCTACCCCTTGATCGCCCCGGCGGTGATGCCTTGGACGAAGAATTTTCCCACAGCGAAATAGACGATGAGCGGCGGTATGGCCGTCAGAAGCGCGGCCGCCATGTCGACATTGTACTGGACCTCGCCGAAGGAGGTGATCACGGTGTTCGCGAGGATCACCGTCATCGGCTGCGTGCCGACGCCCCCGAAGACCAGGCCGATCAGATAGTCGTTCCAGACCGTCGTGATCATCAGGATCAGGACGACGATCATGATGTTCGCGGACATCGGCAGGATGATCTCGAAGAAGATCCGCCAGAACGAGCCGCAATCCATGATTGCCGCGTTGATGAGCTCTTCCGGCACATCCTTGTAGAAGTTCCGGAAGATGAGGGTGAGAAGCGGCATGGCCAGGACGGAATGCACGATGGCAACCGCCCAGATCGTTCCGAAGATGCCGAGCGAGGAGATCAGCACCACGAGCGGGATCATGATGATCTGGAACGGCACGAACGCGCAGAGGAAGAGGATGAAGAGGAAGGTCCCGGCCCATCTGATCTTCCACAACGCCAGGGCATAGCCGGTCACCGAGGAGATGCCGATGGAGATCAGCAGGCTCGGAAACAGGATCTTCATCGAAACCCAGAAGCCGTGGCTCACCCCCTCGCAGGTCATGCCCGCGCAGACTTCCGACCAGGCTTTCCGCCATGGCTCGAACGTCCACTCGGTCGGCAGGGCGAAAACCTGGCCGAGCGCGACCTGGTCCATGGTCTTGAACGACGTGACGATCACCACGTAGAGCGGGATGGAGACAAAGGCCGCCCACATGGCAAGGAACACCAGAACCGCGATGGAAGAGCCGCGGATGCGTTTGCGGCGCAGGCTTTTGCTGACTGGCGTCGCCAGGCTAGCCGTTTGCGCGGTCATCGTCATTGCGCCATTGCCTCCCGGCGCCGTGCCTGCCAGGCGGTTGCCAGTACGAGCGGAAGGAAAAGAGCCGCGGTCATGAGAAGCATCATGACCGCGGCCGAAGACGCATACCCGATATTGCCCCGCGCGGCGTAGGAGTTGATGACGAAATAGGCCGGTGTCCAAGTGGACGTCCCCGGGCCGCCGCCGGTCATCGCAAGGACGATGTCATAGGTCTTCACGACGCCCAGCGACAAAAGGATGGCGCAGGTGAGGAAGGTGAACTTCAGCATCGGAATGATGATCTCGATGTAGAGCCGCCAGAAGCTCACGCCGTCGAGGCGCGCTGCACTCCATATCTCGGAGTTGATCGACTTCAGCCCGGCCAGCATCAGTGCCATATAGAAGCCGAGGCCGTGCCAGATGGAGGCGAGAATAATGCCGTACATCGCGGTCTGCGGATCCGCGAGCCAGTTGAAGTTCGCGCTTTCCCAGCCGAGCCCGCGCAGAAAGTTCTGGATGCCAAGATCGGGGTTGAACATCCATCGCCAGACGATGCCGGTCACGATGAAGGAAACGGCGAGCGGATAGAGAAACAGGGTTCTGAAGAAGCCCTCGCCGCGCTTTTCACGCTCGATCATCGCCGCCAGGATGAAGCCGAAAACGATCGCTAGCGCGCTGCCGATTGCGAGGATCAGCACGTTCTTGAGCGCAGTTTCCCAGGCATTGTCGCGGAAAAGCCGTTCGTACTGCCTCGTCCATTCGGCAAGGTTGATGGCGTAGTCGGGAAACCGCCTCGACCTCGTGAACGAAATCCAGATCGTCCAGCAAATCGCACCCAAAAAGGCGACTGCGGTGACCGTCAACGCAGGGATCAGCGCGATTCTGGGCGATGCCCAGCTCCACCGAATTGCCACTTTCTCCTCCCGGTCACGGCAGCCTTTCACGGCCCCATCACCGTACAATGCGGTACAAATTCCGCCTTGTATTAACGTTAATATAGAGATATTTACCAAGCGTCGTCAATGGCCTTGTGGCCGTCTGAGGAAAATTGGCCGCTGCAGCGGCCTGCCAGGAGGGTAGTTTGCCGGCACAAAACAGCGCCATACCGAAGATCGGACTGGGAACCTACGGCCTTACCGGAGCGGAGGGACTTGCCGCGCTCTCATCGGCGATCGACCTCGGTTACCGACATCTCGACACGGCACAGACCTACGGCACGGAGGAGAACGTCGGCGAAACGATCAAAGCGTCCGGGATCGATCGGGCGAACTTCTTTGTCACGACCAAGGTGACCGCTTCTAACCTCGGAAGACTTGCCGAGAGCGTTGACGACAGTCTGAAAGCCATGCGGCTCGACTATGCCGACCTCGTGCTGATCCATTGGCCGGCCCCGCACGACGATCCGCCGGTCAGCGCCTATATCGGAGAGCTCGCTCGGGTTCAGGACCACGGGAAGGCGCGGCTGATCGGCGTTTCGAACTTCACCCGGCGCCATGTCGACGAGGCGATCGCGGAGATCGGCGAGGGCCGGCTCGCGACCAACCAGGTCGAGCGGCACGTCTTTCTGCAGAACCGGGTTCTCGCTACCCATTGTCGCGACTGGGGTATTGCCGTCACGGCCTACATGCCGCTGGCTGGCGGCCGTCTGGACGGCAATCCTGACATCGAGGCGATCGCGCGGAAATATGGCGCGACGCAGAGCCAGGTCGCGCTGGCCTATCTCCTCGCGCTGGGCTCTATCGTCATTCCGAAATCCGCGGCGCCGGAACGGCAGAGAACCAATCTCGCCGCCGGCGAGATCGCTTTGGACGAGGCGGATATGAATCGGCTCGCCGGGCTCGATCGCGGCGAGCGTCACATCGATCCGAAATGGGGTCCGGATTGGGACTGATCGAGGCGGAACGCAACTTGGCGGCCGGAGCACCCGCGCAGGTACTGACCGTCTATTGAGGGCAAGGAACGGCGATGACCGGAGGAACAAGGCTATGATCAAGGTGAAGCAGGTGGCGCATGTGTGCATTTTCGCGCATGACCTCGAAAAGACCCGCGCCTTCTACGAGGACGTGCTGGGAATGAGCATCCATTTCAACTTCCTGCGCGATGGGAAGGTGTTCGGCTTCTATCTTAACTGCGGCGGCCGCAGCCATGTCGAGGTTTTCCAGAAGAATGGAACGTCCTATGGCGACACAAACCAGATCAACCATTTCTGCCTGGAGGTCGAGAACCTGGACGCGGCGATCGAGCACATCAAGTCGATGGATGTCGAGATCACCAAGAAGAAATATGCCTGCGACGATACCTACCAAGCCTGGATCCGTGATCCGAACAACGTGAAGATCGAGCTCTTCGAATACACCGACAAGAGCGCCCAGTTCGCCGGGCGCGACCGGGTCGCGGACTGGTAATCCGGCCGCGGCCCTGATATCGGCTCTGCCGTTCCGGCCCGGCAGGCCGGAGGGCGAGGGGACAAAATGGCAAGACCGCGCGCGCGTCTGAAGGATATTGCGGAAGCCACTGGCTTTTCGGCAAATACCGTTTCGCTCGCCCTACGCGGCAGCCCGCGCCTTCCGGAGGAAACGCGCGAGCTGATCCTGGAGGCCGCCGCGCGGCTGAACTACTTCCCGAACCACATCGCCCGCTCGCTCGTGCACAGCGTTACACGGACGATCGGCCTCGTGATGACCGACATCATGAACCCGACGCTGACCCTCGCCGCGCGCACGATCGAGCGCCAGCTGTCGCTGGCCGGATATGCCATGATGTTCGCCGCATCAGATTCGAGCGTCGAAAACGAAAAGCGCGCCATCGGGCTGTTCCTGTCCTACCAGGTCGACGGCATGCTGATCTATCCGGCAAACCACCGGGAATACGATCACATCAAGGTTGCCGACGAGGCCGGCACGCCGGTGCTGCTTCTGGTAGACCTACCGGATTCCGGCCTCGACACCGTGACGATCGACGACAGGGCCGGCGCCTACAAGGCCTTCCGCTATCTTTGCCGACAGGGCCACCGGGCGATCGCCATGCTTGACGGTGGACGGGCACTCGGCAATTTCGACAAGATGCATGGCGCGCTACAGGCGGTGCGGGAGGCAGGACTATCCGAAGAGGCGATCATGGTCTTCGAGCCGGAAGGCCATGCGCCGGCGCACGGTTTCGCCGCGATGGCACGGATCATGGAAAGCGCTCCGCCTCCCACCGCACTATTCGCCTCGACGGATTCTCTTGCCATTGGCGCGCTTCATTGGTGCCGGGAAAACGGGATTGCCGTTCCGCAAGACTTGGCCGTCGTCGGCTACGACAACACGGAAATTTCGCAATATGGCGCGCTGCCGCTGACAACGGTGAACTATGCTGCCGACGAGATCAGCCGGATCGGTGTCGACCGAATCCTAAAGCGGATCGAAAACCGCGGTTCATGGAAGGCGCCTGACATCAGATTAATCGAGCCAGAGCTCATCCTCCGCGACAGTGCGTGAACGGAACCATCAGCCAGAAGGGCGACCGAAATCTCGCTAGAGCCCGCTGCTTTTATTTTGAATCATATCCAGCATTGCGGAGATAGTTTGCGCATTCGGTTGGGGTGAAGCGATCGATCAGCGTGCCGATGCGTTTTCCATGTTGCCTCGATGGTGCGCTCGGCGGCCTTGCGCATGAGATGCTTGAGTTTGGCGAAGACCTGCTCGATGGGATTGGGATCGGGGCTGTAGGGCGGCAGAAAGAAGAGCCTGGCGCCGGC